>CAZOWL010000167.1:0-2228 GCA_964583605.1 uncultured Chromatiaceae bacterium | reverse complement strand
CTTTACATCTTATTTTCGGTGAGGAGCTGTCTTGACAGGGGGTACCACCTCCCTCGGCGAAGGCGTCGTACTGCTGATCCGCGTGCGCGACGGAGTCTCGATGGCTGATGCTGCCCGCGCCGTCGAGCACGGGCAGCTCGGTGTCGTGCAGGAACTTGTCCAGGAACAGCTCCCAGTCGGTCATGCGGATGTCCTGCCGGCGCTGGGCGCGGCCTGGTCGAGGAACATGACGGTGATGCGGTTGAGGGTGTCGATGGCGATGATCATGTCCAGGTTGTAGTGGTCGACCAGGCGCTTGACCTGTCGACTGCCCTCGGCTTGAACGATCAAGTATTTCTTAACAGTTGCCTCCGGGCGCAGTTCTTCATCCTAGTAAATGGCTGATATATTTTGGTTTATGTTGGGTGACGAGGTGCCGTAGAGCGCGGCGATCAGGCGTTGGGTTAGCCAGACGGTTTCGCCTTCGAGCAAGACGCGAATCGGCGCCGCGGCCTCGTCCGCACCGTAGATCAGCAGGTTGCCGTCGGGTTTGTCGCCTTTCTGCTCGCTCATGCCACCAGCCCCTTCATCAGCCTCGCAATCTCCCCTTCGAGCCGGCTGATGTTGAATTCCGCAATCATGTCGGACTCTCTAAACCAGGCATTCAAATCAAGAATCTCGCGTGCCAAGGTCAGCGGTAAACATCTTTACGATGGCTGATGTCGATCACGAGGATCGTTAGCACGCCGTCCTGGATGTCGCAAAGCAGCCGGTAGTCGCCCACCCGGTAACGCCAGTAGGCTCCCAGTGTTGGCCCGGTGAGGGCTTTGCCCAGGATGCGGGGATCGTCGATCCTGGAGAGCCGTTCGCGCATGAAGGTCGTCAGGCGCTTCGCCTCGTGGCGGTCGAGTTTGGCGAGCTGCTTCTTGGCCCCAGCGGTCAGCTCAATCCGCCAGACCAAGCTCGCGCTCCACGTCCTCTAGGGTATGGGTTGACTCTTCGCCGTTGCGCACGCGCGCCATGACCGCATCAGCCAGATAGTAGTCCTCCAAATCATCCAGACCACGCTCGACCAGCTCACGCAGGTAGAACGCTTTGCTGCGACCGGTTTTGGCGGCGAGATGATTGAGTCGCTGCTCAGTGGCTGGGTCAAGTCGAAAAGATGTCGGCATGAGGCAATCCTCCAGATGAATACATCTATCAACACTAGCATGGGATAGCCCAGGTTGCAGTGGAGGCATTCCATGATTCAGTCCACCAGCCCTTTCAGCAACCCAGCGATCTCCCCTTCCAGCGTGCTGATATCCGCCTCGATCTCATCGAGCGGGCGCGGCGGCTTGTAGACGTAGAAATGCCGATTGATCGGGATCTCATAGCCGACCTTGGTCTTGTCGTAGTCAACCCAGGCATCGGGCACATGGGGCAGCACCTCACGCGCGATGTAGGCGTCGATGTCTGCCCGGAAGGCGGCGACCAGCCGGTCGTTGGGTTTGTCCGGGCCGAAGTCCATGGGCAGGGGCAGTGTCGTACTGGGCGGGAGCGGGATGTTCTCGGTGTCGCGCAGCTCGCTGTCGGGCTCCGGGCGCCCCTTGCCGTCGCGGCAGATCTCGGCATCCGGGTCGCGCTCGCCGAGGGTGGCGAAAACGGCCTTCTTGAGCGGGGCCGGGAGCTTGAGGCCGGCCCGCTTCGCGGCCTGCGTCAGGTCGACATCGAAGGCGGGGCGATCCCTGTAGCGGCCGTTGCCTTCGAGGGTCGCGAGCAGGGCGCGGATGGCGTCCTGTTGCCTGCGGCCTGCCGCCTCCTCGCGCTCGACCTGGGCCTGGTCCTTGCGCTTCTTCGAGACGGCGAGATTGGCGAAGGCGGTCTGCTCGTCGAGCCTGGCGATGCGCTCCGGGGTCACCTCGAAGTGCATGCGCAAGGGGCGCTCGGCCGTGACCTTGAGAAATCCGAATTCGCGGTTCTCGAAGATGCGCGAGATGACGCGGGCCTCGGTCTGCCCGTCGGGTAGCGGGGCGACCTTACGGTCACCCCGCCCCCTAAGAACCGTGCTTGCGACTTTCACCGCACACGGCTCAAGCCTTGAAAAGGCGCCGTGAAGCACCCGGCGGTCAACGGGGTTGTGGCTAGGACGCGTCACATGCCGAGCCATGCGGGAATGCGCTCGGGAGGCCTGTTCCCGCGACGCGCGTGGCGTCATGCTATTACCCATAACTCTCATCGGCAGTGCGCTGTGCGCGTAACGCGAGCAC
>CAZOWL010000166.1:0-2418 GCA_964583605.1 uncultured Chromatiaceae bacterium | reverse complement strand
CTCGGCAATCCGGTCGCGCTGGTATGACAATACGAGGGCGGCGCAATAGGGGTTGACGCGGACGTGAAGCAGTCCGTCGATCTGCCTCAGATGCTCCTCGAGCTCGCGCCCGAGAAGCGGGTCGCGATACAGGGCCGCGATGCGCAGCCGCAGTCGACCCGGAACATGATGACGGAACTCGATCATTGCCTCACCTGTGGGGCCAAGAGCTCCCCCGTTAATCGCGATACGAAGCATTGCCGTTGTTATGGCCCGCGTCATTGATGTCTGTCAAACCCCGGGCGCTCAGAGGGAGCCTGGGTGAAGGAATTCAGTGGCGGAACTACGCGATCGAACGGCGAAAGGCGGCGACGAAGGCGCACCCCCACGCGGCACAGGCCGCGGGGCGCGCATGCGCAATTTTGCGAACGCGAACGTGAGCGCTTATCATAACGCACTGTCCAGGTTGCCCGCCTTCACGGCTGGGCCATCGAGGACAGCTGACCGACAAGCGGCGAGCGTCCGGTCACGCTGAATCGCTCGCCGTGATCGGTTCTCGTCATCTCTCTTTTGATTCGGATCAGGAGTCGACACCATGACGCGAAGCGGATGCATTCTGGCCGGGGCGGCGCTCTATCTGACGGCCGCCGGGGCCGCTCACGCGGCCTGTGAGTTCACCATCGAGGTCGGCGACACGATGGAGTACAAAGTCGAGGGGACCGTCGTGAAGGAGATGGTCGTCGAGAAGAGCTGCCCCGAGGTCAGTGTCACACTCAATCACACCGGCAACCTGCCGGAAGTCGCGATGGGCCACAATTGGGTCATCGCGGAGACCGCCGATATGCAGGGGGTCGCCACGGATGGGATGGCCGCGGGACTCGATAATGACTACATCAAGCCGGGCGATGAGCGGGTGCTGGCCGCGACCGAGGTGATCGGTGGTGGCGAGAGCACCACCATGAGCTTCTCGACCGATGCGCTCAAGGCGGGCGGCGACTACAAGTTCTTCTGCTCCTTCCCTGGCCACTACACCGTGATGCAGGGCGATCTCGTCGTCAAATAGGAACAGTCGCGGTGACGATGGGGCGCGTCTCGCTCGGGCTGAGCCGACCCCTTCTCACCGCACCCACCGCTGAACCGCAAGCTCGACCTTCCCGTGCAACGCGGGAAAGCGAGGCCCTTGGCGGTCTCCGCAGCGAATAGAAATGTTATACACTTGCATTCGTGCAGTGTCTGCCGGGGCCGATGCCCTGGGAACCACGAGAAGCCACTATGCGAAGGCTCCTATTGGTGCCGACATTATCGCTAGGGCTTACACGCCTAGTGAGTTCTGCGCATCCCGATCGCCCTCCCGCGAGCCAGTTGCCTGATCTGCGACGATTGCGGCGAGGTCACCATCGTCGAAGATTGCGGTGTGGCTCGGCGTCTGAAGGCGGCCAGCCAGGCTATCGGATGCCGTAACAAGCGGCCGGTCGTCGAGCGGCTGGAGAGCCGTGCGCAGGGCCTTGCGAAGCCAGACGGACAGGCCTATGCCGAATCTAGATCAAGTCTCGTCAATCCCACTGAACAGGAGACGTTGAGCATGTGCCTGAAACAGATTGTCCTCGGTGCTTCTCTGCTGTCAGGAGCCCCGCCACGTGGACTTTCCGGGAATCGTTGATAAGGCCTCGAGCGCGCTGCTGTGGTGGCTGCCAGCCCTCCTACTGGTCGGGCTCGTCAGGGCACCGCAGCTGATCCGGGTGATCGCGCGGCGGCGCCGCGGCGCCGAGGTCAGGCTGGACCCCGGAATCTATCACCAGGCTCACCACGTCGAGATCCCGACGCCAGAGGGCCGCGCTCGGATCGATCATGTCTTGCTCTCCCGGTTCGGCATCTTCGTGGTGAAGACAGAGATCGCGCCGGGCTGGATCTTGGGCGACCCCGAAGCGGCCCAGTGGACGCGGCGGCTTTACCGCAATTCAAGCCGATTCGAGAACCCCTTGCCGCACCTGGAGCGAGCGACCCGCGCATTGGCGGCCGCCCTCGCGATCCCGGCGGAGGATGTCCATCCGGTCGTGACCTTCGTCGGCGACACGGTGTTCAAGGCCGAGATGCCGTCGAACGTCACGCGGGGCGTCGGCTTCGTGGATTATGTCAGGTCTTTTCAGACGCCTGTCTTCAGCGAGGACGAGGTGGCCGCGTTGGCACAAAGACTCCAGCGAGGGCTGCCTACCCCTACCCTTGCGGCGCGCGCCGCGGAGGATCGGGAGTGCGGGCAACGATCCGATGCGAGCACCAGATGTCATTGCCCCCGCTGCGGCAGCGTCCTGCATCACGTCACTGGCGCGCCGGCAACAGAGCCAGGCCCGGCAGCCACCAAGAAGCTTGCCTAACGATCATGGGATGAGCCGAGCCACCCCGGACCATGACATGTCGCCTCGCCCCTGATCGTTCCCTCAC
>CAZOWL010000165.1:0-2996 GCA_964583605.1 uncultured Chromatiaceae bacterium | reverse complement strand
CGCCAACAGCAAGATGATCTCGACGAAATAGACGACTCCGTAGCCAGTAAATACATTGGTGAGCCCCGGACCCAGGGCGCCTGCCAGGGCCAGATCGGAGACATAGTCACGCAATGCACCACCAGTTGCGATGGCGAGACCGAGCGCCGTGGCCTGAACAGCGCCCCAAGCCCCCAACGCCAGGCCACTGTAACCCTCCTGGGCCATCCCCATGGCCGCGACCAGAGTGCCGACGACGAACAGCCCGGCGCCGAATCCGATCAGCGTCGTCCCAATGCGGAACAGCAGGATCGAGTCTGTCGGTGCCGATAACAGAATGACGATGAAGGCGAATATTCCGGCTACACCGCCGAACGCAGCCAGCTGACAGGGATCCCCGCCGCGACCGAGTATCCACGCGGCAAGCGAGCATGCCACAAGCGTACCACCGGCGAGGAGAGCCGTCAGAAAGGTCGTTTGCGACACCGACAGGTTGAGCACTTGGCCGCCATAGGGCTCGAGCAGGATGTCCTGCATCTGGAAGCCAGCGGTGCCTAGACCTAGAGCGATCAGCAGCTGTGTCGCCTTCCCCCCTTGAGAGAACTCACGCCACGCCTGAATGAACGAGGGCCGCTCGATACTCGGGTGCGTGCGATCCGGACGCCGCGGCTCCTGCTTCCACAATGCGATCAGGTTGAGCACCATGGTCGCAACAGCAGCTCCGGAGATCACCTGGGCCAAGCGCTTGTAGCTGAAATCGGCCAGCAGCGCGCTCAGGATCAGGGCGCTGCCGACCATGCCGATCAACAGCATCACGTAGAGCAGGGCAACGACTCGCGGCTGCACCTTCGGCGGCGCCAGATCTGCGGCCAGGGCCAATCCGGCCGTCTGCGTGGTGTGCAGCCCGGCTCCCACTAGCAAAAAGGCCACCGCCCCACCGATATAGCCGGCGAGGATGTTGGTCGTATCATGGGCCAAGAGGAAGAGCGCCCACGGCATAAGCGCCAAGCCGCCGAACTGCATCAGATTGCCGAACCACATGTACGGGACCCGCCGCCAACCGATAAACGACGGATGAACGTCCGAGCGGAAGCCGAGAAGGGCCCGAAACGGCGCAAAGAGGATCGGCAGTGACACCATCAAGGCGACCAGCCAGGTCGGCACTAGCAGCTCGACGACCATCACTCGATTGAGGGTGCCGACGAGAAGGACTGTGGCCAGAGCCACGGACCATTGAAACATCGAGAGCCGCAGCATTCGACCGAGCGGCAGCTCCGGCGTCGCGGCATCCGCAAAGGGTAAAAACCGAGGACTGAGCTGACGCCAGTCCAGCTTTACCTGAGGGATAGAGATCTTCTTCATACTCGTGCTAATTCGATTGCTTGAGACGTATAGAAGCCGCTGATGATCCGTTGAGTCCGCGCTGGTTTCCAACCGGCAAGCGCATCCTCCTTGCGGAGGAACTCGCGTAGCGCCGCCTCACTGATCGGCTCGATCGAAGGTGCCCGGTCACTCTTGGGAAAGACGCGCCCAACGGTATGCATCAGCGCCAAAAGCAGGGTTCGTGGCGCAAAGGTGAACGCCAGCGAGCCGTCCGTCCGTTCGGCAAGCCCAGCCAGGATGCGCAGCGCATCCTCCGTCTGGTAATGGATCAAGGAGTCCATAGCCACGACATGATCGAAGCGCCCAAGCTCCGGGTCAAGCAGGTCTCCAACTAGGAAATCGATATGGCCGCCGCCAAGATCCTCGGGCTTGCGCTCATGGGCCAGCTCGATCAGCGTCGGCGAGAGATCCACGGCGACGACTTGAGCGCCCCGTCGGGCCAGCGCGACAGCCATGGCCCCTGTGCCGCAGCCGGCATCGAGCACGCGACGCCCCGTCAGATCGGCTGGCAGCCATCCAAGCAGGGTCTCGCGCATCCGCTCACGGCCAGCGCGCACAGTGGCGCGGATACGCCCGAGCGGCGCATCCGAGGTCATCCTCGACCACGCCTCGGCTGCCGTGCGGTCGAAGTAATTCGCGATCTGGCCGCGGCGCTGCTGGTACGAAGAGCTCGGCATCAGTCAAATCCGAGAAAATCAAAGATATCCCGATCCTTCATTGGCTCGGCCATCAGCGGATCGGTGCCGACCAGAAGCGTTCTGGCCAGGTTCAGGTACTCCTCCTGAGCGGCCTCCAGCCCGGGAGCCGGTTCCATTTCGAACAGCGTCGATTTCTTCAGCCGGCTGCGCCGGATCACATCCAGGTCCGGGAAATGGGCCAACCGCTTCAAGCCCACTGCATCGTTGAAGCGGTCGATCTCGTCGGTCGCGGCGCTGCGATTGGCAATGACACCCCCGATCCGCACCGGATAATGCTTGCCCTTCGCCAAGATTGCCGCAGCGATGCGATTCATTGCGAAGATCGAGTCGAAATCATTCGCTGTAACGATCAGGGCGCGATGGGCGTGCTGCAGCGGTGCCGCAAATCCGCCACAGACGACATCGCCAAGCACATCAAAAACCACGACGTCGGTATCATCGAGCAGATGGTGCTGCTTCAGGAGCTTGACCGTCTGCCCGACGACGTAGCCACCGCACCCGGTGCCCGCCGGCGGCCCCCCTGCCTCCACGCACATCACGCCATTATAGCCTTCATAGACGAAGTCGCGCGGGCGAAGCTCTTCGGGGTGAAAGTTCACCGACTCCAGTATGTCGATGACCGTCGGGACCAGGCGCTTCGTCAGAGTGAATGTCGAGTCGTGCTTCGGGTCGCAGCCGATCTGGATCACCCGTTTGCCGAGCTTCGAGAAGGCCACCGACAGGTTGGAGGAGGTCGTGCTCTTGCCGATGCCGCCCTTACCGTAGACGGCGAAGACCTTCGCCGTGCCGATGCGGTCCCCTGGATCCAACGTCACCTGCACGCTGCCCTCTCCGTCGAGGGGCCTATCAATGCGCTCAGCGTCACTCACGCTGCCTTCTCCTCGATGATGCCCTCGAGGCGGTCCTCGAGCTCCTCGCCGGCGCGGCGCAGTGCCT
>CAZOWL010000164.1:0-3587 GCA_964583605.1 uncultured Chromatiaceae bacterium | reverse complement strand
GTGCTCGCGTTACGCGCACAGCGCACTGCCGATGAGAGTTATGGGTAATAGCATGGGCAAACCCTGCCCATGCACAGGCCCCGTCCTTGGGTTTTGACTACAAGGGCATCCAGTTCACCTCTGATCTTTTGCCCTCGGATATCCTTGGTGTCTCGGTCTTCGATCCCTAACGGCAGGCATTCAGCTTCCACCCTGGAGCCATTTACTCGGGTGCTGCTCGCTGACGAGATCAACCGCGCCCCGGCCAAGACGAAGAGCGCGCTGCTGGAGGCCATGGAGGAGCTGCAGGTGACGGTGGACGGTCGGTGCCATCCGGTGCCGAGCCCCTTTCTGCTCATCGCGACCCAGGATTCACGGGTGCAGCACGGCGCCAACCCGCTGGCGGAATCCCAGCTCGACCGCTTCGCCGTGCGTATCGTGCCCGGGTATCCGCCCGCGGACGTCGAGCGCTGCTTGTGGATGGGCGAGAACGGCGGCGAGCGCCTGGCCGAGCTCGCTCCGCTCATCGATACCAATGCCCTGGCGGGCTTGGGCGAGCAGGTCGACGAGGTCGTCGTCTCAGACGCCCTGCTGGCCTATCTGGAGGCGATCGTCCAGCACACCCGCCGCCGTGGGCCGCTACGTTGTGCCTGGAGTCGCTCACCCTCAGAAGCCGCTAGCCGGCCGGCCTGCTGACTTAGTCGGTGCGTTTCGAAGGCCTCGCTGTCGGGGCGCTCGTCTATCCCGCTCCGGTCGACCACCTGTCCGAGCTCGGCTCGAATCACCGGTCCCAAGGGCTGGCGGAGACCGGAGACTTCGACGAGCTGCGGCCCTGGCAGGCGGGCGAGCCGCTGTCCGCCCTGTGCTGGAAGACCTATGAGCGCATGCGCAAGCACTTCCTTGGCGCCTTTCGCCTGCTCGTTCAAGCCCTGCCGGTGGCGCCGGTATGTTTCTATCTACCCCGATGGCTCCTGAGCGATTGGATCGGGCTGCGGCCCGGTCGCTGCTCGCCCAGGCCGATGAGACTATCAGCTGCTGGATCGACCAGGCGGACGGCTTCAGGCAATGGCTGGTCGCGCTGGACCTGCCGATCGCCGAGACGGGTCAGGCCTGGCTGATCGATGACTGTCAGCTCACGCCGCGAAAGCGCACCGGCTCAAAGGTTGCCTACCGCATGACGTCGGCGCTGAGCATCCAGACACCCTGGGACCTTGAAGCGGTGTACCTCAAGGCGTTACAACAGCTCTGCAAGCCGCGCACGGCGAAGCAAGCGCGCCTGATGGGGGGAGGCGCCCAAGGCCGAGCACGTGGGCGAGCCTGACGCGGTGCCCAAGATCATTCATCAGATCCTCGCCTTCTTCGCGGACGGGCCTCTCGCCTCTGGCATCGAGGTGCGGGCGCACGAGCCGCACCAGTCGTTGCAGCGCCGCTTGAACGGCACGGGCCGGTTCGACCCCGCCCGCCTGTCGGAGATCTTCGCTGGCTGTGAGCGGCTTCGCTATCGTCAGCACGGGCGTCAGGGCGACGCCCGCGCGCTGCGCCTGCTACGTCGGGAGATCAAGGGGCTGAAGGTCGCGAGATCGAAGACGGCTAAGATAGTCAGAACCTGTAGAACGTCGGGTTAGCGAAGCGTGACCCGATGTTCGGCTGAGATAGGGATCTCCCCAGCTAGCCCTGCGTCCTCGTGCCGTAATCACGGCGCGGCTTGTAATCTCCGAACGACGCGCGCGACGTAGGTGCGGGTCTCCTCGTAAGGCGGGATGCCGCCGTGGCGCTCGACGGCCCGCTCGCCGGCGTTGTAGCCGGCCAGAGCCAGCTCGAGGTCGCCGTCGAAGTAATCCAACAGCCAGCGCAGGTAGGCCATCCCGCCGCGCAGGTTCTGTTCCGGATCCCAGACATCACGCACGCCGAAGCGCTCCGCCGTTTCCGGGATCAGCTGCATCAGCCCCTGCGCGTTCTTGTGCGACCGAGCAGTCGGATTGAAGTTGGACTCGGACTCGACTAGGGCCAGCACCAATCCCGGATCGAGGCCGTAATGTGGCGCCAGCACCCGCACCAAGCGCTCGATCTCGTGCGGGGCTCGAATCGGCCGCTGCTTGACCCAGCTCGGTGAGACCTCCTTGCCATCGTCCAGCGCGCAGGACGGCTGGCGCTTCGGTTGCTCCGTGATCTCCAAGACGTCCAGGACCCGGCGGGCCCCGGCGTGATCGGACCGCGCCGCATCATAGAACCAGGCGGCGGCCAGGTCCGCGTCGTTGCGGATGTCGCGCGCGAAAGCATAGACCTGGCCGAGACGATATTTGGCCTCGGCATCCCCGAGCAGGGCGGCCTTGCAGTAAAGGCGGATCGCCTTCGGCGAGCTCTGGTCGACACCGACCCCGGCCTCGTAGCGCTTGCCCCAGGCCGTGAGTCGATATGCCTCCCGGTTTTGGTAGGCCTGGTCGAACCAGGGATCGAGCGCGGCCATGGCCGGGGCGCTCAACACGAAGCTCGCCGTGAGGCAAGGCAGGAGCCTTGTCCCCATGCGTACTTGCGCGCGGCGCCCGGGCGGGCTGGCCGTCTCCGGATCGCGGCCGCGTCCGATCCCGGCAGCGTTGCGGTGAGGCAGGCTCATCGCGGCTGCCTCTCGTGCGGGGCCCCAGCCTTCGAAGCGGCCACTGCAAACGCTGCGGGCTTCTCGGAGGTGCAAGCGGCGCCGCAACGGCTGCCAAGCGCGATCTCTTGCGGTCGCATCATGCGCTCGATGTTCAGGCGGGTCTTGACGTGGCGAAGCATATCACGAATCATTCGCGTTGTATAATAAGCAGCGGCAACGGTGCCTCCGCGAGTCATTCGATTCCTTCGGCGGTCTTGCCGGAGCGGAGAGAAATGCGCCGCGTCACAGCGCGCAGCCAACCCCTACCTCAAGCCGACTGATGCGATGCCGATTCGGGACGACTCCAGCTGGTGCCGATCCGCGCTGGCTTGCCGAGCCGCAGCCCAATGCTGGGGCGCGCTCAGGGACTTCGCCGACTGCCTCGATGGCACAAGGGGCTGACGGGATGGGCACTCGACCACGTAGCGCGCATTCCCCGACAATCAGCAACTGGATGACATGAGCGATCAGAGCCTCGCATTCTTCAACAACTTCATCGCGCTCTATCAGGAGATCCTCGCTCATGACGGCTACGGCGATATCGAGGTCAACATCCGCCTCCTGCCTGGCAAGAAGAGAGAGGTTCGTCTGCGCTGTGGCAAGGAGTATCGCTACCTGGTTGTCACGTCATCGAGCGGTAACGGCCAGAAACGTTATCGGGTGATCGAGGAGCGCCTCGATCGATACCCGTATCAGGGCCCGGAGCGTCGCTCGCTGCGCGATCGTCGGGACTACCATAATCCGCGTCGGAAGAAGAACCAGCCGCGGCATTTCAAGCTCGAGCGGCGCGTCAACCCCGATCGCCGCAAAGGCCGTGGGCGGCGCCGCGACGATTGACCAGCTCGGTCTCGTGAGGACCCTGCGCGCCTGTCCCTCGACCGCGCCGAGACTGATCTGATCAGTTCGCCGCCGAGCTTGGCTAACGATCATGGGGCGAGGCGAGCCACCCCAGATGATGAAAGGTCGCCTCACC
>CAZOWL010000163.1:0-3782 GCA_964583605.1 uncultured Chromatiaceae bacterium | reverse complement strand
CCTCGACCTCGAGGCCATGGGTCATGAGGTGCGCGAGCACCTTGTCCACCGTGTCCGCGTTGAACAGCCATTTGTTCAGCGCCGCCGGATCGACGCGGTCCGGGATCTCCCCGTCCTCGGTCCACTCCAGGGCATCCCACTGCTCCTTTTCCGCCTCCGAGAGGTCATCGTAGCGGATGCCCTCGCGCTGAAATCTCAGCGGCACCGCGACGGCCTTGGGCGGCACCAGGTAGCCATCGGCCACGGCCTCGTCCAGGTCGTAGGCATCGGTCGGTACGCCCCGCTCCAGCTCGAAGAGCCGATAGGTGTCGCGGTCGATCTCGTCGCGCGGCGTGGCCGTCAACCCGATCAGATAGCTGTCGAAATAGTCGAAGATCGCCCGGTACTTGCGATAGACGGACCGGTGCGCCTCGTCGATCACCACGAGGTCGAAGTGGCCGCTGCCGAAGCGCCGCACGCCGTTCTTCATGTCGTCGATCAGGCCCATCATGGTCGGATAGGTCGAGACATAGACCCGCCCTTCCGTGTCCTTGTCGGTCACGAGGTTGACCGGCGCGACGCTCGGCAGATGGGCCTTGAAGGCGCCGATGGCCTGGGTCACGAGGGCGACACGATCGGCGAGGAACAGCGCGCGCTTGAGCCAGCCGGCGCGCATCAACTGGTCGATGGCGGCGATCACCATCCGCGTCTTGCCTGAACCGGTCGCCATGACCAGCAACGCCTTGCGCAGATTGTCCACCTCGAAGGCCTCGCCGATCCGCCGGATCGCGCGGACCTGGTAGGGCCGCCCGGCGATGGCGCTGTCGATCTGTACCGACGACAACGCCTTGCGCGCACCCCGGCGCTGGTGCAGCAGTTCCAGCTCGTCCTTCTTGAGAAACCCCTGCACGGCGCGCGGCGAATGGGCGGTGTCGTCCCAAAGCCAATGCTCGTAGCCGTTGGTGTAGAAGATCACCGGACGGCGGCCAAACATCGCCTCCAGGCAATCGGCATAGAGCCTGGCCTGCTGCTGGCCGACGCGGGCATCGCGCTTGGTGCGCTTGGCCTCGATCAGCGCGAGCGGCCTGCCGTCGTCGCCCCACAGGACGTAATCGACGAAGCCCTCGCCACTCTCGCTCGGCATCCCGGTGACCGGAAACTCCCGGTCGCGCGCCTGATCGAGCGGCCAGCCCGCCTCGTGCAGCAACAGGTCGATGAAGGCATCGCGGGTCTGCGCCTCGTTGTAGTCGTGATCGTCCGGGACGGCCTGGTTGGCCCGCTTGGTCGCGGCGATCTCGGCCTGGAGCTGCTTGATCTCCGCTTGCAGCGCATCGCGCTGTGCCTGCGTCTGGATGCGCCCGGCCTCGGCCTCTTCCAGGGCCTTCGCCTGCTTCTCGTGCTCGGCGGCGAGGGCCTTGGCACGCTCAAGCGTCTTAGCCTCGATGACTTGCGTCTTCGGCAGCGCATCGGCGGAGAACTGCAAACCGGCTTCGGGCTTTACGCCCTTGGCGTAGGTCCGGACCAGCCAATAGGAGAAGTGAAACAGCTCGCGCAGCGCGACGGTCGCGGTGTTCTCCGAGACGGTGCGGGTGTCATGGACCGCGCGGTTGCCGAAGTCCTTGATGAGCCGTGCCTTGGTCACCAGCGCGCTGCCGACCAGCTTCCGGAAGGTCGCCTCGTGGATCAGGGCCGAAAGCGCGTTGTCGTAGGGGCTGCGCAGCGATCCGTCCACCTGATACATCCAGTTGACCGCCGTCTCCAGGGCCAACCGGGCATAGAAGCAGGCGCCGCGCGGGTCCGACAGGGCCAGAACCTCGGCCTTGCGGGCATGTTCGTAGACCAGGTGAAATTCCGGCATCAGAAAGGCGAATTGACTCATGGCGGCTCGCTCCGACGGCCAGGCACTCCCGCGGCTCAGTTATCCTCGTAGGCGATCTTGAACAGCTCGGGCGAGTAGAAGTAGCGCGGCACCCGAGCCGCTGGTCCCTCAATCAGGATGCCGAGCCCGACAAGGCGTTCGATATCGCTCTTTGCCGTCGGATAGCTCACCTCAGTCAATGCTGCAGCCTGTGGGATCGTCGTCAGAGGGCTTGTAAACAGTGCTTCGACGATTCGGGTCAGTCGCGCGCTGCCGCCGCTCTCCGACACCCGGCAGCTGAAGTCATCTCGTAGCGCCACGATGCGATCGATGCGGTCGAGCGTGTCGTTGCTCTGGGCAACCACGCCTTGAAGACAGAACTCGACCCAAGGCAGCCAGCGGCCATCCGCGCTGACGTTGAATAGGTGGTCGATATAGTCCTCCTTGTGCCGCTCGAAGAACGGACTCAAGTATAACCATGGCCCAACCAAGCCCATCCATGCATAGATAGTCAAAGACAACAGGAGTCTCCCGATCCGGCCGTTGCCATCGCGGAATGGATGGATGGTCTCGAATTGGTAATGGGCCATGAAGGCCCGGATCAGGGGGTCGATATCGGAATCGGCGTGATGCCACTTCTCGAAGGCATCGAGACACTCCATCAAGCGGGTTGCCGGAGGCGGCACGAAGCGCGCGCCAGCTCCGATCTGGACCTGATAGTCCCGAAACTCCCCGGGGTGCTTCTCCTGCCCCCTGACGCCTCCAAGCAGCGCCGCGTGAAGCTCCCGAACCAGCCGCAGCGAGATCGGTAGCCCCTGATCCAGGAGATTCATGCCCAGTTGCAGGGCCTTGCCATAGTTGAAGACCTCGCGCCAAGCGTTGACTTCGTCGTCCTTCGACACGGGCTCCCGCGGGTCGATCTGGTACAGCAGCAGCTCCTCGGGGGTCGCGTAAGTGCCTTCCATGCTCGACGAGCGCAATGCCTCACGCTGTTGCAACGGCACGAACAACAAGCGCGGATTGGTCAGGTGCCGGCCAGCCCCGTCCAAGCGGGCCAGGGCCTCCCGTGCCTGCATCAACAGCGGCCACAGCTTGCTCGGCATGTCCCACGCCGTCGGCAGCGCAGCTGGGACGAAGGCCACAGACGCGGGGCGAGACCCGATCTCGACCAGCTCGCCCAAGCGTCTGTCTGTGAACCGGTTCTTGTCCATGCTAGTGACGAACTTTAACCCAAGTGGCCGGCATTAAAATTATCGGGCAAATATTTTAACCCAAGGAGCCGGATTAAACCGGCTCGTTCCTCAAGATCCTCAGCGGCCCGGCCAAGCACAACATACGGCGTACTGGCCGCGAGTCCGGCACAACATGTTGCGTCCTCTCTGGACAGCAGGCATTAAAGCGTGCCGGCGTCTTGGCCTCAGTCACTTAGGGGTTGGGCCGGACCGCCGCAGAGGACGTCAGGGCCGAATCCGGCTTTGCGTCCTGTCGATCCGATCGCATCAGTCCGGTAGGCGAAATGAATCAGCGTCCGCGACGCCGTGGCTACCGTACCCCCGACAGGCACGGTCATCGTGAACGGCGCACTTGCCGAAATCCCTCACCAAACAGATCTTGCTCACCAGAGCGCCGCCAACCAGTTCGCGGAAGGTCGCCTCATGGATCAGGGCCGACAGTGCTGGGTCGTAAGGGCTGCGCAGCGACCCGTCCACCTGATACATCTAGTTGACCGCCGTCTCCAGGGCCAACCGGGCATAGAAGCAGGCGCCTCGCGGATCCGACAGGGCCAGTACCTCGGCCTTGCGGGCGTGGTCGTAGATGGGCCGAAACTCTGGCTTCAGAGAGGCGAATTGGCTCACCGCCGAGACCATCCCATTACTATGAAATTCGCGCAGCACGTTCGCTCCCTCGCCCTCTGGGCTGATCTTTACCCACAAGTCTGAGGAGC
>CAZOWL010000162.1:0-3882 GCA_964583605.1 uncultured Chromatiaceae bacterium | reverse complement strand
TTGTGGGTCATGGACAGCCCTCTGGGAGAGGGTTGGGGTGAGGGAACGATCAGGGACGAGGCGGCATTTCATCATCCGGGGTGGCTCGCCTCGCCCCATGAGCGTTAGCTTAGCGTATCGCTAACCCGGCGTTGACGAATCGATCATGCCTGTCTCCCCGCTCGCCGCCGATGCCCTCTATCGCCGCTGCGACCCGTCCGAGCTCCCATTCGAGACCACGGCCGAGCTGGATGGGGCGGACGGCCTCCTGGTGCAGGAGCGCGCGATGCGAGCGGTTCACTTCGGCATCGGGATCCGCCATCGGGGCTACAACCTGTTTGCGCTCGGGCCGGCCGGCACAGGCAAGCACGCTCTGATCCGCCGGACCCTCGAGGAACGCGCTGCGAAGGAGGCCGTCCCACCGGACTGGTGTTATGTCTTCAATTTCGAGCAGGCGCATCGGCCGCGGGCCCAGCGCCTGCCGCCGGGCCGAGGCATGCAGCTCAAGCGCGACATGGAGCAGCTGGTCGCCGATCTGCACCGCGCCGTCCAGGGCGTCTTCGAGAGCGACGAGTACCGCACGCGGATGCAGGTCCTTGAAGAGGAGCTGGAAGAGCGTCAAGAGCAGGCCATGGGCGAGATCCGCGAGCTGGCCAAGAAGAAGGATGTCGTCCTTCTCCAGACGCCGACCGGCTTCACGCTCGCACCGATGCGCAAAGGCAAGCCCATGGGGCCGAACGAGTTCCACGAGCTCCCGGAGCAGGAGCGCAAGCGCATCGAGTCCGATATCAATGCGTTGCAGACGGAGATGCGCAAGGTCCTGCACCAGATGCCACTCTGGAAGAAGCACTCGGACGAGCAGATCGAGGAGCTGAACCGGGAGATGGCCGGAGCCGCCATCCAGTCCCTGCTAGACGGCCTCGGTGAGACATACCGTGAGCTACCGGATGTCATCCGCTACCTGGGGCAAGTCCAGCAAGATGTGGTCGAGAACTTCCGCCAATTCCTCTCCGACCAGGAGAAACAGTCGCCGCGGCTCGGCATCTGGGCGCCGCCGGCTGCGGAGGGACCGCCTTGGCACCATCGCTACCAGATCAATGTACTGCTCGGACACGACCGTGACGGCGGCGCGCCGGTCGTCTATGCCGACCTACCAGGACACCACCAGCTCGTCGGCCGCATCGAGCACCGCGCCCACCTCGGCGCCTTGGAGACGGACTTCACGATGATCCGCGCCGGCGCCTTGCACGAGGCCAACGGCGGCTACCTGATCGTCGACGCCCTCAAGGTGCTGCTCCAGCCGCTCGCCTGGGAGACCTTGAAGCGGCTCCTGCAGGCCAGCGAGATCCGCATCGAGTCGCTGGCCCAGATCACCAGCCTCATCAGCACCCTCTCGCTCGAGCCCGAGCCGATCCCGCTCGATGTCAAGGTCGTGATGCTCGGTGAGCGGCGCGTCTACTATCTGCTCTGTCGGCTCGATCCAGAGTTCGGCGAGCTATTCAAGGTGGCCGTCGACTTCGATGATCAGGTCCTCCGCGATGCCGACAGCCACAGGACCTATGCGCTGTTCATTGCTGCGGAGTCCCAACGCGCCGACCTCCGGCCGTTCGACCGCTCCGCCGTGGCCCGCATCATTGAGCACAGCGCCCGTCTCGCCGATGACAACGAGCGCCTTACCGCACACATGCGCTCGCTCGGCGATCTGGCCCGCGAGGCCGATTACTGGGCCGGCACCAATGGCAGCGAGACGGTCACGGCCAACGATGTGCAGCAAGCGATCACGGCCCAGATCCAGCGCGCCGACAGGGTCAGCCGACGCCTGCGCGACGAGACGAGTCGCGGGACCATCCTGATCGATACGGCCGGTGAGCGTGTCGGTCAGGTCAACGGGCTCGCGGTCATGTCATTGGGCGGCTTCGCGTTCGGCCATCCAAGCCGCATCACCGCGCGCGTGCGCCTCGGCAAGGGCGAGGTCATCGACATCGAGCGCGAGGTCAAGCTCGGGGGACCTCTGCACTCAAAGGGGGTGTTGATCCTTCAGGGCTTTCTCGCTGGGCGGTACGCGCTCGACCATCCGCTGTCGCTGGCGGCGAGCCTGGTCTTCGAGCAGTCCTACGGCGGCGTCGAAGGCGACAGCGCCTCATCGGCGGAGCTCTACGCGCTCCTCTCAGCGCTCGCAGACCTGCCGATTCGTCAATCACTTGCCGTCACCGGGTCGGTCAACCAGCTCGGCGAGGTGCAAGCGATCGGCGGCGTCAATGAGAAGATCGAGGGCTTCTTCGATACCTGCGCGGCGCGCGGCCCGGTCGACGATCAGGGGGTCCTTATCCCGGCCGCGAACGTCAAGCACCTGATGCTCCGTAGCGACATCCGCGAGGCCGTCGAGCAAGGCCGTTTTGCTGTCTATCCGATCACGACCATCGACGAAGGCATTGAGCTCCTCACCACGACCGCGGCCGGCGAGCGCGGCAGCGATGGGCGCTATCCGATCGGCAGCGTCAACGAGCGGGTCGAATCGCGACTAATCGGCTTCTCCGAGCGGCTGCGCACTTTGCGGGCAAGCGACAAGGCCAAGCCGGGTGCGAGCCCCGAGCCCACCAGCACATGAGCAGCGGCGACAATCCCACCGTGATCCGGCGCGTAGCCGTCGCCCTGGATGCCTCGCCGCACAGTCTGGAAGGGCTGGCATTGGCCGCACAGCTCGCCGCCGCCCTCGGCGCCGAGATTGAAGGCGTCTTCATCGAGGACACCGAGCTGCTGCGCTCGGCGGCGCTGCCGTTCCTGCGCGAGGTGCGCATCACGACCCTCGGTGAGAACGCGCTCGACAGCCGCCGTCTCGAGCGGGAGCTCCGCGCCGCGGCACGGCGCGTCAGGGAGCAGCTGGAGCGCTCCGCGGCCGAGCTCGGCGTCACTTGTTCGTTCCGGATCTGGCGGGGCGATCTGGAGGCCGATATACTCGGTGCCGCGCTCGACGCCGAGCTCTTCACGCTGGGGCGCATGGGTCGTTTTGCCCCGCTGCGCCGCCGCCAAAAGACCCGCCAGACGGTACAGGGGTCGGTCGTCGGCATCCTGCTCCATTCCAGCGCGGCTGCAGCACGCGGACTCGATGCCGCGATCACCCTGACTGTCCGGCAAGCCTCGAGCCTTGTCATCATCCTCGCGCCCAACGATGCGACTGAGCTACCGGCACTCCGCAGCCAGGTCCTGACACGCCTTGGAGAGCAGCGTGAGCGAGCTCGGGTGGTCGAGCTCGCACCGAGCGAGAACCTGGGCGCCCTCGTCGCGGCCGTCGGGATTGATCTCCTAATCGTCGATGCCGCCAACCCGATTCTGGCCCGCCCATCGCTCTGGGCAAGCCTAGAGGCCCTCGATTGCCCTGTCGTAATCGGCCGCTGACCCCACACGGAAATAGTGCAACGACTACCCGACGCAACCTAACTTAACGGCTCAAGATATTGATTGCGGAGATTGTTATTCATCACTCGTAGACATTGTGTGATTTGGTGCCGAGGGCGGGACTCGAACCCGCATGACCGAAGTCGAGGAATTTTAAGTCCCTTGCGTCTACCAATTTCGCCACCTCGGCGTTGTGTTCCTGCTGCCCCATCATGCTAGCACACGCGTCAGCACCAGCACCCTTTACTCTGGTGTCACCCGCGGCTCTTCGTCAACAATCCTACCCTGACCAGCCCCGTACCGCACGCCACGCAAGCGCCCGCAGTAGGACAGTCGGCAGCCCGCAGTATGCGGTTCATCTGACCTTACGGGCAAAACGAGAGACCCGATCCTTGCGCCATGGCACCGCACCGTGGAGCGGAGCCGGACCCCGACTCTGACATGCCCCCAAGGTAACCATCCCCCGGCAAAGCCGGGGGCTTTGAATTCGTGAGCCGCTCAAAGCGG
>CAZOWL010000161.1:0-4042 GCA_964583605.1 uncultured Chromatiaceae bacterium | reverse complement strand
CCAACCCTCTCCCAGAGGGCGAGGGAGCGAAGGTGCTACGCGATTTTCATGGTATAAGATGCTGTCGATCCGCATCTCCCATCTGAATGTCTATCGGACCCTGCCGATGCACCACCGGGATCCCTTCGACCGGATGCTGGTCGCACAAGCAAAGGCGGAGGCCTTGACGCTCATCTCGCGGGATCCGGAGATCGCGAAGTACGATATTGAGACTCTGCCTTGCTGATGGCTTGGCCAAGCCGTGAGCGCGTGTGCCCGCCAGCCGCCCGGCGTAGATCGGCTGAAGCCTGGGTCGGCGTTGCGCGAAGGCCAGGTTTCGCGCTTGGATTGAAGTCCATCATTGGTGCGCATAGGCCTTGAGGCCAGCGCACCTCGTCTGCCAACGAGTTGCCAGATGTTCGCTTTGTTGCATTGGTCATTCGTCATTCGAGCCGTTCAGGGCCTCCTCGCGCTGTGGCTTGTCTCGGAAGCCGCCGGCCTCTTCTCCGCCGACGTGCCAGAGGGCACCCTCAGCAATCTTGTACTCGCCTTCGCCCTCGTGGCGCTGTTCGAGCTTCTCTTTCGCTGGGTTTCACGGGTGTCCAAAAAGGCAGAGGAGAGCCGAAACCTCTATCGTGCCGATACCTTTCCACAGGTACTCGCTGGCGCGCTGTCCCGAGCCCAGGCGCAGATCAAGGTATTCACCTATCCGCTTCCCGACGGGAAGATCAAGGAAACACTCGGGATGGTCCGCGGGATCTCCGAGACCGAGGCCAGCTCGCGTCAGGAGTTTCGGTTGGCCGAGCAGGAGGCCCTCTTGCTGATGCTCAAGCAAGCTTACGACAGGGGGGCTAATGCGGTCGTCGGGGTGAGCCTGAACACGAGCACCTACGAAGCCAGTGGCTCGAAGTGGCAGGTATCGCGCCCCGTCTACATCGGCACGGCGGTTCGGATCTGATCGGGGCCGCTGGCTTTGGCCTGATCCGGCGACCTCATATGGCATGGTCCCTGCGGATCTCCTGCAATGAGGCGATGACCGTGGGCCAGTCTACCAGGGCTCGGTTGCCCTGGATGCCTTCATAATGACTGCGGTTCGATGCGTCGCGCGGCAGGGCGGCCCAGACCCGGGCGAGGTTCTGAGCGAAGTCCTCATCGCTGGTCCGGCCGCCTAACCAAGCTTCCATGCCCGCATCCCGGGCAAGTAGCAGTGCCATCTGGTCCTGGAGCGCCGGGGTGAAGGACTCGTTGCCGGTGAGCCCCATCCGCTCGACCAGACTGTCAAGGGTGTCATCGAGAATCTGGTAGCGCCCGATGGCCGAGCCGCCGGCGGAGCGCACCAGGTCGGCCTGCAGATCGCGGACCTGATCGATCGTCAGTTCAGCCAGATCCACCTCGTCCTGCCCCGCATTCCCGTACCAGGCGTTGTAGTTGCCGCGGGATTCCGGCGCTGCAATGAAATCGAGTAAGGGACCCGCTGAGCTGCCGGGCTCGCTGCCCTGGCTCAGAGGGGGGGAAACCGGGGTGTCCCCGGTGTTGGCTCGATTGTAGGCGCCGATGGCCCGCAGGTAAGTGTCGTCCTCGGAGATCACCGAGCGGGTGAGAAGCTCGGCAATATGCTCCCCTGTCGCGCCGTCGGCTTGGATCAGCGCCTGCCTGGCGCGCTCCCTGGCTTGCGCAGTGTCCGAATTCATCAGGTCTTGGATCTCGGCGGGAAAGAATCCTTCGTGCGCGGAACGGAAGAACGCCATCTGCTCGTCGGTCAATCCATAGCCCTGCACTTGCGCCATGCGCGTGTCGATCAGCGCATCGCGTGCGGCCCCCCAACCGCTTCCCGCCGCGCCCAGCGCTTGGCCCAGATCGCCGGTCTCTCGGTAGGTTTCGGCAAACCGGTCCATGATGTCTCCGAGCCCGGCACTGGCCAGCGCACCGGATTGCGCGTATTTCGTCAACAGGCCGCCGACTTCGTCCGCGGCGACCTGGGCAGAGGGACGCGGCAACATCGCCTGCTCGCGCAGAAGCTGGGCATATTGGTCGCGCTTCTGCGCATGCAGATCGCCCGCCGAGCCGGCAGCGAAGGCCGAGGCGTCTTCGCGATGGCGCTCATGGGACCGATCCACCTCGGTGGGATCGTAGCGGCCACGCGTTACATCCTGGTGGGTTGCGACATCATCCGACAAACCTGACGTCTGCGCGCGTGGATCATGGAGATGACCGGCGCGCACGTCGGCCCGTGCTTCTCCCAACCCAGGCGCTTGCCCCTCCAGCTCCGCGTTTCGCCCCGGCTCGATGCCCGTCGCCCGCGGGCTGCCGAAGGCCTCGCTCAGGATGCCGAAGCCGCCCTCGCGTGCCATCTGTTGCTCCTGGGGCGAAAGCGCACGATCCCCTTCCCCGTAGCCGAGGAGCAACGCCATGCCGGCAGCCGCATTGGCCTGATCCCGATCGGCGAAGACGTTCGCATAGCTCCAGGAGCCGGCGAGGCGTTGGTGATCCCCGGTGAGGCCGAGTCGGTCGAGGCGATCGTACATGCGGTCCATCAGCGCCGGATCAGCGGCGACGGCATGACCGATCTCGACAGCGCGGTAGCTGCCCAGCGTGCCGAAGCGCTCGGCCATCGACTCGGAGCGTTCGAGACTGCGCGCCGCAGAAAGTGTATCCGTCGCCTGCTCCTGCAGGGTCGCGCGCTCTTCCTGGGTCAGGCGTTCGGCAAAGACGTTGCGGGCGCCGGACTGCAGATCCGATTTGACCCCCTCGGCCAGGCGGGCGGAGAAGTCGCGGTCGCTGGAGACGCGGTGGGCGATGTCGTCGACGATCTGATCCTGCAGCTGCTCGTTGGTCGCGTAGGTACCGGTCAGGGTGCCGCTGCCGCGCAGCACGCCGCGGATGGACTTGGTCAGCGAGCCTTTGTCGTGCTTATTCTCGGCACCGATGCCGGCCGAGAGGGCCGCGGCGAACTGCTGCGAGCTCAGGCCACTCTCGGCATAGCGGTGGGATAGGCTCTCGGCCTCCTGGAGCAGCGCCCGGTCGGTCTGGCTGCCCGTGCTCTCGTAGCTCCAGCCCATGGCCCGCCCGTCGAAGCTCTCGCCCGCGCGCGAGGCGGAGGTCGCCGCCGCCGCGGCCAGCCCACTGGTGAACTGCTGGCTTGCCTGCTCGGCGACACGCTGACTCGAGCTCAAGCTGCGCTGCACGCTCTGACCGACGTCGGCCCGCCACAGGACGTTGTCGGCGCCTGTGGTCGTGGTCCCGCGCAAGGGAGCATGCTCCATGATCGGACTCATCGCCAGCGCCGGGGCCGGGCGCATGACGTCTGGCGAGGTGATCTTCTCATCGACGAAGTCGCCGCCCTGGAACCGGCTGGCCAGACATCCATGTCCCCGGCGATGGCCATGTGCAGGTACAGATTGATGATGGCCAGGATCGGCATCCAGAGCTGGATCCAGAGCGCAAACAGGAGGTACTTGCCGGTCATCGCGATCCCGGCCGGGCCCAAGGCGATGGTGAAGGCCATCAGCGGCGTGATGGCGAAGATCAGCCCCTCGAAGAAGGTCATCATGGGCCGCACGATGCGGGTAAAGAGCGTCTGCTCCGCGGCCCACTGGGCATTGCGTTGCTGGGCCGCCTGCTCGGTGGTCGGGACGTTCAGATCACTGCGCAGCGCCGCATCCCAGCTCGGCTCGCGCAGGATGTCATCGATGGACCGGTTGCCGATGTCGACGTCGTAGAGGGTGCAGTCGGCGACATAGTTGATGAAGGAGCGCTCGATGTCGGCGCCCGGCGTGGGGCTGTTGGCGCTCCCAAGCGCGATCCTTGAGAGGGTGCCCTTGCGCACGCTCATCAGGGTCTGCAGCGGCTCGGCAAAGCCGGTGTCGGTCATCGCCGGGGTCGAAAATGCCTGCTCGAAGAGCCGCGAGACGCCGTAGCCGACGTTCGACAGCATGGAGCCCACGGCAGCGGGGCCCAGGGGGATGTTGTCGACCACCCGCACGGCGCCGGAGTAGGCGTCCTCGATGGCGACACGCGCCGTCGGCCCGAACATCAGCGCATAGAGCAGCCAGGCCACCAGGAC
>CAZOWL010000160.1:0-4073 GCA_964583605.1 uncultured Chromatiaceae bacterium | reverse complement strand
GGGCGAGGCGACCTTTCATCATCTGGGGTGGCTCGCCTCGTCCCATGATCGTTAGTCAGGTTCGAGAAGACCAACGCATGGCGAGGCGCTGGCCGCGGATGGGTATGCAGCTCGCCGTCGAGGATCTCTGCGACCAGCTGCTTCGGCACCCGGAGCAGGTCCTCGTAGGTTGCGCGGCTCGGTGCAGGTTGTGCCATCAGGCGCGTATTTCCCGTCGGTGGCAGAACGAGGATTGGGTCCGTGACGGTTCGATCGCGCCGCACGAGACCCAATCGAGCCTGCCGGAGGCTATTCCCCGACGGACCTCGCGCGAGCGCGGCTCCAACATGGTCAACTGACCGGCGACCGGCCTTTCGGTGACTCGGTCGGCGCGATTCTCGTGCGCCGCATGGAGAATCGCAAGCGAGGAAGGCCGCACAACGACGGCGTTACAATGAAATCCGCGCAGCACGTTCGCTCCCTCACCTTCTTGGCAAAGGGTTAAGGTCAGGGAACGATCAGCGGCAAGGCGACCTGTCAGCATCCGGGGTGGCTCGCCTCGCCCCGTGATCGTTAGCGGCGCAGCGTCTCGTGTGCCCGTGCCAGGGTTTGGGCACGGCCGCGAGGTCGCATCCCCGGTCCGCCCTTGACCGGCAACAGGCGCCTAGCAGACTATCAGTCATCGCTGGATCAAAGTGTCCTGAGGCTAACCCGCCATGTCCGTTGCTGCTCCCAAGCCGCATTTGTGGACGCGCGCCGAATTTGATCGGATCATCGCCGCCGGCGGCTTCGAGCCGGAAGCCCGCCTCGAGCTGATCGACGGGGAGATCATCGAGATGCCGCCGCAGCGGAGCCGGCATGCCACCGCCATCCAGCTCGCCGAGCAGGCCTTGCGTGCCGCCTTCCCGGCAGGTTTTGCGGTTCGGGCGCAGCTTCCGCTGGCCCTCGAAGACCTTTCCGAGCCGGAACCGGACCTGGCCGTCGTCAGCGGGAATCCGCGTGACTACCGCGATGCCCATCCAGACACGGCCCTCCTCGTCCTGGAGATCGCCGACAGCTCGCTGGACCTCGACCGCGGGCGCAAGCTGCAGCTGTATGCCCGAAACGGCATCACCGATTATTGGATCCTGGACCTGACAAGCGAGGCCCTGGAGGTCTACCGCAAGCCGACGGGCGATCGCTACACCGCTGCAACTGTCTTCAAGCACGGTCAGCGCATCGCACCGCTGGCGGCTCCCGGCTCCGCGATCGCTATTGCCGACCTGCTGCCGTAGCACGACGGCGAGAAGGCCGGTTCGGCGTGGGCCGGCCAGCATCCGGACCACCTGCCGGGAGTGCTCCGGGCCGTAGCTCACGTGGACCGGCAGGTCGTCGCCGTAGAAGTAGAGCCGATCAAACGGGGTGTTGGCCACGATCCACTGGGCAACCTCGAGCATGCTCTCATCGTCGATGATGAAATCCACCGCGGCACCGAGTCACTCGCAGATCGGGCGGCCGCGCCGGTTAAGCTCGCAGGCCGCGTGCTGGTCGCGTCTTGGGTCGATGCGGCCCGGGATCGCGCGGGCCAGCTCCGGCGAGCAAAAGCCGTAGGTCAACCGGATCATGCCGAACCAGTCGATCACGGGGTCCAGCACCTGGACTGCGAGGTCGAAGAGCGCGTTGTAGCTCTCGGCCCGTTGTGGCCGATTCGCCAGGCCCTTCGCGGCCTGCGTCTCACCGCATTCGATCAGCTGGCGAAACGTGAGATAGCGCCCGCAGGGGTCATCGAGCTCCGGGATGCTCTGGACACGTCGCAGCTCGAAGCCATCGAGCGCCCAGCGATGGCGAGACAAGCCCTCCAGGAGCTCCCGCGGTGGCGGCCCGTAGCCGATGTGGATCTTCACCAGGTCCGCGTTGCGGTAATCGCCAATAGAGTAGTGCCGCACAGCCGACGTACACGCGCAACAGCGGCCGAAGCTGCTCCACCATGCTCGTGTGCAAGGTGAGCGAGCCGCGCGACTCCACTGGCTCTTGCGGGAGCGGCGCCCCTGCCGCGATCGACTCATCGCCAATCTCAAGCTCCAACCACCCTAGCCCATGCTCCGCCGCATGGCGGCAGTCGGCCTCGATGGCATCCACGTCCGCGATTCGGAATAGCAGCCCCCGGGCCCCCGCTTGCGCCCCGCCGTAGTCGCCAAAAAACGCCTTGATGTCGCGCTGGAACTCACGCTCCAAATGCTTGTACGCTCGGCGCCGCTCGAACTGGCTCAGCGCCAGGTAGACTTCAAGGTCGGCAATACGAGCCTCGCGGGAGCGCGCGACCTGACCGATGTCTTGCCGGCCCTCCACGAACCGCAGCGCCCGGGCGAGGCTACCAACCCCTCGGTGAGAGCCACCAAGTCCTCGACCTCGGACTTGTCAGGCGTGCGGCCGAGCGACACCCAACGCGACCAGAGCCGCTCGAGGGGCTCACGATAGGCCTGGTATCGCTCCTCAGCCCGGTCTCGCCGGACCCTCGTCGGCCGGTCCCGTTGGACCGGCGACGGGCCCCGCAGCAGAGTGCGCCGGCTACGGTAGCGGTCGACCAGAAAGCGCTGCTCGGCGTCCTTGTCCCGGAACACATAGAGCACGCCCGGCGCCACAGGGATCGGCTCCTCATCAAGGACGGCCTCCAGAAACGCCCTAATCTCCGCCTGGGTGTAGTACTTCTGGAAAGTCCCGCGCCGGGTCAGGACCCCGTCTCGGAAGCGCCGCCCCTCGATGTCGTTCTGGTTGGCAACCATCACCGAGACCACCAGCAGACGCTCCGCCAGCGACCAAGCCCGGGTCAGCGCATCCAACCGCTCGTCGAAGTCCTCGATGACGTTGACGACGAAGCCCAGGTTGACGATGTCGGCGGCCGTGATCGGGTGGTCCGCCGCGTAGTACGGGTCCCAGCCGCCTGCTTCGATGCCATTCTCGACGAGACCCCGTAGGTCGTCGCCGCGGCCGCAGCCGTAGTCGAACACACGCCAAGACCCGTCCAGAAAGCCGTACCGCGCCAGCGACTGCATCGGCGCCGAAAACCCGTAGCGCGTCAACGCCGTCAGGTGTCGCGCCGCCTCCCAGCCGACGTGCAGCGGCACCACCTCCTCCGCAGTCCCCGGCTCCGCGGACTCATCGTTCCCGAACGGCACGAGCTGGTGCCCGACGATGCGGTAGCCCTTTTCTCGCACCAGTTGCTCCCACTGGCGCCGGTGGCCGATGCGCGTCGGGTGATCGAACAGCCCGATAGTCTCTGCTGCCTCGGTCAGCGCGGCATACTCGGCGCGGATGGTCGTCAGGCAACAGCAGTTCCTTGCGATGCAGGATCGGGGGGTTGAGCGAATCCACGTACGTTCGATGGGCGACCTGGCCCGTCGCAATATCGACGCGCCAGCTTTCCCGGAGCATCGGAAAAGGATCCTCGACAATACCCGGATAGTGCAGCAGCGCGATCTGCGATTCCGATGGGTCGAAGCGGACGACGTTGAAATCCTTGCCTCGCCGGACGCAAGCGAGTGCCTCCGCCCGCGTGAGCGTCTCTTCGCGCCCTCCATGCGTCTCGGACAGGCTAGCGACGTGGACGTAAAGACGCTGGGCGACGCTCTTGCCTATCATCGATCAGGATTCTCGCCCGCCCGATAGTCAGTCAGCCGCATGTCAGACTTGGTCCACGCTCGCTCTGGTCGATCGGGCCCACGCGGACCAGGCTGTCGTCTTCGCCACGGACCGAGCCCGCGAGTGATTCCCCGCCGGCGACACGCGCCCACAGCCCATCGTCGGCATCCTGGATCGCTCCAGTGTGCCGGTAGCGAGGCGTGGCGACCTGTTTTCCGGATAGCGAGCTCAAGGGGTTATACTCGAGTGGCTCGAACCGGGTGAGCCAATGTCGATTCAGCCGAAACCTTACTACAGCTTCGAAGATTACCTGGCCGCCGAACGCGAGTGCATCGACGCCAAGCACGAGCTCGTCGCCGGCCACGTCTTCGCGATGACCGGGGCCACCTATCGCCACAACCTGATCACGACCAACGTGGCGAGCGAGCTTCGGCAGCAACTCAAATCGCGTCCCTGTGTCGCCCTGTCCAGCGATA
>CAZOWL010000159.1:0-4083 GCA_964583605.1 uncultured Chromatiaceae bacterium | reverse complement strand
ACATCAAGGCATTGATCGCCAGGACGACATAGAGCACCTGGCTCTGCTTGGCGCGCAGTTGCGCGAGCTCGCCGGCCTTGTTTTCGCAGCAGCTGTCCATCATCGATTCCTCATGTGTTCGGTGTTGGGCGCCACCATGAGGGTTGTAGCCACTATAAGGTCAAGGGCCATGAACGATGAACCAGGATGACCTTCACCGTCGGTCAACTGGCGCGCGTCACTGACACCAAGGCCGTGACCATTCGCTACTACGAGCAGATTGGCCTGTTGCCCGCCGCGCCGCGCAACAGCGCCGGCTACCGGCTGTACTCCGAAGCGGAGCGTGACCGTCTGCTGTTCATCCGCCGTGGCCGAGCCTTGGGCTTCAGTCTCGATGATGTCCGCGAGATGCTGGCGCTGGCCGGCCACCGCCAGGCCTCCTGTGCCGGCGTCGATGCCAAGGTCGAAACGCACTTGGAGCAGGTCCGACAGCGCCTTCGCGACCTGCAGGTTCACAACGCTGCTGCTGAGCCTCAGCGGTTGAGGATATGGAATCCAACTGTCCTTGGGAGTCTTGAACCTCCCGATGCGTGACTGTCGGGGGCGCCCAAAGAGCGGTCAATGCTACACAGAGGGGCTGATGGACCTCGCGCGTGGCCCCTGCGCGCGCTCGGTCGAGCGGGGGGCCGAGATCCTGCGGCGTAGCGGGCCAGCGCGCGACGAGGGAGACGTCCTCCCGCAGGAGGCGGCGGCTACCAGGCGATACGCTGATCGAACCCGCCCCGAAAGGGTGAGAGAGATGGCGCGCGCTGGTCGGGGCGAAAGAAAACAAATAGGGACCGGGTCTCGTGGTATGAGCGAAACTCGATCCCGAGTTCGACGGTGATCGAGCTGGCGGGGCATCGTAACCTAGAGTTCGAGGGATAGGGATGGCACAAGGGGCCACGTTCCACCTCGTCACAAGACAGGCCGCCGCCAGCAAGGGGTTCGAGCCAGCGGCGGAACAGGATCTCTTCAACAGAAACTGGGGCCTATCCCTTCAAGCCTATGTACCAGAGGTGTCGCCGCGAAACCATGGGAGCGGCAATCTTGTCGATCGTTCGGCGGTCATCGCAGCGCGCCAACCAGCTCGCCTTGGTGGTCTTGGCGATGGCGCTGCTCTTCGGCTGCTCGCTACGCTCCGGTCCGACCGACTCGCCGGCCCAGCCCACGGCGAGCGCCGCTCCTTCGCCGACGACCCTCCCCGCCGAACTGCTCGTGCCGGGAAGCTATCGCTTCGCGCCGGCGCGCAGCGACCTGCGCATCCTGGTCTATCGCGCCGGGCCGCTCGCCCAGCTGGGGCATAACCACGTCATCGAGGCTCGCGCGATCGACGGCCGCGTGGAGTTGGCGCGGGACCCGGAGCGCGCCAGTTTCTGGCTGCGCGTTACGGTGTCCGAGCTCGTGGTCGACGACCCCGCCGCCCGTGAGCGCTCTGGCCCCGACTTTACTGCCGCGACCGATCCGGAAGGGATTGCCGGCACGCGCGCCAACATGCTGGGGCCGCAGGTCCTCGCCGCGGCACGCTGGCCCGCGATCCGGCTCGAGGGGCAACTGCGGCGCGGGCCGATCGAGAACCCGTTGTTGGATATCGCGATCGGCATCCGCGAGGTGACCAGACAACGGCGGCACCCGGTCGAGGTGCGCGCCCTGACCGACGGGGGCATGCTGATCAGCGGCCGTCTCAGCGTTCGCCAGAGCGACTTCGGAATGACCCCGGTGACGGCCTTGGACGGCGGCCTGCGCGTGCGCGACCGGGTTGACCTGGTCTTTGCCCTGGTCGCAGTCCCCGAGTCCGACACGCAAGAGGCACCGGGGCGCCGGCGAGGGGGCTAAGAGCTGGGGTGCTGGCGAGGGGGCTAAAAGCCATTGAGAGACGGTGCCTATGCAGGAATCTGGAGCCGATTTTCGCTGACCAACGACCCAGACGCCGCCTTCGATTTCCGCATCGCAGCGCGTGCCACGGCCCGCCCGGGTGCACGAAGAGATCTCGCTGAAAGATCGCGCGCCCCGGCCGGGTCTGGAGATATGACGAGGCAGCGGACGCTGGGCGCTCCTTCCCCTTCTCCTGCCCCCGCCCGCGTCTGCCCGCCTCGTCACCCTGTTGCCAGGCGTTGTCGGCACTGGCTGGCTATGCGGAGGGGCATCCAGCAACATCGGTCCGAGGAAGCTTGCAGATGCGTTATCGATCCCTGCCACTGGCGATCTTGGCCTTGCCGCTGCTGGCCGCGGCGGCCGAGCCTGTTCCCGACGAGCCAGCGCCGAGCTATCGGCAGGCCCTAGAGGCCTTTCAAAGCGAGCGGGCCAAGGAGTCTGGTCCCGTGTTGACGGCCGATGACCGGGCCGTCATGACGCAGGCCGCGGAGAACCTGGCCACGGCCATGCCCGAACCCGGCCTGGCGGTCGGACGACGAGCACCCGGCTTCTCGTTGCCGAATGCCTTCGGCGCGGTGGTCTCCCTCGCCGATCTGCTCGCCGAGGGCCCGGTGGTGCTGACCTTCTACCGCGGCGCCTGGTGTCCGTACTGCAATCTCTACCTGCGCACCCTGCACGCGGCGCTGCCGCAGATCGAGCGCCAGGGCGCGCGGCTGGTTGCCGTGACGCCGCAGCGCCCGGATCGCTCGCGCGAGCAGCTCGCGCAGGACGGCTATCCCTTCGAGGTGCTGAGCGATCTCGACGACAGCGTCATGCAGGCCTACGGCCTGTACTTCGAGGTTCCGGCCGATCTAAGCGAGGTTTACCGGGCCCGTCTGGGGCTCGATCTGGCCGAGTACAACGGCCCGGGGCGCTACGTGCTGCCGGTGCCGGCCACCTTCGTCATCGATCGCGACGGGGTGATCCGGGCCAGGTTTGCCGAGGTCGACTACCGCCAGCGGATGGAGCCAGAGGCGATCCTTGCTGCATTGCGGGCACTCGACTGAGGGTGACCCTTGGTCGCGCACCGAGGCGATTCGCTTAGAGTCTCACACCGCTGCGCGCGCGGGCGCGACCTTCAGCGCAGCTCAACCGGAGGTGACAACGATGTGCCAGCTTTCCGCATGTATCCCCGTAGCCCTCATGCTGCTGATCGCCGCACCTGCCGCGGCGCTGAACGGCTTCGATCTCACCGGCAGCCTCGTCGACAGGTATGCGATCGAGTTCGGCGGACAGCCGCGCGACGGCATCCCCGCTATCGAGGCGCCGCGCTTCGTTGCTGCACCGGCGGCGAAGCACGTCTCGGCACACGACCGGGTCCTTGGCCTCTTCGCGTTCGGCGAGGCCAAGGCCTATCCGGTCAAGATCCTCGTCCAACACGAAGTCGTCAATGACGCCATCGGCGGCATCCCGATCGCGGTCAGCTACTGCCCGCTGTGCGCCAGCGGGATCGCCTTCGTCGCCGAGGCGCAGGGGCAACCCCTCACGTTCGGCGTGTCCGGGCTGCTCTATAACAGCAATCTGCTCCTTTATGACCGCGAGACAGAATCCCTGTGGAGCCAATTGCAGCGACGAGCCATCAGCGGCCCGATGGCCGGTGCCCGTCTGCGTCTGATCCCGATGACTCACAGCCGCTGGGAAGATTGGCGGCGCGAGCACCCGGGGACGCAGGTGCTGTCGGCCGAGACCGGCTTCAACAAGTCCTATCATGCCGACCCCTACGAAGGCTATGCCCAGAGCCAGGCGTTGCTGTTCTCGGCATCTCCCAGATCCGACCGCTATCCGCCCAAAGAGAAAGTACTCGGGATCAGACTCAACGGCCAGACCAAGGCCTATCCCTTTGCCGAGCTGCGCGCGGCCGAGGCCCAGACGCTGCTGGACCGCTTCGCCGGGCGCGACATCCTCATTCAATTCGATGCGCAGACAGAAAGCGCCCGTGCTTACGCCGTCAACGGCACCGAGCTGCCGGCGACCATCTCCTATTGGTTCGCGTGGTTCAGTTTCCACCCCGAGACGGCCGTCTTCGAGGCGCCCTGAACAAGGTGCTCGGACGTTCCGTGCAGGACCGGCAGTGGGACACCGACGCACAGGTGGCTCATGCCATTACCCATAAGTCGGATGGGCAGCGCAGCGCGATGGCCATGATTGGTT
>CAZOWL010000158.1:1823-4238 GCA_964583605.1 uncultured Chromatiaceae bacterium | reverse complement strand
GCCTCGCAAGAGTACCTCCAAGGCTCGGTAGAGCGGGTCACCTTCCACAGCCCCGAGAGCGGCTTCTGCGTGCTGCGCGTGAAGGTGCGCGGCCAGCGTGAGCTGGTCACCGTCGTCGGCTCGGCGGCCAGTGTCACGCCCGGCGAGTATATCGAGTGCGCGGGCAACTGGACCAACGACCGGCAGCACGGCCTGCAGTTCAAGAGCCGGCACCTGCGGATCGTGCCACCGACGACGCTCGAAGGCATCGAGAAGTACCTCGGCTCCGGTCTGGTGCGAGGAATCGGTCCGCACTTCGCGCGCAAGCTGGTCCGCGCCTTCGGTGAGCAGGTCTTCGACGTCATCGAGCAAGAGCCCGCGCGCCTGCTCGAGCTCGAGGGGATCGGCCCCAAGCGCCAACAACGGGTGACCAGCGCCTGGGCCGAGCAGAAGGTCGTGCGCGAGATCATGGTCTTCCTGCAGTCCCATGGGGTCGGCACCGCGCGCGCGGTGCGCATCTACAAGACCTACGGCGACGCCGCCGTCGAGCGCGTGCGCGAGAATCCCTACCGTCTCGCGCTGGACATCCACGGCATCGGCTTCAAGACCGCCGATGCGATCGCGCAGCGGCTTGGGATCCCTGTGGATGCCCTGATCCGCGCCCAGGCCGGTGTGCGCCACGTCCTGCAGGAGATCGCCGGCGACGGTCACTGCGCCGCCTATCGCGCCAACCTCATCGAGGCCGCGGTCAAGCTACTCGGGATCCCCGAAGCCATCATCGAGCGGGCCATCGCCGAGGAACTCCGGGAAGAGAATCTCATCGCCGAGCCTATCGGCGAGCAGCCGGCGCTGTTCCTCGCCGCCCTCTACCGTGCCGAGCGGGGCATTACCGAGCAGGTGGCGCGCCTGCTTGGCACACCTTCATGGGGAGCCATCGCGACCGAGCGGGCCATCCCCTGGGTCGAGGCAAAGACCGGCCTGGGCCTGTCGGAATCCCAGCGCGCCGCGGTGGCCCAAGCGGTGAATGGCAAGCTCACCCTGATCACCGGCGGTCCCGGGGTGGGCAAGACGACCGTCGTCAACAGCATCCTGCGCATCCTCCGCGCCAAGGGTGTTTCAGTGCTGCTCTGCGCCCCGACGGGACGCGCCGCCAAGCGCCTGACGGAATCGACCGGGCTGGAGGCCAAGACCATTCATCGCCTGCTCGAATTCGACCCGCGCACGATGGGCTTCAAGCGCCACCGCGAGGCGCCGCTGGAGAGTGACCTGCTGGTCGTCGACGAGGTCTCGATGGTCGACACCGTGCTGATGAACCAGCTCCTGCGGGCCGTGCCGGACCACGGCGCCGTGCTCCTCGTCGGCGACGTGGATCAGCTGCCCTCTGTCGGTCCGGGCGCGGTACTCGCCGACCTGATCGGCTCCGGCGTCCTGCCGACCGTGCGCCTGACCGAGATCTTCCGCCAGGCGGCCGCCTCGCAGATCATCGTCAATGCCCACCGCATCAACCGCGGCCAGATGCCCGAGCGCCCGGGTAGCGAGCCGAGCGACTTCTACTTCGTCGCGGCCGATACACCGGAGGCGATCCACGACAAGCTGCTGCATGTCGTGACCGAGCGGATCCCCAAGCGCTTCGGCCTCGACCCAATCAACGACGTCCAGGTCCTGACGCCGATGAACCGCGGGGGCCTCGGCGCGCGGGCGCTCAACGTTGCGCTGCAGGAGCGGCTCAACCCGCATGCGGCGCCCCGCGTGACCCGCTTCGGCTGGACCTACGCGCCGGGCGACAAGGTGATCCAGACCGTCAACAACTACGACAAGGACGTCTTCAACGGCGACATCGGTCGGATCGTGCGCATCGACGACGAAGAGGGCCTCGTCTTTGTCGACTACGATGGACGCCAGGTCGAATACGAGAGCGGCGAGCTCGACGAGGTCTCGCTGGCCTATGCGACCACGGTGCACAAGAGCCAGGGCTCGGAGTACCCGGCCGTCGTCATCCCGCTCGGCATGCCGCACTACATGCTCTTGGAGCGCAACCTGCTCTACACGGCAGTGACCCGCGGCCGGCGCTTGGTCGTCATCATCGGCCAGACCAAGGCGCTCGCGATCGCTGTGAATCGCGTTGGCTCGGTCAAACGCCTGACGAACCTGCGTGCGCGGCTGCGCGAAACGATACAGGGCCGACACCATGGGCTTTGACACCGAGCCAACGGGCTACCAGAAGACCATCCTCTCCGACCTGCAGGGCGCCTGGCAGTGCCTGCGCGCGGAGGTGGTCGAGAACGCCGGCTTCGACGGCTGGCAGCGGGTGCTCTGCCACATCGACGAGGCGATGAGCTGGGAGTCGGTCCGTAACCTTCAGCGCATGCGCAGCGGCCTGATCCTCGTGCGCAATTTCCTGCAGCAGGCGAACGTCTCGGGCAGCCTTACCGAGAC
>CAZOWL010000158.1:0-1723 GCA_964583605.1 uncultured Chromatiaceae bacterium | reverse complement strand
TGCGGTGCAGCGGGCCATCGCCACCAAGCGCAGCATCCCGCCGGACGCCGCACTGCCGGATGTCGCCAGCCATCGCTTTCCCCAGACCAGGATTCAGGTCACCAACGAGACCACGCTGATGGCGGCCCGCCGGCTGGCCGAGGCCGATGAGCGGGTGCTGGCGCTGAACTTCGCCAACGGCATCCAACCGGGTGGCGGCTTCCTCAGCGGGGCGCGTGCCCAGGAAGAGGTGCTGTGCCGTTCGAGCGCCCTCTATGTGACCCTGCACGAGGACCCGATGTATGCGGCCCATCGCCAACGCCCGGAGCCGGATTCGACCGATTGGGCGATCCTGTCGCCCGATGTGCCGGTGTTCCGGGATGACGACGGTACCCCGCTGGATGCGCCTTGGCTACTCTCCGTGCTCACCTGCGCGGCACCCTATGCCCCTACGATCGGCCAGCCCCGGGCCGGCGACCTGTTGGCGGCTCGTATCCAGCGGGTGCTCGCGATCGCTCGGGCCTACGGCTATTCGACGCTGGTCCTCGGGGCCTGGGGCTGTGGCGCGTTCGGCAACGATGCGGCGCGCACCGCGCGGGATTTCCGTGCCGCACTGGAGGAGCAGGCGGGGGTCTTCGAGCAGGTCGTCTTCGCCGTGACCGACTGGTCGCCGGAGCGGCGCTTCCTGGGTCCGTTCGCAGCACAGCTTGCCCGGACGGCATCTGGTCTATGACCGGGGCCGGAATTGGCGATGGCGATGTCCTGGGGCCTCCTGATCGCTGGAGCCGCCGCGGCGGTCGTCGATGCGATCGACCACCACGATGACCGCGGCGCGTTTCAGCTCGCCGGGGCCGGCCTGACTAGGCGCTTGGTGACGTCATCAAGCACGGCGATCACCGCACCACGGGACATGCTGCGACGAGCTCCCGATCGCGAGGCGGAAGGAACGTGGCCTCCTACTGCGAGCTATCCTGTCATGGGGGGCTTTCGAGGAATGTGTCGCCACGTTCGCCTTGTCCGAGGAAGACCCCTCGGCAAGCCCATCCTGGTTTGCGGCGACGGTTCCGCGAGCTTGCACGCGTAGCTGAAGAGCCGGAGTGTTGGCTCGCACTTGCTTCACCGGTCGTTGCTCACGTTGTTTCGCGCAGAAGGCCTTCAGGGATTCGCACCTTTCGGCCTGGTCGAGCGATGTTGTTCCACCGCCGGGATGGCGATATAGTCAGGCTAGGTCTGACTGCTCTCCCGTCGCCATGTCCACGATCCTCAATGTCACCGAAGCCAAAGCCAAGTTCTCCGAGGTCGTGGAGCGGGCCAGCCACGGCGAGGAGATCATCGTCACGCGCATGGGGCACCCGGTCGCGCGGATCACGCGCTATGATCCGGCCGCCTCGAACCGGCGCCTGGGGTTTTTTGCCGGTCGGATACGTGTCGCGGAGGACTTCGACGACTGGCCCGAGGACATCGCCCGCGATCTTGGCATCGCGGACTGAGCATGCGCTGTCTGGTCGATACCCACGCCCTGCTCTGGGCGCTCGGGGAGCCGAGCGCTTTGTCCTCGACGGCACGGGAGGCTCTCTCCGATCCGGCCAATGTGGTCGTCGTCAGCAGTGCCTCGCTTTGGGAGTGCGCGATCAAGTCGGCAATCGGCAAGCTCGATCTACCCGAGGACTTCTTCGATGCGATCCCGGAGCTGGGCTAACGATCATGGGACGAGGCGAGCCACCCCAGATGATGAAATGCCGCC
>CAZOWL010000157.1:0-4534 GCA_964583605.1 uncultured Chromatiaceae bacterium | reverse complement strand
TGCCGACCAGCGAAACCTGGGTTCATCTGGCGATGATCAGACTGATGGCTAACCGATTGGCTTGAGACGGCAGTTTCCAAACAGCCTCTAAGAACAGAATCGCCCATTCCCATCGAAAACACGCTGTCATTGCCGCCGGCCTATCGCGCCCCAGACCCGTTCTCGCTCGCGCTCGCTTGGCCTTCACTCAACCCGTAGTGTCAGCTACGAATTTCGCTCAGGCCAACGCGAGCGCGGCTGCGAACGCGCCTGGAGCGCAATCCCTGGTGACAGATCCGGGCTAGTGCTGGTAAGTGGAGCGAAGGCGACTCGGGAGGTAACACTCATCCGAAGAGGCTGCTCTGCACCGGTCGCGGCGGAGCCGGTCGGTAGCGAACGGGGCGGGTGGTCTTTTCGATCACGCCCTCATCGACTAACCGAGATAGCCATTGCTTGGCCTGGGCTCTGGAGACTTGCAGCTCTTCGGCAATCTCGTTTTCGGTCTTGGGCGTGGAGATGTTTGCGATCAACCGACGCACGGTGGAGAACAGCTCGTCGGCGGGAGCGGCAGGCTGAGGCGAGGGGTTGTCCGGGTGCGTGTGCAAAGGGACGGCGGCCGACTCTGACTCAGACGCGGCGAAACGCCGCGGCGAGCGCGCTGGCGGATCAGGTGTCTTGTCAGGCTCTGGCGGATGGTCCAGGAGGTCTTGAAGCTCGCGCGGCGTGCTCGGCTCCGGCCATGGCTGAGCGCCCATTTGTCGCAAGGCCACGAGCCCCTTGTTGCCGTCGGCATTGCGCGCGAAGAGAGGGACGCAGCGGAACTTGTCGAGCTGCTCGACGGCGCCGGTCCACGTGCCTCCCTTGCCGTGGTCGCTGTTGACGACGAGGGCGGCGTCGGCGAGGGCGTAGATGAGCTTGTTGCGCTGCATGGCGTTGCCGACGTTAAACCCGGCGGTCGGGTCGTAGGGCGAAATGAGCACCAGTCGCTGATCGAGAATCAGGTCGCGGTGCTCGCGTTGCACCGAGGCACGCCCGAGGTCCGCGGCGACGATCCCGATGCAGCGGCCGCCGGACGACAGCGCGCCGTTCATCGCGGCTTGATCGATGCCGCGGGCGGCCCCCGAAACGATCGGTCTGCCGGCCTCCGCCGCGAGCCGGCCGATCGACTCTGTATAGTGCAGCAGCGCGTCGTCGACGTGACGGGAACCGACCACCGCGAGGCCCCCGGCCTCCAGCAGTCCGCGCTCGCCGCAACCGTAGAGGATGGCCGGTGCAACATCCTTAAGCCGCATCTTCAACCGGCGCGGATAGTGCGGGTCGGCTCGACTGACCACCCAGATGGCACAGGCTTGCCAGCGCTCGATGGCCTGGCTGAGCTGAAAGCCGCGGCTCAGCAGCGCGCGCAGCCGTTCTTCGTCGACCTTTGGGGCTAATGCCTGAGCAGCGGCCTCAAGCGTGCCGTTCGACTCCTGGTCGATGAGGTCAGATGGCTGTTGCTGACGTTCCCACAGGTGGCGCGAGAGATCGCGGTACTGCGCAGGTGTCAGCGGCGCAACCGCGCCGCGCTCGCGACCGATGATCAGCGGAGCGGTCAGCAGCAGGATGGCCTTTGTGTTCGGTGAGAGCTCGGGCATCAATCGTGTCCAGTCAAGGCAAGGGCCAGCGGCCGGACCGGGCCGCTGCCGTGGGTACGCAGTAGCCATGCGGCGACGGTCAGGGTCCAACGAGAATCGACCATGTCGTCGATCAGCAGCACGGCTCCTGAAGGCACCGTCCCGGTGATGGTCAGCGCCCCGTCCAAGTTGCGGGCCTGCTGGGCGCTGTTGGCCATGGCCTTCTGCTCGGGGCGCTGCTCGGTTGGGGTCAGTACGTAGGCAAAAGGCAATTCCAGCGCGGCTGCTAGCCGTTGGGCGAAATCCGGCACCAGATCGGGGTGGCGCAGCGATGGAATACAGGCGACCCACGCGGGCGGCGGTGCCGGACGCCAGTCTTCGAGCATTTTGACACAGGCACCGACCAGCTGGTCGCTGAACCGTCTCTCCCGATACTTTCCTTGGAAGACCAGCTCGCCCCATCCGGCATCTCGCCAGACGCAGAGCGCGCGGCCCCGCTCGGCACGCTCGTCGGCGCGGATTCTGCCGTTGACGCCATATCGGCTTAGGCCGCCGGCGGGCCATTGCTTCCGCGGCTCGATAACGAGACTGGTGCGCCTGAGGAAGGCGACCGCTTCGCGCACGCGTGCCTGGTCTACGCGTGTTGGCAGTGGTGGAAGCGGCGGTGCGGTCTCCTGTCCGGGAGCGCCGTCCAGGGCCCTGATTAGGAAAGCCATGTGCCCGGACTTGAGCCCGATGTAAGCCTGCATCTGCGCTTGCTCGGCACGCCGCAGTGCGGTGAGGCGCTCTGCGCGTTCCCACAGCCCACCGCTAAGTCGCGCCGCGGTCAGCTGCCACTTGGCACCCTGCTTGACGATCGGTGCGGGTGATTCGAGCGCAAGCAGCAAGACGGTCTTCTCGATGCGCCCGTGGCTCAGGTTGACCTGGCCCTCCATCTCGGGGAGCGATAGGCCGCGAGGATGCCGCTCCAGCGCGTCCAGTATCATGCGCACCTCCTGTTCGCTGGGGAAGGCGCTGTCGATGAAGAAGCTCGTGATGTCCTTATCCTCGTCGCCCGCAAGCAGGACGCCATACGCTCCAGCCAATGCGCGACCGGCGCGGCCGACCTGCTGGTAGTAGTGCACCACTGAGGCCGGCGACTGGAAGTGGATGACGAAGGCCAGGTCAGGCTTGTCGAAGCCCATGCCGAGCGCTGTTGTGGCGATGAGAGCCTTGACACGATTCTCCAGCAGCGCCTGTTCGAGCTCGGGGCGGACCTCTCCGCTTTCTCCGGTGTAGGCGGCGACATCAGTACCCTGCATCGTCAGCCACCCGGCTACGCGGTTGGCATCTCGGACTGTCAGGGTGTAGACGATGCCGCTGCCTGGCAGCGCGGGAATCCACTCTGCAAGCCACGCCAGGCGTTCCGCTTGACTACCGAGCCGGATGGTCTGCAACGCCAGCGACGGGCGATTGAGGTCGCCGCGCTGCACGGTCAACGCGGGGCCGAGCACGTTGCGCAGGTCGTCCATGACCCGGTTGTTCGCGGTGGCAGTGGTGGCGAGGAGGCGCAGATTGACGGGCAGGGTCTTTGCGATTCGCTCGATCAAGCGATACTCGGGTACGAAATCATGGCCCCAGTCCGAAATGCAGTGGGCCTCGTCGATCACCAACAAAGCGATGCGCCCTGCGACAGCCGACAAGACCTCGTCTACGAAATGCGCGTTCGCCAGCCGCTTCGGGTGGATCAACAGCACATCGACCATCCCGGTGATCAGATCGTGCTCGATGCTCGACCAGTCGTCTCTGTTGTCGGAATTGATCGTCGCGGCGCGAAGCCCCATGCGCTCGGCCGCCGCAATCTGGTTGCGCATCAAGGCCAAAAGCGGCGATATTAGCAGCGCCGGACCCAGGCCTGCCTCGCGCAGGAGCTTGATCGCGACAAAGTAGACAAAGCTCTTGCCCCATCCTGTCTTCTGCACGACCAGCACGCGTCGCCCACCAGCAATAACATGGCGAATCGCATCTTCTTGTCCTTCCCTGAATTCGGCTTTGGGTAGGCCGGTGCCCAGTCGCAACAGTTCCAGGGCGCGCTTGCCGTTATACTCCATCATCAAGTTCCGCTGGATAGCCCCAGGGTGGTTGTTGCGCCGAACGGATTAGGATATCCGAGCGCCTTTGCACGTCCAGCGACGCATGCTTGATCGTTTCTCAGGGATGCCAAGCTGTTCCGTACTGTCGCCGTTATCCCGAGCGGGTGCCAGCCCGCTTGGACCGCCACGACCTGGAATGCGGCATCCTGGCCTACGGCTTTGCCCGTGCCCGCTGCCCGGACTGTGGGCATGATTTTCTCGTCGCTTCCTCGTGCAAGGGGCAAGCGGTGTGCCCGTCCTGTTACGCCCACCGCATGGCTGAGACCGCCGCGCATCTGGTCGATGATGTCTTACCGCCGCTGCTCGTGAGCCAGTCTATCCTCTGAGTATCTCTGATCGAGCCCGAGTAGGCCCGGGACAAAGTTGCCCGGAACAGCATCGGGAAGGAGTCAAGTCTTGAAATCGAGCATATGCGTGATTGCAAGACTTGACCCCAGTCGGGAGGTCGCCGTGCGCTCGGGCGAGGTCTGCACCCTCGATCTCGCCGCCCCGGAGATCTCCCCCGCGCTCTTCCGGCACCTGGAGCCGCCCGGCCGCACCCCGGCCACGGCCCTGCTCGGCCGACTGCGCGCCACCCTCGGGGCGCATGCAGCTGGGGTCGGTGCGGCCTGGCAAGGCCGCGTGTTCTAGTGGGTGAGAGTCCCGCCTGGGTGGTCGTGAGCCGCGAGCCTAGTATCGAGCCTGGCGGCGCGGCTGGTAACAGCCGCGTCGATGCGTAGGCGCGAAAGCAGGCGAGGGGCAAAGGTAACGGGTGGAGCCGACCTTGAAGGTGTTGAGCCCCGAAAATTCCGTTGGAGAGTGCCGACGGGT
>CAZOWL010000156.1:0-4760 GCA_964583605.1 uncultured Chromatiaceae bacterium | reverse complement strand
AACCCTCTCCCAGAGGGCGAGGGAGCGAACGTGCTTCGCGAATTTCATGGTAAGACCTCGTCGAACGCCTCGTCGGCGTCTCGCGCCGCGTCGCGCCGCATCCTGGGCTGGAGCCCCGCTCCCACGCCGATTTCCCTTTTCCTCCGACGGCCGAGCATCCGGTCTCGGCGTGGATCGATGACGCCTGCGAGCGGCTCGGCTTCCACGCGCTGCGTGTCCCACGCGCCATCCTATCCCGTCCCGCGCACGGCCGGAGGGCCTGCGAGTATTCGGGCTACTGCGGCAGCTTCGGCTGCTCCAGCGGGGCCAAGGGCGGGGCTCGGGCGGCGCTCCTCGAGCCAGCTGCGGCGAGCGGGCGCTGCGAGATCCGCGCGAAGTCCAAGGTGCATCGGCTGATCAGCGACCGACGCGGCCGCGTCATGGCCGCCGAGTACGTCGATGAGCAGGGTCGATGTCGGCAGGTGACCGCCGGTCTGTTCGTCGTCGCCTGCCAGGCGGTCGAGACGAGCCGGCTGGCACTCACGTCTGTCGGGCCGCGCTTCCCCGGCGGGCTGGCAAATCGTCACGGCCAAGTGGGATAGCGATGGCGAGCTGACCTGGGGGCTGCCGCTGAAACGCCGTCTGGAGCGCTGGTTCCGTGCCGACCGCACGCTGCGCTTCGAGGTCTTCTGCGATTGGCTCCCCACTGCCGACTGCTTCGTCACGCTCGATCCGGCCGTCAAGGATCGCTGGGGCATCCCGGTCGCGCGGATGCGTATCGGTCATCATCCTCATGATCTTGAGGTCGGCCGCTATCTGGCGGCCAAGGGCGAGCAGGTGCTGCGCGAGATGGGCGCCGTGCGGGTGCGCTCGCGCATCAGTGGCGCCCCTCCGGCCAACCTCATGGCCGGCGGTTGCCGGTTCGGGACCGACCCCGCCACCTCGGTGCTGGATCCGGATTGCTGCGCCCACGAGGCCGAGAATCTGTACGTCACGGACGGCAGCTTCATGCCGACCGGTGGTAGCGTCCCCTACATCTGGACCATCTATGCCAATGCCTTTCGCGTCGCTGACCGCATCCTCGGCCGTGCGCCCGGGCCCGCGACGACGACTGGCTGAACAGGCCAGGTCCCGGCGGATAGCCATCCGCTCCGAGCGGCGCGAGGTAGCGGACCGCGCCAGGCACCTCGCCAGCTCTGCAGCGCTGGCCTCCAGAACGATCGCTACCGCGACTGGTCTCAATGGGTATGATCCGCCGACGGACACTGTTGCTCGGCTCGCTCGGGCCGGTCCTCCTCTCCATGCTGCGGGGCCCGGTCGGCGCCGAGCCACGAAACACCTTCGATGGCCGCGCGATGGGACCGGACGAGCTCGTCTCTCTGCTGCTCGATTCGCCGCGTGATGCCCTGTTGGAGCGGTTGGTCGTGCGCATCCGCGCCGGCCTGACCTATGCCGACCTCCTCGGCGCGACGGCGGAGGCCACGGCTCGCGCCGTGTCGCCTTACCCCTTCGTCGGCTTCAAATACCACGCCTTCATGGTCCTGCACGCGGTCGATCTCACGGCACGCGAGCGCACCGGCACGGAGCGCTGGATCCCGCTCCTTTGGGCTGCGGACACACTGAAGGCCGCGCAGGCCGACGAGCGTCGGCGCGGTGACTGGCAGCTGGGCCCCGTGGCGAAGACGGAGATGCCGTCGCCTGAGCGGGCCGAGCAGGCCTTTGTCGAGGCGATGGAGACCTGGGACGCCGAGGCCGCCGATACCGCCGTCGTGGGGTTCCTCCGCGCCGCACCAAGCCAGCGGATCTTCGACCGGCTGTTTCAGTTCGGTGCCAGGGATTTCCGCAGCATCGGCCACAAGGCCATCACGGTGGCGAATTGCCATCGGCTGCTCGAGACGCTGGGGTGGTCGCGGGCCGAGCCGCTGCTGCGCTCGCTGACCTATGCGCTGCAGAACCATCACAACGAGCTGAATCCGGCCGCGCACGACCTGCCCGCCGACCACCACTGGCGCGCGCATCTCAGCACGGCCGACGCCCTGCCGGCCGATTGGTCAGAAGGCGCCGACGATCCGGATGCGGTCCCGCGACTGCTCGCGGTCCTGCGCGAGGGGCATCCGGATGCGTGTGTCTTGGCCGCGGCCGCCGAGCTGCGCCGAGGTGTGGCACCGCAGACCGTGTGGACGGCGATCATCGCCTCAGCGGGCGAGCAGATGCTCCGGCGTTCTGGCATCATCGCCGTGCACGCGAACACGACAACCGAGGCCCTGCGATATGGCTACCGGCACACCGGCGATGATCTGACGCGCCGGCGGCTGATTCTGCAGGCCGCCGCCTTCATCGCGCTCTTCCGCGAGCAGCTCGGTGACCGGGCGCGAGGGCTCGCTATCGACGGCCTCGAGCCGGCCAGACTCGACGGGACACCCGATGAGGCCGTTGCCGAGGTCTTCGCCACGCTCGACGCCGACCGCGACCTCGCCGCACGCAAGGCGCTCGCCTATCTGCAACGGCCGGGCAGCCTGCCGCATTTCATCGCGCGCTGCCGGCACTACACCGTCGAACGGAACCTCGGCTACCACGACTACAAGCTGACCGAGGCGGCCATTATCAACGGCCGGGACCTACCAGCCCTGTGGCGCACCCGCTACCTCGCAACGAGCCTCTATTACATGAATGGGCCACACACGCGGACCAATGCCGTCGTCGAGCGGGCTCGAGCATTGCTGAGCGCCTGAGGCGCGCTAACGAGCATGAGGCGAGGCGAGCCAGATGATGACCTGTCGCCTCGCCCCTGATCGTTCCCTCACCCCAACCCTCTCCCAGAGGGCGAGGGAGCGAACGTGCTACGCGAGATTCATTGTAATCGCCCGCCGCTTCCCGCCCCGCACACCGCGTCCGGATCCTTCCGGGTCCGCCTGTCCGCGACAGGATACGCCCCCTGCACGAGAAATCTCGACATCGCGCCGGCCGGGCGCGCCGAGCCCCAGCTCGGCGACGGTACCGCCCAACGAAGCATCGAGATCGACGGTAGATCTGAGCCAGACCGTCGAGCACGCCGCTGACGCCTTCAGCCCAACCCGTCCAGCGGACTCAGCACGCCCTGTCCTCCCCGGTTGAGCACGTGCGTGTAGATCATCGTCGTCGACACGTCCGCGTGCCCGAGCAGCTCCTGCACGGTGCGGATGTCGTAGCCGGATTCGAGCAGGTGCGTCGCGAACGAGTGACGAAGGCCATGGCAATTGACCTTCTTCGCGATACCTGCTCGCTGCGCCGCCGCCTTGACGGACTTCTAAAAAAGGGGACAGATTTATTTAAAGGGCCGATTCCGTTGACGGCGAGCTTCGTCGATGCTGATCACACAGACGACACTGCGACCTGGGCAGAAGGGCACCAAGAAGTTCGCTGACAAATACGGCGATCGGCTGATCTGTGTTCGACACCGGTACGATCCCGAGACCGGCCAGCGTTATACCACCGTGGAGCTCATTGAAGAGGAAGTCCAGGCGCAGCACGAAGGCCACGGCCAGCACACCGTCCGCCCATTGCCGCCAGCGCAACCAAAAGTGCTGGCCGTGCGGGTTGAGTATTGGGAGAGCGACCTGCGCGCCAAGGTGAAGGGCGCCGGAGGCATCTGGCGTCCTCGGCACAAGCTCTGGGAGATGCGCTACGATGACGTCGTCGCCCTCGGCTTGGAAAGCCGGGCGTTTGCAGCCGATGCGCGTGCAGATGGTGTCAGGTCTTGGCTTTTGCCTCTTCGGCTGCGCGAACGATACGGCTGATCCGTGCGTCATGCAGGCCAAAATGGTCCCGGAGGTGGGGGGAGGGTGTCAGGTCTTGCCTTTTGCCTAACGGAACCATACACCGGACGCGCCAAAGGCGTGCGCCGGTGATGGCTGGCGTTAGCCAATAAGCGCAGCGTCAGAAGCTGGGCATTTCAATTATGAAGGTCGAACTGAAGCCCCAGGCAATAAAGGATCTGCGTGGCCTTCAGAAACAGGACGCCTCTCGAATTGTCGCAAGACTCCAGGAACTGGAGCATGGACTTACGGGCAACATAAAGCGGCTCACCAATTTCACCCCAGAGTATCGGCTTCGCGCGGGCGACTACAGGGTGCTTTTCGAGGTTGAAGACGATACGGTCGTTGTCTACCGTGTGATGCACCGAAAGCACGTCTACTCCAAGAGGTGATCGATGAATCTACATCCTCAGTTCATAGGGCGAGAGGGCTCCGAAGAGTACGTTGTCCTTCCCATCGACGAGTTTCGGGCCGTCGCAGAAGCTCTTGAAGATTATCAGGATCTTCAAGATCTCCGCAGCGCCAAAGAGGTGGAGGGTACTGCGGCTTCTACCTCGTTGGCAGACGTCGTCAGTCAACTACAACCCGGCAATGGCTAACCCGCGTAAGGCTGAACGCGATGGCGGTTCCGCCACTTGCCGAGAGCCACCGCGCCGGCCGGCTGTTCCGGCGGCTGCGGAGGGGTTCGGTCATCCCGTGCAGAACGCGGTCACGCAGAACGGGGTCAAGTCTTGCCTTTTGTCTCTCATGAAAGGGGGCCTAGGTCAGGCCTATGGGGTCACCTATGGGGTCAGGTCTTGCAATCCAGCACCGCCCGACTAAACTTAGGTCATGGGCCGACCCCTTCGTATCGAGTTGGCCGGCGGGCTCTACCACGTTACCTCGCGCGGCGATCGGCGTGACGCCATCTATCGAGGGGAGGAGTCACCCATTCAGGGCGAAACCGTTCTGCCGCTGATTGATCGACGGTAGAACAGCCTAACCTCA
>CAZOWL010000155.1:0-5246 GCA_964583605.1 uncultured Chromatiaceae bacterium | reverse complement strand
GCCCAAGCCCAAGCCGGAACCGAAGCCGGTGGCCCCGCCTCCGAAGCCGGCCCGCCAACCGCTCGAGCCAAGCCGCGCACCGCGCTCGGAGGCGCCCGCGGGCCGATCCAGCGACACGGGCTCACGCCAGGGCAGTCAACAGGGTGGCGGAGACCGGACTGCTGGCGGCGGCCAGGTCGGGACGGCCAACTACATGGCGACGCTGCAGACCTGGTTGGAAAGGCACAAGAAGTACCCGAACCGGGCCCGGCGCCGGCGGCAGGAGGGGACCGCCTTACTGTACTTCGTCATGGACCGGCAGGGGAGGGTGCTGCGCTATGAGATCCGCCGGAGCTCGGGACACACGTTGCTCGATCAGGAGGTGCAAGACATGATCAAGCGGGCGCAACCCCTGCCCTCGATGCCCCCGTCGATGTCGGACTCGACCCTGGAGATCGTCGTCCCGGTGCAATTCGCGCTGCGCTAGCCAAGGCCGGCTCGGGCTTGGTTCTCCCGCCGAGACGGACCTGGACCGGCTTCTCACGATGAGATTCGCGCTGACTGCCATTGCCGATCCGCGGCAGCCCTTCGATTTCGATCTCTTGCAAGAAAAAAGAGCAACGATTAGCATCCGCGTTACGTGAGGGGCCTTGAACGATTCGAGGTGTTCGAGCGGGTCAAGATGGTCCGGCAGCGCGGGAGGCGTAGCCTCGTCTTGGTCTCGTGGTGTGGCCCGGAAGGCCACTCATCGCGGCCGCATCTAGCCACCTGATTCCCGCTGTTCGCATCGCGTTCCGAGGGGTCAGGCAGCCATGTGTCGAAATCCGTGCCGCCTTTCGAGGGCGGCCATCGCGGAGGCGTTATGGCTGCATCTGATTCTCAATCCAACGCATGCAAAGCGACATCATCTCGCCCCCGTCGGCGGCGCGCGCGATCGGTCGTCATGTCGGCGTGGTCGCTTGCGATACCGTCGCTGGTCTTCGCCGCCGCGCCTGCGCAACTGCCGCCGTTAGTCGTGACGGCGACCCTGACCGAACGCGATGTGCGCGATGCGCCGGGCTCGGTCACCGTCATCACCCGCGAGGAACTGGACGCCTCGCCGGCTCGGGACGTCTTCGACGCCGTGCGCGAGGCGCCGGGTGTGACCATCCGCGGCGTCGGTCTCGGGGGACGGCGGGTCGTCAACATCCGTGGGCTCGATAGCAAACACGTCCTCTTGCTGACCGATGGCCGCCGTGTGACGGCGACCGACGAATACATCGGTCACTCGGACTACGGCTACGCCTGGGTGCCGCTGCCCGACGTCGAACGGATCGAGATCGTACGTGGCCCCTTGTCGGCGCTGTACGGCACCGATGCGATGGGTGGCGTCATCAACGTCATCACGCGACCGGTCAGCGAGACCTGGCGCGGGGCCGTTTGGGTCCTGGGCGGTGTGACGGATCACGGGCGCGGCGGCGATGAATACCAGCTCTCGGCATCGGTCTCGGGACCGCTGGTCGACGATCGCCTGGGTCTCAAGCTCTCGACGCTGACGAGGCGGGTCGATGATACGGCGCTGAAGTCGGACCGGCGTTTGACGGAGCTCGAAGGCAAAGACGTGTTGGCTGCGACCGGGTCCCTGACCTTCGTGCCGGTGCCCGGCCACGGGCTCTCAGGTGCTCTACGGCGCCGGCACGACGCGCTACGACCTGCCCGACTACACCCTGGTGCACCTCAATGTCCGCAAGGCAGTCGGGCCCGGCATCGAGCTCGGCCTCGGGGTCGAGAACCTGACCGACGAGAACCCGCTCGAGAAATCCGCCGATTTCGGCTATGCGGAACGGGGTCGCTTCCTCTACGCCAGTCTGCAAGCGCAGTTCGACTAGCCATCATCCTTGGAGTATCGCATGACGGGTATCGGTAACCGCTGGCCGGCCACCCAGTGGCTTCTGCTCGGTTCGATTTTGGCGTTGATCCTGGTGTTCCTGATCAAGCCGCCAACGGCGCTGCGGGGGGCGGGCGAGCCGGCCCCGGATCTGGTGATCCTGACCAATGATTTCGTGCTGGCCGGCAAATTCGACGCCGTCGCCGAGGCGGCGCGCGGCAGCGGCCTGAACCTGGCCGTGGTGAATCTGGACGACACCGATCTCACGCGGCTCGCGGGGACCTTGACGCGCGCTCGCTTGGCGTTGCTCGACACGCCGCGCCAGAGCGATGCCGAACAAGTCCTCGAAACGGCGGGGGCGGTGCTGGAGGAGACCGGGATTCCCTGGCTGTTGGTCGCGGCGCAGGGTCCGCGGTCCGATGGGCTCGACACCGATCGGGTCGAGATCCTCTACGACTATTACCGCCAAGGCGGGGTGACCAACTTCGAGCGGCTGTTCGCGTATCTGAAGCATCAGCTGTGGGGCGATGGCCAGGTCGCGGTGCCACCGCCATTGGTCTTCCCCGAGAAGGGGATCTACCACCCGCGGCATCCAGATCTCGTGCTGGGCGATCTCGCCGAGTACCTCGCCTGGCTTGGCCCCGAGCGCGCCGCATCACGGCCGCGGATCGGGGTGGCGATCCATCACACCGCCGTCTCGAACGCCGTGACCGATTTCGTCGACGACCTGATCGCGCGGCTCGAGGCGGCCGGGGCCTTGCCGGTCGTCTTCTACCATCCGGTCATGCCAAGCCCGGGCGATCTCGATCTCGTCTTCCAGGATGGCCAAGCGGCGATCGATGTGCTGATCAACTACCAGGTCATGTACCTCGGTGAGCGTAGCGAGGATTACGTGCGCCTCGATGTGCCCGTCATGCAGGCGATCAGCTGGCGTGGTGGCGATGCGGCCGAGTGGGCGGCCAGCGACGAGGGGATTCCGATGGGCGGGGTGCCCTTCTACCTGGCGATCCCGGAACAGGCCGGTCTGATCGATCCGCTGGTGGTGGCCGCTGTCGAGGAGGGGCGCCTCGTCGCGATCCCCGAGCAGGCGCAGGCGCTGGTCGACAAGGCGTTGCGTATGGCTCGGTTGCGCGACAGGCCCCATGCCGATAAGCGGGTCGCCTTGATGTTCTACAACTACCCGCCCGGGGAGAAGAACCTCGCGGCCTCGTTCCTCAATGTGCCGCGCAGCCTGGCTGTCCTGAGCGAGGCGCTGGCCGAGGCTGGCTATCGGGTCGCGCCGGTCGACGAGGCGCAGATGATCGCCGAGGGGCCGGCCTTGCTGGCACCCTTCTATCGACCCGAGGAAGTCGGTGGACTGCTCGAACGGGGCCTGGCCGATCGCCTGCCGTTGGCCGATTACGAGGCCTGGTTCGCGACCCTGCCGGGCGAGGTGCGCGAGCGGATCGACGCGCGCTGGGGGCGGGCGAGCGACAGCCCGATGGTGATCGAGGACGAAGGGTCGGCCTTCTTCGTCATCCCGCGCATCGCGCGTGACCACCTGATCATGCTGCCGCAGCCGCCGCGCGGGCAGGCCGGCGAACCCGCGGAGCGGTCCATCTATCACGATTCCCGCGTCCCGGTGAATCACTTCTATCTGGCCAGCTACCTCTATGTCCGAGAGGTGTTCGGTGCCGACGCGCTGATCCATCTGGGGACCCATGGCACCCAAGAATGGATGCCGGGCAAGGAGCGCGGCCTGTCGATCCATGATGACCCCTACCTGGTGCTCGGCGATCTGCCGGTGGCCTATCCCTACATCGTCGACAACATCGGCGAGGCGACGCAGGCGAAGCGACGTGGTCGGGCCGTGACCATCAGCCATCAGACCCCGCCCTTCGCCCCGGCGGGGCTGCATCAAGAGCTGATGCCATTGCACGATCTGATTCACGAGTGGGAGCTGCTCGATCAGGGTGCGGTCAAGTTGCAGACCGAGCAGGCGATCATCCGTCAGGCCGGGCAACTCAACCTGCTCGAGGATCTCGGCTGGTCCGTGGATGATGCCGCCGCGGATTTCGTCGGCTTCGAGCGGGAATTGCACGACTACCTGCATGATCTTGCCCAGTCGGCGCAACCGCTTGGCCTGCATACCCTGGGCGTGGCACCGGCGTCGAGCCATCGTCTGACCACGGTCATGCAGATGCTCGGCGAGGATCTGTACCGGCTGCTGCCGATCGATGAGCCGGATGAGCTGTTCGTCGACGACTATCAGCGCCTGACCGAGACCGAACCCTATCGTTTTCTCGAACGTCATCTGCTCGAGGACGAGCCGGTCGTCGACGCGCAATCCGCGGAGCTGGTTGCGCTGGCCCGTGACTACTACGCAAGACTCGCGGCCGCCGAGGAGCTGGCCGGGCTCTCGACCGCCCTCGATGGGCGTTACCTGGCGACCCGCTACGGCGGCGATCCGATCCGCAACCCCGAGAGCCTGCCGACCGGCCGCAATCACTATGGCTTCGATCCGTCCAAGCTGCCGACCGAGCAGGCCTATATCGCGGGCGGGGCGGCGCTGGCCGCGCTGATCAAGGCGCACCGAACCGAGCAGGGCCGCCCGCCGGAGAAGCTCGCGTTCTCGTTGTGGTCGGTCGAGGCGATGCGCCATCTGGGTGTGCTCGAGGCGCAGGTCTTCCATGCCCTCGGTGTGCGTCCGATCTGGGATCGGGGCGGGCGCATCACCGATATCGAGGTGATCCCGCGCGAGGAGCTGGGTCGGCCGCGGATCGACGTCGTGGTCTCGGCGACGGGCCTGTACCGCGATCATTTTCCGAACCTGATGACTCACATCGCGCAGGCCGTGGCCCGTGTCGCCGAGCTCGACGAACCCGACAACGCGGTGCGGGCCAACACCCTGGCGTTGGAGAGCCGCTTCTTGGCCGAGGGGATGGCCCAAGACGAGGCCCGGGATCTGGCCTTGACCCGCATCTTCTCGAGCCAGAGCGGCACCTACGGCACGAATCTCGACGAGGCGACGCTCGCCTCCGATACCTGGGAGGACGAGGCGAAACTGGCCGAGCTCTATCTGGCGCGGATGCAATACACCTACGGTCCAGATACCGCGCGGTGGGGCCGCAAGCCGGAGGGGCTGAATCTCTATGCGCAGCAGCTCGAGGGGGTTGACGGGGCGGTGCTGTCGCGCTCATCGAACCTCTACGGGATGCTGACGACCGACGATCCGTTCCAGTATCTCGGTGGCCTCGCGCTCGCGGTCCGCCACCTGACCGGACAGAGTCCGAGCCTCTACATCAGCAATCTGCGTGACCCGAACGCGCAGGACCGGATCGACTCGGCGGCCCGCTTCCTCGCCACCGAGTTGCGCGCGCGTTACCAGCATCCACAGTGGATCCAGGCGATGCAGGCGGAA
>CAZOWL010000154.1:0-5482 GCA_964583605.1 uncultured Chromatiaceae bacterium | reverse complement strand
TGCCCGCCGCTGCCTAATCACGGCAAACGGTATCGCGTCCCAAAACCCGGGGGGGCTAAACGCTTACTCTACCGCAGGCGCAACGCCGCCCGCCGCCGCCGACGCTGGCGCAGCTCGCGGAGCAATCGGCTGGGGGAAACGCGGCAATTGTGGCGGCTTATGCCACCGGAGCCTAGCTGGCTAGCCGTCGTTGCGCTCCCACCGGTCAGCACGCGGCAGGTTGTGAATGGCGTTGCATTACCCCCATCGGAATACATCCGGTGTTGGATTTGCCGAGCATCAGCTGAAGACCCGATCACCGTAGAGCTGCTCCAGCTGCTCCGAATAGCGCTCGAGTACCGCGTTGCGTTTGGTCTTCAAGGTCGGAGTGAGGAGTCCGTTCTCGACCGACCATGGCTCCAGCGTGAGCAGTACCCGACGGATCTTGGCGTAGCCCGGGAAGTCGCGCAGCGCCTTCCGTAATCGCTTCAACATCTCCTTGTTCAGCTGGGGATCGTCGAGACTGCTTGTCGTCTTGGGGTCCAACCCATAGTCGCGCGCCAAACCCTTCCAGAGCTCGCTGTCGAGGACCAGGATTGCGCTGAGAAAGGGTCGCCCCTCGCCCAGCACGATCACCTGCTCGATCAGCGGGTCGAGGCCGATGGCCATCTCCATATCCGCGGGCGGTACCTTCTCGCCGTTCGACAGGACCAGCACGTCTTTGAGACGCCCGGTGATGAAGATATGCCCGTGCTCGATGCGGGCCTGGTCGCCGGTGTGAAGCCAACCGTCGGCGTCGATCAGGCGGGCCGTCGCGGCCTCGTTCTGCCAATAGCCGGGGGTATTGCTCGGCCCCTTGACCAACAGCTCATCCTCGTCGCCAACGCGCACCTCGAGCCCCTGCAACGGGACCCCGACGCTGTCCGGGCGGTTGTCGTGAAGCGGATTGACGCTGACGACGGGCCCGCACTCGGTGAGACCGTAGCCCTGGACCAGGGGCACACCCAGGCCGAGAAACAGTCGAGACACCTCTTTGGGCAGAGGCGCCCCGCCGCTGACCGCCAGGCGCAGGCGCCCGCCGAGGCGCGCCCACACCTGACTCGCCACCGCCCGGCGCAGCACAGGCCAGAGCACCAGCATCGGGTGCCAGCCGCATCGCCCCTGGCCGCGCTCGAAGGCCATCCAGCCGCTCGCGACGGCCAGGTGGAAGAGTCGCTGCGCCAGCCAGGAACGGCCTTTGAGCTGTTGCTGCAGCCGCTGGTAGATCCGCTCGAACACGCGCGGGACCGCGACAAGGCCGGTTGGACGCACGGTCTGCAGATCCTCGGCCAGCTGGCCAACGGAGCGTGCATAGGCAACGGCAGCACCCGTCATGATCGGCAGGTAATAGCCGGCGGTTCGCTCCAACGTATGCGACAAGGGCAGAAACGACAGGAAGATGTCATCCTGGTCACAATCGATGACGGTCAGGCTGGCGTGAGCGTTGCTCAAGATGTTGTAGTGGGTCAGCATGACGCCCTTGGGACGACCGGTCGTCCCCGAGGTATAGACGATGGTGGCCAGGTCGCCTGGACTGGCGACTGGCGCTGACCAGGCAGACCCCTGACTGGGCAGCCAGCTCTCGGCCACGACGACGCGATCGTCGGTCGCGGCCGCACGGTGCGCCTCGACGCTCGATTCGAGAAGAATCACCCGTGCCGGTTGCGGCCGATCGCCTAGAAGTTCGGCAAGCCGCCGCCAACGCGGCGCATCCTGGACCAACAAGACCTTGACCGCCGCATCCTCGAGGATGTAAACCGCATTCTCCGGTCGGTCATCGGTGTAGAGCGGCACGGTGACGAGACCAAGGGCAAGCGCCCCCTGGTCAAAGAAGACCCACTCCGGGCAATTGCGCAGCAGCATGGCGACCCGATCTCCCGGCTGCAGCGACTCAGTCGCCAACGCATCGCGCCAGCGCCGGACCTGGTCGCCGGCCTCACGCCATGTAAGGCGCTGCCACGCGCCGGCGCTGCGGTCGAAGTAGTGATACGCAGCTCGCTCCGGGGATCGCTGAGCCCGTTGGAAGAAGAGGCCGTCCAACGTGCGGGCGTCTTCGACCGAAATGAGATCCTCCGACCGTCGGCTCACAGTAGTCTCCTCGCTGGTATGCGGCTCGGCTCTCCCCGGACGACGGCACGCCTTCGGTCACCGCTCCAAGGTCGCGCGCTGTGTCTCAGTACCCATTATCGGCAATCGTCAGAGGACAAGGCTATGGAAATCCAGCTTAACGGCACTCACACCGAGGTAGGCGACGGCCTAACCTTGGCCGAGCTCATCGAGCACCTCGACCTCAGCGGCCAGCGCCTGGCTGTCGAGATCAACCAAGAACTGGTCCCGCGCAGCCGCTTCCCAGAGCATCGCTTGGCCCCGCAGGATCGTGTCGAGATCATCCATGCCGTGGGCGGCGGATGAGCCTCTCGCCGCGTCACGAAGATCGTTTATCCTGATAGCAACCGTCAAACAATGGATCCACAGCCCCTCATGACGACCCAATCCAGCCATAACGACCCCCTGATCATCGCCGGCCGTCAATTCCACTCGCGCCTGCTGGTGGGGACCGGCAAATACCAGAACATGGATCAGACCCGCGAAGCGATCGAGGCGAGCGGCGCCGAGATCGTCACGGTGGCGGTCCGACGTACGAACATGGGTCAAACCCCGGGGCAGCCTAACATCCTCGATGTGCTTTCCCCGGAACGCTACACGATACTGCCGAACACGGCGGGCTGCTACGACGTGGACAGCGCCGTGCGCACCTGCCGTCTCGCCAGGGAGCTGCTCGATGGACACGGCTTGGTGAAGCTCGAGGTCCTCGGCGATGAGCGGACCCTGTTCCCAGATGTCATCGCGACGACACAGGCCGCCGAGATTCTCATCAAGGACGGCTTTGATGTCATGGTCTACACGAACGACGACCCGGTCATCGCCAAACGACTCGAGGAGCTGGGCTGCATCGCAGTCATGCCGCTCGCCGCCCCGATCGGCTCTGGGCTCGGCATTCGCAACCCGCTGAACATTCGCACCATTGTTGAGAACGCGCGCGTACCGATCCTCGTTGACGCAGGCGTCGGCACCGCCTCGGATGCCGCGATCGCAATGGAGCTCGGCTGCGACGGGGTCCTGATGAATACGGCCATCGCCGCCGCGAGACAGCCGGTGCTGATGGCTGGGGCGATGCGTAAGGCGATCGAGGCTGGCCGAGAGGCCTATCTCGCCGGGCGCATGCCAGCCAGGCGCTTCGCCTCGGCGTCCTCACCCGTCGAGGGGCTCTTCTTCTAAGTCCGGTCTTCGGTCCGGCGCTATGACCGTATCGGGCGACAGCCCGCGGCGAGAGATCCGCAGCTATGTCCTGCGCGAAGGCCGTTTGACCGCCGCCCAGGCGCGTGCCTTCACCGCACTATGGCCGCGCTTCGGCGTCGACTGGCGGCCCGACGGGCACTTCGACCTGGCGGCACTCTTCGGCAACGATGGCCCGGTCTGTCTCGAGATCGGCTTCGGCAACGGCGAGGGACTCGCGACCCTGGCCGAGCGGACCCCACAGCAGAACCACCTGGGCGTCGAGGTCCACCGTCCGGGCATCGGTCACCTGCTGCTCGAGATCGAGCGGCGCGGCCTCACCAATGTGCGCCTGGTGCGCCACGATGCCGTCCCCTTCGTTGCCCAGGGGCTACCCCCTGCGTCTCTGGCCAGCGTGCTGCTCTTCTTTCCCGATCCCTGGCCCAAGGCCCGCCACCACAAGCGGCGGATCCTCACGGCCGATTTTGTCGCCGAGCTGGCCCGGGTCATCCAACCCGGCGGCCACTTCCATGCGGCGACGGATTGGGAGCCATATGCCGAGCAGATGCTCGCCACCCTGTCGCTCAGCGAGGCGTTCGAGAACCTGGCCGGCCCAGGACGGTACGCGGCGCGGCCAGCCGAACGCCCCATGACCCGCTTCGAGCGGCGCGGCCAGCGCCTCGGCCACCCGGTGCGCGACCTGCTCTTCCGTCGCCGCTGATGGCTCGGCTGCGTCTCGCGGGCGTGCAGCCGCGTGGCCTCGCACCGGTGTATCTAACGCTCGGGGCCGGCGAGCTGGTCCTCCTGTCTGGACCCTCTGGGAGCGGGAAGAGCTTGCTGCTGCGCGCCATCGCCGATCTGGATCCCCATCCCGGGGAGGCCTGGCTCGACGAGGTGCCTCGCTCTGAGCTGCCAGCCCCGGTCTGGCGGCGCCGCGTCGGCCTGTTACCCGCTGACGCCCACTGGTGGTCGGACCGGGTGGGAGAGCACCTCCCCGGGCCGGCACAGGCGGATCCCATCGACCTGCTGGCTCGCCTCGGCTTCGAGCGCGACGTCCTCGACTGGTCAGTGACACGTCTCTCGACCGGCGAGCGGCAGCGCCTCGCGTTGGCGCGTCTGCTCCTCAACGAGCCTGAGGCCTTGCTGCTCGACGAGCCGACGGCCAACCTCGACCCCGCCAGCTGCTCCGGGATCGAGGACCTGCTCAATGACTACCGCAGAGCCCGAGCGGCCGCGATCTTCTGGGTCAGCCATGATGGCGCCCAGCGCCGCCGTCTCGGCGGGCGGCGCCTGATGATCGTCTCCGGTCACCTCGAGGACGAGCCGTGACGCTGATCAGGCTCCAGCCTTGGGATCTCGCACTGGCCTCAGGCCTGATCGCGCTGCTGGCCCTCCTCTCCTGGCGGCTCAAGCTCGGCGTCGAGCGCCGCGTGCTGGTGGCTGCCCTGCGCAGCGCCGTGCAGCTGATCTTAATCGGGCTCGTCCTCGAGACCCTGTTCGCCCAGAGCAACCCGTTTCTAGTCGGCGGGCTAGCCCTGATCATGCTTTCCGTCGCCGGCTGGGAGGTGAGGGCGCGCCAGCAACGAGGCTATCTGGGGCCGTGGGGCTATGGGATCGGGACCGTCTCGATGTTCCTGTCCTCGTTCAGCGTCACGCTGCTCGCGCTGACCGTTATCATCCAAGTGGACCCTTGGTACGAGCCGCGATATCTCATCCCGCTCCTCGGCATGCTGCTTGGCAACACGATGAACGGCATCGCCATTGCGCTCGACGATCTGACCCGCCGCGCCTGGGACGCCCGCGGGCGGATCGAGGCGCGCCTGGTGCTGGGGGCCACCTGGGAGGAGGCGATCGCCGACCAGCGCCGTGAAGCACTGCGCGCCGGCTTGATCCCAATCGTCAATGCGATGGCGGCAGCGGGCTTGGTCAGTCTACCCGGAATGATGACCGGTCAGATCCTGGCCGGGGCCGCGCCGATGGAGGCCGCCAAGTACCAGCTCCTGATCATGTTTCTGATCGCGGCCGGGACCGGCCTCGGGAGTGTCGCCGCTGTCTGGCTCGGTGCGCGGCGCCTCTTCGACCACCGCCAGCGGCTGCGGCTCGATCGGCTCAGGGGCTAAGATCGATCGGCTACGGCGCTAACGATCATGGGACGAGGCGAGCCACCCCAGATGATGAAATGCCGCCT
>CAZOWL010000153.1:0-5843 GCA_964583605.1 uncultured Chromatiaceae bacterium | reverse complement strand
TCGCATCAAGGGGCCAGCGGGTTAGGTCTTGCGGCGGGACTCCGTTGGGACTCCGTTGGGACTCCGTTGGGACTCCGTTGGGACTCCTGGTAGAGTCGAGAACAGGCATCCCGCACCCGTAGATCGGGCCTATCTGTTTCCGCCCCTTTCGTCTGGCGGTGCCTCCCGAGCCGCATCATAGTCGCCGGATACCCGCCCTACGTCATCATCAGTGGGGTCGGGGACTGGCGGGCCGACGGTAGGGTCCAATGGTGCCTCCCGCGCCTTCGCGCTGGCCCTCAGACGGATCTTCCAGTCACTGATGGCACTAAGGGCCTGGAGCAATTTGAAAAATACTTGATCTCGGTCAGCATTGTAGGCATGTAATACAAGCTATATCCACTGCAACAATAGCCTCTATGCGCTATACAGAGCGCATGTACATCGCGACCATCCCCAATCGCAAATCCCCACCGGCGATTCTGCTGCGCGAGTCCTATCGCGATAACGGTAAGGTGAAGACCCGCACAATTGCCAATCTCACCCACTGGGCACCGGAGCGCGTTGAGGCGCTGCGCAAGGCCCTGAAGGGCGAATTCGATGGCTTCGATGGCGAGGAGGTCAGTGGCGAGATCTTCGGGGTCTTATTCGCCTTGAAGCAGCTGGCCGATCAGGTCGGCATGACCCGCGTGCTCGGGCCCTCCGAGGAGGGGCGCTTGGCGCTGTTTCTGGTGCTGGCGCGCATCGCCCACGGCGGCTCACGCCTCTCGGCGGTGCGCTGGGCTGAGCAGCATGCGGTGAGCGACATACTGGGCCTGGAGGAATTCGATGAGAATGACCTCTATGAGGCCCTCGATTGGCTCGAGACGGAGCAGACGCGCATTGAGAAGCGCCTCTATGAGGCGTACGTGAAAGATCACGGCGAGCCGCCGGCGATCGTGCTCTACGATGTCACCTCCAGTTATTTCGAGGGCGAGCACAACGAGCTGGCCGACTACGGCTATAACCGCGATGGCAAGAAAGGCAAAAAGCAGATCGTCATCGGTCTGCTGACCGGGGCCGACGGCGAGCCGCTGGCGGTACGGGTGTTCGAGGGCAACACCGCTGATCCGAGCACGGTCGGCGAGCAGATTGAGCTTCTCAAGCAGCAGTTTGGCGTCAGCGAGGTGGTCTTCATCGGCGATCGCGGCATGATCAAGGACAACGGCAAAGCGGCCCTTGGCGCGCTGGGCTGGCGCTATATCAGCGCGCTGACGAAGCCCCAGATCCGCGCCTTGCTCAAGGACGGGGTGCTGCAACCGGACCTGTTCGATGAGGACATCGGCGAGGTCACCCAAGAGGGCAAGCGTCTGATTGTGCGGCGCAATGCGCGCCTCCAGGAGCGCGAGCGGGCCCGCCGGGCCGATAAGCTCAAGCGGCTCGAGGCGCTGATTGCCGAGCGCAACGCCTTTGTCCATCAGTCCAAGCGCGCCGATCCCGCCGCCGGGCTGCGCCAGCTCGAGCAATGGGCCAAACGCCACAAGCTTCATGGCTTCGTGACCCTGAGGCTCGAGCAGGATCAGATCCGCTACCAGATCGACGCGGAGCGGCGCGCTGAGGTGGCCCTCTTGGATGGCTGCTACGTGCTCGAGACCACCGTGCCAGCCGCGCAGATGGATGCCCAGACGGTCGATGAACGCTATCACGATCTGCAGAAGGTCGAGCGCGGATTCCGAACGATGAAAACGGATTTCCTGGAAGTGCGTCCGATCTTTCTGCGCGATGGCAAACGCACCAAGGCGCACGTCTTCGTGGCGATGTTGGCACTGAAGATGACTCGTCTATTCGACCGGCGATTACATCAAGCCTTCGGTACCACGGATGATGATCCAAACGCCATGACCCACGAGGACGCCTTGCAAGCGCTGGCCCGGTTGACCTATTTGATCTATGACGTCAAAGGCACCCGCTATGCGCGGCTCATTCAGCCCGACGAGGAACAACGCGGCCTTCTCGAGGCGCTCGGCATTCGCTTCCCCAGGCAAACTGCCAAGGCATTGTAGGCAGTAAGCCGCTCCCGCCACTTTTCCCGTTTTGAATTTTATTTCATATGGTTATGGCGTAATACGCCAGTTCTGTGGCTGGAAGATCCGTTAGACCTCTTTTGGTGTGATCTCGGCCCGACTGTGCCGCCACTCCCAGTCCGCGGGCAGGTCGAGTCCGGCCAAGGCCCATACCTCGACCTTCTGCCAGGCGTGCGCGCCGAGCAGCGTCTTGCCGGTTTGCGCAAGAACGTGCAGATGGATGTCGTCTAGTCGCTGCCAACGGCGCCAATCAGCGACCGTGCTGAGAGACCGAGCCAGTCGTCAGGCGGCGAAGCCGCCACTAGGAGCGCCGGCATCTTGCCGGCCCGCCGCCGCCAGGCGGCGATCTGGACCGGCCCGCTCGCCACCAGATGGCATTCGGCCAAGTTCCTGAACCCGACCCGCGGCGGCGAGGTGCTGCCGATGCTGCATCTGACCGGCTACAAGAGCAACAACCCGACGCTGCTCTCGCGTATCCCCAAAGACGAGCTCGCGAGTCTGATGCGCGGCTACGACTGGAGGCCGCACTTCGTCGAAGGCGACGATCCGCCGCAGAGGCATCAGAAGCTCGTCGCGGCCATGCCGACGGGTTCTGCCCGAGAAAGTCAAAAGGCGTAGAGCCTGTCCCCTGACCAGGTGTGCGGGGCGTTGACTGGGGCTCGACCGGTCCTTAACCTGTGCCGGTCGACAGTGGAATGGCTAATCTCGCAACTGCGCCGCGCTGTTTTTCGTTCCGCCGTTGCCACTGAGAGCCTCCCCATGCACGCACGCGTTCAACCCTCGCTCTATCAACAACTCGAGTCGCTGCCACCCGGCTTGATCGGCGAGATCCTCAACGGTCAGCTTCACACGCAGCCACGCCCCACCGGGCGACACGCGTATGCAGCGTCCGCGCTCGGGGCGGAGCTGTTTGCGCCGTTCAGCAAGGGGCGCGGCGGTCGCGGAGGCTGGTGGATCATCGACGAGCCCGAGCTGCATTTTCTCGTGGATGTCGAGGTGGATGTGCCGGACATCGCCGGCTGGCGGCGCGAGCGAATGCCGAGCGTGCCGGAGGGCCACCGGTTTACGGTGGTGCCGGACTGGGTCTGCGAGGTCCTATCCCCGTCCACCGAGAGCAAGGACCGGGAGATCAAGCTGCCGATCTATGCCCGCTTCGGCGTCGCCTTCGCTTGGCTGCTGGATCCGCGCAAGCAGACATTGGAGACCTATGCGCTGGGTGATGGGGGCTGGCGCGAAACTGGTCGCTTTACCGATCGCGATCAGGTCCGTGCCGCGCCCTTCGATGCCGTCGTCATCGCCCTCGACGATCTTTGGGCATCTTGAGGTGAGCCCTCGCGCTCCGGGTCTGGATGCCGGCACCGCCCCACGCGATAGCGAAGTTGACGTGGGGGCGGACGACTTAATCTTCACTCCGCGACCAGGTTCGCGACGCTGTCCGATGCCACTTCGAGGACGCCGACCGCCCCTCGCTGATCCGGCTTCACATCACCCGTGAGGAGGCCATCGCGGCATGAGATTGCCGCGCGACCTGTCCGGCGCGGCACTGATCAAGGGATTGCGCAACCTCGGTTACATGCCGACACGCCAGACGGGAAGCCATGTGCGCTGACCACGCAGCGGAACGGAGCGCATCACATCACGGTACCCCGCACGACCCGCTGCGCGTAGGCACCCTCGCGGGTATCCTGGCCGAAGTCGCAGATCATCATCAAGTGGATCGCGATGAGCTTATCGGGCTCGTAGCCGAATGGCGTTGTGGCGGTACGTCCCCTATTCTTCCGCCGGCTGGAACGCGACCAGCGGCGGCTGGAGCTGACTGATCACCTGACGATCCCCTGACCAAGCCATCGGTGTCGTTCGTCGACATTGGCATTGCCCGTGCGGCGAAAGGCCGCGATTTCGGCTAGACGAGGGGCCGATGCGATATCGATGCACAGCACTGATCGCCGGCCAGGGCGGAGGTTGGGGTGACGAAGGAGCCTCACCACACAGGTATTAAACGACAGGCAACTTTGGGTCACGCTCTACAGGTCAATGTCGGGCACGCCGAAACGGTCATCGCCGACGTTGGGGTTCGTTCCTAACCCCAACCTCCACTGCGGCATTGCTCAGACGGCGTGGGCACCCGGGTGGCGCCCACAGCTTACGCAGCTCCGAGTATGAGCCAAGGTGATTGATGCCTACGATCAGCCAGTTCTTCGGCATCGTCATTCAGATGTTCTGGCGCGAGCATGCACCGCCGCACTTCCACGCACTGTACGGGGAGCACGAGGCGCTGATCGACATTCGGACCTTGGAAGTCATCCGGGGCCGCCTTCTTCGGCGCGCCCTCAGCCTCACGATCGAATGGGTGAGCGGTGGGTCCACACGCACCTCGGGCCGTCCATGCTCGCACGCCGTCGGCGGGCCCTGAGACCGGACATGAAAACTGCATGAACATTTCGCGGCCTTCCGAGGGGAAATTGAACAGCCTAGGCGACGGCTATGACTCCGCATGTCTATCGCGTAGCGGACATCACCGGCTACGCAGGCGATCCAGCACGCTCCCAGAAAGCGGACATTCGAGGCATGGTGCATCTGAGGCTGTTGGCTCAAAATCGGTAGATTCGCGCATCTGTGAGTATTGCCAGACCACTCGGCGGTAATCCGTGGTACGTCCCTGTTTTCCCTCATCTTCTTGAGCGCGCCCAGTCCAAGATCATTTTGAACAATATCGCAACATCAACTACCATAATCAGCGCAAGGAACAGATACGCCAAGCTTTGGTATGCGCCCACCCGGCAAGAGAACACATCAACGTTTTTCCACTCATGGTCATCCCGATTCACATCTTGAGGTATTACTTCAAAGATATATTCGCTTGCGTCCTGGCTAACGTATTTGCGCAGCACGTAGACCTGCTCCTCGCCCTCCCAGTCGACGGCCCTAAAGGATATTCCAGACGCATTTTTTCTCGCGTCATATGCGACAATAGTCCTGAACGACTCAAACCCCTTAACCCATCGATCCAACGAGGGCTTCGCGCCACTCGTGCTCCCAATAATCTCCTTGTACCCTTTGTTGATCTGGAAAGCGCCATCGAACCAAGTAGGCGATAGACCGAAAGCCAACTGGGGCTTCTCGCTTAAGCGCCCGCAATAATATTGCTCATCCTGATCAAAATACAGGAACCAGCACACAATAGCCGCCAGGTTCAACGTTGCGAGCCATAGTAGTTTTTTTCTCATGATTTAGCCAAGACGTAAACTGGATTCGATTTTTACGGCGTCGGATACGTCACAGACCAGTTAAATGTTCTGTATTCATACGGCACGCCGCCGGGAAGCTCAACTCCAAGATCCAAGGGGTCTTCAAAACGATCAGGCGCGCCAGTTTGGTCATGGATGGGTGCAGTGAAAGTCGTTGTGCAACTATCGCCGGAGCACGATTCAGTGTAAATCACTTTCGTGTCGCCAATATGAAAGGTATCCCAATTCATGTCGGGCTCAAAGTTTATATCGATTCTATTTGGAGGACCTCCCGTTCCATTCATGTTCTTGATCACCTGATCTATAATATTAGGGTGATTCATTATCGTCTGCTTGACATCGTCACTGAGGGAGGCCGGATGTCCGTTGCCAGTAAAATACTGGTCAATAGCATCGCTGGTTGTATACAAGACCCGGCTTGCCGCATTTGCCGCAGTATTCGAAGCGCCCCCATCTGCAAAGTTTCCCCCGGCAATGTTGTTGGCATATGGCTGCGTCCCCAACCCCCACGGATCGACAAAGGCGATGGGGTTGTTGCCCACGTAGGCATAGA
>CAZOWL010000152.1:0-6332 GCA_964583605.1 uncultured Chromatiaceae bacterium | reverse complement strand
CGAGGCGACATTTCATCGTCCGGGGTGGGTCGGCTCGCCCCATGATCGTTAGGGCGGCGGGTATTCGACCGAGGTGATCGATGAATTGGCAAGAGATCTGTTCGCATCCATCGCTCAAGGATCTTCCCTTCAAGCTGGAGACCGACCGTTGGGGGCATATTGTGATGAGTCCGGCGTCGAACCGACACTCCTTGCTTCAGGGTGAGATCCAGGCTCTGTTGCGCGCGCATGCTGATGGTGTGGGGGTCGCGTTTCCGGAGTGCAGCGTCGCCACCTCGGCGGGCGTCAAGGTCGCCGATGTGGCTCGGGCCAGCATCGATTTCCTGCGTCGGCACGGCGCAGCGAACCCCTACCCGGAATCCCCTGAAATTGTGGTCGAGATCCTGTCGGATTCCAACACGGGTGCCGAGATGGAGGAGAAAAAGGAGCTCTATTTCGAGCGTGGTGCTCGAGAGTGCTGGCTCTGCACCGACGCGGGCGAAATCTTGTTCTACGAGGCCGGTAGACGGCTTGTGAAGAGCGCGATGATCCCGCGGTTTCCGGCACAGGTCCGATTGCCTTTCGATCGCTGACGCACTTCAGAGTGTGAAATCCACAGGCCTACTTGCGCTAGAGCCCCGCGAACAGCAGTCACGTTGCTACATAACGAGGGGTCTTCTGAGATCATGGATAGCGAGTGCCGGTTCCGCACGTCACCGCCGACCGTTCAATCCCGATGACGCCGGGACGGGCAACGCGGCAACGCGCAACCCGCGTCGGCTATCCCTTGCCGCGCGTGCGTGTCTTGCCCAGTGTCGCGGTCTTCTCGGCGAATTCGATGATCAGGCCAGCTACATCCTTGCCGGTCGCGGTCTCGATCCCTTCGAGACCCGGCGAGGAATTCACCTCCATGACGACCGGGCCATGATTCGAGCGCAGCAGGTCTACGCCCGCGACGTTAAGCCCCATCGTCTGTGCGGCCCGCAGCGCTGTCGAGCGCTCCTCCGGTGTAATCCGCACCACAGTGGCGCTACCTCCGCGATGCAGGTTCGAGCGGAACTCGCCTTCCTTGCCCTGGCGCTTCATCGTTGCGACGACCTTGTCGCCGATCACAAAGCAGCGCAGGTCCGCCCCGCCGGCCTCCTTGATGAACTCCTGCACCAAAATATTGACATGCAAGCCCATGAAGGCCTCGACCACGCTCTCGGCGGCCTTCTGGGTCTCAGCGAGTACGACACCTATCCCCTGGGTACCTTCGAGCAGCTTGATCACCAAGGGCGCGCCGCCGACCATCTTGATGAGGTCCTGGATGTCATCGGGCTTATTGGCGAAGCCCGTCACGGGTAGGCCGATGCCCTTGCGCGACAACAGCTGCAGCGAGCGGAGCTTGTCGCGCGAGCGGGTGATGGCGACCGACTCATTGAGCGGGAAGACACCCATCATCTCGAACTGTCGCAGCACCGCGGTACCGTAGAAGGTAACCGAGGCGCCGATCCGCGGGATGACGACATCAAAGTCGTCCAGGTGCTCGCCCTTGTAGTGGATCTGTGGCCGCATCGACGTGATGTTCATATAGCAGCGCAACACGTCCAGGACCCTGACCTCGTGCCCCCGCGTCCTCGCGGCCTCGACGAGGCGCCGCGTGGAATAGAGCTGGGCGTTTCGGGACAAGATTGCGATCTTCATGTCGGACCTCTTATTCGATTGTCGAGGGGAACGATCGCCGGCGATCTGGCGTGTCCGCGCGCGGCGTTATCGATGTGACCGATCAACGGCGATGGGGGCGCAGACGAGGCTTGGTCGGTCCGTCTCTGCTCTCGGGCGCGGAGATAAAAGGAAACCGCATTCTGTGCCAACCCTCAGGCACATGAGTGGCGTTCAGGCGCGCAGCGAGACCGTCGGAATCCGATCAGCGCAAACTAGCACACGGACAGCCGCCGCTATTTGGTCGGCGGTGCAATAGCAACCGCGGCGCTGAGCACAGCGGCCGCCACCTCGCGAATCTGATCCGCCTCACTGATCTGCGGCTGCCAGTCTTCCACGTAGGTACCGCCGACGAAACTGCCAAACTGCATGTGGCTGCCGCCGGGAATTGGTACCCAAATCGCCTGAGCCGGAAATGTATGCCTCATTGCCGTGTGCTTATCTGGCGGCGAGCCATCGAGCCGAGCCCTGTGTATGTGCCAGACCGGTAGGCGGCTCTCGGCTAGCGAGCTGCTCTCCAGCGGATAGGCGTCGAGGAGGATCAAACCAGCAAGGCGCTCGGGAAAATCTTGGGCATAGCCGCTGATTATGCTACCACCCATCGAGTGGCCCATTGCGATCCAGCGTCTCACCTGCGGGAAGGCCGGCGGAACCTCGGCAGCCGCGTCAGGGCGCAGCAGAGGCAAGCGCAGCGGCATCTGGATACCGACACCGAGGTAGCCAGCCTCAGCCAATGCACGGAGCAACGGGCTGTATCCACGCACGTCGCAGTTGGCGCCTGGATAAAGGATCAGGCCGGTGGTGGGCAGTCTGTCGTGGGGCGCGAAGACCAGCCACGGATCGTCGTAGGAAACGGCAATGCTGTTGTCAGACTCAAGCGCCGCTAACGCGGCGGCGCCTGGCGCGGCCGGGTTAAGCTGCATCCACCCCGTCTGCGCAGCGATGAAGCCCAACGGCGCTAGCACAATCAAGCCAGCGATCGTTAGCAGAGCCTTACGCAAGCGGTCGCCTAAACGACTGCGGTCAGTTGCACGGGCACCGACTGTTCATTGAAGCGTCGATCCAGGGCCTGCGCCAAGGTCATCGGGAAGGCCGATGGCTGTGTGTTTCATGAGGCCAGCATAGCACCACCTGGTGCAGTTGTTGATGACCGCATGAGTCAAGGAATCCGGCGTCTTCTTGCCCCTGGCCGATGGACTGGTCTCGATCGCCGAGCACTTGGGCGGAGGCGGTCGGTTTCCGCGGGCGCACACGAGGGTCCTCAGAGTCCGGCGCAGTCCCGACGATCACGCGGGGCCAGCCCGCCAGTCGGCGTCCTTGAGCCGGATGTTGGCGTCGGCGCCGAATGGCGGGTGGGGCTGGATCTCGCCGCTGCGGGGGATAACGAGAGCAAGCCCCGAGCGATGCCTATCGAACAGGCCGTCGCGGCTGTCGCGGAGTCACGAGACTGCTCCCCTCCGCCAGAGCCAGCGGGCCGCAAAGCCAGGCCTAAGCCTATTGCCGCTCGCTGAGGGGCAGGCGTCATGCCCACCGTCGCCCGGTGGCTGCTCCAACGCCAGTCGCCAGCCGTCCGCACCATGCGGGCACGCACCGGATTGAGCACCACGTAGCGCGCAAGCTCGAGCAGATACGCCTCCTTCTGGACCAGGATGGCCTTGTAGCGACCTTGAAACACATGGCCAACCCGGGAGTGAGTGGATCAATTGAAACGCACTAGCGGATCCCGCGCGGGGCGATCGTGCGCGGACTCGAAGAGCCGCGTCTGCGATTTACGGACATCTGGTCGGCCAGGAGACCCATTTGGACTGATGCCGGGACCTCAGCGCGCGGGCCCTGGCGAGGCGCGAGCGCCGGCACCCGCTAGTGCATGGACGGGCTGGTACGGACGGGCTGGCATCGCAGCGGTGGTGTTGCGCCGGCGACCTCGCTCGAAAGCGCGAGCTATGACAAGCCTGATCCGCAGTGTGTCCAGTCAAAATTGTGGGTCATGGACAGCCCTCTGGAACAGGATTTTGGGAGAGAGTTGCGGTGAGGGAACGATCATGGGGCGAGACGAGCCACTCCGGATGATGAAATCTCGCCTCGCCCTTGATCGTTGGCGCCAAAGTAAAGACCGCCGAGCATCTGTATCGGACCCCGGGGCGACACCGGCCCTGCCTTCCGGCTACCCGTCAGCCGGGGGCTTTGGCACGACGGGCGGGGCAAAACCACCATGTCGGCCCTGTCGATTTGTTACGCTTTTATTAACAGCTACTTAAGATCCTGCCTCGCGGTGCCGAGCGGCGTCGGTGGCCTGTTAGTTGCTCAAAGGGTCATGCCGGCCAAGCAGCGGTCGGCGGCCGGGCCGCGGGGCCTCCGGACCACTCCGACGCGCGGCAGGTCCTGTCGGGTCTTCTCGACGGGACAGGCTTTTCAGACTCTCAAAATCCGATTCACAAGAGAGGAGCAACCCAATGAATTTGCAGAGGTACACCGCCATCGCGGCCACCGCGATGGCCTTCATCAGTGCCGCTCCGGCCTTTGCCAACGAGCAGATCCGCATTGTCGGCTCGAGCACCGTCTACCCCTTCTCCAGCTATGTCGCCGAGCAGTTCGGTCAGACCACCCGCTTCCAGACCCCGATCGTCGAATCGACTGGCTCGGGCGGCGGGCACAAGCTGTTCGGCGCCGGTGTCGGCCCCGACACGCCCGACCTCACCAACTCCTCGCGCAAGATGAAGGTGAGCGAGCTCAAGCGCGCCCAGCAGAACAAGGTTGAGAAGATCACCGAGGCGGTGATCGGCTATGACGGCATCGCGATCGCGCAGCATGCAGACAACGACCCGATCGACATCAGCCTCGAGGAGCTCACCCTGGCGGTGGCCGCAGAGGTCCCGGCCCCCGAGGGCGGGGACAAGCTCGTCTCCAACCCCTATAAGCGCTGGAACGAGATCGCGGATCGCCTGCCGGACCGCGAGATCAAGTTCTACGGTCCGCCGACGACCTCGGGCACGCGCGATGCGTTCGAGGAGCTCGCCATGGAGGCAGCGACCAAGGAGATGGCGGCCTATGACGAGGGCTACACAAAGGTCCGCCAGGATGGTCACTGGGTCGACGCAGGCGAGAACGACAACCTGATCGTGCAGAAGCTGACTAAGGACCAGGATGCGTTCGGCGTCTTCGGCTTCAGCTTCCTCGACGAGAACCGCGACAAGATCCAGGGGTCGTCGATCGGCGGGGTGGAGCCCCGCCCGGAAACCATCTCCTCCGGGGAGTACCCGCTCTCACGCAGCCTCTACTTCTACGTCAAGAACGACCACGTCGGCGAGGTACCGGGCCTGATGGACTACGTCAAGCTCTTCATGAGCGACGATATGATCGGCCCGAACGGGGCGCTCAAGCGGATCGGCCTCGTGCCCCTGCCGGAGGACCTGCGCGAGGCCTCTCAGCAGCGTGTCCTGAACCTGGTCCCGATGGAGCTTAAGGACGGCCAGCTGACGACGCTACAGGAGTACGCGAAAGAGCACGGCGCCGGCGAGGGCCAGCAGGCGGCCGCAGCCCACTGACCGTTCGCGCTCGCGCCGCGAGCTGGATCGCGGGCGAGCCGGCAGGTTGCTCTCCGGAGGGCCTGCCGAATCTCTTGTGGGGGCCATTCCCGATGAATCTCTCAGAGATCAGCCCGACGATCCTGGTCCTCGCGACAGCTGCGATCGTCATCCTGCTGGGCAGGCTTGGCTATGGCATGGCGCTGCGCAGGAGCTATGCGATCGCCGAATCTGGACAGGAGCTGCGCTCGACGCCCGGCTATTATGGCTGGTATGCATTACTGTGGATGTTCCTGCCGGTGCTGGCGCTGAGCCTCGTTGTGGCGACGCTGGGCCTCACCGAGACCCTGGACGTTCCGGGTCTCTGGGTCGCGGCGGCTTGAATCGGATTGCCGCTGCTCACCCTGCTGCCAGTCACCCAGCTGCTGCACGCGCGCCTCAACGCCAGGGTGCCGGTCGAGCAGGCGATCTACGGGATCCTCCTCTGCGCCGCGCTCATCTCGATCTTCACGACAATCGGGATCGTGCTCTCGGTGCTCTTCGAGTCGCTCCGCTTCTTCTCCCACCCCAGCGTCACGCTCACGGAGTTCCTGTTCGGCTCCGAGTGGTCGCCTGGGGCCGCCTTCCTCGGCTCGGCGGGGCGCGGCGGCGAGCAGATCGGCGAGGCCAGCTTTGGCGCCCTCCCCCTGTTCGCCGGCGCCTTCATGATCACGGCCATCGCCATGCTGGTGGCAGTGCCGATCGGCCTCTTTGCCGCCGCCGTCTTTCTCTCCGAGTATGCACCGAGGACCATGCGCCGGATCGGCAAGCCCATCATTGAGGTACTCGCGGGAATCCCGACCGTTGTCTATGGGTTCTTCGCCGCGATTACGGTGGCCCCCTTGATCGTGGACGCGGCCAGCACGTTGGGGCTGGAGGCTAGCTATCAGAACGCCCTGGCGCCGGGCCTGATCATGGGTGTGATGATCATCCCCTTCGTGTCGTCACTGTGCGACGACGTGATCAGTTCGGTGCCCCAGAGTCTGCGCCGCGCCTCATACGCGATGGGGGCCACCAGCGCGGAGACCTTCACCAAGATCGTTCTGCCGGCCGCCTTGCCCGGCATCATCTCGGCTTTCCTGCTGG
>CAZOWL010000151.1:0-6487 GCA_964583605.1 uncultured Chromatiaceae bacterium | reverse complement strand
CCAGGTCCCTACCCCAACCCCTGCGCCTACGCGGCTCAGGGGTTTTTTCGTTGGCACAACAGCTCTGCACCAGCCGATCGCTGCAGCGGGAGCCCGATGAGGGGCGAGATTAGCTGGCGAGGGGAAATTAATCTCGGGCGGTTTGGGGGCGACAGGACCTTGGGACTGTGTCGCCGGGTGAGCGCGAACGCCCTGCTCTGCCCGGAATCGGCCGTGTAGAATGGCGCCCTTGAGGGGCTGGCGGCTGGGCTGATGTTGCCTTTGTCCAGTCGCCCGAGCCATGCCTTCCGTAACCGACGAGACGACATTCTTCATGAGCGAAGCTATAGACGTCAGACTCCCCGACATTGGGGATTTCAAGGATGTAAGCGTCATCGAGACCCTTGTCAAGCCTGGAGATGACGTCGAGGTTGAGGCATCTCTGATCACGATCGAGAGCGACAAGGCCACAATGGAAATCCCGAGCCCGGTGCGGGGTAGGGTCAAGCAGGTGGTCGTGAAACTTGGTGATCGGGTCTCGGAGGGCGATCTTATCTTGACGATTGTAGAGGCGGTGAACGAGGAACCGAAACCGGTTCGGGCCTCCTCCCCGGCTGCCGCGGCCGGGGGCAACGTCGGCCGCGGAACGGGCGAGGAACTGCTGACCGAGGTGGCGGTGCTGGGTGGCGGACCCGGTGGGTATACCGCTGCTTTTCGAGCCGCCGATTTGGGGAAGCAGGTCGTGCTGATCGAGCGTTACCCGACGTTGGGCGGTGTCTGTCTGAATGTCGGCTGCATCCCATCGAAGGCCCTACTGCACACCGCGGCGATCATCGAGGAGAGTCAGGCGATGGCGGCGATGGGCGTGACCTTTGCCCGCCCGGAGATCGATCTGGCTCGGATGCGCGCAGGGAAGGACAAGGTCGTGGCGCGCCTCACTGACGGCCTCGCCGGCTTGGCCAAACAGCGCAACATACGCGTAGTCCAGGGCACGGGTCGTTTCGACTCTCCGCGGCGCCTCGTCGTTGAGGCCCCCGCGGGCCAGGTCAAGGTCAGCTTTGACCGGTGCATCATTGCCTGTGGCTCGAGCCCGATGCAGATCCCTGGCTTGCCGCACTCGGATCCCCGTGTGATGGATTCAACCGATGCGTTGGCGCTCGAGGATATCCCTGGGCGGCTGCTTGTCGTCGGCGGCGGCATCATCGGCCTAGAGATGGCCAGCATCTATCATGCGTTGGGCTCAGAGATCGAGGTCGTCGAGCTTAAGGCCCAGCTTCTGCCCGGTTGTGACCCCGATTTGGTGCGAGCCCTGACGAAGATCATCGGCAAGCGGTATCACCGGGTCATGCTCCAGACCAAGGTGGCTCAGATGACCGCGGCTGGCGCTGGTATCCAGGTCATATTCGAAGGCAAGCACGCCGGCGAGGCGAACTATGACAAGGTCTTAATCGCGGTTGGGCGTCGACCGAACGGCCGTTCGATTCAAGCCGAGGCCGCGGGGGTGCAGGTGGACGAGCACGGCTTCATTGCCACAGATGCCCATATGCGTACCAATGTGCCGCATATCTTCGCCGTTGGCGACGTCGTTGGCGGTCCTATGCTCGCCCACAAAGCGACCCATGAGGCTAAGGTCGCGGCCGAGGTGATCGCCGGCCTGCCAGCCCTCTTCGATCCAATGGCAATTCCATCGGTGGCCTACACGGACCCCGAGGTGGCCTGGATGGGTCTCACTGAGACCGCCGCGAAGGAGCAAGGGGTCACCTATGAGAAGGGTGTCTTCCCCTGGGCCGCCAGCGGGCGCGCGTTGGGGATTCATCGCGAAGAAGGGCTCACCAAACTATTGTTCGATCCGGAAAATAGGCGTCTCCTTGGCGCCGGGATCGTCGGGCCGAACGCCGGTGAGCTGATCGGGGAGATGGTCCTTGCGCTGGAGCTGGGTGCCGACGTCGAGGACATTGCCTTAACAATCCACCCGCATCCAACGCTCAACGAAACCGTGGGCCTCGCCGCCGAGATGGCCCATGGCTCGATCACGGATCTCATGCCGCCGCGCCGGCGCTGAGCGAAGGGCCCTTCTCTGAATGCGAGCACGAAGCGAGCGATGCTGAACGAATACGATCCGCAGGCTATCGAGGTCGCCGCCCAAGCCTTTTGGGATGCGCGTCAGAGCTTCAAGGCGGTCGAGGACCCCAACCGCGAGAAGTTCTACTGTCTGTCGATGTTCCCCTATCCATCCGGGCGCTTGCACATGGGCCATGTGCGCAATTACACGATTGGGGACGTCATTGCCCGCTATCAGCGCATGCGCGGCAAGAACGTCCTGCAGCCGATGGGCTGGGATGCCTTTGGGCTGCCGGCGGAGAATGCGGCGATTCAGCACGGGATACCCCCATCCCAATGGACGCGGAGCAACATCGCTTACATGAAGGGTCAGCTACGCCGCCTCGGCTTCGGCTACGACTGGGAGCGCGAGCTGGCCACCTGCGATCCGGATTATTACCGCTGGGAGCAGTGGCTCTTCACGCGACTGATGGAGAAGGGCCTTGCTTATCGGGCCAAGGCGGTCGTCAATTGGGACCCGGTCGACCAGACGGTGCTCGCCAACGAGCAAGTCATCGACGGACGCGGCTGGCGCTCTGGGGCGCCGGTCGAGCGACGCGAAATCGAGCAATGGTCGGTGCGCATCACGGCCTACGCTGAAGAGCTGCTCAGCGCGATCGACGATCTCAATGGCTGGCCTGAGCAGGTGCGCACGATGCAGCGGAATTGGATCGGACGGTCGGAAGGCGTCCATATCGAGTTCGGCATCGTTGGCTCGGAGCAGACGCTTGGTATCTACACCACGCGGCCCGATACGGTAATGGGCGTGACCTATATGGCCGTGTCACCCGAGCACCCGTTGGCGCGGCGGGCAGCGAGAGCTGACCCAAGCCTGGCGGCCTTTCTCGAAGAGTGCCGACAAGGCGGCGTCTCCGAGGCCGAGATCGAGACGATGGAGAAGCGTGGCCATCAGTTGGGCGTCGAGGCTATCCATCCGATTACGGGCGAGACTGTGCCCGTATTTGCCGCCAATTTCGTCCTCATGGGCTACGGGACCGGGGCCGTGATGTCGGTGCCCGCGCACGATGAGCGGGACTACCACTTCGCTCGAAAATACCGCATACCGATCAAACCCGTAATCGTCCCGGAAGGTTGGGATGCGGCCGCGGTGGTGGCCGACCGATTCGGGGAGGCCGCCAACGGTGCGCCCGCCCCGTCTCTGAGCATGGCGCGTGAAGTGCCACTGGACTGGGCGGAATGGGACGAGCGATTCGAGCAGAAGGGTCGGCTAGTCAACTCCGGTCCTTTCACCGGCCTGACGAGTAGCGAGGCGTTCGATGCCATCGCAGCCTGGCTCGAGCAACGGGGGAAGGGCGAGAAGCGGGTGAACTTTCGTCTCCGTGACTGGGGCGTCTCCCGGCAACGCTACTGGGGATGCCCGATCCCGGTGGTACACGCTCGCGATGGGGCTATCCTCCCGGAGACCGAATTGCCCGTCCGCCTGCCCGAGGACCTGATCGTCGATGGCTCCGGCTCGCCATTGAAGCGGATGCCGGCCTTCTCGGATCTCGACAACGGCGCGGTGCGGGAGACCGACACCTTCGACACCTTCTTTGAGTCGAGTTGGTACTACGCGCGATACTGCAGCGCTGATTGTCGGGCCGCGATGCTCGACGAGCGGGCCAACTATTGGCTGCCGGTAGACCAGTATGTGGGCGGTATCGAGCACGCCGTGCTCCATCTCCTCTATGCGCGTTTCTTTCACAAGCTGATGCGCGACGAGGGTCTCGTTCACTGTGACGAGCCCTTCACCAACCTTTTGACCCAGGGCATGGTCGTTGCCGAGACTTGGTACCGAGAGAATGCCGAAGGGCGGAAGACCTGGTTCAACCCGAGCGACGTCAACGTGACTCGTGACGACAAGGGCCGGCTCATTAGCGCGGTTCTGATGGCGGATGGCGAGCCCGTCACGTTCGGCGGCGTCGAAAAGATGTCCAAATCCAAGAACAACGGGGTTGACCCGCAAGTCCTGATCGACCGCTATGGCGCGGACACCGTGCGGCTCTACACCATGTTCACGTCACCGCCGGATCAATCGCTCGAGTGGAGCGACGAGGGGGTCGAGGGCGCAGCGCGCTTTCTCAGGCGGCTGTGGTCGCTAGCAGCGGAGTCGTTTCAGGAATCGGTATCAGGCACGGACCCCATTGCGGCTGAGCAACTCGCGGAGACCCACCGGGCTGCCCGTCGCGAGGTGCACGGTGCGCTGCGCAAAGCGCTCTATGACTACGAGCGCAACCGGTTCAACACGGTCGTGTCCGGCTGCATGACCATGGTCAATGTCCTGTACAAGCTCGACGATTCCGCCGTCAGCCGAGCGCTTCGTCGCGAAGGGCTGAGCCTGGTCTTGCGGTTGTTGGGGCCGATCGCCCCCCACGTGACCCATCACCTCTGGCGAGAGCTTGCTTTTGGCGACGATATCTTGGATGCGCCTTGGCCCGAGGTCGACGAGCAGGCGCTCCAGCAGGATCAAATCGAGTATGTCGTCCAGGTCAACGGTAAGGTGCGGGGCAAGATCGCCGTAGCTGCCGATGCTGACCGGTCCCTAATCGAACAGGAGGCCGTCAAGAATGCGAACGTACGGCGCTTCATCGGTGATGGGAGCGTGCGCAAGGTCATTCTGGTGCCGAACAAGTTGGTGAATGTCGTTGTGGGATGACGCCTCGGGCGCGATCGGTCGCGAGCCCGCTTGGCCCGCACGACCACGACTCGGGCGCTTCCCCGGCGCTCTCCTTCTCGCTTGGCTCATCGCTGCGCTCTCGACCGTCGGCTGCGGTTTCAAGTTGCGCGGGACCGCCGAGATCCCGCCGTCGCTGACTCCCATCCATATCGCCGGCGGCGGCAACACCGCGATGGGTCGCGCCTTGCTCGAGCGACTGCAAGGCAGCGAGGTTGCGCTGACTGACGACCCGACCGCGGCGCGTGCGATCGTACGAATGCGTGGGGAGGGCCGCAGCTCGCGAGTGGTCGCAGTGGATCGCAACGGCAAGGTTCTGGCCTATGAGCTGGGCTTCCAAGCGACCTTCGATGCTGTCGCAGCGGACGGGGAAGCTCTTGTCGCGGCTCAGACGGTTGCCCTCGAGCGCACCCTCGACAATCCCGACATCGAGGTGCTCGGCAAACAGGAGGAGACGGAGCTGATCTACGAAGACATGGAACGCGAGGCGGCAGAGCTCGTATTGTTGCGGCTGCGAGCGACACTGCGCTGAGCGCTGGATGCTGCGCTGGTCATGCGCCTGCGTTTTCCGCAATTAGCGGCACACCTAACGCAAGACGTCGCGCCCGTGTACCTTCTGTGCGGGGACGAGCCGCTCCAGCTGCGCGAGGCGACGGTGGCCTTGCGTCAGGCGGCGCGGGCGGCCGGTTACGACGAGCGGCTCATTCTTGACCAAGACGCGTTGGCCGATCGGGGCCGCTTGGCTGCGGCGACAGAAACTCTTTCCTTGTTCGCGACCCGACGTCTGATCGAGCTGCGGATCACCGCGGCGCGGCTGGGCCGCGACGGCGGCGCGGCGGTACGGGACTATTGCGATCGGCCCCCTTGCGAGGATCGATTGCTCATCGTGGCACCGATGCTCGAGCGCAAGGAGCTCAAGAGCGCTTGGGTGCAAGCGGTCGACAGGCTGGGCGTCGTGCTCCAAGTCTGGCCACTGCGTGGCACGGCATTGATCGCGTGGCTCGAGGAGCGGCTGCGTCGCCGCGGCCTCCAGTCGGCCCCGGGGGTTGCTGCGCAATTGGCTGAGCGATCCGAAGGCAACATGCTCGCGGCTGACCAAGAGGTCGAAAAGCTGGCGCTTATCCATGGAGGCGGTACGCTGGGTGAAACGGAGCTCCTTGCGGCCATCGGTGACAGTGCCCGTTTCGACCCGTTCGCACTGAGCTCAGCGGCCTTGGTCGGCGATCGAAGGCGTGTGGATCGCATCCTCGGTGTATTGCTTGCCGACGGCACGGCCGAGGCCCTGATCCTCTGGGCCCTGGCACGGGACATTCGGATGCTGGCGGCGGTGGCGTTTGCCCAAGCAGGAGGCAAAGACCCTGCGCCGATCTTCACCGCCCATCAGGCCTGGGAGGCGCGGCGCACCCAGGCCAGCCAGGCGCTCAGGCGGCACAGTCTGGACGGCCTTCAGCGATTGCTGCAGCTGTGCGCCGAGGCCGATGCTAGGATCAAGGGGATGGCCGGCGGCGACCCGTGGCCCGTGATTCGCTCGATCGCCGATGGTCTGGCGAGCAATGCGCGGCGTTTGGGCTAAAATCATGCAGATTGAAACGGCGGACTCGAGCGGGGTTGAGGTGGAAACTAGGCCGCTTTTCCCCTTACCATGAAATTCGCGGAGCACGTTCGCCCCCTCGCCCTCTGGGCTGTCCATGACCCACAATTTTGACTGGACACAATGATTTGACCTTGCTACGC
>CAZOWL010000150.1:0-6578 GCA_964583605.1 uncultured Chromatiaceae bacterium | reverse complement strand
CCCGCCGATGGTGATCATGCGGCAAGCGTAGCAAGGTCAAATCATTGTGTCCAGTGAAAATTGTGGGTCATGGACAGCCCTCTGGGAGAGGGTTGGGGCGAGGGAACGATCAGGGGCGAGACGACATGTCATGGTCTGGGGTGGCTGACCTCGCCCCATGATCGTTAGCCGAATGGCCGCGAGTACAGCTGTCAAGCGACACGAGGACGCCGCCGCAATCGGCCGCGTTACGTGGGAGACCTGATCTCAAAGACTTTCTCCGGCGTCTCCGCTTTCGGATGACAACGGATGGCCACCCATGCTTAGTCGTGCCGCGGTTCGGCATCCGTCCGATCACTTCCCGCGGAACCGAGAAGGCCTAGAGCTTCGCGACGCAGCGCATCTGTGTCGAGCATGCCGGCAAGCGTGGCATCGTCAAAGCGCCCTTCCAAGGCCTCGAGAGAGGCCTGCCGCAGGGCCGATGGGAAGATCTCGTCGACGGCGTCGGCGAGCTCGGCGGTTGTCAAGTACCATCCGCCCGCGCGGCGTCGCTTGTTGGCCCGCAGGATCGCGTCGACTGCATTGCGGATCGTGACTTCCCATGAGCGGGTTGTCCGGTGTTCTACCTGTTGCTTGATGAGGTGCACGAGCAGCACTTGCAGGAAGCTCTCGATCTTCTGCACTTTGTCGTCGCGGCTCATCTCTTCCATCTCGCCGATCAGCACCAGCGCTTCGGCATAGCGACCGTGCTCGATGTGGGCGCGAAGCTCGTTCAGCTCATCCATTACAGTTCTACAGTCAGTCAGAACGGTCAGGTCACCAACTCAGGGCTCGACGCAGGCTGTGGATGCTGCCGGCGCCGCGATGTCGAACCGTTTGGATTACAATCTCATCGTTGCCCTTATAGTGCATCCTGATTGCGCTTGACAAATAGACTCCGCCGTGTGGGGCGTGCCGGCGGGTTCGATATGGCGGGGCAACAGCGTAGGGTATGCATCGCGTCTCTTTCACGCTTGTCTGCGGCGCGTCGCCGGAAGATCCGCTCGATGGCCGAGTCGGTAGTGGCAAGGGAGCTGGCGACGCGGTGGGCCGAGCGCACAACAGCTTCCTGCATGGCGACGGCGGTCGGTGAAACGCGTCTTCGTAGATACCGGCGCCTGGTGCGCGCTCGTAGATGCTGCCGATCCCGATCTCTCATTCGTCGTTCAGGCCTTGCGTGAGCACCGCGGGCGTCTCGTGACGAGCAGCATTGTCTTCGGTGAAACAGTGACCTTGGTGCGCTATCGGCGCGGCTGGCAGGTCGTCCATCGCTCGACTTGGTCAACAGCTCCTTGACGTATGGCCCGGACCGAGCGCATCACGCAAAGGGACGAAGACGCGGCTTGGTCGATCTTTTCACCGCGCGACAACAAGGGCTTCAGCCGCACGGATTGTACGAGCTTTGCGCTCGTTCAGCGCCTCGAGCTACTCTTGTGTGTGGCGATCGATGCCGATTTCCGGGCTTTCAGCCCGCATTCCATCCCCGCCGGCCGCCAATAGGACGGCCCGGTTTGATCTGACAGCATTGCGGCGCCGCTCGGCCGGGATGATGCATGGCAGAAACGGGGTCTTCGGCGGGGGCAGGTGCGGCGGGACTGTGACGCCGAATGTCGCCGGGATCAGCTCGCGGTGCCAGGCGATCTGGCGAGCTCGGTCGACAGCGCGATGACGAGGAAGAGCGAGAAGCTGGTGCTGATGGATGCTGATGGGTGCTCGTGGATGTTTCAGGAAGCGGCTGGCCAAGAAATGAGGTGCACACGCATGAGAGCGAATCTCAAGCTCGGCCGTTCGGCTCGCGGTGCTCTATTTGGCGCGGCAATCTTCAGCCTCGCTGCTTGCGGCCAGGAAGATCAAAGCGGCGAGTTCTACACAAACTGGGATGAGGGCGGTGGCTGCACGAATCCCCGCGGAGCGGGTCCGGCCCGAGTCAACGCATTGGGTGAGCAGATCGATGTCTGCGGCTATCCCGGCGACTTCGTCTGGATCAGCTATGGCGCACCTTGGTGCTCCGCCAGTGCCCAGCAGATGCCGTATCTGCGTGCGGCGGTTCGGCAGGCTCCGCCGAAGACGCATTTCTTCATGAGCCTCACCGCAGGCCGTGAGCCCTTTGCGCCAGCCACCGACCGGGACGTTCGCGATTGGGCGCGTCAACATGCCCTCTCCCCGCACATCGTCGCGCGAGAGGACCATTCTGTGCGCACCTTGCCGCAACACGCGTTGATCGGTCCGGATGGGTCTACTTGGTTCCGTTGCACCGGCACGCTGCGTGATGAGGAGATCCTTGGGCTTCTCGCGGACTTCCAGAGCGGGAGGCGCGAGCCGAAGCGTTTCGATTGAAGCATGATGGGCGCCGCCCTGGAGCTGACGAGACCCTGCGGCGGTGCGGCGCCCTTCACCGTCAGCTTCGCGATGCACATCTGCTGAGCGACCTTGCGGGTTGTCATGGCCGACCGAAATGGCCGATGATTTAAAGTTTACTTCTGCTGGTATCGGTGAGCGCCGATGGTCCAGGTCACACCGAGGAGTGTCATGAGTCAAGAGCAACCGGCCACGGAGCCGGACTGGGACGGTCCGCTTCAACTCACGCTGACCCCCGCATTGATCGTGCATGCCTTGATGTCAACGGCGACCGCCACGCATACTGGCTGGGAATCTTGCGTCGATGAAGGGCTCGTGCTGTCCAATCTGGTCGCGATGGATGACCGCTCAGGTCACTACGTGCGGCTCACAGAGCAGGAGTTCGTTGAGGATACCGATCCAGAGACCGTCTGGCACGACTGGACCCTCGAGATCCGCATTGGCGGTGTTCTGACGACTGGTCATTGGCAAGTGCCGGTGGGAGGGCCGCCGTGGGAGTGGCAGTGGAATGCGGCCGAGGCGGAACAGGCATTCGAGCGCGCTTGCACGCTGATCGGGCGCCGCGTCAACCGGGCGCTGGCCATCGCCGAGCCGGAGCCAGGCCCGAGCGCCGCGCGCTCGACGCGGCACTGAGGGAGGTGCAATCATGAAGGTCAGCATCGATGTGGATATGACCCCCGAGGAGCTGCGTAAGCTGTTTGGTCTGCCGGATGTTGAGGGATTCCAGCGGCAGCTGATGGAGGACCTGCGTGGGCGCATCGCCGCGGGGGCCGAAGGCTACGATCCTGCGAAGCTCATGCAGCCCTATATCAGCAGCACCCTGGCCTCGTGGGATCTGTTTCAGAAGTTCCTACTCAGCGCCGGCGGGCCCGGAGGCTCCGAGACGAGCTCGAGTAAAGGCGGCGGGAAAGAGAGCGCAGTCAAGGGGCAATCCTGATCCCGAAGCGCTCTTCCTCGCAGGCCCTCAGCCCTGGCGCTAGAACCCCCGCGGTCGTGACGGCTCGCGCTATCTAGGGCTCGCGCTATTTGCGGAACAGCGCTTCGGCGGCCTCGCGCAGCGCGTCCTGCCCGGGCGCGCTCGTGCTAGGTGTTGGCCCGCGGTCAGCGGCCTCGAAATGCTCGCAAAAGTTGGCGCGGTCCTTGATGAGGACCCGCTCGGCCATCGGCTCGACGCAGTCGTTTGGCCGGCCCGGCGCGTAATGACGGCAATTGCGGCACACCCGGGTGTCCCGGCGGCAGCCGGGACAGCTGGCCTCCCGCCCGTAATCAACGGCGGTGAGGCGCTGCCCGCAGCGCCAACAGGTTCCAATAAAATCGCCGCTTACCATTACTATTCGCCGATTGTCCCCGGCACGAAAGTCGGAGCCAAGTCTGCCCCGAGTATCTACTGAGGATCTACCTAGGACCTCTGGACACTCGCCCCTCTGTATTCGTGCCCAGTGCTCAGGTCTTCCGCAAGTAGCTGAGGGCGTCGACGTCAAAAGGCTCCGGCACGATGCCGAGCTCGCGAAAGGCCTCTCCGGAGTCGCATGTATTGCCCTCCAGCAGCATCGCCAGCTGATCTCGGCTGATCGGGAACCATGGCCAACGGTCCATGAGGCCGGCGACCGCTTTCACGACCGAGGCGGGTGCCGGGAGCATCCACTTCTTCTTGCCGGCGGCCTCGGCGATCGTGGAAAGGATCTCTTCCCAGGTCAAGGCCTGAGGCCCGCACAGCGCATAGGTCTTGCCGATGGTCGCCGGCTCGGTCAGGGCGCGCGCGAAGGCGCGGGCAATGTCCTTGACGCTGACCGGGGCGAGCTGGAACAGGCCAGCGCCCGACACGTCGAGACGATCGAAGAATAAGGGGATCGGCAGCGGGCTGTCGACGATTTCCTGCTTGAGCTGGGTGCAGAACTCCATCCGCCCACGTGGATCCCCGAAGATCACGGAAGGCCGGAATATGGTCGCGTCGAGCCCCGATGACCTAAGGCTTTCCTCGGCGAGGTATTTGGTGCGCTGATAGTCTGTTCCCTGCTCTTTGACGCCGTTCGCGCTCATCAGCAGAAAGCGCTTGATCCCGTGGCGCTGTGCGGCATCGATGGTGCGCTCGACTCCCCGGAGCTGCATCTCCTCAAAGGTGATCCCGCGCTTTGGGAATTCGCGCAGAAGGCCGATCAAGTAAATGACAGCCTCCGTGTCCGCAACGCACTCATCGAGGGTACGAGGATCTGTCACATCCCCCGAGAAGGATTTGCTCGCCTGTGGCTGCTCGACCTTCGCCGCACTACCTGGGCGCACCAGCAGGTGTGGGGTGTGCCCGTCCTCGATAAGGCGGTCGACGATATAGCTGCCGACGAAACCGGTGCCGCCGATGATGCTGACCTTCATGAGGCGCTCCTCTCCCAGCGCAGTTTGTTCAAGCGCAGGTGGTCCAGACAAAGACCGGGCGACTGATGCTCGCACCGGATGATCACCCTACACGAGATGGGGCATGGATCCGGTGTATGGAAGGGGAACGATGCCCTTGGCGTGCCGGGCGCGGTCGCGCCGTGCACGCAGCGCACGGATGGTGCACGTCGACAGTGCCGATTGGGCGGCGCTAACGATCATGGGGCGAGCCGAGCCACCCCGGACGATGAAATGTCGCCTCGCCCCTGATCGTTCCCTCACCCCAACCCTCTCCCAGAGGGCGAGGGAGCGAACGTGCTTCGCGAATTTCATGGTAACGCTCATGGGGCGCTCATGGGCCGAGGCGAGCCACCCCGGACTATGACGGGTCATCTCGCCCCTGATCCTTCCCTCACCCCAACCCTCTCCCAGAGGGTGAGGGAGCCAACGTGCTGCGCAAATCTCATAGTAAGATGCCGGCGCGGCACCGCTCCATGACAACGACAGGATACCACCATGAGAATCGAGACCCAGGCCATCCACGCCGGCTTCGCCCCTGATCCCACCACCAAGGCCGTCGCAACTCCGATCTACCAAACGACCTCTTTCGCCTTCGATAATACTCAGCATGGCGCTGACCTTTTCGACCTCAAGGTCCAGGGCAACATCTATACGCGGATCATGAACCCGACCAGCGACGTGCTGGAGCGGCGCGTCGCGGCCATGGAAGGCGGGGTGGGCGGCCTGGCGCTGGCCTCGGGCATGGCCGCCGTGACCAATGCCATCTTCACCATCGCCCAGGCCGGCGACAACATCGTCACGACCTCGACGCTCTATGGCGGCACTTACAATCTTTTCGCCCACACCCTGCCGCGGCTCGGCATCCAGGTGCGCTTTGCCGCGCCAAACGAGATCGCAGCCATGGAAGCCCATATCGACAGCCAGACCAAGGCCGTCTTCTGCGAATCCATCGGCAACCCGGCCGGCAATGTCGCCGATCTGCGCCTGATTGCCGATATGGCGCACAGCCACGGGGTGCCCCTGATCGTCGACAACACGGTGCCGACCCCGTATCTGTGCCGCCCCTTCGAGCATGGTGCCGATATCGTCGTCCATGCCCTGACCAAGTACATGGGTGGCCACGGCACGACGATCGGCGGGGTCCTAGTCGACTCCGGGCAGTTCCCTTGGGGCGAGCATGCCGAGCGCTTCGCGATGCTGAACGAGCCCGACGTGTCCTACCATGGCGTCGTCTACACCGAGGCCCTTGCCCCGGCCGCTTACATCGGGCGCGCTCGGGTGGTGCCGCTGCGCAACATGGGTGCGGCCATCTCGCCCTTTAACAGCTTTCTCATCCTGCAAGGGATCGAGACCTTGCCGGTGCGCATGGACCGGCACTGCGAGAATGCGCTGGCCGTCGCCGAGCTCCTGAAGGGGCATGCGCGGGTCGAGTGGGTGCGCTATGCCGGGCTGGCGGACAGCCCTGATTATCCGCTCGTGAAGAAGTATATGGATGGGGCGCGGGCGAGCGCGATCCTCTCCTTTGGCATCAAGGGCGGGCGCGAGGCCGGTGCGCGCTTCATCGATGCGCTGCAGCTAGCCGTGCGCCTGGTCAATATCGGGGACGCGAAGACCCTTGCCTGCCATCCGGCGACGACGACGCATCGCCAGCTTGCACCGGATGAGCTGGCGATGGCCGGTGTCTCGGAGGATCTGGTACGCCTGTCGATCGGCCTGGAGCATATCGACGATATCCTCGCCGATCTGGATCAGGCGTTACAATGAGTTTCGCGAAGCACGTTCGCTCCCTCGCCCTCTGGGAGAGGGTTGGG
>CAZOWL010000149.1:0-6594 GCA_964583605.1 uncultured Chromatiaceae bacterium | reverse complement strand
GACTCCCGGAAATGTCAAACTGCTACTGCCACCCCGGCAGAGCCGGGGGTTTTCCTTGGATAATAATGCGAGGGCTGCACGAACGTTCGCCGGCGCCAAGGGCGCGTATCTTTCCGTGATCTTGACCGTGCTGTGCCCCCAGCACGTCACGCACCTCCGTTAGCGGCACCCCGGCCTGCACCAACCAGTCAGCACAGGTGTGGCCGAGGTCGTGGCCGACCACGACGCGGCGGCGAACCTCGAGATGGAGGCGCTCGCGAACCGGGTCGTCGAGCAGGCGGCAATGCGCGCGAGGTTCCCGCACAAGGACAGCGGACTGTTGGCGATCTTCGTCATCTTCATCTGCTCGCTTTGGCCGGTGCTGATCAACACCGCCTTCCGCGTCATGTTGGTGCCCAAGGAGTGGCTCAACGTCGCCCCCACGCTGGAAGTGACGCCGCTGTGCAAGGCGTTCCGCGTCATCCTGCCGGCGGTCGCACCGACCATCATGACCGGCATGCGCATCTCCGTCGGCACCGCCTGGCTGGCAATCGCCGCCGCCAAGATGCTGGTGGGCGGCACCGGCATCGGCTACTTCGTCTGGAACGAGTGGAACAACCTCAACACGCACTACTACCCGATCCGCAACTACCTGCTGGATTTTCTGATTGGCCGCTCCAAGATCTTCGACCAGGAGATCGCGGGCCGTATCCACGATCCGAAGAATCCCCCGCTCGTCATGCCCGGTATCAGCGAGGCGCCGACCGAGCGGCGTCCTGCGCCGGCGCTGGCCGGTGCCTGACTCCCACCGAAGGAGACCCCGTATGAAGCACGCCACCAGCGAAGGAATGACCGTCGTGGCCAGACCCATGACCCGCGCCGACGTCACCGAGATGATCGTCGCCGCCAAGATCCAGAAGGGCATTGCCTGGAAGGATGCCGCCGCCAAGGTCGGCAAGAGCCCCGAGTGGACCACTGCCGCGCTGCTTGGCCAGATGCAGCTCTCCAAGGAGCAGGCGGAGGCCGCCGGCAAGCTTTTTGACCTGCCCGAGGAGGCGGTCAAGCTGCTGCAGGTGGTGCCCTACAAGGGCTCGCTGCCCACTGCCGTGCCCACCGACCCGCTGATCTACCGCTTCTACGAGCTGGTGAGCGTCTACGGCACGACCTTCAAGGAGCTCATTCACGAGGAGCTCGGCGACGGCATCATGAGCGCCATCGACTTCGAGATGAAGCTGGAACGGCTGCCGGACCCGAAGGGCGACCGCGTTCGGATCACGATGAGCGGGAAGTATCTGCCCTACAGATCCTATTGATCGCGACGCTCCCCGCGCGCGATCAATTCCGCGGGATCAAACGGCCAAAAGGCCTTTATCCCGCGCAAATCAGGGAAGGCGCTGTTGAGACGTCGAGGCGCGCCTCCTCGGCCTGATACCCCTCGCGCTCGCCGGCGGCGCCGCCGTCGGCCAGGATCTCCTTCCCGCCACGCCGTGCAGCAGGAGATGCCCGTTGCAGGGATCGCTGTCCCAGTCGATTTCCATGGCTCCCTCGCCGGCGACGTCGCCGAGGTCAGGGCTCCTGCCTCGGTGGGTCGGGCACCTTCAGCGTGACCAGCCCCTCTGCGGTTGTCGGGTGCAGGGCGACGGTGGCATCCAAGTCGGCCTTGGTGCCCCCCATCTTGACCACGACGGCGAAGCCTTGAAGCATTTCATCGGCCCCGTCGCCGATCAGATGGATTCCGACGATACGTTCTTCCTGGCCGACACAGACGAGCTTCATCGCGGTGGTTGCCGGGTGCTCGCTGAGCGCATAGCGCATCGGCGTAAATTCGGTGCGGTAGACGGTGATGGCGTTGCCATACTCCTCGCGCGCCTCCTGCTCGGTAAGACCGACTTTGCCCACGGGCGGGTGGTCGAAGACGACGGTCGGGATGTCCCTGTAATCCAGTCGGGCCTCGGGGCGGTCGTCGAACGCGAAGAGCATGCGTTCCTCCATCGCGACCAGCGTCACCTCCGAGCCCATGGTCCGGAGCACGCCGGCCAGCTCGACACCGATGTAGCCGCCGCCGACGATCGCGACCCGTCGGGGCTGCTCCGTCAGTGCGAAGAAGCCATCGGAAGTGATTCCGAGCTCGTGGCCCGGCAGGGGCGGGACGATCGGCTCGCTGCCGGCGGCGAAGATTGCGGCGCGACGTCCGAGCTGCGCCGCCTTTTCGGCAACGGCGAGTCCGCTGCTGCCACCACCGATGGCGATGAGATCAAAGTGTTGGTCCATAGTCGTTCCTGATTGCGACATCATGCGGGCGTGGCCGACCGCTGTCAGGACGGTCGCGAAGGTCCTGATAAAGGGTGCCGGCATCACGGCGGCACCCCGTCGAGAGCGATGCGCTCTTCGCCTGCGCGTCGCTCGATGGAGCGGCCGCCCAATGCGGGACGGCCCTGTCCTAGCCGCTAGGCGGCGCGTGTCTTGAGCCAGGACTCGAGGTCGTCAGAGCCCCCGATGTGACGGCCATCGACGAATATCTGAGGTACGGTCTTGGCCGCCGCCAGGGCGCGCAGGGTCTGCTCGGTGTAGTCGCGATTGAGGATCAGCTCCTCGAAATCGAGCCCCGCCTCCTTGAGCATCTGCTTGGCCTTGGCACAGAAGGGGCAGCCGGGCCTCGTCAGGACGGTGACGTCGACCGGCTTTTCCGCCTTCGGGGCGACGTAGGCGAGCATGGTATCGGCGTCGGAGACCTCGTAGGGGTCACCCTCGACCTCGGGCTCAATGAACATCTTCTCGATGACGCCATCGCGCACGAGCATCGAGTAGCGCCAGCTGCGCTTGCCGAAGCCGAGGTCGGACTTGTCGACCAGCATGCCCATGCCATCGGTGAACTCACCGTTGCCGTCCGGCAGGAAGCAGACGGATTCGGCGTTGAGCTCGGTCTGCCACTCGTTCATGACGAAGGTGTCGTTGACTGAGACGCAACAGACCTCGTCGACGCCGTGGGCCTTGAACTTGGGGACGAGCTGGTTGTAGCGCGGAACGTGCGACGAAGAACAGGTCGGCGTGAAGGCGCCCGGGAGGGAGAAGACGACGACGGTCTTACCCCCGAAGATCTCATCGGTGGTCAAATCGACCCAGTCGTGGCCGCGACGGGTGCGGAAGGTGACATTCGGGACGCGTTGGCCGGTACGATCTTGCGGCATCTGATTTACTCCTCGTTAAGATTCTAGACGGAACCGAAAGGTCTGGAACATCTCTCGTCTCGAGCGCGAGCATCATGGCCGGCATACGGCGAGGAGCACAATCGAATATGCGAATCGGGTCAATTGGCCAAGCCGATCGTGCCGGGTTGCGGCCGGTGCCGCCAGTCTCGCCGGCGTCATGCCAGCGCCGCCGGAGCGGGGGCTGTTCGATGAGACGGGGTAAACCCCATGATGACCTCGTTCGGGCTGTGGCGTTAGCGGCACGGCAAGGGTGGGGGCTGGCCGCGGGTGGCACGTGCGCAGGAATAACGCGTGTCAGCGGCGCGGTGGTTCGGCGGGCTCAGGGCCGAAACTGTCGCGCCAAGACACTTTTCGGGTCGGATCGACGACTGACCGGAGGCTCCGAAGGGCGCAAACAGGAACTGCTAACAGGCAAAAAGGCGGTGATGCGTCCTCTTCACGCCAACGGCCTTACCATGAAATTCGCGAAGCACGTTCGCTCCCTCGCCCTCTGGGAGAGGGTTGGGGTGAGGGAACGATCAGGGACGAGGCGGCATTTCATCATCTGGGGTGGGTCGGCTCGCCCCATGGTCGTTAGCCCCGTGCGTCAGGTGGCCGCCATGGGCCAGGCTCATGCCGAGCACGGTATCGCCGGGCTTGCAGAGCGCCATGTAGACAGCGGCATTGGCCTGGGAGCCCGAATGCGGCTGGACATTGGCGTAGTCGGCCGCGAACAGCTCCTTGGCCCTGGCGATCGCCAGGCGCTCGGCGCAGTCGACGTACTCGCAGCCCCCGTAATAGCGCTTGCCCGGATAGCCCTCGGCGTACTTGTTGGTCATGACCCCGCCCTGGGCCTCCATGACGCGGGGGCTGGTATAGTTCTCCGAGGCGATCAGCTCGATGTGCTCTTCCTGGCGCCGGTCCTCGTCCTGAATGGCCTGCCAGAGCTCGGCATCGTAGCCGGCGATGCGCATGGATTTCTCGAACATCTGCTCTCCCTCCTGGGCAAAAGCGTTTTGTTGTCACCAGATATGGCCTGAGATGCGGCCCTCCGCAATGCCGGGGCTTTGATTTGCAGCGTCGATTGTCCGGGGCGAGCCGCAATTTCCAAAGCGGCGCGAAAGGCGCAGAGGGCGAGCGGCGGCGGTTGTTGGGCCTCCTGCCGTCGGCCCAACCTACGGATCCAGCCTCCGGATCCGGCCTCAGCGTCAACAGCGGGGCGCGAGAAGCCTCATTAGCGAGCACGCCATGGCGCCGGATCGAGCGCCGTGGCCGCTTGGCTGGCGCAGAACCCGCGAGCCGCCAGCGCTGGGCCCTTGCCGATGTACCCATCTGGCGAATCGCGCTCGGCGCTCTGACGCCTCCCCAAGCGGCGCGCCTCCAACAGGATGGGTGGGCGAGCCCGGCCTTCAATTCAATCCAACCTCGTAGGCCCATCTTCGCTCCCCGCGCCGCCGCCAGCGCTCGAGCTCGATCTCGGTGACCTCGCCCGGCTCCCAGGCCTCGACGAGGGCGAGGCTCTTGGCCAGCGGCCGCACCTCGCCGTGCTTCAGCGCGTGACCGGCCCAGTCGTGATCGCCGTATCCCGCCGGGATCTCGTCCTCGTCATGGTCGGCCAGCGCCGCGCCGCAAAGCAAAGCCAACGAGAAGTCCAGGGAAAACCGTCGAAGTCGCGCCCGCCACGCGGGTACTCGCCTTAGCCAACTGCACACAGCAATGCCCTCCGAACGGCGCCGAGTCGGGACCGGTAGGACGAAAGGATGCGCGAGCTCAAAGGCGAAGCTCGCTGACAAACCGCTGACAAGCGCCTACAGGGTTCCGTCAGCCGCTACGGGCTAGGCTGCACGCATGGTTGCCACCAACCGCGACCAAGCAATCTCCCGAAGACCCGAAGATGGAGTAGCAGTCTATGCACCATTCCACCTATGCCCCGGCGAGCGAGCAATCGCCGGCACCGAGCCAAGCCAAGGTCTGGGATCCGCTTGTGCGCCTATTCCATTGGTCGCTCGTCGCCGCATTCGCGACGGCCTACCTGATCGAAGAAGACCCCCTCGCGGTCCACGTCTGGGCGGGCTACGCCGTGCTCGCACTCGTCGCGTTGCGCCTCCTGTGGGGCTTCATCGGCCCCCGGCACGCGCGCTTCAGCGACTTTCTCTACCCCCCGCGTACCGTGGTCGGCTATCTCACCGGTGCACTGCGCGGCCGCGCACCGCGCTATATCGGCCACAGCCCGGCCGGCGGCGCCATGGTCCTCGCCCTGCTGGTTCTCATGATCGCGATCGGCCTGACCGGTCTGGCGCTGTACGGCGTCGAAGAGCACGCCGGGCCACTCGCCTCGCTGATGAGCGACCCCCCGGAATCCTGGGAGGAAAGGCTCGAGGAAGCCCATGAGGTCCTCGCCAACCTAGCGCTCGCGCTGATCGTCCTGCACGTCGCGGGCGTGGTCTTCACCAGTCTCTCGCATGGGGAGAACCTGGTCCGCGCGATGGTCACGGGCCGCAAGCGGGGTGAGGAGCAATGAGCGCGAAACGGATTTGCACGCTGCTGACATGTGCCGCGCTTGTCTCGACGCAGGTCGTAGCGGTGGGCGATCCGGCGGCCGGCGCCGCGGCATGGACCAAGGAGTACCCCCAACCGGGTGCCGCGCCGGCGCGGAGCTGCGCCACTTGCCACGGCGTCGACCTCACCGAGCCCGGGCACCACGCCAGGACCGGAAAGCCCATCGAGCCGCTGGCCCCTTCGGTCAAGCCGGAACGCCTGACGGACCCGGCCAAGATCGAGAAGTGGCTGCGGCGGAACTGCCGTTGGACCATGGACCGGGAATGCACTGAGGCCGAGAAGGCCGATTTTCTGAGCTTCATACGTCAACAATGAAGGGAGAGCCCGCCATGAGAAAAGGTGTAACGCCTATCCTTTTGCTCGTCGCCGCCGGCCTACTGACGCTCGGCGTCGCCGGGGCAGTCTTGAGCGATGACGACGGCGATCACTACGGCCGCCGCTCGAGCCGCGATGTCGCTCCCGCGATCGACCCGCTCTACCGCGAGGAATGCAGTGCCTGTCACATGGCCTACCAGCCGGGGCTCCTGCCGGAGAACGCCTGGGAAGCCATCATGGCGCCGGACGCGCTCGTCGACCACTACGGCGACGATGCATCCCTGGGAGAGGCGGCCCGCACCGACATCCTCGCCTATCTGAGCAGCCACTCCGCGGATAAGGCCAGCCGGTCGCGCTCGCGCGCCTTCGCCAAGGGCTCCCTGTCCTCGGCCGTCAGGGCAGGGGAGAGCCTGCCGCGCATCAGTGAGACCCGCTACTTCCTGCACGAGCACCACGAAATCCCAGAGCGCCTCGTCAGCGGCAACCCCGGAGTCCTGAGTATGTCGCTCGCATGCCAAAGAAAAACCGCGAGAAGAACCGCAGGAAACGTTAC
>CAZOWL010000148.1:0-6656 GCA_964583605.1 uncultured Chromatiaceae bacterium | reverse complement strand
GAACAGGTGCTCGCGCCAGCCACCGTTGGCCAAAGCGGTCAGCCCCTCCGTGTTGAAGGCCTCGATCGAGACTTGCAGCTTGGTGTCGTCCAGCAGCCAGGGGCCTGATAGGGCGGGCCGCAATGCGACGACAGTGAGGCAGCAGATGAGCGCCAACGCAAGCCAACGCGTTTCTAGAAGACGGCGGATCGATCCAGACAAAGGCAATCGAAGGGCGTTCACGATGTATCGTAAAATATTTCCGGTTTTCCGCTCGGAGCGCATCGACAAGAGATGGCCCATACACTCAGTGACTATCTGGCGTTGCTAGACGACCTTGCCGCGGCCGAATACCAATTTCACCCGATTCGCGATTATTTCGCCGCGAGGGTCCAGCCGCCCTTTATCTATCTCCGCCACGATGTCGATCGCCTCCCCGGCCGCGCCGTGACGATGGCCAAGGCCGAAGCGGCGCGCGGCATACAGGCTACCTACTACTTCCGCTGCACGTGGACGGGCCTCTTTCCGCAAGACGCGATGCAGGCGATGGCCGATTTGGGCCACGAAGTCGGTTTCCACTATGAGAGCTTCTCGCGCGCGAATGGCGATACTGCCGCGGCGCTGGCGCTGTTCGAGCGCGAGCTGGCAAGCGCCCGCGCGATCGCGCCGATCGCGACCGTTGCGCCGCATGGCGCGCCGTTGTCGGCCGTTTCGAACATGGATTTCACGGCCGGTCTCGGTGCAGCGCGATTCGGGCTCCTTGGCGATGCGACCGATATCGATTTTCGAGAGATCCTCTACGTCACGGATACCGGCGGCGGCTTCGGCAGCCGTTACAACCTGCGTGATCGCCCGAACGGCCGCAGTCTGGACCGACCCACACCGCCGCGTCGCTTGGCCCGCGACCTGATCGATGCGGGCGAGAGGCGGGTTGTCCTCAGTTGCCATCCGGAGCGCTGGCCGGAGAGCCACGTCGGCCTGCTCCAGGCCAGCGCCCGCGACCTGGTTACCAATGCCGCGAAGATGGTGCTTGCACGCGTGCGCCGCGGCTCTAAGGTGCTGCTCTAGCATGACAACGCCCACGCCCCATGACGGCTTCTTTCGCGAGAACTTCACGCGCCCCGCTATCGCGCGCGATTTCCTGCGCCATCACTTGCCCCAAGCCCTGCTCGCCGAGCTCGACCTGGAGCGGCTGACCATCTCGCCCGATACCTTCGTCACCGAGGCACTGCGCGAGATCTACTCCGACCTGATCTACCAGATTCCCTATCGCGACACCCAGCTCTCGGTCTACCTGCTCTTCGAGCACAAGAGCCAGTCCGAGCACTGGGTGCTGCTCCAGCTCTTGCGCTACATCGTCGCCAGCGGCGAGCTGTACCGCGACCAGCATCCCCAGGCCACGACCCTGCCGCCCATCTACCCCCTCGTTCTCTACCATGGCCAGCGGCACTGGCGCGCGCCCGCCTGCTTTCACGACCTGATCGACCCATTGCCCGAGGCCCTCAAGCCCTATGTGCCCCAGTTCCGCTATGCCCTGCACGACATCTCGGCGAAGAGCAGCACGGCGATCAAGGGCGAGGTCTTGTCCCGACTGATCCAGCTGGCCCTGCGCAATATCTACAGTGACCAGCCGGCGGAGCGCCTCCGCGAGCTGCTCGAGGTGATCGCCAAGGTCAGTCGCGACCCGACCGCCCTCGACATCTTGGAATCGCTCCTACGCTATTATGTCAAAGGGACCGGGCGACTCGATGAGACACAGGTCCGTCGCCTCCTCGAACAAACCCTCTCCGGAGAGCCCCTAATGGAGACCTTCATCGATAGGTATATCGCACAAGGCGAGCAGCGTGGCGAGCAGCATGGCCGCGCGACCATCCTTCTGCGCCTGATCGAGCGCAAGTTCGGCCCACCGAGCGAGATGGTGCGCGAGCGGGTCACGCAGGCCGACTCCGACAGGCTTCTGGAATGGTCCGAACGGATCCTGGAGGCACGGACCTTGGACGAGGTGCTGCATTGATGGGGGCACTCGCCCCGCCAAATAGGCTGTTCCAGTGTCCGATGTCGGAGGTTGCTGTTCAAGACCCGATGCTCCGCGCCGATCCTCAGGTGGGTGCACCGATGGCTCCGACGTTACAAGAGCGACCTGACCCCTTGCGCCGCATCGACCTGAATCCCTTTCGAAGAGCGGAGGCTTGCTGAATGACGGACCGAGGAGCCGGATGCTGGGAAAGCCGCTTGTCCGGTTCTGAGAGGGGCCGGGTCGCAACTCGGACCACGGACGAGATCATGTGGCACCGCCGGGAAACTAGGCGGCCAACAGAGAACACAAACATCGCCCTACCATCCGGGGAGTGCCCGGTCTACTCGAAACCCCAGCTTCTGGTGGGCGAGCGAGGTGTAGGCGCGTTGCGGATGTTCCCGTGCCGATATGGCGATCCGCTGAGCAACCGTTGACACGTTCCCGGGTTCCTGTGCACCCGTCACGTTTCCTCCCAGCAGTTCTCATTTCCCGTTCGGCTGGCCCTTCCCTCCTCAGGGTCCGCGCGGGCCGCGTTCCCCTGACTCCCCGGTACTACGGCCAGCTCCGACTTCCGCGCCGCCCTCCGCGCGCCTCGCGACTGCTCGGCTGTGCGTACCACCTAGCACCCGTTGGATTCGCTCCCCTCGGCAGCCAGGTGCCGCCGCCGGGGGCCGGGGACGCTCCGCGCGGTCACGAGCGCTGACTAAATTTCGGTGGAGCGGTGCGGACCTCCCAGGTTCCTGGGGAGCCCCAGTGCATGCATGCCCAGCTCTTCGACCCCGGCGGGACCTCGGCACCAGGCCAACTATGGTGCTCCGGCGTGGCCTTCCGTCGTCTCAAGAACGTCGGCTCCCGCAAAGCAGTCACTTCCGGGCTCAATCACAAGGCCTACACGCTCGCTGTCTACGCTTCGCCGCGGCGGTCGCCCGACGCGACGCAAGACTCGCTTCCGGTGGGTGGCCAACCCTTGCCGAGCGGGACTGATCACCCGCCGGGCTCCTCCTCGCCATTTTCACGTCAAGCTCCGCTTGACGATTCCAAGCGACCAGGCTTTCCTGGCGCACGGAGACCTGACCCCCCTTCCTCTCAGGCCGGTATGCGACAGGCACGCACGATTGCCGGAACTACACAAACAACCGGACCCGCACAGCAACGTCGTCATCCCTCTAACTCCGCGGCAAATAGCCGCGGTTTTCGCTCGGCGGTAACACCTGCCCCCCCATAATCGCTTGCTGGGGCGCCGGCCCGATGGCACAGTATTGCGATGAGCTCGAGCGTTGCACTCTACGAAGCCCTGACCACTGCTCCCGACGAGCGCGCGCGGGCGCGCGTCATCGCCGAGGCGTTCGAGCGCTTGGAAGAACGCTATCCGCATCTTCCGGACTTGGCCACCCAGGGCCATGTGCGCGAGAGCGAGCTGCGCTTGCAGAAGGAGATCGAGCAGGTCCGTGCTGAGATCGAGCGAGTTCGTGCCGAACTCAAGCTGGACATCGAGCAGGTCCGTGGTGCGTTGCGTGAGAGCGAGTTGCGGCTGCTCAAGGAGATCGAGCAGGTGCGCGGCGAGGTGGCGCGCACCAAGGTGGATCTTCTCAAGTGGATCGTGCCGCTGATGTTCGCCCAAGTCGCCGCGATCGCCGCCCTGGTGAAACTGCTCTGAGCCACCCGCTGGGCGTTCGTCCCGGCGCGGCTGTCGTGACCGGCGCTTCGGCTGTCATGTGGCCATCCGTGTCCCGGTGGCCAAGCGGCTGGACCCTCGTGACCGCCCCGATGAGCTGATGAGCTACGGAGCGTCGAGAACCCCTTCGCCCTCGTGAGCGGCGCGCATCCGCGCACCCAGCAGACCTGCGGTGACGCAGCCGGGCGCTTTGCCGCCAAATGGCGCCTCGCCCGCCTGCTCTACGAGCGCAACCAGGACCGGCAGCGCACCATCGACCCGTTCGCCATCCCGACCTACGGCCCCGGCGACAACGGCACGGCCGCGTAGGTCGGGTTAGGCGCGCCGCACGGCCCTCTATGAGCCACACAATAGCTTGCGCGCGCCGTAACCCGACAGCGGCCTCGTGGGGGCCGCGCTGCCGGCCGTCGGGTTACGCCCCGGGGGCCTCGACTGGATGATGGTGCTGCCCAACACCCTGCCATGCGACTTGCGGCAGAGACTGTCCGGCTTCGAGATGACCCGACACATGCCCGACATCCCCTCGGTTGGACGCGTCGGCATCGAGAAAGGCATGGGGCAGGGCCAGGCCAGACCCCTGCATCGGCTGATTGAGCAGCGTTTCGGCGCCGTCCCCGAGCACTCAGCCCCGAAATGTTGCACTGCAAGACCTGACCCCAGCCCCCATGACGACGCCTACGCCCCATGACTGCTTCTTTCGCGAGAACTTCACGCGCCCCGCTATCGCGCGCGATTTCCTGCGCCATCACTTGCCCCAAGCCCTGCTCGCCGAGCTCGACCTGGAGCGGCTGACCATCTCGCCCGATACCTTCGTCACCGAGGCACTGCGCGAGATCTACTCCGACCTGATCTACCAGATTCCCTATCGCGACACCCAGCTCTCGGTCTACCTGCTCTTCGAGCACAAGAGCCAGTCCGAGCACTGGGTGCTGCTCCAGCTCTTGCGCTACATCGTCGCCAGCGGCGAGCTGTACCGCGACCAGCATCCCCAGGCCACGACCCTGCCGCCCATCTACCCCCTCGTTCTCTACCATGGCCAGCGGCACTGGCGCGCGCCCGCCTGCTTTCACGACCTGATCGACCCATTGCCCGAGGCCCTCAAGCCCTATGTGCCCCAGTTCCGCTATGCCCTGCACGACATCTCGGCGAAGAGCAGCACGGCGATCAAGGGCGAGGTCTTGTCCCGACTGATCCAGCTGGCCCTGCGCAATATCTACAGTGACCAGCCGGCGGAGCGCCTCCGCGAGCTGCTCGAGGTGATCGCCAAGGTCAGTCGCGACCCGACCGCCCTCGACATCTTGGAATCGCTCCTACGCTATTATGTCAAAGGGACCGGGCGACTCGATGAGACACAGGTCCGTCGCCTCCTCGAACAAACCCTCTCCGGAGAGCCCCTAATGGAGACCTTCATCGATAGGTATATCGCACAAGGCAAGCAACTTGGTGAGCAGCTCGGCGAGCAGCGTGGCGAGCAGCGTGGCGAGCAGCATGGCCGCGCGACCATCCTTCTGCGCCTGATCGAGCGCAAGTTCGGCCCACCGAGCGAGATGGTGCGCGAGCGGGTCACGCAGGCCGACTCCGACAGGCTTCTGGAATGGTCCGAACGGATCCTGGAGGCACGGACCTTGGACGAGGTGCTGCATTGATGGGGGCACTCGCCCCGCCAAATAGGCTGTTCCAGTGTCCGATGTCGGAGGTTGCTGTTCAAGACCCGATGCTCCGCGCCGATCCTCAGGTGGGTGCACCGATGGCTCCGACGTTACAAGAGCGACCTGACCCCTTACGCCGATTTCAGGGCCGCTGAAAAATGGCCTGTAGGTAGCTTTGTGCACTTGTCAGGGGGCGGCTAATGGGTGACCCTCCCCTGCTTCGCCCCCGCATCGTCGACCCGTTCGCCATCCTCGATTGGAGGATGGCGCTGTCCGGCGCCCCACGACGGGCAATGGCAGACCCCAATCATGACCCCTTAACCATGACCCCAATCACACGGGATGACGGATACACCGGCATCGTCGTAACCTAATGTTCGGTACTGCAAGCCTCAGGCATCGCGATGAGCCAAACCACGAACTATGACACCGATTACCTGCGCTGGCTGGAAGACCAGGCGCGCCATCTCCGGGCGGGCGATCTCGACCGACTCGATCGGGAGCACCTTTCGGAGGAGCTTGACGGTATGAGCCGAAGCGAGCGGCGACAACTGCGCAACCGTCTGATCATTTTGGTTTTGCATCTCCTCAAGATGCAGTGCCAACCTGAGCGCCGTTCCCGCAGTTGGGAGGTGACCGTCATCACCCAGCGGATCGACATCAAGCTTTTGCTCAAAGAGAGCCCGAGCCTGCGACCAACGCTGGCTTCGGCCCTGGACGAGATCTACGACACGGCTCGGCGCGATGCGGCACAGGAGACCCGGCTGGAGCTGAACCGCTTTCCGGCGACCTGCCCCTTCACCATCGATCAGGTTCTGGACGATGAGTATTGGCCCGGCGGCAGCGAGGGCGACCTCGGATGAACTGCCGCCACGGCCAAACCCCGCTGACCCTGCCATGCGTCGACCTCGGTAGCGCACCCCCGGTGCAACGACCTAGCCGCGAAAGATCGATACGGTCGCACGTCTGTCCTCGTGTCCTCTTTGGATCTCGAGATCCCCGAGCCCCAAACATCGCGCCCTGCCGTCCAGGGAGCGCCCGGCCTACTCAAACCTCTCCACGCGTCCCCCACACCCAGCAGGGCGGAAATGCTACTAAATGTTGACCCGACTAAATGTTGACCCCGCACCCTCGGGACCGGCAGCGCATCGTCGACCCGTTCGCCATCCTCGACCGGAGGATGGCGCCGTCCGGCGCCCCACGACGTGCAATGTGAGACCGTAACCGTTCACGGGCGCAGATTCAGCTGACCCTACCGGTGCTGGACTCAGAAGCAAGATACGGGTATCGTCGTGACCATGCACCAGATTATGGTCACGATTCAAGGCCGCCGTTG
>CAZOWL010000147.1:0-6695 GCA_964583605.1 uncultured Chromatiaceae bacterium | reverse complement strand
GCCAGGAGTACCTGCGCGAGCAGCGCAGCCTGCAACGGGCGCTGGAGCAGGCGCGCGCCGAAGCCAAGGCCGAGCGGCAGGCCAAGGAGGCGGAGCGGGAGGCCAGGGAGGCGGAGCGGCAAGCCAAAGAGGAAGCGCTGCGTAAGCAGGAAGCCGAGCGGCAGGCCAAGGACGAAGCCCTGGACGAGCTTGCGCGACTCAAGGCGCAGTTGCGAGACGACTCGAGCCAGTCTTGACCGAGGGGATGCTTCTTGCCGAGAGGCTTTAGGGTCTTTCTTTGTGCCATGTCAAGGTGTACGGCCCCGCGAGGACGGGGTCGAGTGAGGTGGTCATACGAAGGCGGTCGGCGCGGCCACAGCGCCATCTGTAGGGCGTCACAGATCAACGAGCTGGTTAAGCGCCGCCCCATCGACCAGCCGACCGCCTTGCGCGATTTCAGGTCGATGACCACGGCCAGGTACAGCCAGCCCTGCGCGGTCCACACGTACGTGATATCACCGGCATAGGCATGATCAGGGGCCTCGACGGCAAACTGCCGCTGCAAGCGATTCCCGAGCACCGGCTGGTCCTGCTGTTGGTCGTGACCCGATACCGGCGGCGGTAGCGCACCCACACGCCGGCCTCGTGCGTCAGATTGCGGGCCAGATGGTGTCCGACACGATAGCCCAAGGCCCGCAACGCCTTGGCCATGTGGCGCGAGCCATAAGTGTGATCCGACGCCTCGGCCAATGCGGCCGAAGCGCATTGGGGGGTCATGAATGGGTGATTCAAGACCAATCAAGCCAACCCGCAATATCGGGCCCGTCGAGCCAATCCGGCCGATTGGCAGGCGGCGACCTGGCCGGAAGAGCGATGACGAGCTTGATGGGCGCAGCCGGACGAAGCGCCGGGACGATGAGAGGCAGGGTCCTCGGCCAGAGGGCCCGTGGCACGTTGACGAGTATGCTTAGTCATGGCGCGAGAACAACCTCAACAAGTTCGCGCACCTTCCTCCCCTCACCCCAACCCCTCTCCCCGGCGGGGAGAGGGGCTCTCGGGCACGTCGTGCCGAGTGTTTTTGAGCCGTTAATCAGCCCGTTTGCGATCGCTGAGTGTCAGGATCTTGACGGGCCGATTGTGGCGTGAACCCCCGTCGACGGTTCTCCGGCGTTTCGGCCCGCGCCCCCAGAGGACCGATCCGAGTCTGTGCCCCCGCGGTGCACTGCCCAGCCCTAGGCATCGTCTCTGCATCGGAGCGGCCGGAAAGATATAGGTTATCATGGGCTTAGATCGTTCCACGTAGGCGACCCGCTGGTCGCTTCCCAAAGGGCGCCTCGCCGCCTACCGTTCCCTCTGCGCGATGCCTTGCTGGCACGCTCATCGCTTGCCAGGCTCAGACCCTCGGGGAGGCCCGGAGGATTCGCTTTGGAGGTGAGGGTGAGCGACATGATCGATGGCAACGATGATCGCTTTGATGATATCCGCGATGGGAATCTGAGCCGCATCGTGGTGCGGATCAGGGATGAAGGTCCCGCTGAGATCGATGCGGGCGCGGCGAGGCCCAGTGAAACAGAGGCTGAGGATCTCCCGCCCGCATGGGATGCCGGGGCGATGGCGCGGCTACTGCGCGAGGCGGAGGCGCCACGGTCCGCGTTTGCGTTCGCTAGGCCGATCGATACGCCTGCCCCGGAGCCGGGGCCGATGCCGCTTCGGGGTGCGCAGGAAGGGCCGCAGGACCTGTCCGCCCCCGTGACGAAAGGGCACGCCGGCAAGCCGCATCCCTCCCGTTTGATCTGGGCGGTGTTGTTCGCTGCTCTGCTCACTGGAGGGGTGGGCGCTGTGCTTTATGGGCCCATTCCCGCGGCGGATCGGCCGTCAGCAGTCGACGAGGCAGCGGGCGATCCCGCCCTGCGTGGCGAGATCGCCGCGATCAAGACGTCGATTGCAGAGCTTTCCAAGCAGCTTGCGGCGATCGCCTCCGATGGCACGTCGGCCTCCGATGCCAGGCTTATCGGTGAGCACCTGACGCTGGCGATCGGCCAGATGGAGGATCTGGAGCGCGGGACACGGGTGGCGGGAGATCTCACGGTTCGGGTCGATGAGCTGGCCCAAAGGCTCGATTTCGTCAATGCCGAGCTCGCGCGGCTGGCGACGACGCAACCTGAGATCGCGAATGCCGGCCTTGACGCGGCCAGTCCGGGCGCGGTTGGGGACGCCGCTCGATCGGATGAGGCGATCCGCGCGGAGAGCTTTCTCGAGATCGGTTCACTCGCACCGGAGACACCTGCCGTTGTCAATCGCCCTGCGCCGACTGAGATGGAGGACCAGGCTGTCGCCGCGACCGACGGGGCACTGTCCGGCGAGGCCAAACAGATCCTGAGCAGGCCGATGGAGGTATCTCGGCAAGCTGATGCGGGCGAGTCCGTCCCTGTCGTGCGCCCGCGGGTGGCGCCTGCTGTCACCGCACGGCTCCTCGAGCCCGCTGAGGCGGCAACGAGGCTTCTGCCTGTCACGCGACCGAGCCTTCAGATCGAGGGAGCGGCCGGTGTTCCAAGTGGGCGCAGCCTACCGACCACCGATTCCGGCACGGGGCCTGGACCGTCGCTGACGCAGGAGCGAGAGGATGCCAGCGCCCGGTCGGCGATCGCCGTGCGATCGGAACCAGAAGATTCTGAACCGGATGATTCACAGGCCTGGCTGAAGCGACTCGCAGCCTTCCTCGAAGAGGAGGTAAAGGGCATTGCCGAGCCAACGAGGGGTCCAGGTGCCGGCGACGGGCCGAAGCAGGCGGAGTTGGCCGCCTCGCAGCGGCACTCTGCCGCCAAGGATACAGACCCAGAGCAGGCCGGCGCGACAGGGCCTTGGTTCATCAACCTGATCGCCGTCACGCGCGAGTCGACGGCTCAGGATCTGCAGCGGGTCTACCGGGAAAAGGGCATTGTGGCCGCGGTCGTTCCGATCGATCAAAGCGGGCTGTTCGGGGTGCGGATCGAGGGGTTTCCGTCGCAGGTCGCCGCCGCGGCCCGCGCCGCCGAAATCAAGCCTGTCCTCGGGATCCGCGACGTTTGGATCGGACGTTCCTGACAGTGCTTCTTGATCAGGTCTCGCAAAGGAGCGGGCCAGGCCTCATCGGGCAGGTGACGACAACCGGCAGTGTCAAGGGTCTTGGCAGATCGAGGGGCCGGGGTGCTCGGCTACTGCGGGCCGCACAGCCCACCCGTCTCCGCGAGCAGCCGCTCAGTGGCCCAGCGGATTCGGGTCGTGACGTCGCTGCGGCCCAGGCTGTCCAGTCGGATAGACATCTCCCCGGGGTCACGCATCTGCAGCACCGAGTGGACGAGGAGGGCGGCCTGATCGGAATCGAGACGGCCCTCGCGCAGCGCTGGACCGAGCCGTGCCGACGCCAGCTCGACGAGCCAGGGCAGGCTCGCGTCGAGTCCGCGTAGGTGTCGGGCGAAGGCGGTCAGCTCGGCGTAGGCGGCTTCGTCTAGGTCGGGCACCCTTCCAGGCAGCTCGCCGAGGACGGCGGCAATGAGATCCGGCGGCGCCTCGCGGAGCGGACCGGGCATCAGACGTGGCAGCCGCTGGGCGAGTCGCTGCCGGGCCTTGGCGATCAGACTCTCGCCGCGCGGCGTCAGCGCCCGGAGCACGACCAGAGCCTGCTCGCCACTGGCGGCGTTGCGGTGGGTGCCGAGCTGCACCGGGAGGAAGCCGCAGCGGGTCCAGAAGCGCAGGAGCCCAATGGTCGCCCCAAAGCTCGCGCCGACGAGGTCGATGCCATCGACGCGCGCCACATCACTCGCGACATCGACGAGCCGTCGCCCAAGCCCGCGACCTTGCACGGCGGGATGGACCGCGAGGCGGATGATCCGCCGGTAGCGCAGCTCAGGCGCCTCCGCCAGGCCTGCGTGTGCGGAAAGGGTCTGGGGCAATAGATGGCCGCGGGGCCGGCGCCGACCAGCAAAGACCTGACGCATGAGCGGCGCGTTGAAACCGCCTTCATCGGCGGTTAGGAGTGTCGCGACAATGGAGCTACCGTGGCGCAAGACCATCACCTGCACATTCGGGCCATCCAGCAGATGGCGCAGGTCGAGCGGGCGCGTCTGGTAGTGGGCCAGGACCAGGAGACCGAAGAGCTGCCGGAGCGACACCGCATCCTCGGCCAGGCGATCCCGTTCGAGCACGGCCCAGGTGCAGCTCGCCGGTGTCGCCGTGGCGATGCCCGCGGCGGGCGCCGGGGCCGCGTCAAGCAGTAAGGCCTCGCCCGTCAAGGCCTCGAGAGGATCGTTCGCGGCCCACCGGATCGGCTGGCTGAGCGTGAGGGCCCGCCAGCCAGGGGTCAGCCGTGCCAGGGTGTCGCGGAAGCGGACCTCGAAGCCGCGTCCGGTCCCCTCGTAGCCGTGGATGGTGGTCGCGAGCACGACACGCGGAAAGCGGGTGAGGGCAGCCTCGAGGAGCGGTGCCGGGATCCCGGCGGCCTCGTCGATGAGAAGCAGGCTGGCCAGCGGGGCACCTCGCTCCAGCCGATCAGGCGGAATGAAGGATAGCGGCCGCTGTCGGTAGATGAGCCGATCGCCGTCCCTGTGCGCCTCTGGAAGGGCGGCCGCGGCATGCCGGAATAGGGGCTCGACTGCCGCGCGGCGCGGGGCCGTCACCAGGATCGATTCGGTTCCCGCAGCGAGCAGCTGGGCCGCGGCGAGGCCTAGGGCGGCGCTCTTGCCGCGACCGCGATCGGCGGTGATCACCAGCGGACGGCGGGCGCGGCGGCGGCCGCGTGCCGTCTTGACGATGGCCTTGACGGCCTGCTCCTGGTCTGGCGTGGCGGCCGCGGCGGGTGACCGGTGCGTCTTGCGATTGCTGGCCGCTGGCCCATCAACGAGCCGCGGAGCGGGCGGCATGGGCGCCCCTTGCTGGACGAGCCAGCACCCGGTCGTTGCCGCGAGGACCCGCGCGAAGCGGGCGATGAATCGGCCGCTCACGTCGGCGGGGGCGAATGGGTACACCGCGATCCGCTGCGCCTGGGGGTCGGGCAGATCGGGCCACTCGTCCAGCGGCGGGGTCAGGAGCAACAGGAGACCACCACCGCGCAACGTGCCGGTCGCCGCGCCGAAGCTGTCTGGATCGAGACCGCTGTGCGCGTCGTAGACGAGGTAATTGACCTCTTGACCGAGCAGGCGCTCACCCGCCTGGAGTGGATAGGTCGTGGCTGCGACGGGACGATCGGTTAGCCAGAACGCCTCGCACCCGTGTAGGGCTGCCTCAGCGGCCGCGAGAGTCCACTCTGCGGTGCCGGCAAGCACCAATGTCAGCCGGTGATTGGTCGCCTGCGCATGCGCACACAATCCCGCGAACAGGGCGGGCAAGCCTGGCGCGACCGGGTCGCAGCACAGTGCCTCGCCAGCCAGCCTGCTCGGTACGGTGGGCGCCGCCCAGCGTCGCGATATAAGCCTCTCGCTCACATGTTCTGCCTGATTCTCTCGCACCGATCTGCGTGGGGGCGGCCGGATTCCGTGACTGGAATTGACAGGGCCTGCTCCCATCTGGATGCCATGAAGCAATCGTTGGCGCAGGGACTGGTCATCGAGGAGGCCGGCTATCAGAACGTGGACAGACGGGGCTTGTGATTGGTGGGCAATTCCTCGCCGATCCACCCAGCCTGCCGAAAGTCACTACCCAAGCTGCTATCACTAGGATCGTCGATCCGATGCAACCCCTCAATCAATTATTGACGAATTGGATGCGCGACGGACTGCGCAACCGCATCGCCGTCAACATCAAGGATGCCTCGGTCATGGTCTATGTCCCGGAAGGGGAGATCGAGATGGGTGACGGCGAGAAGGTCGATCGCCCCAGACACCGGGTCTTTCTCTCCGGCTACTGGATCGGTGTCTACGCCATCAATAATGTCCAGTACGCCCGCTTCGTTGGCCCGACCAGGAACCGTCCGCCCAACGTCTCGAATTGGATCAGTGCCCCGGCGGTCTGGCAGGGTCTGCGCGTCCTGCCCGAATTCTTCGACCATCCGGTGGTGTGCGTCAGCTGGGACGATGCCCATGCCTACGCCAAGTGGATGGGTGCATCGCTGCCGAGCGAGGCGCAATGGGAGAAGGCCGCTCGGGGGCCCAAGGGGTTGCTCTACCCCTGGGGGGACCGATGGGAGGCGGGCCGTTGCCGCAACAGCGCCAGCCGTGGACAGGAGACGACCTGCGCCGTCTCCGGCTATCCACGTGGTGTCTCCGGCTACGGGACCTACAACCAAAGCGGCAACGTCCTGGAGTGGTGTGCCGACTGGTATGCGGAGGGCTACTATGGCCAGTCGCCGGCCCAGGATCCGGTGGGGCCAGGCGAGGGGGAGCTGCGCGTTCGCCGCGGCGGGGGTTGGCGCAACACGGACGCGGATGACTTCCGGGCGACCTCGCGCGATGGACGGGACCCCAACTTTCGGTACGGTAACCTGGGCTTTCGCATCGTGAGGACGCCTTCGTGCCCGGACCCGGGCGATGAGTCCGCGTGATGCCCATCGCCTGGCTTGCGAGTGTCATGTCGATCACGCAAGACCGATCGACATGGCTGCCGCCATGACCCACAGTGGCCCCGATGAGGACGGGCTCTTTGAAGCCCCCGTCGCTGGTACCAGCATGGCGGACTGATGATGCTGGTCCGTAACTACTCGCCCCCTTGGGCATAGAGCGCCCCGGACAAGGCCAACTGAATCG
>CAZOWL010000146.1:0-6727 GCA_964583605.1 uncultured Chromatiaceae bacterium | reverse complement strand
CTGACCCCTTCGCGCCCCGCTGAGAACGCAAGATAAGGTGAAACAGGGTACTAGGGCGACAGGGGTCACAGACGGCAGCCGAAGCGTCCTTAGACGTCATGGCAGTCTCGCTGGCGAAACTGGTCGGCCTGGAGGCCGACCCTCCCGGTGGATGCGGCGTGCTAGGTGATTGCCGAACACTGATGCAACAGCTGCGCGTCGTCGAGCTGTTTGAGCACGAAATCGGCGACATCCGCACGCGCAACGCGTCCGGCCCGCAGAGACCCATCGGTGCCGTAACGATACCGGCCGGTCTTGGGGCCGTCGACGAGACCCCCTGGGCGCACGATCGTCCAGTCGAGGCCGCTCGCCCTGATCAGTCGCTCCTGCTCCTCCTTGGCGGCCATGATCCGGCTCAGGAAGGTCTTCATCATCAGCTTGAAATAGAGCGGGACCTGGTCGCGGCTGTCGCCGACACCGAGGGATGTCACCGCAACGAGCCGCCGGACCCCGTGCTGGCCCATCGCGGCCAGAATGGACTCGGTGCCGTGCGCCTCGATCGGCTCCTGGCCACGGCGGGTGCCCAGGATGCAGAGCACCGCTTCAGTCCCCTCGACGCAGCGGCTGGTGGCGTCCCGGTCCAGCACGTCGCCCGGCACCACGGTGAGGTCTGCGTGACTGACGGTGAGCTTCTCTGGGCTTCGCACGAGGGCCCGGACACTGTGGCCCCGCTCGAGGGCCTGGAGTAGCACCTGATGACCGGTCCCGCCGGTGGCGCCGAATAGGGCGACTCGCATAGCGCATTGCCTCCGAGTTGTAGGGCTCGTAACGTCAGCCCTTCGGCAGGCTATGTATGGGCCAACGTCGGAGGCCCAACGCCCAACAGCCCACATCCCAGTTCCTGGGTGTGGGGCAGTCGGGCGTTGGGCCTCGTTCCTCAGCCCAACCTACGGCCGAGCGATGGCAGGCTACAGGTTTGACCGACGCAGGGGACCCAAGGCGGGTGACGCGCTACCGCCTTAGAGCTTTGCCCCCATCGCGGCATGGGCCGCCGCGAGGCGCGCCACCGGCACTCGGGGCGCCGAGCAAGACACGTAGTCGAGCCCGGCCTCGTGGCAGAAGGCGATCGACGAGGGATGCCCGCCGTGCTCGCCGCAGATGCCGACGTGCATGTCTGGGCGCGTCTGCTTGCCCCACTCGACGGCCAGCTTCATCAGCTTGCCGACACCCTTGACGTCCAGCACCTCGAACGGGTTGTCCTGCAGGATCGTCGACTGGTTATACAGCGGCAGGAACTTGTTCTCGGCATCCTCACGCGAGAAGGAGAAGGTCGCCTGGGTCAGGTCGTTGGTGCCGAACGAGAAGAACTCGGCCACGCCGGCCAGCGACTCGGCCCGCATGCAGGCGCGCACGACCTCGATCATGGTCCCGAACTTGAAGTTGACCGGGTGGCCGTAGCGCTGCTTGATCTCCTCATGGATCGTATCGACGTAGGTCTTGACCCGCTTCAGCTCCTCCACGGTACAGACCTGCGGCACCTTGATCTGCGGGTGGACCTCGATCCCCATGCGCGCACACTCCGCGGCGGCCTCGAGGATGGCGCGGATCTGCATCTGGTAGATCTCGGGGAAGGTGATCCCGAGACGCACGCCGCGGTGACCGAGCATCGGGTTCGTCTCGTAGAGGATGCGCACCTTGCGCAGCATCGTCTCCTTCTTCGCGATGGCGTCCTCGACCAGTGCCGGATCGACCATGCGACGCATCCCGTCGAGCTCTTGCCTGGCCCGGTCGGACGCATGGATCAAGCTCATCGTGCCGGCGAGCACGGCCATGCCGCGGGTCGTCTCGCCCAGCCGGTGGAGCTCGGCGAGCTCGCGCTCCAGCTGGTGCTCATCGGGGAGGAACTCATGGATCGGCGGATCCAGCAGGCGGATCGTCACCGGTCGCGGCGACATGACCTCGAACAGCTCACGGAAGTCGGCACGCTGCAGCGGCAGCAGCCTATCGAGCGCCGCCTGGCGCTGCTCCGGGGTGTCGGAGACGATCATCTCGATGACGATCGGCAGCCGTACCGGGTCGTTGAACATCCGCTCCGTGCGGGCCAGTCCGATGCCGACGGCGCCGTACTTGAGGGCCCGTCGCGCGTCATCCGGCGTATCGGCATTGGCCATCACGTCGAGCGTCGCCACCTCATCGGCCCAGGCCAGAAGCGTATTGAGCTCCGGTGAGAAATCCGGCTCGACAGTGGGGATGGCCCCGAGATAGACCTTGCCCGTCGTCCCGTCGATGGTGATGATCTGGCCTTCGCGGAAGCTGGTCTCACCGACGTAGGCCTCGCGGCGGTTGACGTCGACGACGATACCTTCCGCGCCGGCAACGCAGGGCTTGCCCATCCCGCGCGCCACGACCGCGGCATGCGAGGTCTTGCCGCCGCGCGAGGTGAGGATGCCCTCGGAGGCAAAGAAGCCGTGGATATCCTCAGGCTTCGTCTCCTCACGCACCAGGATGACCTTCTGCCCGAGCTCCTTGCCCATCTGCTCGGCGCGGTCGGCGTCGAATACCGCGATCCCTGAGGCCGCGCCCGGCGAGGCCGGCAGCCCCTGAGCGACGGCGTCGGCGCGCACCCCCGGGTCGAGCCGCGGGAAGAGCATCTGCTCCAAGAGGTCCGGATTGATGCGCATCAGGGCCTCTTCCTTCGTGATCAGGCCTTCACGCTCCATCTCGACGGACGTGCGCACCATCGCGTGCGCGTTCATCTTGCCGTTACGGGTCTGCAAGCAATAGAGCTGGCCGCGCTCGATCGTGAACTCGAAGTCCTGGACCTCGCGGTAGTGGCTCTCCAGCTTGTCGCGCAGCTCGTCGAGCTGGCGGGCCATCTCGGGCATCTCGTCCTTCAGCCGATCGATCGGCTTCGGCGTGCGGATCCCGGCGACCACGTCCTCACCCTGGGCGTTGAGCAGGTACTCGCCGAAGAGCTTGTTCTCGCCAGTGGCCGGGCTGCGCGTGAAGGCGACGCCGGTGCCCGAATCATTGCCGCGGTTGCCGAACACCATGGTGACCACGTTCACCGCGGTGCCATGGGCCATCTCCGGGGTGATGTGAAACTGCCGCCGATAGTCCACGGCCCGCTTGCCCATCCAGGAGTTGAAGACCGCCTTGATGGCGATCTCGAGCTGCTCGAATGGATTCTCCGGGAAGGGCTTGCCGGTATGGGCCTGGATGACCTTCAGGAAGCGCTCGCTGATCTCCTTCAGATCGGCCGCCAAGAGCCCGACGTCCTCCTTGACGTGCGCGTGCTCCTTGACGGCCTCGAATTCACGGTCGAAGAGCTCATCCGGCACGCCAAGGGCGACCTTGCCGAACAGCTGGATGAAGCGCCGATAGGCATCGTAGCCGAAGCGCGGATCACCGGTCTGGCGGATCAGCCCCTGCAACGTCTCCGTATTGAGCCCGAGGTTGAGGATCGTATCCATCATGCCCGGCATCGACATCGCCGAGCCCGAGCGCACGGACACGAGCAATGGGTCCTCGGGGCTGCCGAAACCCTTGCCGGTCTTGGACTCCAGGGCCTTCATCTGAATACGGACCTCGTCCATCACGCCGGCGGGCAGCTCCCTGGTCGACGAGTCCAGGTACTCCAGGCAGGCGGCCGTCGAGATGACGAAGCCGGGCGGCACGTTCAGCCCGATCTGCGTCATCTCGCAGAGATTGGCGCCCTTGCCGCCCAAGAGCTTCTTGTCTTTGCCATTGCCCTCCTCGAAGGCGAACACCTGCTTCTTCGCATAGGTTGCTGTATCCATGCTCGGATCTACCTCTCTCAAATTGATTAGGATGAGCGCTAACGATTGCGTCCGACCGCTTGCGCGGACCGGATCAAAGAGGGGCCTGACTCAGGACTCAAGTACAAATAGAACAGTTGGTCGCCGCAATCGGCCGGATGGTCGACCTCCAGGCCGACCCATTCTCAAGAGCGCGAATACCGATCGAGCCCCCGCGTCTCATGGCGGCCTTCCTGTGGGAATCCCGTCGCCCTGGAGGGCGACACCCCGACCGCATCAGGGGCCCGATGAGGGGCCCGATCCAGCGCTGGTGATCAGGTGATTCTTGCGCCACCACTCAGAGACTTGGAGCTACGTTGACCGTCTGCTGGTGACCGTCTGCTGGCGCCACGGGCACCGCACGACACAGCGAGTGCACTATATAGGTGTTATGGTCCGCTGGATCCGCCCGGTCGAGGAGGCCATGTGCCGCCGGGGCCTTCGTACCCCGCCGCTCGCCGGCCGCCGGCCGCGGCTCATCCGACGGGCACCGCTTCGCGCGCAATGGTAACCGCTTCGCCGCCGTCTGGTAATGCAAAAATTCAATACAGGGGAATGCTAACGATCATGGGGCGAGGCGAGCCACCCCGAACCATGAAAGGTCGCCCCGCCCCTGATCGTTCCCTCACCCCAACCCTCTCCCAGAGGGCGAGGGAGCGAGCGTGCTGCGCGGGTTTCACGGCAACGAATGCGCTCCTGCCTCGCGAACGGCCCGTGAGGCGCCTGGCCCGGCTGTCCGCGTCGGTTATACTTTCTCGGCCCAGCGAACGGAACCTTATCACGAGCCTCGCGACACCATGTTGGACAAGAACTACGACCCACAGGCCCTCGAGCAGACCTGGTATGACACCTGGGAGGCCGGGGGGTATTTCACGCCGGTCGGCGGCTCGGCTGGGCGCGACAGCTATTGCATCATGATCCCGCCGCCGAATGTCACCGGCAGTCTGCACATGGGTCATGCGTTCCAGGACACCATCATGGACGCGCTGATCCGCTTCCACCGCATGCAGGGCGCCGCGACGCTCTGGCAGGCCGGCACCGATCATGCGGGCATCGCCACGCAGATGGTCGTCGAGCGCCTGCTCAACGCCCAGGGTCAAGATCGCCACGACCTCGGGCGTGAGCGCTTCATCGAGCGGATCTGGGCGTGGCGCGCCGAGTCCGGCGGCACGATCACACGCCAGCTCAGGCGCCTTGGCGCCTCGCTCGACTGGTCGCACGAGCGGTTCACGATGGACGAGGGCCTCTCGGCGGCGGTGCGTGAGGTCTTCGTGCGGCTCTACGAGGAAGGGCTCATCTATCGCGGCAAGCGCCTCGTCAATTGGGATCCGGTGCTGCACACGGCGGTCTCCGATCTCGAGGTCCTCTCCGAGGAGGAGGCCGGCCACCTCTGGCACATGCGCTATCCGCTGACCAACGGCACCGGGCACCTGGTGGTCGCGACGACGCGCCCCGAGACCATGCTCGGCGACTGCGCCGTCGCCGTGCACCCCGGCGACGAGCGCTATCGCCACCTGCTCGGCGAGCTCGTCGAGCTGCCGTTGACCGGACGGCGGATCCCAATCATCGCCGACGAGTACGTCGACCCCGAGTTCGGCACCGGCTGCGTCAAGATCACGCCGGCCCATGACTTCAACGACTATCAGGTCTGGCTGCGGCACCGCGACGAGAATGCGATCGCCGAGCAGCCCCATGGCGGCCTGATCAACATCCTGACCGTGGATGCCGCGATTCGCGCCAACGAGACGAGCGAGGGCGAGCTGATCCCGAGCGCCTACTCGGGCCTCGATCGCTATGCCGCGCGCGAGCGTATCCTCGCCGACCTGAGCGGATTGGGGCTCCTCGAGAAGGTCGACGACCACCGTCTCATGGTGCCGCGAGGAGACCGCTCCGGGGCCGTCATCGAGCCCTTCCTCACTGATCAATGGTACGTGCGCGTCGCGCCGCTGGCCGCTCCGGCGATCGCCGCGGTCGAGGACGGGCGCATCCGTTTCGTCCCGGACAACTGGAAGAACACCTACTTCGACTGGATGCGCAACATCCAGGATTGGTGCATCTCACGGCAGATCTGGTGGGGCCACCGCATCCCGGCCTGGTACGACGAGCTGGGCAACATCTATGTCGGCCGCTCCGAGGACCAGGTCCGCGCGCGCCACGGGCTGGCCGCCGACGCCGCGCTCGTGCAGGACCCCGACGTGCTCGACACCTGGTTCAGCTCGGCGCTATGGCCGTTCAGCACGCTCGGCTGGCCCGCAAGCACCGAGCGCCTCGCGGCCTTCTACCCGACCTCTGTGCTGGTCACGGGCTTCGACATCATCTTCTTCTGGGTCGCACGCATGATCATGATGGGCCTCAAGTTCATGGGCGATGCCCCGTTCCGCGAGGTCTACATCCACGGCCTGGTGCGCGACGCCCATGGTGAGAAGATGTCGAAGTCCAAGGGCAATGTGCTCGACCCGATCGACCTGATCGACGGCATCGCGCTCGAGCCCCTGGTCGAGAAACGCACGCGCGGGTTGATGCAGCCGCACCTGGCCGAGCGGATCGCCAAGCAGACGCGCCGGGACTACCCAGAGGGCATCCCGGCATTCGGCACCGACGCCTTGCGCTTCACCTTCGCCGCGCTCGCCTCGACCGGGCGCGACATCAAGTTCGACCTGAGCCGCACCGAAGGCTATCGCAACTTCTGCAATAAGCTCTGGAACGCCGCCCGCTATGTCCTGATGAACACCGAGGGCGAGGACTGCGGCCAGGCCGGCGGCGCGATGCACTTCAGCGCCGCCGACCGCTGGATGCGCACGCGCCTGAACGAGACCATCGCGGCCGTCACCGACGCGATCAGGAGCTACCGCTTTGATCAGGCCGCGGCGGCGCTGCACGCGCTCACCTGGAGCGAGTTCTGCGACTGGTATCTCGAACTGATCAAGCCG
>CAZOWL010000145.1:0-6750 GCA_964583605.1 uncultured Chromatiaceae bacterium | reverse complement strand
CACGGACGACTGGGCGCCAATCCTGACGACGCCCAACCGAAGATTGACGCCGTAGACTATGCGCTTTACCGAGATTGGCTAGCCCAGGCGTGTCGCTCAAACGGCGTGGAAGTCTGGTCCTACTGCTTGATGCCGAACCATGTTCACTTGATTCTCGTACCCTCGGACGAGACCGGGCTGTCGCGCGCCGTGGGCGAAACGCATCGTCGATATAGTGGGTACATCAACGCACGATTGCGGGTAACTGGCCATTTGTTTCAAGGGCGGTTCGGCTGCGTGGCAATGGACGAATCTCACTTGATGGCGGCTTTCCGCTACGTGGCTTTGAATCCCGTCAAAGCGCAACTGGCTGCGACCGCTGTCGATTGGCGGTGGTCCAGCACGCCAGCACATCTCCGGCGCCAAGACGATGGCTTGGTGACTGTTCGTCCCTTGCTCGATCGCGTCGATAATTTCGCGCAATTCTTGGAGATACCAGAGGATCCGGAACGGGTTATCGCTCTCACGAAGGGTCAAACCATCGGGCGGCCATTGATGGGCGACCAAGCGCTCGGCGAGCTTGAGAAACGACTTGGCCGAACGCTACGTCCAGGCAAGCGCGGCCGGCCCTCTTCGCAAAAGAATGACCCAAGACAACTAGAATTGGTGTAAATGGTAATATGTCACCGTAATACCTTGAAGAAGTGGGACGGCAATGCGTTTGCCGAACACGCAGGCGCGAAATGCCCCGAAGAGGACGCTCGCGGCCATATCGGAAACATGATCGGCTGGTTCAGTCGACCGTACACCGATAGCGAAAAGCACAATCCAAACAACCTGCGCGGCCAGCCGTACTTTTGCGCGTACAGGGACAGGTTCGAAAGAGTGAAGGATAGCCGAACGAAGACGTGGTCATACAAACCCACCGAATAGCAAGAGGCCGAAAATGACGACCATTGAGAGACTTGAAGAGCAAGTCAAGTCGCTTTCTGAGGACGATCTGACCGAGTTTCGACGTTGGTTCCTCGAGTGGGACAACGACGAGTGGGATCGGCAGATCGAAAGAGACGCAACGGCCGGAAAATTAGATGCACTCGCCTCTGCCGCCCTCGCTGAGTACAAGGCCGGACAGGCGCGAGAAATCTGAAGCATTACGCCTCTGCCGCGTTCTGGCAGCGCTTTAATTCCCTGCCGGAGCCGGTGCAACAAGTCGCGCGGCAGAACTATCAGCTACTTCGTGAAAACCCGGCGCATCCCTCCCTGCACTTCAAGAAAGTCACGCAAGGGCAGTATCGGAGCGTCCGGGTTGGATCAAAGTATCGCGCTCTAGGCGTTCCCGTTCCTGACGGTATACAGTGGTTCTGGATTGGCACTCACGCCGAATACGACAAGCTCATGGGCTAGGATGTTCAATCTGGCTGGTCTCACTTGCGTTTCGCTCATGCAGTTTTCGTCCGGTCCCGCAAGGATTGATTTGCTCTACAGATCAATATCTTGTCGATCTCCGGGCAAGGTTTCTCCGTCAAGAGATCAAGGGGCCGAAAAGTGCGTGAAAGCCGTCAGATTGAACTCCCTACTCATGGGCTAACTAGCGCACCAGCCTGACCGCTTACTGGCCAGGCGTCGCTTCGCTCCGCTGGCCAGCAAGCGGTCGGGCTGTGCTGAACGGGTCGGCGGCTGCATCGTCACCGGCAACGAGGATGGCGTGAAACACTGCGCGATGACGGTCCTCTATGCCCTGCAGCACCTGGGTTACACGATTCCGCCGCAGGCCGATGCGGGCTGGATCGGCGAGCCGGCCCCGGCCCCTCGCACGCCGATGCTGGCTCGGGCGGACCCGAGAACGATTTCACGCAGCGTAACACCACCTTCATGACGTGGAACCTCATGCACATGGCGCGCGTGCCGCGCGACGCAAACGGCATACCCGCCCACGGCAACCAGAGGTCGTATTGGGATGCCGGCTGCTGCTTCGATCATCCCAATCCCACGGCCTAAATAAAACTGTCCAGTTTTTGGCTAAATAAATCTGTCCCGTTTTAGAACGAGCTTTGTCGGCCAGGGGGGCTTGCGCTTCATGCTGACCTACGCCCCGGAGGAGCCGAACAGCGCCTACGGGCAGCTGTTGGTGGACGTGGACGACTTTCGGCGCATCGACGCCCTGGTGGCCACGCTGCAGGAAGAGCTGACAGCTGCCCATCCGGACGCCGCCATCAAGGTCTGGAAGTTCATGCTCGGGCGCGGCGGCGGCAAGAAGATCGAGGCCGCCTTCCGCGGGCCGGACCCGGCAATCCTGCGCCGCCTCTCCGACGAGGCCAAGGCCGTGATGGCCGCCGAGCCCGGCGCCGTCGCGGTGCAGGACGACTGGCGCGAGAAGGTCGCCGTGCTACGCCCGGCAGTGGACCCAGTGGCGGCCCAGCGCGCTGGGGTCGACGTCACCCAAATCAGCGCCGCGCTGAACCGCGCCTTCACCGGCGAGCGGGTGGGCGCCTACCGCGAGGGCGACACCCTGGTGCCGATCATCGCCCGAGCGCCGCAGGCGGAGCGGGAAGAGGCCTCCGCGCTGGACAATGTCCAGGTGTACAGCCCGACGGCCGGGCGGTATGTGCCGGTCGGCCAGCTCATCACCGGGACCGAGCTGCAGTGGGTGGACGCCATCGTCCGACGCATCGATCGCTTCCCGACCATCAAGGCTCAGGCCGATCCGCAGCCGGGTGCGCTGTCCGGGCCGGTGCTGGAACGGCTCAAGCCGGCGATCGAGGCCATCGCACTGCCGCCCGGCTATGGGCTCGAATGGCACGGCGAGTACAAGGCCTCGCGCGAGGCCAATGCCGGGCTCGCGATCTCCGCGCCCTACGGCTTCGCGGCCATGGTGCTCGCCGTGGTGGTGATGTTCAACGCCCTACGCCAGCCGCTGGTGATCTGGCTCACGGTGCCACTCGCCATCGTTGGCGTGGCCGTTGGCCTGCTCTTGTTCCAGGTGCCCTTCGAATTCATGGCCATCCTGGGCTTCCTGAGCCTGATCGGCATGCTGGTCAAGAACGCCATCGTGCTCGTGGACCAGGCCGACGCCGAACGCGCGGCCGGCAAGCGGGGCCTGGCGCCGGTGCTGGATGCCGCCGCCAGCCGCGCCCGCCCGGTGGTCCTGGGGGCGCTGACGACCATCCTCGGGGTGGCACCGCTGTTGCTCGACCCCTTCTTCAAGAGCATGGCCGTGACCATCATGTTCGGCCTCGCCTTCGCGACGCTGCTAACCCTCATCGTCGTGCCCTTGCTCTATGCCGCGCTGTTCGGGATACGCGATGACGCCCCCGCCTGATCGCCATCCCGACGCCGCGCCTACCGGGCACCCAATCCTGCGGCGCCGTCCTGACCGCCGCGGCTCAGCGCGAGCCACTTCATGATGCCCTCGCGCGTCACCAAGCCCAGGAGGCGCCCATTTTCGACGACGGGGACCTGGTTCACGCCCCGCTCCGTCAGGCGCGTCAGCGCATCACTGGCCTTGTCCTTGGGCGAGAGGGTCACGAGCTCGGGGCTCGGCGTCATGATCTCGCCCACACGCGTCTGACTGCGGCGCCCGCGCTCGAGCTGGCGCACATCGGCCAGGCAGACCAAGCCTTCCAGATGCGGGCCCTTCAGCACCGGAAAGGCACGCTGGCTGGTGCCAAGCAGATGTTCATCGACGAGCTCTTGGACGGTCGCGTCGGCCTTCACCGCCTCGAAGTCGTGGTGCATGACCTGCGTGACCGGCAGATCACCCAAGCGCTCCTGGACCACGACCTGGCGATACCCCGTCATCGCCGCATTGTTGAGAAACCAGCCAATCAGCGCGATCCAGACCCCCGCCAGCGGACCAGTGCCGAACACGGGCACATGGACTCCGAAGATCATCGCGAAGCCGCTCGCGATCAACAGCCAGCCAAAGGCCTGGCCCGCGGCCGCCGCCCAGCGCGTCGCGCGCACCAGGTCGCCGGTCAATCCCCAGAGCACTGCACGTAGCACTCGACCGCCGTCGAGGGGAAAGCCGGGGACCATGTTGAACAGGCCGACCAGGATGTTGACCGGCCCAAGCCAGAAGAGCACCGTCGCCACCGGCCCGAGCTGCGACAGGACCGCCATCGGGTCCTGCGGATCCATGTCGGCGGCACTGACGCCGAAGCCGGCCAGGAAGATAAAGATGATCCCGAGGACGATGCTGGTCACGGGACCGGCGATCGCCATCGCAAGCTCGGCACCCCAACTGCGCGGCTCGTTCTCCATATGGGCCATGCCGCCGAACACGAAGAGCGTGATGTGGCGGACATCGATGCCCAGGCGGCGGCCAACGATCGCATGAGAGAGCTCGTGGGCGAGGATTGAGGCGAGAAAGAGGACTGCGGCGCTGACGGCAGTCAGCAGAATGATCGTCATCCCCCAATCGGGGTGCCACGCTGGGAGCGGGCCGACCGATAGGGCGAAGACGATCAGCGTGAAGACGATCAGCAGGCTCCAGTCGAGGCTCACGACGACACCCGCCACCCGCCCGAGGCGGATGCCGCGACCGCCGATGCCTCCGCGGCCCGCCGAAGCGGCCGCGACGTTCGCTCGCTGGCTCATATCGACTCTCCTCTAACTGCCGAGCGACGATGCTCAAGACAATCTCAACAGGCCGTCGCGGCCTTCTGCCCGCGCGACCGGACCCCTCTGCTCGTTGGGACGAGACACTCCAGACTGGATGTTCCAGTTGTGTTTGGAATCCTTGCCTCAGCTCTCGCTGTCGGCGCCCAGGTCGATGTTGAGCCGGTCACCAACCTCGAGCGGCTGGGAGAAGACATAGTCTCGGTCCCTGACCCGAGTATGGCACTGGAAGCAATCCGCGACCGGATCGATCGCCTTCGTCTCGCCGCTCGGGTCGTGCAACGCGAAGCGCCAGCCGCCGGTCTCCTCGGCCCCGGCCACCTTCTCCATGATCGCGATCGCCACCGCATCACCCTCATTCAGGGTCTTGCCGTCCTCGAGCACATTGTAGACGAGGCCGATGAACATGGCCCCGACGGGATAGGGACCGCCGTCCCTCAGCGACTCTAGACCCTGTTCGTTGACGTAGAAGTGATGGAAACCGAAGAGCGGATCGTCGGGATTGTTGATCACTAGGGCGTTTATGAACCGGTAGCCCGCGAGGTCCACGGGCATCGCCGCATCCTCGTCGCCAATGACGGGTCCTGCCAAGGGCAAGCCGGTCAACAGGCCGATTATCGCCAGCGCGCGCCAAATCAGTGAGCGCATGTCGAGCCTCCTAGCTTTTGGTTGTGACGTGGCCTGGAGCGCAAGTACAGCGATGGGGAGATTCCGAGACCGTACTTGAGCCAGTGCCTGCCTGTGTCGCCCGATCGGGAGACACTCCGACTGGCCCGCCCGATGGGTTGCCCTCCAGGGCGACACGAATAGGCGTCGCGGCCAGACTTGCGGGCCTCGGCGTTTCCGCGCTTTGCACCAGCCCCGCATCGAGTGCCCGCCGCCCCGGCCACCGGCGGTTCTTGACGAGCGCGGGCGGAACGGGTCTCTGGCAGTCGCAGTGAGCCCGCGTTCGACGCGGCTGGCACCTGCGACGATACCTGCAGCATCCGCGCCAGCGCAGACCGCGAGACCCGGCGCCCGAGCCTCAGGAGCCAGATCGAAGCCGCGGACGTCCGATCGATCGCGCGACCCTTGTGCGTGTCGATGGGCACTGCGCCGCACCAACCGGCTGAAAACCCCCTACAGGTCGGCTCATAGCCCCCGCGGCACCCGCTCCCGGCAAGCCCTTCCGCCGACCGCTGCCCCGGCGAGCCTGGCATCAAACCTGCCTTCGACATGTGTGACATCGCGCGATGGCGCCGCCCCATACCCAGGGCGACTGGGAGGGCAAGGCGCCATCGGGTTGCGAAGGGCGGCCCTCACCACGGGCCAAACTGCGAGGAGGAGAACAATGCAAGTACACGAAATCATGACCAAAGGCGGCCGCGTCATCGAGCACCGCGACTCCGTGCGGCACGCCGCCGAGCTGATGCGCGATCTCGACATCGGCATCCTGCCAGTGCTCGAGGAAAATCAGCTGATTGGCACGATCACTGACCGCGACATCACGGTGCGCGCCGTGGCGAGCGGCGCGGCGCTGGAGGAGACCCCGGTCTCCTCGATCATGAGCCGCGGTCTGCTGACGGTCTACGAGGATGACGATGTCGAGACTGCCGCGGCAACTATGGAGCAGAAGCAGGTCCGCCGTCTGCTCATCATGGATCGCAACGAGCGGTCCGTCGGCATCCTCACCCTCGGGGATCTGGCCAAACGCGGCGTGGATCCCGCGCTCGCAGGCGAGGTGATGGAAGAGACCTCCAGGCCTCAATGACCACAACACAACACAACACAACACAACAAACGCACAACACAACACAACAAACGTACAACCAACAAACGGGACAGATTTATTCAACAAACGGGACAGATTTATTTACGTACGCGCCCGGCCAATTGGCCGGGCGATGCTCGCGATGTCGTTTGCCGCCCGCTCGGACTTGATGTTTCAATCCGCGCCCGGCCAATTGGCCGGGCGATGCGATACCCTCGCATGCGTGCCCCGCTGCCCTCGGAGTTTCAATCCGCGCCCGGCCAATTGGCCGGGCGATGCCCGAGGCCGTCGGACAGTGCTGCCCTCTTGAGGGAGTTTCAATCCGCGCCCGGCCAATTGGCCGGGCGATGCGTCAGACGACCAAGGGTCCGTCGAAGTCTACGGAGCGGAAGACCCCGTACTGC
>CAZOWL010000144.1:0-7079 GCA_964583605.1 uncultured Chromatiaceae bacterium | reverse complement strand
ACTGTGTCCAGCCCCAGGCCCGTCAGCCCTCGAGACTTATGGGTAATGGCATGGGGTTTGCCATCACGTGCGACTAGGCATTTGCAAAGTCCAAGGGCCCAAGGCCACAGAGATGTAGGAAGGGTATGGGCGCATCGCGGATGCCCGATAGCGCGCTCCGCAAAACCAAGGGCTGCGCGATCCGCCAACGTTGATGCTCCAATAGTGGCAGGGATCAGATCCACTTCCACAGCAAAACCGAAGAACACTGGGACGGACCATGTTTTCTCGTACCCCACACAGGGATCCCTCGATCATTCATCCTTCTATTGATGAATAACGCGGTCTGTCCCGCTTGGCGTACCTCATCTCCCAACAAGAATAACCTGGTCTAGCCCTGTTTGAGCCGTTCTAAGCCGATTTGGCACATTGCATCCTATACCGACAGCGAGGAAAATTAAGGCACCCCCAAAAGCTGCTCCCTGCATTATTACCCTTTCGAGAAGTTCTCAAAATGAGCTTGATCCCGCAATTTGGACATGACGGCGTCGTATAATCTCCGGATGTGGTTTTGCGTAGCAGATCTGTCCGCAATTCCAATGACAACTCTTGTATCGATGCCAGTAGCAGCGCAGCGTCGATAAGTTCTATAGGTTTGCCATCTGCGAAAGTCTTGGCATCAGGCGTATAGTAGGAGGTAGTCACGTAGACGCCAAGAGGACAGCCGACATCAGTCATGACCCCAAGCAGCTCACGCACTTCCCTCACCCCTACGGGCTTTTTCGTCCATGCTTTGCACTGAACAACACCTAGAACTTTACCCGGATCGCCGTTTTCCAAAAGCAGTACATCGATGCCACCATCGCCACCGAACTCTGTAACCTTCGCATGTCTGCCCTTGGCTTGGAAATACCATGCACAGACCTCCTCGAACCGCTTCCAATCTAGACTCCTGATGAGCTCGAGCGACCACTCAACTGGTTTTGCAATATCCGAAGATTCTAGTCGCTCAAACTGGCGTTCAGATGCTTGCTCAACCTTACCTAGAGGTGGATTATCAGAGATTCGTTCTACGGGCGGAGAACGCTCTAGGGCTGCCCCCCTATCCGTCGCTTCCCTCATTAGCGCGAAGGCTCGCGATACGATGGAGATCACGGCATTGCGTGCGTTGTTCGTTCCTCGTAATAATTCTCCAGAGACATTTAAGCTAATATCGAATGGCTTTATCTGCTGTTCTCTAGCATATTTTGCCGCTTCCTTTTCTGAGCCTGCATCAATGTGCATCGTTTGATCATTGCCATACCTGTCGATACCAGTAACCTTGTATCTCATAACATCTTCCGTTTCTCCACCTCTCAGAAAATGGCGGACCGATTGTTCCTCCGCAGCTCATGATGCGGGCTTTCCAACTTACGCAGACCGAGCTGACGATACCCACGCCCGACCTCATGAGCAAACCGTGAGAAGACCGGAACAGATCACGCTTTCTCATCCTACCCCGCTTTGAGAAACCAAATCCGTCCCCTGCCGGAATACCTCCTATGCCACAGTCCAGCGATCAACTCCACTGATCCGCCTCCTGCCTCACTGTGTTCCTTGAGGGTCCCTCCTTACTCCCCTTTATAGCTGACTTTTCCCGGCCGACTGTTCAAAGCGGTAAGGTAATTTGCAGAAATAGCACTCTCCGTTCTACCCCCTCTTGTGGTGAAAAGGGGTAAACAGGCCATGAAGGAACCTGGTCCGTCCCTGAGGTATCCGAACCGGGGCGGCCTGGAAAAGACAGATCACCTTCCGACTGCGCTTCGAGCTCGGCAGGCTGGGCGAACGAGAGCGAGCCTCCGCGACAACATCGGCGTCTGCTGAGGCTCGTTGCTTAGCCCAGCCTTCTACACGGCTCAATGATCAGCTCCGCTGAACAGCCGGGGATGCTCTCGGCCTCGCAGATCAGCCCCGGACGGCGCTGATTGCGCCTCAGGATCTTGCGGATGCTCTGATCGAGCGCCGTGCGGCTCTGGAGGATCCCGGCGGAGAAATCGAGCCGGATCACCGGATGACGCTTGGACCAGCCCCAACGCTCGTGGGATGTAGAGTCCGCAGAAGATCGGCTCCTCGCCCTCGTAGAACTCCCTGAGCGTATCCAGGAAGAGACTCTTGCCGAAGCGGCGCGGGCGCGAGAGAAAGTAGTACTTGCCCGAGCTCGCCAGCGCCCAGCCCAGGCATCGTCGGTCTTGTCAATTTAGACACAGCCTTTCTCGATGATCTCGCGGAAGGCTTGGATACCGATGGGCAGTTTCTTCAAGGGCGTGGTCATGGGAAAAGCGAGCTTGGCGCAAGGGACGTCTTCGGCAGTCTAGTCCGCGGATACCGTTCTTGTGAGAAGAAGGGTCCGCAGCCCGCTGGTACTCCTCAGGCATCCCCGGGAAATTCCTCCGCCGTGAGGTCCCACAGCGGGCAGAAACGCTCTCTTGCAGACCCTTCGTCCTAGTCGCTGTGGCTGTCCAGACACCGCATCCTTACCATGAAAATCGCGTAGCACCTTCGCTCCCTCGCCCTCTGGGAGAGGGTTGGGGTGAGGGAACGATCAGGGACGAGGCAGCATTTCATCATCTGGGGTGGCTCGCCTCGTCCCATGATCGTTAGCGCGACGGCCCGGCGCTCAAATCGACTCGACGAACTCGATGAGTGCGGCCCGGTCGGCCGCCGGCAGGTGCCGGAACACCTCGCGCGCCGCCTCCCCCTCGCCGAAATGCCAGAGGATCGCCTCCTCGAAGTCGCGGGCACGCAAGTCGTGGAACATGTCGGTGTGATCGACTGTGTTGTGCATGAGGCCTCGCCCCCAGAGGGGCGGCGTGCGGAAGGTCCTAGCCAAGCCGCGGTTCTCCTCGCCCATGTCATGCATCAGCATGTCGGTGTAGGGCCAGATCTTCTGCCCCGAGTAGGCGGGTATGAACTCATACGGGCCGGTGGTCCAGCTCGGCTTGTGACAGTCCGCGCAGCCGGTCTGGTGGAACAACTCACGGCCGCGCTTGACCCTGGGATTATCCAGATCGCGCGCCGCGGGAACGCCGAGCCCACGATGCCAGACCATCAGCGCAGCGATCTCCTCCTCGGTCATCTCCACCGGCTGCGGCCCGCGCAGCACGGAGGCATCCAACCCGAGCTCTTCCTGCTTGTCGATCCATTCGTTGGATGCGAACAGCATCGGTCTGTCCGCTCGCGTCAGATTGTAGACGTTCCACATTCCGTTGAAGCCTGGACCGTTCTGCAGCGTTGCCCGCGTGTTATGCCACGTGTACTTGCCGAGGCGCTCCTTGCCCTCGTGGGCCTCGAAAATCCATTTGCCGAGCTGGCCTTTCGCGGGGCCTCCCGAGGCCTGCTGGCGCAGGTGCTCGGCGACGATGTCCTCGTCACGGATGGCGTCGAGCAGTCCGGTCCCGTAAAGTCCGATCGTCGCCTCGAGCGAGACCCGATAGTCCGCGGGAAGGGGCAGCAGCGGCTCGACCAGGTCGGCGGTCGGATAGACGAGGGTGCCCTCGGTCGGCTTGCCCTGATTGTACGGCGCGCCGTCGGGATACTTATTGCCGTATTTGTCAACGAATTGTTTCCAGGTGATCTTGACCTCCTTGGCCAAGGGCACGTAGGGCGGCACCGTGTGGGTCTGGAGCATGAATAGGTAGCCGTCTACCAGCTTGCCGTCCGGTGTGTGCACGAACGCGGTGTAGCCGTTGCCGAACTGGGCGGTCCAGCGATCCACGCGGCGCGCCCGCCCGTAGTTCGGGTGGCAGTTCATGCAGGATATGTTGTTGTAGATTGGCCCCACGCCACCGTTCGGAGACTCCGGATCGGTCACGTAGTTACCGTCGAAGATGGCCTCGCCCTGGCCGAACATCTCCGCCAGCTTGGGGTCGGCGAGGATTGCCGGTGACGGCAGCTCCATGGACCTCGAGGTCGTGCTGAATACCGTTCCTTGCCGGCCGCCGGCGTAGTACTCCTCCGCCAGGCTGGGCGGGGTACCCAGGGCCTTGTGAGCGTCGGCGTCCAGTGCCACCCCGGTCAGCGCAGCGCCGAGCATAATCGACGCCCAAGCAGCAAGGGGCGCGGTTGACAGAGTGCTTCGCAGTAGACTGCTCATGATCGATCGCTCCACAGCAGATTCACGGACACGGCACTACCGAATGCCCCTCGCCAACACCGGTGCAGTCGCCTCGTAGACACCGTAAGCGGCCCAGGGCAAGGTGGCCGGATGCATGGTGACGAACGGGGCGGCGATCTCAAGGCGTGTAAACAGCTTCTCGCAGGCTGAGACGGCTCTCCTGACCGCCAGCTCCCTATCCTCCGACGGGTCCTCCGCAAAAGGATCCCCAGCCGCCTCGATCCGATAGGCGGTGTCCGCCAGTGCGATCCGGATGCGTCGGTCGAACACCGGATCCATTTCGGCCAGCAGGTCAGACATGGAGTGCCCGCGAACTCCCTCTAGGCCCCCGAGATAGGCATTCTCCAACCCTTGAAGGTTGGCCAGTAGGTCCGCGGCGCCGTTGCGGCTGTCCCAGGTCTCGCCGGCGCGCGGGTCGTCCGATCCGAGCACCTCTTCGATCGCTGGGCACAGCTCCTCAGCGACCATGGCCGCATCCCCCATGATCTCTTGCAGCGCGACCGAGGGGGACGGATAGCGGCTGGAATAGTCGCCGGGCTGGGTGAACTCAGCTGCATAGGAAGATCTCGGTTCGAAGCCGGCTACCGCGAGCGCGTCGGCCCGCTCGGGTGAGAGGTTATCTGTACCGACCCAGGCGGCCAGGAAATCCGTCGCCTCCAGCCGCAGGACCTCGGTGGTCACCGCCAGGTAGTCGAGCTCGGCCGGCCGAAGATCCGACGCGCGGCGCGGCCGGCCATCGCGGAACAGCAAGTACTCGGCCGCGAGGAGCCCCCGGCGCGTTGAGTACATGCGCTCGCGCAGGTGACGGGCGTCTAGATCGAGCCGGCCGCCCTGCATCTCCGATAGCGTGTGCTCGATCAGCGGCCGATCGATCGGCCAGGTGGCGAGCTGCTTGTCAAAGTTGTAGTGCGCGGCCGGGCCGAAGCCGAAGGCGTTCGTGTACTGTGCAGTCGCGCGCGCGGTCCGCCAGGCGGAAGCCGCTGCCTTTAGATTTGAGTCGGTTGGCTCGGCGCGCAGCCGACGCGCAGCCCCCTCGAGCAACTCAAGCTCTTCGACGAGACGGGAGAGCGTGGCGGCGACGTTCCGCTCCGCATAGTCGGCAATTGCCCGCTCGAAACTGCGCTGCACCAGGTAGCCTTCAATGCCCGTACGGGGCTTGGCGAATATGAAGGCGACGCCAAGGACGCATACTAAGGCAAGCAGATAAAGCAGGTTTCTCAGATTCGATGTCATATCCCATCCAGGTCTCGTGCAGGGCTCGAGCATCGCCCCGGGACGGCGCACAACGCGACGGCGGCCACCTCTTACCGGGTAACGGCAGGCTCGTTCGAGAATCGCGTCAGAACGCAGGCAGCTCCGGGGCATCGTTGGGGATGGCCGCGATCCCCTCGATCTCCACAAGCCAGCCGGGCCGGCAGACCGGGGCACGGACGAACACCATGGGTGCCTCGCCGAAGCGCTCGCGCATCTGCGCGCGCACCCGCGGTGCGTCACTGCCATCGCGCAGATAGACGATCCAGTGGCACATATCTGCCCCAGTGGCGCCGCCTTCGGCGAGGAGCGCCTCGACGTTCTCGAGGGTACGACGCAACTGCTTGTCCACATCGCCGAGGTGGAGAATCTCACCCCGCTCGTCGATGCTGGCGGTACCCGAGATGATCAGGTGCGTGCGATCGCGGTAGTGGATCGCCGTGCCACGCTCGAAGGTCACGCCGTAGACATTCGTCGGGCTCAGGTGATCCAGCGCCCTGAGATAGGTGACCTGCGCCGGCTGAAGGCCCGAGATCGCCCAGGCATCAAGCAGTACCAGGGCTTGCGTATCCGCCGCATCGCCACCGATGCCCGAACTGGCCGTATAGTGGGTGTCGGCAGTCAGACCATGGGCATCGAACAGCTCGCGCCGTGCCCTCACCAACGCCTGATAATTCACGTCCACGTCTCGGACGAAAAACCAGGTGCGGACCAGGTGACCGGCCAGGGACAGCCCATGGGCTCGCTGCTCCTCGACATAGGCGTTCAAGAGCCGCTGGGACTGGGTGTAGGCGTCATGGCCGCTCGAGTCCAGAAGCCCCGTCGTCCAATAGTGGACGAGCGGACCGCGGCGCAGCGCGAAGGAGGCGCCCTCGCGCGATTTGGCAAGCTGCCCGACCGGGTCGAGCAGGTGGTAGGCCCACAGCGCGATCTTCCCTGGTCCGATCGGCGCCTGGCCGACCAGAGACGTCGCGCATTCGCCCTGCAGCAGGCCGCTGGAGCACAGCACTTCCGCCTGATTCGCCAAATCACTGCAAAAGAAGCGCTGGATTACCGCCGAGGAACGATCTGTACCCACAGCTCCCAGGGCCTGGTCATAGGCTTCCGAGAGGAGTCGTAGCTGCACACCGAAGCTCTGACCGAGCGTGACGCTCAGTGTCAGATTGATCTCGATCGGCGCCTCCGGCCGGGGCTGAAAGACCCGCACGCCGACCTCGACGCCGCAGCCGGCCGCGTCGGTGCGGCGACGCGCGGTTACGAGGGCACCTGGAGCATGCGCCCGTACCGAGGCCTGCGGTTCACGATGGCTACTGCCGACTTGGCGGCCCGCCCCCAATCGTTCGATACCCGTCTCGTTCATAGTCCAAGCGTGCTGTCGTCTTTTCGTTCGGCCCGCTGAAGGTCACGGGCGGCGCTCGATGCCTTGCCGGGGGTGCCAACAGACATCCATGCAGAAGCTGTATACGTAACAATAACGATCCCGTTTTGCGTTGGCAAGCGTAACCGCACGCCCACTCACTTCCTGAGCGGTCATGACAGGGGTCACACACGCTGGGGACCTGCCGTGCGCTCCCGAGAGGACCACGCAAGAGCAGCGCTGCCGCCGTGCGAAGACAGTTGATCGATTGCGGACCCACCGCGGCGCTAACGATCATGGGGCGAGGCGAGCCACCCCCGACCATGAAACGTCGCCTCG
>CAZOWL010000143.1:0-7143 GCA_964583605.1 uncultured Chromatiaceae bacterium | reverse complement strand
GCCTACGGCTTCGCTCCGGCCCGCTGCCCCCAATTGTTCTCACAGGGGGCGGGCATGACTTCCTCGTCGCCTTCTCGTGCAAAGGCCGCACGGTATGCCCGTCGTGCAACGCCCGCCCTAAGGCGCGAGACCGCCGCGCATCGGGTCGATCATGTCATCCCGCCGCTGCCCGTGCGTCAGTGGCCATTCTGTGAACAATCTTCTCGGTGCCGAAGCGCCTGCGCTGGTACCTGGAGCGCGAGCCCCACGCCGTCAGTGCTGTCCTGCAGGGCTTTCTGCGGGTCATCAAGGCCCATCTTCGCGCAACCAGCTACCCAGATCCAGTACTACGACGCACCGCCGCATCATGGGGATGTGCTGACGCATTGGCCCAAGCCGGTGCCCGAGCCGGTGCCGAACGACCATGATGCCGAGGGCAGCCAGCGCCTGTGGGGCTGGGAGACGGTTGGCTTCAGCGGCGATCGCGGCAGGGTCGAATCAGTGACGTTGCAGTGCCTGCGTTGGTGGCGGGATCAGGACGGCCGCTGGCAGCGCGAGGCCCTTCCCGGTCGGACTCGCCGGCTGGAGACACAGCTCGTGCTGATCGCGATCGGCTACCGGCACCCGGTGCACGGGGAGGCTATCGGCCAATTGGACCTGGCCCTCGATGGGCGCGGCAATCTGGCCGCGAACGAGCGCGACTACCGGACCAGCACGGAACATGTGTTCGCCTGCGGCGATGCGCGCCGCGGGCAGTCACTGATCGTCTGGGCGATCCGCGAAAGCCGCCAGTGCGCCGAGGCCGTGGACCGCAGCCTGCGTGGCGACAGCGACCTACCGCGGGTCTGACCGGGCGGCGCCTCGCCCGCCCAGTTCCCCGCTCATCCGAGACCTCTTAGGAACCATCGGCCGCGTGGGCGTCTACCGGCTCTTCGAACGCAATGAACGGGATGCAGTCCGCGTCCGATAGGCAGTGGCTCGTGTGCGGAAGTCGGGCCGGGCCGTAGGCGTAGGTGCCAGGCTGGAGTACCACCGGTTCCTGGCCGTCGTAATCCACTTGCATCTTGCCGCTGATGAGCACCATGCGCTCGGCACTGGTATGCCAATGGTGGGGTGCCGTGGTGTTGCTCCGCAGGCGAAACAGGACGTCGGCGTTGGGTTTCACCGGGTCACCCTGGAGGACAGCGATTCCCCAGTCTTCTGGCATGAATGCCGGGCATGGGTTCCATTCGAGGTCGGCCGAGCCGGGATCGCGGGTGAAGGCCTTGCCATCGTCTGCGGCCAGAGTCGACCAAGGCGCTGCCACGACGAGGGCCGCCGCCGCGGCAATCAGGTGGAATGAGATGCGGGCGGGTTGGGTTCTGCACTCGTACATAAGATTCCTCCAGAAAGTCGTTGCTGCCCCTGATGAGACATTCTGCTGCGAAGTAGTCGACGGGCAGGCAGACCGCGTGCCAGGCACCAGCGCGTCACGCTGGACAGACGCCGTCTCCGTGCTCGATTTCAAGCTCCTCGCGGGCGGTTGCTTGGGCGTCGTCGAACCGCGATCGCTCGGTCTCGGGTGACGCGGCGGTCACGTTGGCGGGATTGGGGCGCTCGCCTGGGCGGTACCACCGAGCCGTGCCCAGACCCGACAGCGGCGTGGCACTGACGCCGGAGATGGTCTTTGTCATGCGCTTGAGGTCGGCGAAGGTCATCGATGCGAACCGCCACACCACAGACCGGGCGGATCGCAATGCCAACGCCACAGGCCCCTGTCAGGCGTTGCGCCTGGGCCGCGTCGCCGCGTTGTCGGCCCGACTGGCCCTTGCGACCGCCCGCACCATCGCGGTCGGCTCGCTGCCGCGCGCTCGGTGCCGCCCATTGCCCTAGGCATGTGCGGGGGCATCGATGATCAGGCGCGAGTCGACCTCCTGTACACCGGGCACGTCGCCGGCGATGGTTTCGACGATGCGCCGCTCGGCCGCCGAGGCAACGGAGCCGCGCAGCAAGACGACGCCTCCGCGGACTCTGACCTCGATCTCGCCCGAGGTGACCGCCGAGTCGGCGGCGAGCAAGGCGCGCAGCCGCGTCGCGATCCAGCTGTCTTCGCGCTCCATCTCCGCTGCCTCGCGCTGTCGCTCACGCTCGGTCCCCACCCGGCTGGGATCGACCGTGATGTAGCTGAACACCTGCTCGATCCCCTTGGTGCTCTTGGCGACGGCGCTCAGGCGGTCTTTGGTGGCGGTCGTTCCGACCTGGCCGCGCAGGCGCGCCACGCCGTCGTCGACCGCGACCTCGACATCCAGTCCGGTATTGCTGACCTGCCACGCGAGTCGCTGGCGCAGCCGGGTCGCGGCGGTCAGATCACGATCCTTAACGTACTGTTCACCAGGCTCGTCGGGCCTTGCGGCGGACATGGCCAGCGCATTGTCGATCTCGACGCCGGGGACGGTGAGGGCGGCCAGCTCGCCGGCGAGCCGATGCTCGAGGGCGTTGCTCACGGCCCCCTCGAGGCGCAGCCGGCCCTCGACCAAGCGCGCCTCGATCCGATAGCCGCTGAGCAGCTCATTGACTGCGATCAGGGTCTCAGCCCGGGCTGCAGCGCAGTCCGCGGCATCGGCCATCGGACCGCCGGCTCCAATCAACAGGCTCACAGCGACGGCGGCGATTGCCGCCGGACGCGATCTCGGCATAGCGACTTTCTCCTGGTTAGTGCCCGGCCCGGGCGAAGCGAGCCGCGCGATCGGCGAGCCGTGCGCGGCACCCCGGACGGGCATCCTCCCGGATGTGCCGCTTACCACTCTATTGGATTGCCTCGATCTTGGCATTGATGCGTGCCGCCAGCGCCGGATCCTGCTGCATGGCCGTCGCGATCTCATTATACTCCCGGACCGAGATCCCTTCCTCCTCGACGGCCTGGGCCATTTCCTCCTGCGCCTTGCGCTGCAGCTCTTGCGCCTCGGTCACGTTCGAGGCCGCGTTCATCTCCTCGGTCAATTCCCGATTCATCCGTTGCACTTCGACGCTCGCCACGGCGAACCGCTCGACGGTGGCCTCGTCAACGTCCAGGATGGACGCGGATTCACCGGAAGCGGGTGGGCTTGCGGCCTGGCCGGGATCGCCGCCTTGATAGCCGCCTTGATAGCCTTGCTGATACTCTTGCTGACCGCTCTGCGCCAGGCTGTTGGCCGAGGCGGCGAGCAGGGTGGTGAGACTCGCGGTGTATAGGGCTTGTCGGATGATATCGATCATCATTGGGTTGCCTCCAGTATCTTAGGCGTTGTTGAGGTACCGAAAGACAGTCAGATTGCGTGCCAGATCCAGGAAAAGAGTCAAAAGTGCATCGGATCAGCGCATTACGCCATCGGCACCGGTTCGGCTATCGCCCGCAAGGCAGCGCCCGACTGTGTCGGATCGACACATGGGTCAGCCTGCTACGTGCCCCTTTGTCACAGCGGCTCGCCGAGCTTCCGGTAGAGGGTCTTGCGGCCGATCCCGAGGATCTTCGCGGCGCGCCGCTTGTTGCCGACCGTAAAGGCCAGGACCTGCTGAATATAACGAGCCTCCAGCTCGGCCAGGGTCTCCCACTCCGCGTCGTCGCTTGGTGGGAGGTCAGGCTCGGCCGTGGGGACAGTGGCGCACTCGCGCACCCGCTCGGGCAGCTCCTCGAGCGCGATGACATCGACCTGCGCGAGGGTCACGGCCCGCTCGACGAGGCTGGCGAGCTCGCGGACATTGCCCGGAAACGAGTAGCGCAGCAGGGCGCGCCAGGCCGCCGCCGAGAAGCGCCGGGGCGGCACGCCCAGGGCGGCGCTGCTGATACCGAGAAAGTGGGCCAGCAGGCCGGCGACATCCTCCCCGCGTGCCCGCAACGGCGGGATGTGGATACGAAAGGTCTCCAGGCGGTAGAAGAGATCCTCGCGAAAGGCCCCGGCCGCGATCCGCTCGCCGAGATCGCGATGGGTGGCCGCCACGATGCGCACGTCGGTCGAGATCTCGTCGTTGGCCCCGACCGGGCGCACGCGTCCATCCTGCAACAGGCGCAGCAGCTTGGTCTGCATCGCCGCCGGCATCTCGGCGATCTCGTCGAGGAACAGGGTACCCCCGTCGGCCTCGGCGAACAGCCCGCGCCGGGCCCCGCGCGCCCCGCTGAAGGCCCCGGCGACATGGCCGAGCAGCTCGGACTCGAGCAGCGACTCGGGGATCCCGGCGCAGTTCACGGCGACGAACGGCCCGGCCGCGCGCGGGCTCTCGGCATGCAGCGCCCGGGCGACGAGCTCCTTGCCGGTGCCGGACTCGCCGGTGATCAAGGCGCTGCTCTCGGAGCGGGCGATCCGCGCGATCAGGTCGTAGAGCCTGAGCATCGGCGGACTCTTGCCGAGCATGCCGTGAAAGCCGCTCTGGCCGAGCGCGGCCCGATAGCGCTCGAGCTCGGCCTGCAGGCGCCGGGTCTGCAGGACGCGCTCGACGGCAAGCCGCAGGTGCTCGAGGTCGACCGGCTTGGTCAGAAAATCGTCGGCGCCGGCCTTGAGGGCGGCGACGGCCTGATCGATGGTGCCGAAGCCCGTCAGCATGATGAAGGCCGGCGCCGGCGTCAGCGCGCGGCTTGTGCGCAGCAGCGCCAGACCATCGAGGCCAGGTAGGCGCAGATCGCTGATGAGCAACGCAAAGGCATTCTCGGCCAGGATGGCCTGGGCCTCTTCACCCGTGCCGGCCGTCGTAACACGGTAGCCGGCGTCTTCGAGCTCCTCCCTCAGGAGGCACTGGTAGCCGATATCGTCCTCGACCACGAGGATGGATTCCAGCAGCTCGGCGGCAGTGGTCTGATCAGCAAGCATCGCGCGCGAGGGCCTCCTCGCTCCTGTGCGTGGCAGGCCGCCAGGGGAGCGCGACGACGAAACGGGCGCCGCTCTGCCAACTGCGGTCCAGCCACAGATGCCCGCCATGCGCCTCGATCGCGGCGCGGGCGATCGCCAGACCGAGCCCGGTGCCTTGGCCGGCGGGCTTGGTCGTGAAGAAGGGCTCGAAGAGGCGCTCGAGATCCGGCGCGTCGATGCCGGGGCCATCGTCGGTCACCCGGATCGCGAGCTGCTCGGGCGACACCTCGTAGTCGATCTGCACACACCGATGGGCCGCAGCGACGGCATTCTCGACGAGATTGCCCAGCGCCTGCTCAAGGCGCAAGGGGTCCGCCGCGAGGCGGACGCTGGCCGCCCGCTCCAGGCCAGCGATCTCGATAGAGACGGGCGGCTCGCCGGCCTGGCGGATCACGCGGGCCACGGCCGCCGACAAAACGGCAGCGAGCGAGAGGCGACGCGACTGGAGCGGGTTGCGCCGGGCGAAATCGAGCAGTTGCCGCACGATCCCGGTGACCCGGGCCAGCTCGCCCTGGAGGCTGGCCAGCTCGCTGCGGGCCGGCGCGTCTTCGGGCAGCGCACGGGCGGCACGCTGTGCGCGGCCTGCTACGATCGCCAGCGGTGTGCCAAGCTCGTGGGCAATCCCGGCCGCAAGGCGTCCGATTGCAGCGAGCTTTTCGGCATGTCGCAGCTCCTCTTCGAGGGCGGCCTGTCGAGCCCGCTGGGCCTGGACCGTCCGCTCGGACTCCTCACGTCGTTCGATCATCGTGTTGATGCTGGCGGCGAGCAGGCGCAGCTCGTCGGCCCCCGCCACCGGCACCCGCAGGCCCCGCTCGCCATCGCCGAGGCGACGCAGGATCTCAGCCAAGGTCCGCACGTGGCGGCCGACGGCGCGTTGGTGCCCGGCGAGCACGACGATCAGGATCAGGATGGCGACCGCGGCCATGGCGATGGCGCCCTCGAGGCGCAGGCGCGTCAGAAAGGAGTGAAAGGGGCTGATGTCGCGGGTGACCTGCAACAGTCCGATGCTCTGCCCACTCGCATCGAGGAGGGGCAGAAAGAAGGAAAACACCGGCCGTTCGGGGCGCTCGTCGAAGGCCCCTTGGCTTCCCTCGGCCGTGACGGCACGCGCGTCCCGCCGGCGGTCCAGCGAGGGGCTGCGCGGGCCGTTGGCCGCGACGCGGCGGCCCGTCTCGTCGTAGACGTAGGCGCCGAAGACCTGGTCGATCTCGAAAATCGAGTCGAGGGCCTCCTGGACGGCCGCGGCGTCGCGCCGGGCCATGGCGGCCGCCACCGGCAGCCGAATCGAGCGGGCGACCAGCTCGATGTCGTCCTGTAGGCGCTGGGTCACCTGCTGCTCGACCCCGCGCAGGCCAAGCGTGCCGAGCGCGATGAGAACACCCAGGAGCGGCAGGACGACGAAGAGGAGAACGGCACTGCGGAGACTTCGGAAGAGACGCATCGAGACGGGTGAGGCTGGTGGCGTACAGATTGGCGGCGGGCGGTCATCACCCGCTGCGTCGCGCACCGACGGAGAGGCACACCAGTCGGCGGGCGATAGGCAGGCTGCCCGGCAATTACTGATGGCGTAAGACCGACTCGCAACAGCCGCGCCGGTTGCAAAGAACGGCCCCGCAGGCCTGTGATCATGGCGTCACTATCGCCGCAAGGCCTGCGACTATTCCCGATTATAGTCATCCGAGACAATGCCGGACAGAGCGAGCAGGCCGACCCGTGCGTTGCCTCCAGCTGATGCCGTCGTCTGGGCCTCCCAATCGATCCCGTTATCCCTCGCGGTGATTCATGGAACCCTTGCGGTCGCCCGCTAGATCGGGGCCCGCCGGTTCGACCGATCTTGAAGGGGGAGCGGAGGCTCAGCATGATCAACGGACCCCTTGCCAAGCTGGCGCGCACGTTGGTCGATGACCATGCCCACCGCCGCGGACGCGAACGATGCAGACAATCCGCGCCCAATCTCTAGCCTGGGCCGTGGCGTATGCCCATCGACCGAGCTGCCGGCGAGGACCAGCCGCAAGGCGCCCGGCAAGCTCAAGCATTGGCCGACGCACGAATAGGTTCAGAGCCCCACTGGATGGTGGCCTTGACAGAGAGGACCGAACGGTCCATAAATAGATCATGGTTGCCAATCGCGGACGCCCCGTTGCATTCGACCCCGAGACGGCGTTGGAGGCGGCGATGCAGCAGTTCTGGTCCAAGGGCTACGAGCACACCTCGATGCAGGACCTGCTGGCGGCGATGGCCCTCTCGAAGAGCAGCCTCTACCAGACCTTCGGCGGCAAGCAGCAGCTGTTCAGACGATGTATCC
>CAZOWL010000142.1:0-7245 GCA_964583605.1 uncultured Chromatiaceae bacterium | reverse complement strand
AATACCGGCCTGTCACGCCGGGGGTCGCGGGTTCGAGTCCCGTCCACTCCGCCAATTCCCTTGACGGGTATCCAGCACGGATATCCCGTTCCTGTCTTTATCCGCCGGATCGGCCCCGTCACCTCGTCACTTTGGTCTTATGCTGCAGAGCATTCGCGAGCACGCGCAAGGTTGGATCGCCTGGGCGATTGTCATCCTAATTGCTATCCCTTTTGCGCTATGGGGCATCCAATCCTATTTTGGTGGTGGGGCGGAACGCGTCGTGGCGAAGGTCAATGGCGTGGACATCACCCAGCAAGAGCTGAATTTTCGCTACCAGAATACGCGCATTAGGCTGCGCGAGCAGCTCGGGGCGGCTTATGATCCCGCGCTATTCGACGCCGCCGCGATGCGGCGAGATGTGTTAGACGCGATAATTCGCGAGACAGTCTTGTTGACGACCTCCAACAGGATCGGGCTGCGTGCATCGGATGACGAGATCCGACTCGCGATTCTGGCCAATCCGGCGTTCCAGGCCGACGGCCGTTTCGATGTCGAGGCCTACGAACGGGCCCTCGCCGTCCAAGGCCTGGTGCCCGCTCAGTTTGAACAGGACCTACGGCAGCGTTTGGTTGGAAGTCAGCTGCAACGCGCCGTCAACGCTAGCGAGCTCGTGACCGGTGTCGAGCTGGCCGAGCGGTTGCGGCTTTTGCAGCAAGAGCGGCGCGTGAGCTTTCTGCGGATCAGAGGCGCTGAACTGCTCCCCGAGGAGCCCCCTTCCGACGCAGACATCACAGCATATTACGAGGCAAGCCAGTCGCGGTTCTTGACCCCCGAGAAGGTCAAGTTGGAGTACCTGGTCCTGAATGCCGACACGCTGGGGGCGGCCGCTCCCGCCCCGAGTGAGGATGAGCTGCGCCAGCTTTACGAGAGCCGTGCCGATCGCTTTCGGGTGCCCGAGCGTCGCGTCATTCGGCACATCCTGGTCACGTTAGGGGCTGACAGCGAGGCGGACGAAGAGGAGCAGGCGCGCCAAACTATCTCGGAGGCTCGCCGGCGGATACTCGACGGCGAGGCCTTCACCGAGGTCGCAAGAGCCGTCTCGGAGGATCCGGAAAGCGCCGGGAAGGGCGGGCTGATTGGCGAGATCGAATCAGGAATCATGGATCCGGTATTCGATAAGGTCGCCTTCGCTTTGGAAGAGGGGGCGGTCAGTGATCCGGTTCGTACGCCCTTTGGCTATCATCTTATTCGAGTCGACCGGATCCTTCCAGCCTCTGCGGCGAGCTTTGCTGAGGTCAAGGATCAGCTGGCTGCGGAGGCCGCGCAACAGCGATTCGAGGGTCTCTACTTCGACTGGGCTGAGCGCTTGGCGACCTTGGCTTATGAGGCTACGGATACCTTGAGCCCGGCCTCTGAGACGCTCGGCTTGCAGATTCAAACGAGTGACTGGGTGCCTCGAACTGGCGGCGAAGGGCTACTCGGAAATCCGCGCGTCTTGTCCGCCGCATTCAGCGATGAGGTGTTGCGACAAGGTTTGAACAGCGACCTGATCGAGCCGGAGCCCGGCGTACTGGAGGCCATCGTCCTGCGCGTCGTCGATCATCAGGATGCCGCCGTAAGACCTCTCGGCGAGGTCCGCGATGAGATCGTCGCGGCATTGCGTGCCGAGCAATCGCAACGCGCGGCCGAGGAGTTGGGCGCGCGACTCGTGCAGCGGCTCAAAGAGGGGGAAAGCCTCGACGATGTAGCCGGGGATTGGGACTTGACCGACGCGGGAATCGTCGATCGAGCCAGTGCGGCGTTGCCCCCTGCGGTGCGAGCCTTGGCCTTCACGATGCCGCACCCGTCGCATGGCCAGGGTAGCTATGGCAGTACGCCGCTCGGCAATGGCGATGTGGCCGTCGTCGCCGTGACCGAGGTACGCGACGGCTCCGTGGCCGACGAGGCCAGCTCAGGTGTGGAGGCACGGGAGAGGGACGTCATCCACCGAGCGATCGCTGCGCAATACGCCTCCGCCATGCTCGATCACATGGCCCAGCACGCCAAGATCGCGCGCAATCTCGAGCCGATCGCCGATGTCGAATAGACGTACCGTGGTGAAGACTATCAGGCCGTGATCGGACATCTTCCCGGTGCCAGCGCTCACTGCAGTGCCTCCGGGATGCCGTCAGGCGCCTGTGACGCGAGCTCTTCCTGGCTCGTCATCCATTGGATCTGAGATATTGCCACGCCAATATGGGTATTCTGAACGGTAAGCGGATCCTCGTTACCGGTGTCGCCAGCACGCGCTCTATCGCGTGGGGTTGCGCCTCGGCGATGCGCCGGGAAGGGGCCGACATCGCCCTGACGTATCAGAACGAGAAGCTCAAGGACCGTGTGGAGGAGCTCGCCGCGCAGCTTGGCACGGAAATTGTTCTTCCGCTCGATGTGAGCACGGATTGGCAGATCACCCACCTGTTCGGGGCCCTGGAGGAGCACTGGGACGGGTTAGATGCCGTGGTCCATTCGATTGCCTATGCCCCGCGCCAGGAGTTGGCGGGCGATTATGTCGACGCGCTGACACGCGACGGCTTCACGGCGGCGCATGAGGTCTCGTCGTACAGCTTCGGGGCCATGGCAAAGGCCAGCCGGGCGCTGATGGCGGGTCGCAACGGCGCGCTCTTGACGATGAGCTTCATCGGCGCCATTCGGGCGGTGCCGAACTACAACGTCATGGGCCTAGCCAAGGCAAGCCTGGAGGCCAATGTTCGCTATCTAGCTGCTTCGCTAGGGCCCGAGGGGACACGGGTCAACGCCATTTCGTCGGGACCGATCCACACGCTGGCGGCGTCCGGCATCTCGCACTTCCGCTCGATGCTCAAGCAGGTCGAGCGGCACACGCCGATGCGGCGCAATGTCACCGCTGAGGAGGTCGGGAATGCCGCGGCCTTCCTCTGCTCAGACCTCGCGAGCGGGATTACTGGGGACATCCTCTACGTCGACACGGGTTATCACATACTCGGTACGGGCTGAGTCGGCTCGACAAAGCTGCGAAGGGGAAAACCTCCGTGGCGAGCAGCGCATCTCATGGTCCTGCACGGCGCGGATCGCCATGGACGTGGCGCTTGGCGGGCCTCAACGACCGCCTTGCTGCGGCCTGGTATCAGATCAGGACCTCTTCGGCATAGAGTAGGTCCCCGAATAGGTCCTTTTTGATCGCGTCGGCGTTGCGGCGCGCCTTGGCCGCGGCGCCCAGGATGTAGCGGCGGGCGATGAAGACCTTGCGGCCGTCCGTCTCGGCCTCGTCGATCAGCAGCCAGCCGGTGTAGAGATAACTGTACATCTCCACCAGCTCCTTGGCCGCAACGGTTTGGACCTGCTTGTCGGTCGTCTCGGTGACGTATTTGAGGCAATCGAGGAAGAGCGCGCGGAGCTCTTTGAGCTCGTCCGCCAGGCCGGCCAGCTTCCCTAGGTTTTCCTTCTGCTCGCGGGTCGCGAAGTCCTCTCCGAAGATGTCGTTGATGACCCCGCCAATAGCGGCGACGACTTGAAGCTGCGAGGTCCCTTCGTAGATGTTGGTGATGCGCGCGTCGCGGGCCAGGCGCTCGACATTGAACTCCCGCATGTAGCCGGTCCCACCGTGGACCTGCAGGGCGTCGTAGGTGATCTTGTTGGCGTTCTCGCTCAACACGTACTTGGCCATCGGCGTCAGGAGCGCGGCCGCGCGCGTCGCCTCTTTGAGCTTGGCGGTCTCCGCGGATGAATCCTTGCCCTCGGCCTTGAGCTCCTCGATCTTTTCTTCGAGCTTGTTGCGCCGATCGACCCAATGGCAGGCGCTGTAGAGCAACGAGCGGTCGCTCTCCAGCGTGACGCGCATGTCCATAAGAAGGTTGGTCACGACCGGGATGTTGTAGATGGACTTGCCGAACTGCTCGCGCGCCTTGGCATAGCGCAGCGCCTCCTCATATGCGGCCTGCGAGATACCTAATGCCTGGGCGGCGACGCCGAGACGCGCGCCGTTCATCATGTCCATCACGTATTTGATCAGTCCAAACTTTCGCTTGCCGATGAGCTGCGCCGGCGTGTCGTTGAACTGCAGCTCACAGGTCGGCGAGCCATGGATCCCGAGCTTGTTTTCGATGCGCCGGACCTTGACGTTGTCCCGCCCATAGCAGGCGAAGAGGCTCAGGCCCCGGCCGTCTTTGGTCCCCGGCTCAGATCGGGCCAGCACCAGGAGGATGTCGGCGTTGCCGTTGGTGATGAAACGCTTGACGCCTTTGAGACGCCATTGGCCGTCATCGTCCTGATACGCGGCCATGTTGACCGCCTGTAGGTCCGACCCGGCATCGGGCTCCGTGAGCGCCATCGCGCCGGTGGCGGCCCCGCTCGCGAACTGCGGCAGGAACTCCTGGCGCTGCTCCTCGTCACCGTACTTATTGATGGTTTCGGCGATGTCTTGCAGACCGAAGAGGTTCATCAACGAGGCCTCGGCGCGGGCAACCATCTCGATGGCCATTGTGTAAATGGTCGTGGGCAGGTTGAGGCCGCCGTAGCGCCGCGGTAGCGTAAAGCCCATCAGCTCGGCCTCGGTCAGTCGCTTCAGGGCCTCCTGGATGCCTTTTGCGTAGATGACCTGGCCATCGACGAAATGGCTTCCCTCTTCGTCCACCGCGGCGGCCTGCGGAGCGACCGTGTTGGCCGTGATGTCCCCGACGATCTCCAGCACCTTGCGATAGTTGTCCAAAGCGTCCTGGTAGTCGGCTGGCGCGTAGTCATATTGGGCTGCCTCCCGGTAGCCATGCTCGGCGATGTCGACGACGTCCTCGAGCTGCAGGCGGTCGAAGTGGAACAGGAGGTCGGTGTTGTCGGTGAAATAATTGGCCATGGCTCGACTACTTTAACTTGTGCTTGTAGGCGTCGATCAGCATAGGGATCACCTCCATCACATCGCCGACGATGCGGTAATGGCAGATATCGAAGATCGGGGCTTCTGGGTCCGAATTGATCGCAATGATCTTGTTGGCCTCCTGCATGCCGGCCCGGTGCTGGATCGCCCCGGAAATGCCGCAGGCGATGTAGAGCTTGGGGCGCACGGTGACGCCGGTTTGTCCTACCTGGCGGTCATGGTCGATGAAGCCAGCGTCTACCGCCGCGCGCGTGCCAGCCACCTCGCCACCGATGACATGGGCCAGCTCGTACAGGATCTGGAAATTCTGGAAGTTTCCCATCCCATAGCCCCCAGACACGATAATGGGGGCGGCTTTGAGATCGACCTTCTTCTCCTCACGGTACCGCGCGATGATGCGCACCAGCCCGTCGGCGCTGTCGGGCGTATACGGGATCGGTGTGATGCGTCCGGCAACAGGGTCGCTGACGGGGATCTTCTCCATGACGCCCTCGCGCACCGTCGCCATCTGTACCGGCGAATCCGGGCAGATGATGGTCGCGATGATGTTGCCGCCGAAGGCCGGGCGGATCTGCAGCAGGAGTTGCGAGTAATCCTGCCGCAGGTAGGTCACGTCAGAGATCTGCAGATCCGTGCAATCGGCGGTCAGACCGCTCCGGGTATGGGAGGCCACACGCGGCGCCAGGTCTCGACCGACAAAGGTCGCGCCAAACAGGACGATGCGCGGCTGATGCCGGTCCACCAGCTCGCTGACGATCCGGCTGTAGGGCAACGTACTGTAGTGCTTTAGGTCGGGATGATCGGCCACCAGCACTTCAACCGCGCCGTATAGAAACATCTCGGCGGCGAGGTCTTCGACTTCATGGCCAATGAGCACTGCCTTCAATTCGCCATGTAGGCTTTCGGCGAGCTTACGCCCCTTGGAGAGCAGCTCCAGGCTGACATCGGCAGGCTTGCCCTCGCGCTGCTCAATGAACACCCAGACCTGCTGTTTGGTCTCTTTCATGCGATTTATCCGAAGATGTGATCTTCCATCAGTTTATCGATGAGCGTGTACATCCCGTCTTTCGTGGCTGGTATGTCTTCATGCTCACCCGCGCCCAAGACGACGGACTCAATCTTGTGGACCTTCGTAGGTGAGCCGGAGAGGCCGCACCGGCTAAGATCGACATCCAGATCGTCGGCCGTAAAGGTCGGGATAAAAAGACCTTTGGCGACGTACTCCTCCTTCAGCTGATCAACATAGAGCAGTGAATTCGCGTCGGCCATCTTCTCGAGCTCGAGAAGCGTGTGGGCGTTCTTGAACGCCATGACCCGCTTGGCGCGGAACGGACGCGGCACGGCCGCATCTTTCACGACAGTCATCAGCAGCGGAAGGGTGCCTTCCAGCACTTCGTAGCCTTGGTCGATCTTGCGTCTGACCGTGAGCTTCTCGCCGTTTGCTTCGATAATGCCCTCGGCGTAGGTGATCTGTGGCAGCCCCAGTTTCTCGGCGGTCTGCGGTCCGACCTGGGCGGTATCCCCGTCAATCGCTTGCCGTCCGGCGAAGATGAGGTCATACGGGGCGAGCTTGCGCAGCGCTTCGGCGAGGACGTAGGACGTCGCCAGCGTGTCGGCACCGGCGAATCGCCGGTCGCTGACCAAAAAGGCCTCGTCGGCGCCCATGTAGAGACAATCGCGCAGCAGGTCCGAGGCCTTCAGGGGTCCCATCGTGATGACCCGCACCGTCCCGCCATATCGATCCCGAAGCTGCAGCGCGAGCTCGAGCGCGACCTTATCTTCAGGGTTGAAAACAGTGGGGAGCTTGCTGCGGTTGACGGTGCCATCCGGCTTCATGACCTGGCCCGAGATGTTGGCGGTGTCTGGCACCTGTTTCACCATTACGACGGAATGGTAGCTCATGCTCTGCCTATTGACCTTGTTCTGGAATCGGGGAAGTTGTCCGGTGGTGATGCTGATCGAGCATCTAGATCCGCTGCGCGTCGCGCTGATCGGCCGCGCTCATGTTGGCGAGCTGACAAGTCGCGCCGTCTCGTCTGCCGGGATGACCAGAACACGGGGAATGAAGACCGGGGCTTCGGATGCCGCGATGGGCTTGGGCGACACGGAAATCACTCAGCGTCCTCTGCGTGAGCCGGACATTCACCGGAAAAAAACGCGGGGCGATTCTACCCTGTTCGACGCGGCTGCGGTATCGGCTTGTCTCAATCAGGCTACGCCGTTTCGCCGTCGATACCACTCGCGGGGACGTGGGACGCCGCGGGCGCGCAATCGTCCTTGCGCCGAGCCATTCCTGGCAGCACGTTCGGAGTACTAGCCGGGCGCTAACGATCATGGGGCGAGCCGACCCACCCCGGACGATGAAACGTCGCCTCGCC
>CAZOWL010000141.1:0-7386 GCA_964583605.1 uncultured Chromatiaceae bacterium | reverse complement strand
CTTCATCGCCGCCAGCAGCGTGGCATCCGTGTAGGGCTTGGGCGGCTGGGTCTCCTTTTCCACCACATCCATGGCCTGGACGTGCACGATTTGGCCCTCCTCCAGGGGCGGCAGGCCCTGACGGCCGCCGTCTTCCTTGCCCCCTTCGATCGGGGCTCCCTGCCCTTTCGCATCACCCGGGTCGACGAGCTTCCAGCCCGGCTCGAGCACCACAGTGCCCCTGGCTACGAAGGTGGCACCGCCGATGTCGAGGGTCACCGTCGTCTCCTCGAGCACCTGATCGGGGAGGAAGACACCGACGAAGCGCTCGACGACCAGCTCGTAGATCTTCTGCAAAGCCGGAGGCAGGCTCGGGGACGGCGTCTTGCCCGTGGGCAGGATCGCGTGGTGGTCGGTGAGCTTGGTCTGGTCGACGTAGGCCTTGCCCAGCGTGTGCCCGTTGCGCAGTCGTTCCAGGGCCACGGGTGCCTGGGGGTGATCCAGCCTCTCGAGGATACCGGGAAGCTGCGGCACCATGTCCTCGGAGATGTGTCGGCTCTCGGTGCGCGGGTAGCTGATCAGCTTGTGAGTCTCGTAGAGGGCCTGGGCGTATTCGAGCACCTGGGCCGCGGTGAAGCCGAAGCGCCGGTTGGCGTCGCGTTGCAGATTGGTCAGGTCGTAGAGGGGCGGCGGGCGGTTGTGGCGGATCTTCTTGTCGATCTTGCGCACGGTGCCAGTGCGGTTGGGGCTGAGCGCGCGGTGCAGGCGCTCGGCCTCGGCCTTGTCGTCGATGCGTGTCTGATCGTTGTGGCTGTACTTGGCGATGAAGCCCTCTTCCAGCGTCGCCACCAACTCGTAGAAGAAGGCCTTGCGGAAGCTGGCGATCTGCTGGTCGCGTTGCACGACCATGGCCAGGGTCGGGGTCTGCACCCGGCCGATGGTGCAGAGGACCCGGTTGTGCACCGTGTAGGCGCGGGTCAGATTCATCCCGACCAGCCAGTCGGCCTGGGCCCGCGCCCGTGCCGCCTGGCCCAGGTCGTCATAGGCGCTTCCGGGCTGAAGGCGGCGGAAGCCCTCCCGGATCGCCTCATCGGTCAGGCTCGAGACCCACAGCCGTTGGACCGGCTTCCTGCAGCGGGCGTGCGCATAGATCAGGCGGAAGATATGCTCGCCTTCCCGTCCGGCGTCGGTGGCGCAGATGACCTGCTCGGTCTCAGGGTCGTTGATCAGCCGTTTGACCACTTGGAACTGCTTGGCCGTGGAGCGCTGTGTCTTGAGCTTCCAGTGCTCGGGGATCATGGGCAGTTGGTCACTCGCCCAGCGCCCGCTCCACTGGGGTCCGTAGTCGTCCGGCTCAGCGAAGTGCACCAGATGGCCCAACGCCCAGGTCACACAGACGCCGTTGCCTTTCAGGCAGCCCTCGGCCTTGCCGCGGGCGCCGAGCACTCGGGCGATATCGCGCGCCACGCTCGGCTTCTCGGCGACGACGACGCGGGTCATTGCGCTGTTCGGTGAAGGTCGAGCGCCCTGCCCAACCAGGCGGTATCAACAAGACAGCCTTGTGCGGGCACGGTCAGGGTGGGCATTGTCGCTGTCGCCGGTGACAAGGTCGTCATTATCCCAGCGCCCCAGATGCCCGTCGACGGAACGCGGCCGGCGCAACCACACCCTGAGTCTATTCGAGCGCCGCCGGTATGAGCGCTGAGCGCACGGGACGGCCTGAAGCGCTTGCGGATCGGCGCCGGTTGGCTCGCTCGACCGGAAGCCGAGCCCATTCTCCCTCGGCGTCTCGCTCGAGAAACAGCTGGCAAAATGCTAGCAGGCGACTTCTTAGGAGTCAGAGCAGGGCCGTCGCGTCGCGGGGCGCTTACGATGAAATCCGCGCAGCACGGTGGCTCCCTCGCCCTCTGGGAGAGGGTTGGGGTGAGGGAACGATCAGGAGCGAGGCGACCTTTCATCATCCGGGGTGGCTCGGCTCGCCCCATGATCGTGAGCGAATTCCTTCCCGCTTCGGACACTGCGAACGGATCAGAGCGTTGCGTACAGCTTGTCAAAGTACTCAAGGCAGGCGTCGACATTGCGCTGCAAGTCGTCCTCTGAGAAGAGCTGCATGACCTCTTGCTCCACGCGCGGTGTCTCCTCCATCGCCTTGCGCTCCCAGACGTTCACCTCGATGTCGTGCATGATCCGGCCGATATAGGCCAGCCGTTCATCGACGAGCCCATGGTGTTCGAGGAGCGTCTCATAGGTGCAGCGATTGTGGTAACGCCGGAACTGGGCTTCGGGGATGTCGAATCCAATTCCCAGCGGTGGCGCCTCGTCCTGCTCGAAGAAGACAAAACGCGCGTCCGGATCGATATGGCGCTTGATGAGCCAGATCGCGGCGCATTTGTCCGGCTCGAAGAACTTCCAGGTGACGTAGGTGTGCTCGGCCCCTGCGTCGTCAGCCCTGAGCGGATCGGCCACGAGCAAGAGACAGAGAAGCGGCAGGGTCAGCCTCGCAACGTATCCTTGTACCATCGCAACAGACTCTCTCGTGACATGCCTGCAAGCGTCGCGGACACGAGCTCACCGACGATGCGACCCTGCTTCATCATCAGGATCCGATCCGCCAGCGCGAGCGCCTCATCGAGGTCGTGCGTGACGTAAACAATTGTTGTCCTCAGGCTCTCCCGCAGCCGGCGCAACAGAGCGATCATCTCGTCCTTCAAGAGTGGATCCAGGCTGCTGAACGGCTCGTCCATCAGCACGTAAGGATGACCGGGTGCGAGGGCACGGGCAATCGCGAGGCGCTAGCGCTCGCCGCCGGAGAGCTGGTGCGGGAAGCGGTGCTTGTGGTGCTCTAGCTCTACCCAACGCAACGCCGTCAATCCGTGCTCGACCGCGCTGCGCCGCTTGCGCCAGCCCGATCCCAGCCCGAAACAGACGTTTTCCAAGGCGCACATGTGGGGCCACAGGGCAAGGTCCTGGAAGATCATGCCGACCTGCCGCGCCCGAGGCTCGACGCGGGCCCCGGAGGACGCAACGCTTGTCCCGCTGATCCGGATCTCCCCGGAATCCGTCGCTTCGAGGCCTGCGATGAGCCGGAGCAGCGTCGTCTTGCCACAACCAGACGGCCCGAGCACGACGACCGTCTCCCCCAACGGGACGCTCAGCGTCACGCCGTCCAGGGCCATCGTGCCGGCAAACTGCTTCGTCAGTCGACGCGTTTCAATCATTTCTCGCTCGAGCCCAGCCAACGCCCGATTGCGAAAAGCGCGATCGCGAAGAGGAGCTGCACAACGATCAGCATCAGGCCAAGCGCGGCGACCGTTTGCTCGGCGCCGTAATGCATGAAGTTGTAGATCTTGATCGGTATCGTCTCCGTGCCCGGCGGAATCACCAGCAGCGTGACACCCAGCTCGCCCATCGAGAGCACGAAGCCGATGAAGAACGCGGTCAAGACCCCGTTGCGGAGCAGGGGCAGTAGGATTCGCCAGCCTATGGTGAGAGTGGAGCGCCTGGTCAACACCGCCGCATCGAGCAGGCGCGGATTGAGCTGCTGAAGGCTCGAGTAGACCGCCCTGATCGTGAATGGGACGAAGTGGGCGACGTAGCCGAGGACTAGGATCAGGGCACTCCCGTAGAGCCAATTGGTCTCAGGCCGGTTCCAGAGCCGGATCATGCCGATCCCGAGCACGATCGGCGGGATCGCAAAGGCAAGCTGACTCAGGTACTCGGCGACAATCCTGCCGAGGCGCTCGGCGCTGGCAAGCGCCAGCGCGACTGCCACCGACAGGCCCGTCATGACGACGGCCGCGACGACCGCCAACGCGAGGCTGACGAGAATCTGCTCTAGCGACGAATCGAGCGCCTTCTGATAGCTCTGGAGCGGACCCGCCGCGTCGACCAAGGCACCAACCGGGACCAGCACGCTGAGCAGCAGGATCGCGCCGCACAGGGCCACCGCAACGCTGCGTGCGGGTCCGAGTCGATACCGCCGGGTCGTCCCACGCCCGGCCTGGAGGCTCACGTAGGAGCGTCCGCGCATCGTATGCACCTGCAGAGCGATCGCGAGCGCCGTCACGATGAGCAACGGGAGGCTGAGCATGATTGCGGCTTGCTCGTCATAGAGAGCACTGAACTGGATGAAGATCTCCACCGGGTAGACCTGGACGCGGAGCACGTCAGCAACGCCAAAATCGATGATCGCGAAGACGAAGACGAACAGCGCCGCCGCACCGATGTGCGGTTTGACCATCGGGAGAGTCACGCGCATCACCGTCCGCCACGCCCCGCGGTGCATCAGCGCGGCCTCTTCGTAGCTCGCATCGAGCGTCTTCAACCCGCTGATCGTCAGGAGCGTCACGAACGGAAAGTAGGCCAGCGCGAGCACGACGACGACGCCACCGAGGCTGTGCACGTCCACAGGCGCCGACGGCACGCCGAGCAGGTCCATCAGAAACTGGTTGACGGGACCATTCTGCGCCAGCAATCGGCCCCAGACGATCGCCTGTAGATACGGCGGGATCAGCAGCGGGACGAGATAGGCCAGCGAGAAGAATGACCGCCCGGGCAGATCGGTCTTCTCGCAGAGAAGGGCGTAGGGGACACCGATCAGGACCGCGAGGAGACTGGCCCCGGCCGCCAGCGTGACGCTCCTCCCCAGCAGGGACCACTGACTTGCAGTCAGGAACAGGGATTCGATGGCCGCGCTCGCCCCGCCCCCGGCCAGCGCCTCGAGGATCAGCTGCCCCGCCGGCAGGTAGGCCACAACGGCAAAGACCAGCCAGACCAGCAGCTGGCCCCACCGCGGCAACCGCATCGGTCAACGCAAGAAGAGCTCGCGACAGAATCGCATCGCCGGGTCCAGGTTCGCCGCGATGTCGGCGTAGTCCACCTGCATCGCATCGATACGGTCATACGGCGGCACATGCGCCGGTCGTTCAACGCCGTCCCGGACCGGGATCTGCATCGAATCCGAGAAGGCCAGGCGCCGCTCGACGGCCTTCGATAGCAGATAATCGATCAGGCGTTTGCCCGTCTCAGGGTTAGGCCCGCCGGCGATCAGGGCCACCGTGTTCGGGATCATCAGCGTGCCCAAGCCGCCTTCATCGGGGAAGGACATCCCGACCGGCTTGCCGGATTGGATCGCGACGTTGACATCATCGGTGTCGGTCAACCCCAACGGGACCTCGCCTTGCACGACCAGGTCGCGCGAGGTCGCATTGCCGTCGACGATCAGGACCTCGTTCGCCTTCAAGGCCCGCAGGTATTCCTCGGTGCGCTCCGGCCCGAGCACCGCGTACCAGGCGGCGACATGCGTCGCGGTCGTGCCGAAGAGGGGGTACGCCATCGCGACCTTGCCTCTCCACTTGGGCTCGGTCAGATCGAAGATCGAAGCCGGCACTTCCCCCTCCGTCAGCTGATCGGTGTTGTAGATCAGCACCCGCGCCCGGGCCGCGAAACCGGTCCAATAGCCCTCGCTGTCCTGGAACTGCTCTGGAATGTCGGCGGCCGAGGGCGAGCGGTAGGGTGCGAGAACGCCCTTCTCCTTCAGCACGAGAGTGCGCCCGACCTCGGAGTTCCAGAACACATCGGCACGCGGGTTCGGCTTCTCCGCGATCAGGCGGTTGACGAGCCCGGTTGTCTTCGATGCCTCGACATCGTAGACGGCGCGAACGCGGATGCCGGTCTCTTCCTCGAATGCCTGCAGGACCGGCTCCGAGAACACCTGGTCGAGAGACGTGTAAATCACCACCTCTTGCGCCAGGGTGGAGGTCGCGGCGAACAATAGCAAGAAGATCCAATTACGAAGACACATCAAGCTTCCCCCTCGCCAACAATTCTCCTCAAAGCCTCGGCCGTTATGTCGGCCTGCTCCGTTTTCGAGTAGACGGTCACTAACAACAGATCGTCATCCTCTCGCAACCAGTAAATGATCCGATAGCCTCCGCGCTTTCCGCGCTTGGACCCGGTATTCCTGACGCGTACCTTGTAAATCCTGTAGTCGAGCCCTCGGATCTGATCTCCAGGAGTCTCGCCGGCCTCGAGCTGCTCGATTACCGGCTGGATGTCCGCGCGGATATGGCGGTTGTGGCGCGCGAGGCGCTTGAGCTGCCGCTTGAACGCATCCGAGTAGCTGACGCCCAAGCCGCTAGTCCGCGTCGAGTCCGTCCCACAGGGTATCCACCGAACGAACGCGACCAGCCTTCACATCCCGCCAGCCCTCGCGGAAACACTCCGCTGCGCTGGGCCAGGGCTCGCCTTCCTCGATGCCTTCCCGAAATGAATGGACGAGTCGCAGCAGCAGCGGCCGGTAGCGCTCCGGCGTTCGCTCGATCTCAGCATAGAGCTGCTCGGTGACATCTTTGGATTCGGTGGTCATCTCTGCAATCCTAGCCTGGCGTTTCAGTCATCCTCAAGAAGGACATCGTCACGGCCCCATGGCCACTCTCAGCTTGCGATCGGCGATCGCAAACTGGCTCTTGGGCATGGCCATACTCGCGGCGAGCAAACGCTCACCCTCAGGCACGCCCCTGCCGATTAGTCTCGCCGGTGATCGCCCTCCAGGACCGAGCGCAACCAGGCGCGGAACGCCCGCATCATGGCATTCCGGCCATCCACTCTGCTCTGCTCGAGAAACCGGGGAATCGCCTCGCGCAGAGGGAACCCGGGAAACTAGTCACTTTGCTCAGTCGCGACATAACACCCGCCACGCAAGACATCGATATGCAGCACTTGCCCATCGAATCGCCACAACTCGGGCACGCCTAAAGCCTCGTAGATATCCCGATGGGACCGGCGGCTCGCGATGTCGATCTCCAGCGCAAGGTCCGGAGCAGGGTCGATGGTCAGGTCGATGTCTCGCTTACCGCGAATGCGCGCCTCGTTGCGGATATAGAAGCATTGATCCGGCTCGATTCCTTTTCCATCGTCTCGCTGCGAAAGGTGGTCGAGCCGGCATTGCGGAACTCGATATCCAGTTCCTCGAGTAGTGCCTTGATGAGATCTCCGATGATCTCTTTGTCGTCCTCGTGCCCCAGCAAAGGCGTCATCAGTTCCAAAACCCCGGTGTCGAAGGCGACTCGTGTGCCCCGCTCCTCGCTCGATGTTTCCAAGAACCGCTCAAAAGCAGACCAATCGAGCTCGCGGATCAAGACCCGCTCACCGGGAGGCACAAGGATTTGATCGATTTCGATGGACATTGGACTTTCGTTCGCCAATAGTTAGCTGAGGTTTCGACCTGATTCTATATCTGTTGGGGTTCGTTCCTCACCCCAACCGGCTCAAGGTCATCTGGAAGGGTGATGGTGGTGCGTTTCATGAGGTCAGCATAGCACCACCGGATGCAGTCGTTGGTGACCGCGAGAGTAGGTAGTTCAATTTGTGCCAAAACTGCCCTCGATCGCTCATGCAGAATAGGTG
>CAZOWL010000140.1:0-7688 GCA_964583605.1 uncultured Chromatiaceae bacterium | reverse complement strand
TCTGCCCCACGCGACGCCAGAGCTGTGTCCGCTGGTTAGAACGGTTTTGCCGTGCACGTCGGCGTACTGCTGCGGGCTCAGCCAGTCCGGGCGCTTCGGCTTGGTCCAGACGATGAGATGATCTCTCGCCCCCAGCCGCTCGCCGAGGCCGAAATCGGTGCTGCGCCGACGCGCACCGTACTGCTCGAACACGCCGTCGACGCCCAAGCGCGCCAGGTCGCAGAGCAGGAAATGGGTCGGGAAGTAGGCGTCGCCGAGCAGCACATCCCCGGCCTTGAGGTTGCCGAGCAAACCGCGAAACAGCGTCTGCTCGTCGCCGCCCTTGCCCTTGCAGGCCCCGTCGGCGGCACGAAAAAGTTGGCTGGCCGAACGAATAGTTTGGTTTGCCGAACGAGTTGATAGGGCGCCGGTGTAACCGAGACAGCAGAGACTTACCCTTCCCGGCAGGCTAATCAGCGGCAATACGAATTCGGAACTGCCCTGTGCGGTCCGAGTCGCCCCAACTTGACAGCGAGAGAATCACTTGATGAGCAGAATCCAGAAGATCGCCGCCGTCTGCGTCACCGCGGTCGCCCTCACCGCCTGCGTCGAGGAGTCCAGCACCCGCTCCGACGTCGGCATGCAGGCCCCGGTCAACTACGAGGATCTGCGCATCGGCAGCGACATGGACGCCGAGCGCGGATTGGAGAATCGCGGCTTCGTCGCCGTCGACGGCAGCGAATCCGACATGGGCTACTCCCACCTCATTATGTACAACCGCCAGACCGGCCAGTGCGTGGATCTGGAGACCAAAGGGGGCCAGGTCATGACCCTCAACGACGTCTCGCATCCGAAGTGTCGTTGATTACACGTTTGAATGCCTTCGGGCGCCTGGCGCGGCTGTCCACGGCCAGTCCATGCCAGACTCTATTATCAATTCATTCAGATGATTAGAGCATGCACATTGACAAACTCTTCATCGGCACCGCCGTTGCTCTTGCATTCTCATCCACGGTTTCGGCTGCGGGACTTGTCGTCAGTGAGACTGCCAAATGCAAGCTCACGAATGTTGCCAAAGATGTCGCCATTTATGAGGGCGCATGCCGTGTCACGGAGGAAGTGAGTGGCAGCTCGATCGTCTACACGATCGATCTAGGCGCATCCGAGCCCTTCAAGTTCGCAACCTGGGATGGCGGCAAGCACTGGCTTCACGGTCCGGAGGACGTCCAGTTCACGGATCTCGGCAAGGGTGGCATCTTCAAGTGGTCGGACTTCGCGCTCGCTGTCGCGGAGTAAGCCGCGGGGGCAAGGGGACGCCGTTCTGGCCATGAGGGGTTTCGGGCGCTAGCGCGCATGTGCAAGATGGTTGTTCTCTTCAGACTCATCTATCTGTGCACGGCGCTCCTCTCTAGCGCCGCGGGCGTGCTCGTCATCGCCAGCTTCTTCATTGCGGATCGTGCCCCGCATGGCACTGAATTCATCGGTATCCATCTCGCGGTCGGCGCCGTCTTCATGGGTCTTGGCGTCCTGCTATCGGGCATACAGAGGCACGCCGCAGGGATTGCGGTACTGACGGCGGAGCACGGTGGCGAAACAGCGCAGGAAGAAGCGACTCATGTCAAATGGCTTCTGACGTACCTCGTCGTGGGAAGAGCCTTGCTCTGCGCCGTGCTCGGCCTGATGACCTATGCGATCCTGGCGCGCATCGACCAGGGTTTCGCGGTGTTTGGCTGAGTCTTCACAGTACGAGAGATCAGACTCAACGGAGTTCCGAGACGATCATCACCGCCAACAATGCCAACGTTGGGCCGCGGGTCCGTCATATTCAAATCCTTCAGGAGTACCCGAGAATGAAAATGTCCATTTTTGCCGTTGCCCTGCTATTCGCCGCGGCCGCTCCCGCCGGCTTTGCCTCGACGGCGTCGGAACGGGAGTACCAGCGCGGCTACAACGACTGCCTCCACGGCCGCTACGATCAAGACCGGCACGGCGAGTCCTACAAAAAGGGCTGCCGCGCCGCCGAGGACGGCCAGCCAGCCCCGGCCGCCGCGGGCAGCCACGGGTCGAAGGCCAAGATCTCGGATCTGAAGGGCATGGACTCGATCAAGGCCTTCGACGTGATGACCTCGCGCGGCTTCAAGAGTGTGGACTACCTCGACAGGGGAAACTCGGCGTATAGCATCTTCTACAACCCCGAGACCGGCGAATGCGTCCAGCTGAGCCAAGACAATAACACTGGCCGCGTCGTGAGCGCCGATGACATCGGGACCCATCCGAAGTGCCGCTGAGTGCGTCAAATCGGCGTCCGAGAGGCATGCGTATCCCTTTACCGTCTGTTCGTGCGAGGCCCTATGCAACCGATCCAGCCGCAGCCGATGACGAAGCACATCCTTTCCACTCTGGCCCTGGTCGCGTCGGCAAGCTGGGCCCTCTCCTGCACCGCGGACTCGACCCAGACCCGCTGCGAGATCTATCCGAAGGGCTCGGACAAGCTGGAGACGATGGTGCCCTGCACCTTCAGCCAGCGCCAGGGCTACATCACCATCACCCGAGAGGACGGCGTCACCTACGACCTCTCACCGGTCGGTGACACGCCCGGCAACTTCCGCGACCGAGACGGGCACGCGGTCTATCGCCAGAGCGGCCTCGGCGAGGCGGGGCTGATCTTTCGCTTCCCGAAGGAGAGCGTCTTCGTCTACTGGGACAACGCCGCGAGCCTGCCCGCCGGCGCGGACAACGCCACTGCACCCTTCGCGACCAAGTATGCAGGCGGCGAGTACGACGCGACGACGCTGCTGCGCTGCAAGGCGGCGGGCGACAGGGAGTACGGCAACTGCCCGGCGGGCATCCTGCGCATGGAGAACAACCAGGCGTCGATCGTGATCCAGAGCCAGCTCGGTAAGCAGTTCACGATCAACTTCATGACCGACTACGTCAACGCCACCGTCGGCGAGGTAGACGCCAGGCTCGAGGGCGACATCTGGACCGTCACCCGCGACAACGGCGAGGTCTACGAGGTACCGCTGTCGGCGATCGAGGGCGGCTGAGCCGCCGCTCGGCAACGCTGGTAACGCCGGGTCAGAAGGCCCGCTCACCAAGAGGCCGAAGGGCCACCCGTTCCAATCTCTCGACTGAAGCGAGGTTCATTGCCATGTCCACGAAAGACGAATACATCGCGAAGCTCAAGGCCCAACTCGACGAATGGGAGGGCGATCTCGCCGACCTGCGCGCGAAGGCCGGCGCGGCGTCCGCCGACGTCAAGGACAAGATCGATCTGCAGATCGCCGAGCTGAAGTTGAAATGGGACGAGGGAGACGCCCGCCGCCGCGAGCTGCTCGACGCCGCCGATGATCGGTGGGACGACATGAAGGACGCCGCGGAGGCCAACTGGGCGGACCTCAAGGCCGGCGTGAAGGACGGCTTCGAGCGGGCGAAGTCCCTGTTCAAGTGAGGCTGCCGGATGGGTCGAGCGGCCCGCGGTTCGCGCAACCCGGCGCCGCGCTCGACCCACCCGACGCAGCGACGAAGGCGCCGGCAGGCCGGCGCCCTCATGATCATCCATCCCGATCCCAACGAGCCTAGACGGAGACCCTCATGGACCTCACGAGCCTGTTGATCTTTCTTGCCATTGGCGCCGTGGCCGGCTGGCTGGCCGGCGTCATCCTCAAGGGCGGCGGCTTTGGCCTGCTGGTGAACATCGTCGTCGGCATCCTCGGCGCGATCGTTGGCGGTTTCGCCTTTGGGCTGCTCGGCATCAGTGGGCTGCTCGGCATCAGCGCGGGCGGCATCCTCGGGCAGATCATCACCGCGACCGTTGGCGCGGTGTTGTTGCTGTTCATCGTCGGCCTCCTCAAGAAGGCCGCATGATAAGGCCCACGACCCAGGCAGACCTGCGCCACATCGCGGTCGCGACCGCGCTCGCGTTGCTTGCCCCGGGGTCGCTCGCGGGCATCGAAGAGCGGTCGGCGCCACCGGTCGGGGGCGCTGTCGCCGCCGCGCTGGTCGCGAGCGCGTCGCAGGACGGCGCGGCGGGTGGCACGCCGCCCGCCGGCCCGACGATGGAGATGTCACCGGCTGGTCACGCGGCGCCCGTTGCCACCGTCCTGGGGGAAGCCGTCGACACGACCGACCCCCAGGCACTGAGGGAGGCCGTATTCACCCCACTGCTCGACCAGTATGCCGCCGAGCGAGGGATCAGCGCTGAGCCCGCGGAGATCGACGCCCTGCTCGACAGGATGCGCCGCGACATGGCGGCAAGCGGTCTCGCGACGGAAGAGGATTTGACGCCGAAGGAGAAGGCCGAGGTGGACGCGATGCGGCGCGACATGGCTCGCGGCATCATCCGGCACTGGAAGATCAACAAGGCGCTGTATGACCAATACGGGGGCCGCATCATCTATCAGCAGCTCGGACCGGAGCCGCTCGACGCGTACCGGCAGTTTCTTCGGCAGCGCGAGGCGGACGGCGCCTTCGCCATCCGTGACCCGGCGATCGAAGGCTCGTTCTGGCGTTACTTCACCGACGATTCAATCCACGACTTCATGGCACCAGGTGGTGCCGATGCGGCGCGGGCCTTCACGACCCCGCCATGGGAACAACAGCCCTGAGGACCGACTCACATGAAGCGATCGACAATCGCCGCGCTGACGAGCGCGACCCTGCTCTGCGCGGTTGCCTGCGCCCAGCCGTCCGAACCTGGTGCCGACCTCGGCCCGATGACCTACGACGCCTCAGGCACCATGCCCTGCTCTGCGGGCGAGCCCAGCTACGACCAGGCCTGCGGCTGGCGGGTGCTGCGCAAAGGGGATGGCGGTGCCGAGCTCTGGATCGCCAACATCGCCGTCAGCGACCGCGCGGTCTTTCGGGTGTTGCGCTTTTCGGACGGTGAATTCACCGACCGCGACGGCGACCCGGTCCAGGTCTCCAAGGACGGCGATATGTGGTCGATCAGCGTTGGCCGGGAGCACTACCGGTTCGCCGATGCGCTGACCGCCGGCGGATAGTGCGAGCGCCGATTCGAACCCTGTTTGCCAAGTCCGATCGAGCCTGGCCCGATCGATCCTGATCGAGCCCCACCTGCAATCGAGATCCAAGGAGATATCGCCATGACACGCTTGTTCTTCTCGCTCGTCGCCGCCGTTCTGGTCGCAAGCACCGCACTCGCCGACGACATCCGCACCGAGCGCGTGCACTTCCACAAGGGCGCCAACAGCGCGACGGTGCAGGGCACCATCAAAGGCTACGAGAGCGTGGACTACTTGCTCGGCGCTCGCAAGGGCCAGTCCATGAACGTCAGCATGGCGACGGACAACGGCGCCAACTATTTCAACCTCATCGCCCCGGGCAAGGCGGACGAGGCCATGTTCGTCGGCTCCACGTCCGGGAACCAGTTCGAGGGCACGCTGCCTGCGAACGGCGACTACAAGGTGCGCGTGTATCTGATGCGCAGCGCCGCGCGGCGCGATGAGGTGGCCAAGTACCGGCTGGAGATGATCATCGATTGAGCGATCGCCCGTCCAAGTCCCGCTCCTTGTTCCACCGCCGTTGCGGTCATGGGCCGCGGCGGCGGTCGCCGCCCCATCAGGAGACAACAATGAATGTACGCAGCCTATTCCCCGTCGTCCTTGGCATCGTCTTCGCCAACGGCGCCATCGCGGCATCGACCGACTACATGATGGAGGACTGCCAATACAGTTCGCAGGTCTTCTTCCAGGATTTCGAGGCGCGGTCCGACGTGAAGTACGAAGGGCAGCGTGTCGACGGCACCCATGCCGTCAACGGCACCATCTATCTGGAGACCCGCAGCGAGGACTTTCAGTGCTCTTACAACCCTGCCGGCAACACCTTGGTGGACTTCTACGCCGAAGGCAAATCCCAGCCTAACTTCGTGAAGGGTGGCGGCAGCCCGCACATGAGTCGCTGAGCGCGCACGGCTGCAACTTTCGCGACACCGTCCGCGACTTGCCCGTGTTGGCCAACTCGGGTCTCGGCGACTAGCCATGCACGGCAGCTTTGGCATTGGCGTGCGGCTCGCCACCGCCTCATCCCCTGTCAGCTCGCGCACCGGCTGCGTTGAGGAGCATACCGGAACGACAGATGTAGGCCCATCGGCCTATGACGCCTCAAGCCTGTGGAACCACTGCGATTGGCCGCCCCGGCTTTCTTGGTGCTTGCCGCCGGGATGGGGCTTACGGGGTGCGGAGAACAGGTCGGCGAGGACCTGCCGGTATCGACCATTGCTCGGGGCCGCTTCGTCACCAACCAAGAGGCGCTGGCCAAGTTCCGCGGACAAGAGGTCCGGTTGTCGCGCATCGTCGACCAGGGCAACCTCTGCGGGGACGTGGACGCCGAGCGGGTCCTCGGTGAGTGGTGGAGCGGGGAAAAACTGGACCCCGATCATTGGCGCCTCAACCTGAAGGCGCCGGCGGATGATCCGGTGGGACGCTCGTTCCCGGTGCTCGTCCCCAACGATGCGGGGCGGGAGGAACGCCTCGGGCGCTCCGTGGCCGACGCGTGCGCCCGGAGACCCGAAGATCTTCGTGACGGCCGGGCTGTTCACGTTCCATATGCCCACGCAGATCCTCGACGGGACCGATATACCCTCAGCTGCGTTCATCCGAAAACGCCCGACTCGATCCAACGGACGGCAATTGAGGAGCGGACGGTGCAGGCATCGGACCAAATTATGTGACGTTCCTGCCACAGAAAAGGGTATCCATCTGCCCAAGCGATGTCGGCTATTGGCCGGCAGCGGACGCCGAGATGACGCTCGGTCGAATCGCCGGCAGGGTCACGCCGGCAGGGTCAGGTCTTCCCTCTTGCCCTTGGTAACAAGGCGGCAAGGTCTACCCTATAGCCTTTCGCCGCGTGAGATCCGCTGCTCGAACGATCTTGCTCACGCGCGAATAGTGTATGCCGAAGAAGCCTCCAATGTCCTGCAGCGTATATCCCCCGCTGCGATGCGCGGCGACGATGGCTCGTTGCGCCGCGGGTAGTCGCGCACACACTCGGGTAACGGCTTGGCGGGAGGCCGGCGCTTTGCCTGCGGGACCTCGCGGAGATCGCGGTCCTTTGGCACCTGTCGGCGCAGAGACTCAACGAAGCTGTCCGAGCCGAGGAACACTTGGTTTTTCAGTTGCTCCCAGGGGGCAGGTTGGCCCTTCCCTTCAGCGACGAATTGGGCGTAATGCGCGACGGCTTCAGGCTCCGTCTCACCGAAGGGCCGTAGGGCGGGAAAGCGCTAGCGCATCCCGCCTTTGCGTTGTGTGACCGGCACGCACATGAGCGTCAGGTAGCCCAACCTGCGTAAGGCGGAACGCGATAGCGGTTCCGCCATCTCGCGATGCCAAGAATAGGCCAAGATCTGTTAACTTGGCTAGCATCATAGGTGTTGACGATCGGCATTGTCACAAGATCCGCCGGAGCAGCCAAGGGAGGATGGTGCTGTCAGGTCTTGCCTTTTGCCTATTTCGGGCTAACGATCATGGGACGAGGCGAGCCACCCCAGATGATGAAAGGTGGCCTCGCCCCTGATCGTTCCCTCACCCCAACCCTCTCCCAGAGGGCGAGGGAGCGAACGTGCTTCGCGAATTTCATGGTAAGCTCGATCCATCGCTCGCCCCCTCAGACTCAAATTTCCCGGCGCTCTGTATTGCATCACCTCGCGCGGAGATGCGCGCGAGGACATCTATCGGGGTGACGGGGACCGC
>CAZOWL010000139.1:0-8103 GCA_964583605.1 uncultured Chromatiaceae bacterium | reverse complement strand
CGCCTCGCCCCTGATCGTTCCCTCACCCCAACCCTCTCCCAGAGGGCGAGGGAGTGAAGGTGCTACGCGATTTTCATGGTGAACGCGGGCCTATAGGAGCAGCTCGATCTTGACCCGGGCACCTGTCATACCCAGCCTCTTCGCGCCCGATCTAAAGGCCGCGGTGCGCTTCTACGTGGAGACTCTGTCATTCCGACAGACTGGCTCCTACGAGGATGCGGACGGTTCCGAGATCTGGGCCGAGGTGACTCTCGCCGAGGCGCGCATCTGGCTATTCGCGGGCGCCCTCCCGGGACGTCCTCAGCCTGCCTTCAGCGGCCTCATCTACCTGTTCGTCGACGATGTCGACCGCCTCGCCGAGCAGCTCGCAGGCCGGATATCGCTCGAATGGGGCCCCGAAACTCAGGAGTACGGCCTGCGCGAGCTGGGCGTGAAGGACCTGAACGGGTATTACCTGGTCTTTGCCCAGGACGTCTAGGGCGCCGCTTCACGCTGATTTGTTGCGCTCGGCGGCGCGTGAAGGGATCCTGTGCCGGATGCGCGGACGCAGGAGCCGCACTCGTCCCGCTGGGTGTGGAGCCGGCCGTCGCGCTGAAGGCCGTCACACGGACACCCTTCGGCGCGGATGATTTCCCGCAAGCCCACCCCTTCCCGCCGGAGGAGGCGGTTCGCGATGTTTTCTAGCCTTGATCGAGCGCATGGGCTGGGGGGGCGTGCGGGACACTCTCAGCTCGAAGCGATGGCGGGCTCTTTGCCTGGCAAGTGCTCCGGACCTATCTCGGGGCCGTCCTGTCGTTGTTCAGAGCCGGTTTCTGGTGTCGCCTGTTCGTAGCAGTATGCAGTATCGTCTCTCCCCGATCACGACATGGCATAGAATCGTGCCGAGCAAACCTGGCGCCAAGCTGGTGAACCGTCACCTGGGATACGACGCAATGGCTATCGAGACGAATATCGCCGGACATGTCTACGTCTTCGACGTCGACTATGGAGAGGAATCCGAGGTCGCCCGCATTATCGTCCGGTCCGCCGAGGGCGGGCCCGAGGGGTTGTGGCTGGTTGATCGGGACGGTGAGATCGAGCCCGCGGACGACCTTCCCGGCTTCGGAGCGAACCCCGCCGCCGAGGACGGGCTCTGGCCCCGCCCGCCGCAGGAGTGCATCGCCGACGCCCAACGCATCGCCGAGCAGAAGCATCCGCGCGAGCCCGACGATATGAGTCCGGGATGAGGGCGTATAGCCGGAGGACTATCCAGGGCCCGAGTCCAGCGGGCCGCAGACTGAATGGCGATGGTACGGCCTCTCCGGGATACCTCCGGGATACCAAGGAGTACCACTATCCAAGCCGCGCTCGATGAGCGCGATGGCGCGTTGCCGGCATCACGAACTGGCGCTGCCGAGCCGTTCGGCGGCCGCGCGGCCACACCCGTGCGCCCGCGTCTGCCTCAGCCTGCGGCTTCGCCAGGGGCACATCTGTTCTTGACTGAGCCAGTGCGCACGAGCCAGAGACCGGCGAGGGGCATGCGGTTGTTGCCCTGGATCTGGCACTCCTATCTGCGCACCGCGATCGTACCCCTTCTGCTCATCGAGCTGGTCCTGGTAGCGGCGTATCTGCTCACCAACGACGCCGTTCGTGAGAAGAACGCGACAGCGCTACACGAGATGGCGGAGGAGCGCCTGCTGGCCTCGGCGGGCCTACGCGCGGACATCATTGGGCGCCAGCTCGAGGGCATCCAACGGTCCACCGACTTCTATCGCTGGCTGGTGCGTCACGCGCTTCTGAACGGCGACGCCGAGCTCGACCCTGAGTTGCCCGACCCCCTGGCCAACCTCGCGCGCTCCCCGGGCGGTGCGTATCACACGCTTCGGGACGATGGCCATTTCGCCGTGTACTATAGCGCCCTGACCGATGTGGGTGAGGCGGAACTGGCCAAGCTGCGCCGTTTGTACGCCGTCGAGCCGGCGATGAAGAAGATCCTCGAGAGTCACGAGGACGTGGTGCAGATCTATTTCAATAGCTTCGATTCCCTGAACATCATCCGCCCCTATTTTGATGTCTTGAGGCACTATCCCGAGGCCGGACATATCCCCTCGCACAGCTTCTATTACCTGGCCGATGCCGAGCACGACCCGGCGCGCAGGCCGGTTTGGACCGACGTCTACGTGGACCCGGCCGGCCAGGGATGGATGAGCTCCTGTATCGCGCCGGTCTATCGGGGCGATTTCCTTGAGGGGGTGGTTGGGCTCGACGTGACGGTGAAGCAGATCGTTCAGTATGTCGAGGAATTGAAATTACCTTGGCAGGGCTACGCGCTGCTGCTGGATGACAACGGCACCATCATGGCGATGCCCGCCTCGGCGGAGGGGGACTGGGGTGTCAACGAGCTCACTGATCATCACTATGCCGCGGCGATCGAACGCGACATCTTCAAGCCGGCGGCGTTCAACGTCCTCAAACGTGACGACAGCAACGGGTGGGCGCAGGCGGTGATGGAACAGCGAGAGGGCTACCAGACCATCGCATTCGCCGGGGACAAGGCGATCGCGTGGAGCACCATCCCGCAGACCGGCTGGAAGCTCCTGGTCCTGGTGCCCGAGGCCAACATCTATGATCGCGTGAACAGGCTCCGCGACCAGGTGCGCGACCTCGGCCTCCTGATGTTGGCCGGCTTGGCCGTTTTCTATCTGTTCTTTCTCGCGCTGACCTACTATCGCGCCCGGCGAATGAGCGAAGACCTGGCACAGACTCTGGTAGGGATATCGCGCATGACCGAGCGGATCGCCGATGGCATCTATGACAACGAGCCTGAGCCGGTGGGCTTGACGGAGATCGACGCCACCGCCGCCAGTGTCGCGCGGCTCGGCAGGGATTTGGGTGACGAATTGGAGGCCCGCAAGCAGGCGGAACGCAAACTTGGCGAGGTCAACGCCAACCTGGAACAGCGCATTCAGCAGCGCACCCAGGCACTGGAGGAAGAGGTCGCGCGCAGCAGGCACCTGGAGGAGGAGTTGCGGCGCTTAGCCGAGTACGACCCGCTGACGGACCTGCCGAACCGCCGCTTGTTCGAGGATCGCTTGCAGCAGGCGGCCAAGCTCGCCGAGCGCACGGGCAACCTGCTCGCGGTGTTGTTCATCGACCTGGATTGCTTCAAGGAGATCAACGACCGGTGGGGGCACGAGGTAGGCGATCAGCTGTTGGCCCTGATCGGGCAGCGTTTGCGTGGCTGCGTGCGCAGCTCGGACACCGTCGCCCGTCTTGGCGGCGATGAATTCTGTGCCTTGCTGGTGAACGCAGGTGATCGAGCCGCCGTTGAGGCGGTTGCTCGCAAGGCGCTCGCCCGGCTGGCGGAGCCCGTCGAGCTCGCGCAGGGTGAGATCCGCACTTCGGCCAGTATAGGAATCGTCGCGTTCCCCAATCCGCACTTGAAGTGGGAGGGACTGTTGCACGCCGCGGATACGGCGATGTATCGCGTCAAACGTGCCGGACGCAATAATTTTGCTTGGGTCATGGACGAGGGTTGGGATCTGACCCAAGGGCAAGCCGAGACCGCACAAACCGTCCTCTCCTCGGGCGATGATTCCGGCCGAGACCGACCACCCATTCTGATCGACAGCCGAAAGGCCTGAGCCATATCCCGAGAAGGTCACCTGTCAGCCTTGTCTCGCTACCCATTACTGGCGGCGCTTCGCGACCGCCGCTCACGCCGCTTCGGCGTTGGCATGAAGATGGCCGAAAGGAATCACGGGACCTCTGTGTATGGAGCTGGTCGGGCCGTTATCTCACCGCTAACGATCATGGGACGAGGCGAGCCACTCCGGACGATGAAATGCCGCCTCGTCCCTGATCGTTCCCTCACCCCAACCCTCTCCCAGAGGGCGAGGGAGCGAACGTGCTTCGCGAATTTCATAGTAATGGCCTACCGGCGATGCCACTGTGGCGGACAACGCATCAAGCTCGCCCCATGATCGCCCCATGAACTTTAGGAGGGCCACGGCTACGACTACCGCAGGTTGCATGATGGAATCACCTTGTCCTGCACATTCGCTCAGATAGCTAGGACTCGCCGCGGTGCTCAACAAGATCCACATCCGGTCCACTATTGGGTTCCCGTCAGGCGCCGCCATCTCCCCGCGGGGACCGTCAAGCGGCGCGTCTCGACGCCGTCATTCGCGGGACAATCGCCCGCAGGAAAGCCAATGCATCACACCAACGTCTCGCCAGCGGCCTTCGACGACCCGTCGCGGAAGGCCGCCCGAGCCAGCCTCGTCCGCGACCTGCGGCAGTTTCTCCCTGCCGACGCCGTCCTCGAGCGATACGAGGAGGTGCGGCCCTACGAGTGCGACGGCCTATCGGCCTATCGGCAGGCCGCTCTGCTCGTGGTGCTGCCTCGCACGGTGGAGGAGGTTCAGCGGGTCCTGCGTCTCTGCCATTCCCGCGACGTACCCGTCGTCGCCCGTGGCGCCGGTACGGGCCTCTCAGGCGGCGCCCTGCCGCTCGCCGATGGGGTGCTGCTCAGCCTCGCCCGCTTCACGCGCATCCTCGCGCTGGATCTGAAGAATCGCACCGCGCGCGTCGAGCCTGGGGTGCGGAACCTCGCGATCTCCGAGGCCGCCCGTCCCCACGGGCTCTACTATGCCCCGGATCCCTCGAGCCAGATCGCCTGCACCATCGGCGGCAATGTCGCCGAGAATTCGGGCGGCGTGCATTGCCTGAAGTACGGTCTGACTGTGCATAATGTCCTGGCCATCCGCATCGTGACGATGGACGGGGAGATCCTCGACCTCGGTGGCGAGTCCCTGGACGCACCGGGCTACGACCTCACGGCGCTCTTCATCGGTTCCGAGGGGCTGCTCGGCGTGGCGGTTGAGATCACGGTCAAGCTCCTGCCGATCCCAGAGCGGGCCCAGGCCCTGCTGGCCGCCTACGACGACGTCGAGAAGGCCGCCCAGGCGGTCGGCGACATCATCGCGGCCGGCTATATCCCAGCCGGCCTCGAGATGATGGATCAGCTCGCCATCCAGGCAGCCGAGGACTTCGTCCACGCGGGCTACCCGAGCGATGCTGCGGCAATGCTGCTCTGCGAGCTCGATGGGACTAACCAAGAAGTCTCCGAGCAGGTCAGCGAGGTCCGCAAGCTGTTGCTCGCCGGCGGGGCGACCGAGGTGCGCACCGCGCGCGACGAGGCCGAGCGACAACGCTTCTGGCAGGGCCGCAAGGCGGCGTTCCCGGCGATCGGGCGCAAGTCACCCGACTACTACTGCATGGACGGCACGATCCCGCGGCGGCGCCTGCCGGAGGTGTTGCGCGGCACCGCCGAGCTGGCCGCCGAGTATGGGCTGCGCGTCGCCAATGTCTTCCATGCCGGCGATGGCAATATGCATCCGCTGATTCTCTACGACGCCAACCGGCCCGATGAGCTGGCACGGACCGAGGAGCTCGGCGGGCGGATCCTTGAGCTCTGCGTATCGGTCGGCGGCACCATCACCGGCGAGCATGGCGTCGGGATCGAGAAGCTCCGCCAGATGTGCGTGCAGTTTCCGCCGGAGGAGCTCAGCCAATTCCACACGATCAAGCAGGCCTTTGACCCCAAGAGTCTGCTCAATCCGGGCAAGGGTATCCCGACGCCACGGCGCTGCTCGGAGTACAAGCAGCTGCCCGCGCGGCCGCGCGCCAGCCCCTCCGTAACCGCGGCGCAGTCGTCATGAGCGGCGACCAGACACCCGAGCTTCAGCAGCGCCTCCGCACTGCCGCGGCCGAATGCCGGCCATTGGCGCTGTTCGCCGGAGGCACCAAGACGTTTCTTGGTCGCATGCCGATCGGTGAGCCATTCGCCGTGGGCGGCCACCGGGGTATCGTCAGCTATCAGCCCAAGGAGCTGGTCATCACCGCCCGGACTGGCACGCCGCTTGAGCAGGTCGAGGCCTGTCTCGCCGAGCAGGGTCAGCACCTGGCCTTCGAGCCACCCTATTTCGGGCCGGGTGCGACGCTGGGCGGCACTATCGCCTGCGGCCTCTCCGGGCCGGCGCGGGCCAGCGCCGGGGCGGCGCGCGACTTCGTGCTCGGCGTGCGGCTGCTAAACGGCCGCGGCGAAGTCCTGCGATTCGGTGGCGAGGTGATGAAGAACGTCGCCGGCTACGACATCTCGCGCCTAATGGTGGGGGCCTTTGGCACCTTGGGCCTGCTGCTCGATATCAGCCTCAAGGTGCTGCCCCGCCCGGCGGCAACAGCGACGCTCGTGCAGGAGCGCGATGCCGCCTCGGCGCTCGAGCAGATGGCCCGCTGGGGCGGCCAGCCGTGGCCGATCTCGGCGACCTGCCATGACGGGGAACAGCTATACGTGAGGCTAGCGGGCGCCGGCCCGGCCGTCGACGCGGCCGTTAGCCGGCTCGGCGGCGAGCCGCTGCCAGAGCCATTGGCGACGGCGTTCTGGCGCGAGCAGGTGCGCGAGCAGGGCCACGGTTTCTTCGGCGGCGAGGGGACATTATGGCGGCTCTCGGTCCCGCCCGCGACGCCACCGATCGCGCTGCCCGGCAAACAGCTGATCGAATGGGGGGGAGCCCAGCGCTGGCTGCGCAGCCCCGCCGGCGCCGACACGATCCGCTCTCGAGCGCAGGCCCTCGGCGGACATGCGACGCTATTCCGCGGGGGAGACCGCAGCGGCGCCGTCTTTCATCCCCTCTCTGCGGCGCAGCTCGCGCTGCACCGGCGCATCAAGCACGCCTTCGACCCGGCCGGCCTCTTCAACCCGGGCCGTCTCTATGCCGAGCTGTAACGCAGGCGCCTCTGGCTACTCCTATTCAGCATGCGGCCGTTTCAGCATGCGGCCGCGGCAGCGAGCTGAACTAGGGTGAGCCGAGCACCTGATTAACCATGCAGACCCAGCTCCCCGCCGACTTACTGGAGACACCTATTGGCCGCGAAGCGGATGCGATCCTGCGCTCCTGCGTGCACTGCGGGTTCTGCAACGCGACCTGTCCGACGTATCAGCTTCTTGGCGACGAGCTCGATGGCCCGCGCGGTCGGATCTATCAGATCAAGCTCGTCCTCGAAGGCGACGCCCCGACCCGGATCACGCAACGACACCTCGATCGCTGCCTGACCTGCCGTGCCTGCGAGACCACCTGCCCGTCCGGTGTGCACTACGGCCGCCTCGCCGATATTGGCCGCGCGTGGGTCGAGGCGCGTCTGCGCCGCCCCCTGCCCGAGCGTCTGCTGCGACGCGCCTTGATCCGCATCGTGCCCCATCCGCAGCGCTTCCGCGCCCTGCTCCGGCTGGGACGTCTCGCCGCGCCCCTGCTGCCCGCGAGGTTGCGCGCGAAGCTGCCGACCATCCGGCCCGCGGGCGCCTGGCCACGGCCGGCCGGGCAACGCCGGATGCTCGCGTTGGCCGGATGCGTGCAGTCGGTTGCCACGCCGCGCACCAACGCCGCGGCGGCAAGGGTCCTCGGACGATTGGGCATCGACCTAATCGAGGTCCCGACGGCGGGGTGCTGCGGCGCGGTCCCCTATCACCTGCACGACCAAGACGCGGCGCTCGAGGCCATGCGGCGCAACATCGACGCCTGGTGGCCCGAGATCGCGGCCGGCTGCGAGGCAATCCTCGTCACAGCCAGCGGCTGCGCCACCCTGGTCAAGGACTATGGCGAGATGCTCCAGCGCGATCCCGCCTACGCCGCGAAGGCGCGCCAAATCGCAGCGCTCGCCCGGGACCCCGTCGAGGTCCTGGCGGGCGAGGACCTCGCTGCCCTCGGGCGGCCCGGCGAAGGGCGACGGATCGCCTATCACGCGCCTTGCTCCCAGCAGCACGGCCAGCGGCTGCGTCAAACGGTCGAGCCGCTCTTGACCGACCTCGGATTCACATTGACCGAAGTCGCTGAATCCCACCTCTGTTGCGGCTCCGCTGGGACCTATTCCATCACTCAGCCGGAGCTCGCGGCTCGTCTGCGACAAGCGAAGATCACCGCGCTGAGCGCCGGCTCGCCAGAGACCATCGCGACTGCCAATGTCGGTTGTCAGCTCCACTTGGCATCGGGGGCCTCGACCCGAGTGGTCCACTGGCTGGAGCTACTAGATACGGGATAATACGATCTTTGCACCAGCGCAATG
>CAZOWL010000138.1:0-8192 GCA_964583605.1 uncultured Chromatiaceae bacterium | reverse complement strand
CGGAGGCGGACGCCGAGCGCCTGGCCAAGGAAGAGGCGCTCCGCGCCAAGGAAGAAGCTCTAGCCGAAGTTGCGCGGCTCGAGGCGCTCCTGCGCCACCGCGACGAAGGTTGAAGCCGCGTCGGCGGTCGCGCACCGACGGACCATGAAGACGTCGTTCGGATGGACCGAGGAGGAGCGCGCCTATTTGCTCTACAGGTCGCGCCTAGATCAGTGGCGCCAGCAGCGGACCGTCCTACGGAATCTGAAAGAGGCACGAGCGCAGGCGCTCGAAACGATGCACGGCGTGGAAAGGATGCTGCGGTCAAAGGAAGACACGTGCAGAGGCATGGACAGCGGGCACCCAGCCAAAAAGGAAATCCTGGCCGAGATTGCGAGTCTCGATGCCCGCCTGCTCGGACTCGCGCGATCCTCTGCCGAGATCGAGCGCTGGATCGAGCATCTCGAGGAAGACAAACGACCGGACCAGCACATTTCGCATGCCGAACGGGGTTAGGTCTCCCATTGCCCGTCGTGGGGCGCCGGACAGCGCCATCCTCCAATCGAGGATGGCGAACGAGTCGACGATGCGGGGGCAAAGCAGCACCCATTGCGCCCCGTCCCCGCACCGCCCCTGGTGCCGCTCGATGCCGGCGGTCGGGGCCGCGTCTCTGGATCCTCCCCGGCAATGAGACCGTAGGTGTGACGGTGGACGTGGGATGGTACGCGATGCGTACCCGACGGTTGCCTGGTGTCAGCGCCGGGCCTGGGCCGGTTTCTCCCCGACGATGGGAGCCGGGTAGCCGGGCAGTGCCATCTGGCGACCGACGGGCCACAGGCCCCAGTCCCTGTTCCGCCCCAGGCCGTAAACGGGTCCGTTGCGAATGATAAGGATCGGATCGGGCTGACGGGGTGAGCCGGGGTCTCCCATCGCACGTTCATGTTGGCGCGGGGTCTCGCTTTGTAATGTTCGGGACTCAGCCCGGTGGCCCGGTCGGGGATTCACCTTGGGGCAGCGGCGGGGCGGCGAGCTATCATCGCGATTGATTCCTTCACTGAGCACACGAGGCTTCTGAGATGGCATCCGTCGTCGAGCGCTACGAACCGCAAGGCGAGCGCTTTGGGTGTCAGCGCCGACCCGAAAATGAAGCCCTCTGGCCGGAGTAAACATGTAGGGAAGGTTCTTTTCCGTCTTCTTCCTCCTCCCTGCCTTTTATCTCTTTCTTCCGCATTTGGATCTTGTTCTGCGTGTTCTTCGGTGCCGGTCGGCAGCGGCGAGCAATGCGCTCGTCGGCGATGCTTGGTGTAGCGCGGAGGGCTGCCCAGGAGGTGATACGACGAAGACGACGCAAGTGTCGGCATTGCGGTGAATTGTTCCATCCTGATGCGCGCAATGCGCACCACCAGCGCTACTGTGGCGCGGGGGCCTGTCGACGGGCGAGGGAGAGGCGGGGCCAGGTCTTGATATCCAGCAGCTCAAGAGCCGGGTAGCCGTGCAGGGTACGCACCGCGTACCGAGCGCCCTCGAAAACGCCACTGAGGCTGACTGGTAAACGAATCGTCCGATCGAACCGCCGCGTTTCTTTCCCGGGATACGGCGGCTCGTTTGGGCATTGGCGGGACGGTATGCGATGCTGACCCCACGAAACGCGCGCCGATGGGTGGATTTGCGACGGCAGCCGCGCTCGGCGTAGCATTCACGTCAAAGCCCTTCGGCTATCCGACCGAGAGCCTGTCGCGATGTCTCGCCCCGGAGCACGCCCGGCCCAGTACGCGGATCTCTTCTCGCTCCCCGCCACGGTGGTCGGCGAGATTATCGACGGTGAGATCCACACGCATCCACGGCCCGCGCCCAAGCATGCACGCGCCAGCTCATCGCTGGGCGTCGAGATCGGCGGCCCTTTCGACCAGGGGAAGGGCGGAGGGCCGGGGGGCTGGTGGATCCTGGATGAGCCCGAGTTGCATTTGGGCGCCGACGTCCTGGTGCCCGATTTGGCGGGATGGCGTCGAGAACGGCTGCCACGGCTCCCCGACATGGCCTGGATCGAGATGGCGCCGGATTGGTTGTGCGAGGTGCTCTCGCCCGCGACGGCCCGATTGGATCGGATGACCAAGATGCCGCGCTATGCAAGCCACGGCATCCCCTACTGCTGGCTGGTGGACCCCAGCGCCAAAACCCTGGAGGCCTTCAAGCTCAAGGACGGCCAATGGGTCCTGCTGGCGAGCTTCGTCGAGGTTGCCGAGGTGGCGACCGAGCCCTTCGAGGCCGTACCCTTCCCGCTCGATGCCCTCTGGGCCGACTGAGCCGCGTTGGGTACGCACCGCGTACCTCCAGGGAAGGGTCACTCCAGGGAAGGGTCAGGTCTCCCATGTACCACCATCGACTGCGTACCAGGGCGTCTTGAGCCGAGAGGGCTGAGGGTCACCCATTAGCCGCCCCCCTCTCAAGTGCACAAAGCTACCTCGTCCGTAGGGTGCGCTTCCATCCCTCGATCCCTTCTGGCCCCTGCGCACAGTGTTCAGTGCGGCCAGTGTTCAGTGCGGCTAATAGACAGCCTTTCGGGCAGGGCCAGAGAGAGGCTGCCCCCGATGCGGCGACGACGCGCGGCGGCCTTCAGTATTTCGGGGACAGCCCGGCCTGCTTGCAGAGCTCGTTCGCCATGATGCGATCAAACTGGCGGTGTCGCTTGATCGGAATGGCTTTGTTGCCATCCGATTAGATCGAGTGGTTGCCCCCTTCGCGTAGCAGGCGGAAGCCGTTGGTCTCGAGACAGCGGACAAGATCACGCCGTTTGACCGACACGATCGAGCTCCACGGGCACCTGCTCGATGAGCGAGCTGAAGGCCGACATCGAGCGGAGCCGCAATAGCCCGCTGGCCTGGCTGATCCCGCTGATGTTCGCCCAAGTCGGGGCGATGGCGGCGCTGGTGAAGCTGCTTTGAGATGTAGGGGGCGGAAAAAGGTCGCGCTTCAGACGGGGTAGCGCTGGGAGACGCCCAATCGCCTTCGCTCGTTCGGCGCGGATGAGATTCTGGTAGCGACCGGTGCGGCACTGATGGGCGTCCTCGCCACCGCGGGGTGACAGGCGCCGGCACGGGCCCAGCTGGGGCTCGGCGCTCCCAGAGAGGCTGGCCCGGTGGTGCAGGGAGGCGCTTGCCGCGCGCACTCGCCAGTGCTTCATCGCGAAGATGAGCTCGACGCCGAGCACAGCAACAGCCCGATCGGATCGAGCGAGGTGATCTCGGAGTCGACCGCGCGCGTCGATCGGCGGGAGAAGCTCTCCGCCTATCAGACCCTGCCGAGCCTGAAGGACTATATGCTCATCGAGCAGGACTTGCGCGCCGTCGAGATCCATCGCCGCGCCCAAGGCTGGGCCATGGAGCGCATCATCGAGGGCAGCGTGCGTCTCGACTGCCTTGAGGTTGAGGTACTTTTGGATATCCTCCACGAGGATGTGCCGATGGCGTTTTCAGGCTCCCCGACGTGATCGGCTAGAGGTAACCGATGTCCAATTCGATCGCGACCGCGCTTGATGACAGGGAACTGAGTGTTGAAAGGATGTACGTCATAATCCGTCCAAGGCGCACGGAGGCCGGAGGCCCCTCCCTGTGGTCTAGCTAAAGAAACCGCATCGCTGCGACGAGCAGACCGGCACTGGTGGCGATGAAGCCGACGAGCCAGAGAAAATGCTGATCGTGCCGCTTCAGTATTTCATCGAAGCGCTTATCGACTTGCTCAAACCGTTTTTCTACTTGCTCGAAGCGCTTGTCTATCTGTTCGAAGCGCTTGTCGACTTGCTCGAAGCGCTTGTCGACTTGCTCGAAGCGCTTGTCGACTTGCTCGAAGCGCTTCTCCATCAGCTCGAAGCCTTGACGCATCAGCTCACGTTGATGCTTCAGCTCCTCCTCTACCCGCACCATGCGTTCGCGCAGCTCGATCTCGTAGACTGCGGGAGGTTTGCCGAGGCTCTGTTCGGCCAGCCATTCTCCCAGATGCTGCTTTATGAAGGCGATGTCTTCCTCGCCCAGGACCATGGCTTGCTCCTCGGTGGTCAGTGAGGGTGCATCAGTGTAGCAAAGACGGGCGGCGAGCTCGGATGGCTGGCACGCGCAACGATGGCAACAACGGGGCAGTCTGGTCCATAGAAGGGGGTCAGCGTAACGACGATCTCCTCCAAGCGATGGATGGCCAGGTGGAGCGCGGGCTTCGTGCCACTGCGGGCGAAGGTCTTCCGCATCTCCCCCGGCGGCATCATCGAGGCGCGTCCGGAGACCCGGGTCAGCCTGTAGGGTATGCACCGCGTACCATGCGGCGATCAACGGACCACGGCCCCCCAGCCCTCCTCCTTCCTCGAGCGCAAGCGAGACCGCTCCGGCGGCCTGTCCTATTACGGGCCCCCACCAGGTTACCTCCCCGCGCCGCCTCCGACGCCACCGCCGCTCGATGCGGGCGGCCGGCGTGGTACCGGATCCTACACGGCAATGGGGTCCAACGCGTGGGCTGGTACGCGGTGCATAGCCTACGGCGCTGCGTTCCTGGAACGGGTCGGCCCATCCGGTCCGCGCCGCACGCGAGAATACTTCTGTGCGTGAACCGAAATGGTGATTACAATCAACATAGATCAAACAGATCTATCCACAACCGTCGCGCAAGAGCCGAGAACGGCAGGATTCTCCGCCCGCCTCTTCGGCAACGCGCCAGCTTTCAGGTAACGGTCATCGCCCTGATCTGACACGTCGCCGGGAGACTCCGCTTGACGACAGCCGCGGTCGAGAGCACGAGAGCCGAGAACGGAATGTCGAAGATCTCGATCATTCTTCCGGCCAAGAACGAGGCGGGCTGCCTTGGGGCACTGCTGCCACGTATCCGGCAAGCCATGCCCGACGCCGAATTGATTGTCGTAGACGATGGATCATCGGATACGACGGGGCGGGTCGCAATCGAGCAGGGTGCTCTTGTCGTTACCCACCGCTATAGCCTGGGAAACGGAGCGGCGATCAAGGCCGGTGCCCGCGCCGCCACCGGTGAGGCGCTCGTCTTCATGGACGCCGACGGCCAGCATGACCCTGAAGACATCCCGCGTCTGCTGGCAGAGCTTGAGGAAGGCTACGACATGGTGGTCGGGGCGCGCGGAGAAGGCTCTCAGGCCAACCTCGGACGGAGTCTCGCCAATGCCTTTTACAATCGGTTTGCGTCGCTGATCACCGAGCACCATGTTCGAGATCTCACCTCGGGCTTCCGCGCTGTCGACGCGACACGTTTCCGCGACTTCCTCTATCTGCTGCCGAATGGCTTTTCGTATCCGACCACCGTCACGATGGCCTTCTTCCGCTCGGGGTACCGCGTCAGCTATCTCCCGATCAAGGCCGGCCATCGCATCGGCAAAAGCCACCTTCGTCCCATTCGCGACGGATTACGATTCCTGCTGATCATGTTCAAGGTCGCCACCTTGTACTCGCCGCTGAAGATCTTCTTCCCGGTCAGCGCCGCCTTTTTTCTGACTGGCCTCGGCAATTACCTCGTCACATTTTGGACAATCCACCGCTTCACCAACATGAGCGCCATGCTTCTGACAGCCGCCGCGATTGTATTCATGATGGGCCTGATCTCAGAGCAGATCACGGCCCTCATGTACCGGGGAGATCACCGCTGATGCAGAGGTGGAGCGACCGCCGCGAGAGTGATTCGCACGGCGACACCTGTCGGCAGCCTTCGGGAAGGGCCTTGAGGCGCGCGATCTCGTCCAACTTTCTTCATCGCACAGCGTCACCATATCGGAGCGTCGTTTCGATCGATAGCTCGGCTGCGAGCCACCGGTAGCGGCATCATTCGGTTAGTGTTCCTGTCCCCGCAACGAGCAGGTTCCCGAACATGTTCCTACCGGCGGCGGACGGTTGACCGCATGAATCACGGCGCGCTTCACAGCAGCGGAGCAAGCAGCATGATACGTTTAGGCGATCCCGACGAGTCGCGACGAGGCGCGTAACGCGTGATCGTAGAGGCGAGTGCATTGGCGTCGGTCATCAACGTGCTAATGGCGACCACGTCATACCCGAGCGATGCAACAGATTGGAAGGGGCGATTCATTCATCAGCTCGTTGAGGCGCTGGACCGGACAGGCGAGACCCGACTCGCGGTGTGGGGTCCGCCTGGAGAGCTGCCTGGCGCGGTCGCTACGGCCAATTCCGCGCAGGACTCCCACTGGCTCAGCGAACTGGCGCGCCGCGGCGGCATCGCGCACCTGCTCAGGACCAATCCTATCCGCGGACTATTAGTCAGTCGCCGGATTCTCACCCACCTAAACGCCGCGTGCCGGCGCCATACCGCGCAGCTTTATCACGTCAACTGGCTCCAGCTCGCCCTGGGCCTGCCCGATGATCGGCGACCAGCCTATGTCAATGTCCTGGGGAGCGACTTTGGGCTGTTGCGCATACCGAGCATGGCGCTCCTGTTGCGGCGCGCCTTTGCGCAGCGCCCTATTATATTGGCACCCAACGCTAGCTGGATGGCCGCAAGGCTCCATGAGCGCTTTGGCGATCTCGCTCGGATCGAGCCCAATCCGTTTGGCGTTGCCCCCGAGTGGTTCGAGCTAAGCCGAGCGCCCTCGAGGCCGCGCGAATGGCTCGTCGTCTCGCGGATCACGCGCAAGAAGCTCGGCGACCTGCCCGGTTGGGGCGAAGGTCTCTTCGGTGCCGAGCGCCGCCTCAAGTTGCTCGGGCCGCTGCAGGAGGACATCGGCTTGCCGAGCTGGATCGAGCGCTGCGGAGCGACGGATCCAGATAGACTGCGCAGCCAGTGGTTTCCGCGTGCAGCAGGCCTGCTCACGCTGAGCCGGCATGACGAGGGGCGCCCCCAGGTCCTGATCGAGGCGATGGCCGCGGGCCTGCCGGTGATCGCAAGCCGCATTCCCGCCCATGCCGATCTGGTGCGCGATGGCGAGACGGGCTGGTTGGTCAACAGTCGCGACGAGCTCGCTGAGGCACTCCGGCGGGCCGAGGATCCTTCGATCGGCCCGATGATCGGGAGCGCCGCTCGCGCCTGGGTCCGGGAGCGCATCGGTACCTGGGACGATACCGCCAGGCGCTGCATTGCGGCCTACGACACCCTGCTCGGACGCGCCTCAATCCAGGACGATGAGAGCGAAGCCCCCGCCATCACGAGTTAGGCTGTTCACCGGCGCGACGATTGTTTCTGTCACCTCGATCCCCTTCGGTGCGCGGTGGGAAGCGGAGGCCGGCTGACGACACAGCTTATGGCTAATCGAGACGGCATCCTGCTCGTCGGCGGCAACGGCTTTCTCGGCCTCGCTCTGGCCCGCGCCCTCGCCGTGACCGGGCATCAGCCCCACGTGGTATCCCGATCTAGCGAGCCCGGACGGCGCGACGGAATCACCTTCCACCGCGGCAGCCAGGACGACGCGGATGTCGTCTCACCGCTGCTGCGGATCTGCGGGACCCTCGTGCACCTCGCCTCGACCACCACACCGGGGCTCTCCGCCGGACGATCCTCCGTCGACGCCATCGAGAACTTGCTTCCAGCGGCCCGGTTGCTCGAGCTCTTGGGCGCCGAGGTACCGGACCGCCTGATCTTCGTCTCCAGCGGCGGCGCCATCTACGGCAATCCGGAGCGCCTGCCGACGGATGAGTCCCATCCGCCCAGCCCCTTGTCCAGTCACGCCGCCGGCAAGCTGGCGTTGGAGGCCTTCTTCACCTCGTTCGCCCATAACCACCGGATCCCCTTCACCATCGTTCGACCAGCCAACCTGTATGGTCCAGGGCAGACCGCCAGGCCCGGTTTCGGACTCGTGCGCACCCTTCTGGACAAGGCGCGGCGGGGTGAGACTTTGGAGGTGTGGGGCGATGGCAGCGCGGTGCGCGATTACCTGTTCATCGATGATGCGGTCGACGCCTTCGCGCGGCTCCTCGCGCAGCCGGACCTCTCGGGTACGTTCAACATCGGCTCGGGGATCGGCACCTCGATCTCGGGGCTGATCAAGCTGGTCGAGCGGATCACCGGCCGCGAGATCGGTCTCGCCCCCATGCCGCCACGAGAGGTCGATGTGCGTGCCATCGTCCTCAATACGGCACGCCTGCGGGCGGCAACCGGCTGGATGCCGCGGACGGAGCTGAAGCCAGGCCTCCAGCGTACCTGGGAGTGGTATAGTGATACCCAAATTTGAGACAGCCCCTTAAGGTAGAGCGAGAGACCTGAGA
>CAZOWL010000137.1:0-8260 GCA_964583605.1 uncultured Chromatiaceae bacterium | reverse complement strand
GGTTCCCGGCGAGGTCGCGGACACCGTTCTTGGCGGTGCCGATCTGAAACACCAGATCGGCACCCGTCTCGAGATGATACGCCGAGAGACCGCCCTCCCCGGTGTTGAGCCAGCAGCCGCCCCGGCGCCGAGCGCGAGCACCGCCGGCCGAGAGATGGCCCCATAGCTCATCCCCGAGATATTGAACAGGCTGGCGGTCGTGTAGGGTCTGGCCGCCGCGGCGCCGATGGTGACGGGCTGCGGCGGGACGGCATCCTCATCGAGGGTCGGGAAGGGGCAGTTGACGAAGATGAACAGGGCGGCCATCAGCTCGAGCGCGCCGATCAGCGCAGAGGGAGCAGCGACGGGCAGGGATTGCATGCTTCGGTCTCGTTTCGGTAGGTGCGCTGGGGGCGCGCTGGTCTGGGTCCGACGCCGAGTAGGCTCGCAACGCGCTCGACCCCCGGCGCCCGCTACCCGCTGCCTTGACGCAGCACGAGCAGCTTCTCGGTCTGCATGTCCCGGAAGGTATGGCGGATGCCGCCGGTGCCGAGGCCGGACTCGCGCAGCCCGGCGAAGGGCATCCAGTCGACGCGGAAGGCGGTGTGGTCGTTGATCATCACGGCCGAGGCGGCGAGGCGCTGGGCGGCGTGCAGGGCGCGCCCGAGATCCCGGGTGAAGACCGCCGCCTGGAAGGCGAAGGGCAGGGCATTGGCCTGCTCGATCGCCTCCGCCATGTCGTCGTAGGGATAGACGCAGATCACTGGGCCAAAGACCTCTTGCGTGCTCACGCGTACGCTGTCCGGCGGGTCGAGCAGCACCGTGGCCGGATAGCAGGTCTGCGACAGCGGCGCACCGCCGCAGAGCCGCTGCGCGCCGGCGGCGACCGCCGGCCCGACCTGGTGGACGGCGAGGTTGAGCGGGTGGTTGAAGGCGCTGATGGCGACCACCGGACCGATCGGCTCGCGGGTCGTGAACGCCAGCCGCCCGTCGCTGGCGGCGGTCGCCCCCATCGGGATCTCCTGCCCGCCCTCGTGGCGCAGCAGCTCGGCACAGTTGCGCACCCCGTCGATTGCGCGGGCGACCTCGACGCGGGAGTCGGTGAGGGGCTTGCCGCCCTCGCGGGCCGCCTCGAGCGCCAGCTCCGCAGCGCGCTCCGACATGAGCTCGGCGGTCCGCGCCAGGATGGCCGCGCGTCGATGTGCCGGCAGCCAGGCCCGGCGATCGTGAAACAGGGCCGCGGCGATCGCTAAGGCCCGATCGACGCCGGCGCCGTCGACGAGATCGACGGTCGCGATCGGGCGCTGATCGCAAGGATTGGTCACGGTGAGACAACCGGCGGTCGTCACCGGCTCGGCGATCAGGTGGCTGAAATGGGGTGTGTGCATGGCGACGATGTGGTCAGGTGAGAGTTGTCAGGGGGCGGGCTCTCGCCGGCAATTGATGAAGGCGAAGGCCACCAAGGGCGGCTGACCCGCCTGTGCCTTGGCGGCGCCGGGACCGAGCCTTGTCGGGGTGAACACCCAAGATCAATCTGTCCCTGCTGCGGCTCGAGTTGCCATCGCCATCAGACAGGGCAGCTCAGCGCGGCGAGCCGCTCGGTCAGGCGCATGTTCTCGCGGTAATCGACCGGACAATCGACGATGGCGAGCGTTCCGCACCCGAGCGCCTCTTCGAGGGTCCCGCGCAGCCCCTCGGCGGACTCGACCCGGAAGCCGCGGGCGCCGAAGCTCTCGGCATAGGCGACGAAGTCCGGGTTGTTGAATGCGATTGCGGTGTCCCGTCCGAAGCGACGATCCTGATGCCACTTGATGAGCCCATATTGGCCGTCGTTCCAGATCAGCACGACGACGGCGAGACCGAGCCGCAGGGCCGTCTCGATCTCTCGGGAATTCATCAGGAAGCCGGCATCGCCCGTCACCGCGACGACGCGTCGCTCCGGGTGGACGAGCTTGGCCGCCAGCGCCCCGGGCACCCCGATCCCCATCGCCGCGAAGCCGTTGGAGATGATGCAGGTGTTCGGTGCCTGCGCCGCCCACATGCGCGCCACCCACATCTTGTGCGCGCCTACATCGGCGACGATGATGTCCTCGTCGTCGAGCACCTGGCGCAGGTCCCAGAGGATCTTCTGCGGCTTGACTGGGAAGCCCCGATCCTCGGCATGCTCGCGGTTCTCCTGCAGGATCGCCTGGCTCAAGGGGGCCGCCCAATTCTCCTGCCGTGGCGGGATCCGTTCGGCGAGTGCGTGCAGCGTCGCCGCGATGTCGCCGACCACCCCGACCTCCAGCGTGTAGTAGGCATCCACCTCCGCCGGCGACAGGCCGACGTGGACGATCTTCTGGCTCGGCTCACGGTGCCAGCGCTCCGGGTGATACTCGACCAGGTCGTAGCCCACGCAGATGACCACGTCGGCGCGACCGAACCCGCAGGCGATGAAGTCGTTCGCGGGTGGAGATTCTCCTCGCCCGGGATGCCGAAGATGTAGTCGACGCCCTCGTTCTCTAGGCAGCGGACGAACAGCTGCGCAGCGCGCATTGGCACCTCCTCGAGGCGCGCCTCGCGCGCCGCGTCGTCATCGCAGGACAGCCGGCCAGCGCACCCGTCGGCGCAGGAAACGAAGGCTCGACGCGCCCTGCAAAGCCGTGGGCGAGCCGACTGCTTTCACCGGAGAAGACCGGCCCAAGCCAAGCTTTCTTTCGCCGGACGACAGATCGAAGTCACGCGGCGCGAACAGGCTATGATGGCGGATATCGAGGATCTCGCGGGTGCCCTAGCCGCCCGTGCTCGTGCGTGGCGGCTCGCGGACCTCGACGCAGGGCAGGATCGGGTGGCGATGAGTCATCTCTCGAACCAGTTCTCGATCTGAAGCCTCTCGAAGTCTGCAAAATCGTCGACATTGCGCGTAACCAGCACGAGGTCGTTGGCGACAGCGATCCCCGCGATCTGGGAGTCCGCATAGGAAGGGGATTTTCCGACTTGTCGCAGACTCGCACGCTGCTCCGCCTGCCACCGTGCGGCACGCTCCTCGAAGCCGATGATGGGCAGCGCCGGACGGATGCGCCGGAAGAGGTAGTCCTCGATCTGATCTCGGCGCTTACCGGCGGGCAAGAGGAACATGCCGTAGAGGACCTCCTGCCAGGTCACGGAGGAGATCGCAAGCGAGGCGACGTTCCCCTTGATCCTGTCCAGCACCGCCGGGCTCGGCCGGGCAACGACGGGCTCGGAGACTATGTTGGTATCGAGCAGATACCTCACTCTGGCCATTCGAACTCCCGTGCGGAGCGGCGCTCGCGCCAGGAATCGACTTTCTCCTTGGACCAATCGACGGGCTCGAACCCGGGATCTCCTCTCATCTCCGCGATCAGGTCCCAGAAGTTCCGCTGCTCCTGGCCTTGGCGCAAGCGGGCGTACTCGTCCTCGGACAACAGCACCGCGACGGGCTTGCCGCGACGGGTAATGTGCACGGCCTCACCCCGCTCGGCCTGATAGATGAGGCGCGTGAGCTGGGTCTTGGCCTCCGCGATCGAAGTTTCGGGCATCTTCGGTTTCTCCTGGTCATCTTTCTGGCCATCTTAGGTCTTCGGATGTAGGTTGTCACGCTTTCGGGATAACCCCGGTGACAACCTTCGGCTTCCTCTTCGCGGCGGGTGCCACGGGCCCGCCCGGCTGCGCGAAGAGGTGCCGCTGAAAGATTACGCGCCCCGGCCGGGTCTGAATTGATGACGGGGCACCGGACGCCGGGCGCTCCTTACCCCTCCCCTGCCCCCGCCCGCGTCCGCCCGCCTCGTCACCCGCGGCGCTCCCGTGTGACCCGCGCCGGTGGGGTGAGAAATGCCTGCAATGCCCTGTTGCCAGGTGCCGTCGGCACTGGCTGTGCGGAGGGGACCCCATCAACACAGGTCCGAGGAAGCTGCCGATGCGTTATCGATCCCTGCCACTGGCGATCTTGGCCTTTCCGCTGCTGGCTGCGGCGGTCGAGTCTGTTCCCGACGGGCCAGCACCGAGCTATCGGCAGGCCTTGGAGGCCTTTCAACGCGAGCGGGCCAAGGAGTCGGGTCCCGCGTTGACGGCCGATGAGCGGGCCGTCATGACGCAGGCCACCGAGGACCTGGCTGGGGCCATGCCAGAGCCCGGCCTGGCTGTCGGGCGGCGAGCACCCGGCTTCTCGTTGCTGAATGCCTTCGGCGCGGAGGTCTCCCTCGCCGATCTGCTCGCCGAGGGCCCGGTGGTGCTGACCTTCTACCGCGGCGCCTGGTGTCCGTACTGCAATCTCTACCTGCGCACCTTGCACGAGGCGCTGCCGCAGATCGAGCGCCGGGGTGCGCGGCTCGTTGCCGTGACGCCGCAGCGCCCGGATCGCTCGCGCGCGCAGCTCGAGCGAGACGGCTATCCCTTCGAGGTGCTGAGCGACCTCGATGACAGCGTCATGCAGGCCTACGGCCTGTACTTCGAGGTTCCAGTGGGGCTCAGCGAGGTGTAGTTGCCGGTGCCGGCCACCTTCGTCATCGATTGCGACGGGGTGATCCGGGCCAGGTTCGCCGAGGTCGATTACCGCCAGCGGATGGAGCCAGGGGCGATCCTTGCTGCATTGCGTGCACTCGAGCGAGGGTGACCCTTGGCCGCGAACCGAGGCGATTGGCTTAGTAGCGGTGCAGAAACAACCTCAACAGCCTCCCGCAGCGTTCTCCCCTCACGCCAACCCCCCGCTGCAGCGAGGGGACCTCGGCCGAGCTGTGCCAGTTGTTCTTAAACCGTCCCTTAGGGCCTAAGGTAGCGGCGCGCGCGGGCGCGACCTGTCAGTGTAGATCAACCGTCGGTGACAACGATGTGCAAGCTTCCCGCATGTATCCCCGTAGGCCTCATGCTGCTGATCGCCGCACCTGCTGCGGCGCTGAACGGCTTCGATCTCACCGGCAGCCTCGTCGACAGGTATGCGATCGAGTCCAACACGAAGTCGTCAATGACGCCATCGGCGGCATCCCGATCGCAGTCAGCTACTGCCCTCTGTGCGCCAGCGGGGTCGCCTTCGTCGCCGAGGCGGAGGGACAACCCCTCACGTTCGGCGTGTCCGGGCTGCTCTACAACAGCAATCTGCTCCTTTACGACCGCGAGACAGAATCCCTGTGGAGCCAATTGCAGTGGCGTGCCGTCACAGGCCCGATGGCCGGTGCCCGTCTGCGTCTGATCCCGATGACCCACACCCGCTGGGAAGATTGGCGGCGCGAGCATCCGGGGACGCAAGTGCTGTCGGCCGAGACGGGCTTCAACAAGTCCTATCAGGGCGACCCTTACCAAGCCTACGAACAGAGCCAGTTGTTGCCCTTCTCCGTATCACCAAGCTCCAACCGCTACCCGCCCAAAGCGAAAGTGCTTGGGATCAGACTCAACGGCCGGGCCAAGGCCTACCCCTTCGTCGAGCTACGCGCGGCCGAAGCCCGGACGCTGTTGGACCGCTTCGCCGGGCGGAACATCTTCGTTCAGTTCGACGCACAGGCTGACACCGCACGCGCTTACGCTGTCAATGGCACCGAGCTGCCGGCGACCCTGTCCTATTGGTTCGCCTGGTTCAGTTTCTATCCCGACACGGCCGTTTTCGAGGCGCCCTGAACCAGGGGCGGAAACCGCAGTCCGTGGACCGCGCGTCCTGTGGCACTCGCGCCTGACAGGAGCCTTGCTCTTGCATTCCTGAAGAGTGCATATACACTTACTATCATGGATAGGTGCCCAGACAGGCAGTTGGCATTGGCGGCCTCCAAGGGCTGCCTCGGCTTTGCGGTGCGCCGCAACGCCCGCGCGATGGCGCAGTACTACGACGCGGCCTTGGCGCCGGCGGGCGTCAAGGGCACCCAGTTCGCGCTGCTGAACGCGGTCTTTCTGCTTGGACACCCGGGCATGCAGGAGTTGGCCGAGGCCCTCGGAATGGATCGCACGACCCTGACGCGCAACCTGCGTCCGCTCGAGACGCAAAGACTCGTCGCACTGCGCAGCGGTGTCGACCGACGCGAGCGTCACATCGTGCTCACCGAGCGAGGCGAGGCGACCTTGGCGGCTGCGCAGCGACGATGGGAGGCGGCTCACGGCCGGTTAGTGGACCGCCTCGGAGCGCAGCGCACTCGGCGCTTGCTTGAGGACTTGGCAGACCTGACCGCATTGGCCAAGGACGCCTGAGTCCGTCGCCGCTTCGGCGGCCTCTCCAAATGGTAGCTAATCTGCCATGTTTCGCACCAATAGGTGCATGTACACTCTTCTGGAGGCATTCATGAGCATTCTGTCCCTCACCTACGACAGCGGTCCGCGTTTCAGCCGCGGCGATGCATTGCTGGCGACGATCCTGTCCCTTTGGTTCGTCCTGACCCTCGCCGTGTCGCTCTCGGGCGCGCTAGGGGGCACGAATCCGATGTCGGTCTGGGCGTTTCCCGCGCTGATCTTCGAGCCTGTGGCCCTCTTCGCGCTGGCTTATCGGATGCTGCCCGGGCTCGAGCGCTGGGCGCTCGGGCTCGATCGACGTTTCTTGATCGGCCTCCACGTCATGCGCACCCTGGGACTCGGCTTCATCTTTCTATCCTTCTACGACATTCTCCCGGCCGCGTTCGCCTATCCGGCTGGCCTCGGCGACGCCGTGGCGGCCGTCTGGGCGCTCTGGCTCAGCTTCTCGCTGGCGCGGGGGGCGCCGGTGACAAACCGCTCCATCAAACGCTGGAATTGGTTTGGTGTCGCCGACTTTGCGATCGCGGTTGGCATCGGACTCGCGCTGCGCTCCGCCTGGCTGGGCGGGGAAGGCATGACCACGGACGCCATGGGGACCTTTCCGCTCGCGCTGATTCCGCTGTTTGCTGTCCCGATACTGGCCATCAGCCACCTGATCATCGCGCTGCAGCTACGCGGCACCGTCGGTGGCGATAGAGCCTGAGGAGAGGGGACGGCCCGCACCGCTGCCCGTGGTGCCGAGCGTGCTGGGCGGCTTCTCGCTCCACCCGGCATCGCTCGCTGCGAGGAAATGGTGGCCTAACAGGACAACGCGTCTTGTCTGACCGCCGGCCCTTCAGCGCGGCCGGCGGCGACTTCCAGTGGAAACTACCGCTCGCGAATCAGCAGCGACTAGGGAGTCCGTGGGACCGGGTTGGTCACTTGATCCTGCTGAAAGGAAGGACGCGAGAATCGGGTCGTTACGATAACGACCCTTGGCCCAGCGGCCCCCATGCGCCGCACGCCTGGCAGGACGTACCAGCGCAGCGAGCCATCGCCTTTGGAGCTCGGTATCGGGCACCGGTATCGGGCGCCGAGCCCATTCGCCCCGCACCCGGCCCAGCCGCTTATGACACCAATGGAGAGATCCAAATGAAGATTCGTCGGCAGACCCCGGCCCAGATCGGCCTCCTATCGCTCCTGGTCATGGGGAGCGTCGCCCTGCTCGCGCCTGAGCCCGCTCAGGCCTGGTCGAAAGGCGGCTACTACGACTGAAGCATTGGCACCGCGCCCGCCCGCGACCTCTCTGGCCTACGGCGAGTCCTCAATCGCGGTGCAGCAAAAAACGCAGCAGGTTGTCCGGGAAGAAGAGATTCCCGGTCAGCTCGTCGTGCTCGGTACAGGGCAGCAGGGGGTCGTCGAGGAGCGCGACGAGATCTCGCTTCTTGCCTTGATGAAAGCGGAACCCGTCTCCCCCCAAGATCCCGCGCGAGACCATACTGACCTTTGCGCGCAGCCCATCCGCTCCGGTGCCAAAACAGCGGTACCCCCTCAAGGAGGCGCCCAAGCCATATAGGCCCTCGGCATCAAGGCTCTCAAGGCCAACCCCAGCCCTCAGCAAGGCCTTCGACAAGTCAAAGGAGAGGATGCTGCCCCTGCTCGCACATCTCGGCATCGCGGTCGCTGACTACGACCTCGAGGAAGACTTGGAGACCATCCGCCTGCTCGACGGCGACTGAATGTCCGCCGTCGTCAGCGATACCACGTCCCTGATCGCCCTGTCCGGTCAGGGGCGGATCGACATGCTCGGCGCCTGCTTCAGGAAGGTTCTGCTCTCCAACGCGGTCTATGCGAAGTGGCTGGCCAGAGATCCGGGCGTCACCCAGACGGTGAAGGACAACGCCTGCCTGAGAGTCGTGGCCGTCACCGATGCCACCTTGCTCGCGGAGCTGGAACTGCTACTCGACCGCGGCGAGGCCGAGGCACTGACCCTGGCCAAGACGCAGGGTCTGCCCCTCTTGGTGGACGAGAAGAAGGGACGCGCTGTCGAGGCGGTCGAGCGAACCCATGACGCTGGCCATCTCGTCTTTGTCAT
>CAZOWL010000136.1:0-8659 GCA_964583605.1 uncultured Chromatiaceae bacterium | reverse complement strand
ATGACTATCGTGCTAAGGTCATCTTCGGCTGAACATTTATATTCGCTCGCCCTGTGGCCAAGCCGCCCCCCTTGGCATGAAGCTCCGCCCATACGCCCGGAGCGATGGTGAGTGACTGAAACAGGTCCCGCAGTAAGGGCAAGCGGCCAATGGCGGCGAGGTTGTTTATCGGGGAGGTGTCGCAAGCGACAATCACGGGGCAGCCCCGTCCAACCAGGAGGCAGTTTCCCGGTCTTCGGCAAGCTCGGACTCGCCATAGGCGGCAGGGATGCGGCGCAAGGCAAGATGTTGTCGAAACTCAAAGAGGGACAGTGCGGCAAACTCGCGAGCCTTGCCGATGGAAAGGCGCCGCTGAGCGTACAGAGTTAAGGCAAGCTCCAGCTTGATGTCCGCAAGGGAGACGCGGGCGCTATCCAACAGGTCTTGCGGGATGTCTAAACGGGCGGTGCTGGACATGTCGGCGGACTCGAAACCGGATGAGTTGATAGCGATTCAGGGTAGGGCATCCCGGTTCTTGCCTCAACCAAGCAAGGCGGAGCGGTCTTCTTTGTAACAGGGGCGGGGTCTCCCATGGGGCAGCGGTGTCTGGGGCAGCGGTGTCAGGTCTTGGAATACCGTTTGGTCCTGGGCCCTGGAACGTGGGGCCGGTTGCTTTTGCCTTCTGGCCTTATCTTTGGCGGATGGCTAGGGTGTCGTCGGCCGCGGTGCGGCAGGCGCCCCCGTTGGCCGAGCTGGGGCTCGGCGTTCCCGGGGGGGGGGATCCCGGGGGCGGGGGCTGATGGTGCAAGTAAGCGCTTGCTGCGCGGACTCGGCAGTGCTTTTATGGCGAGGGTGAGCTTGACGCCGAGCACGGCCCGATCGGCTCGTGCGGGGTGATCCCGGACACTGCGCTGCCCTATTTGCTCGACCCGGAGGCGACTCATGACCAACCCAGTCCGCGCTTCGCGCCTGTCGGTGACGGACTATCTCGCCGCGGAGCACGGCGCCGACGTTCGCCACGAGTACATCGACGGCGAGCTCTATGCGATGACCGGCGCGAGCCGTCGGCATGGCCTGATCACGCTCAACCTGGCTACTTTTCTGCGTCCGCGGCTGCGCGGCAGCCCGTGCCAGCTTTTCGCCAACGACATGAAGGTGCGGCTCAGGATCGCCGATCAGGACATCTTCTACTATCCCGACCTGCTGTTGAGCTGCGATCCGAACGATCGCGAAACCTACTATCGGAGCTGCCCCTGCCTGCTCGTCGAAGTGCTTTCGGAATCCACGGCACGGATCGATCGGCGCGAGAAGCGACTGGCCTACCAGATGATCCCGAGCCTGCGGGAGTATCTTTTGATCGAGCAGGACTCGCGCGCCGTCGAGGTCCATCGCCGCAGCCAAGCCTGGGGCGCGGAGTACGTGACCGACGGCCGCGTCCGCCTCGACAGCCTCGGGGTGGATGTGCCGTTGGATGCGATCTACGAGGATGTGCCGGTCGTGCGTTGAGTAGCCGAGCTGGTCGGGCCCGGAGTGCCGAGAGCCCGCGGCGGCGCTGTTCGCTGGCGCGACATGGGCCGCGCTGGGGCGCGGCGTCAACCTCGCGGGATCCTGGAAAAGCGGCCCCTTGGCGTGAAGCCCCGCCCGTACGCCCTGGTCGGGGCGTTCGCGGCGCTGGTGAAGCTCCTGTAGAGCGTGCCGGCCTCCTCTGAGCCGGGACGGCCGACTGAGGTCGGCGTACCTAGAGGGGCGCGCGGGTACGCCGGTTTTGACCGGCTCCTGGGGTCAGCGGACATCCGTCCGCCTGCGAGCCAGGGCGGTTCTTTGATCATCGCCGTCAAGTGCCGATTATAATCAGCTTGGATTGCGGATACTGAACGCAAGAGGATTCCGGCATGACCTCCGTCGTCGAGCTCTACGAGGCCCTGGCCAGCGCGCCGGACGAGCGCGCCCGCGCGCGGGTCATCGCCGAGGCCTTCGAGCGACTCGAAGAGCGGTATCCGCATCTGCCAAACCTGGCGACCCAGCAGCACCTGCGCGAGACCGAGGTTGCAGATCGCGCAGAAAGCAATCGGACCCCCGGCGCGCTCGTTAACGTCCATGATGAAATCCAGGCCAAGGCGGTGCGGATCGCGCCCATACCCGCCGTGCCAGGCCTCCACATTGCCGAGGACATTGCGCCGTGCCAACCTTGGAGAGCGGCGCTTGAGAAGATCGCCACCCAGGCGCAAGCCCATGCCCAGAGGCGACCTCCGGAAGAAAAACGGGCTATCCACATCGCAGCTTACCAGGGTGCGGGGCCGGCGCGTTCGGCGTTGTCGGCAACCGGAGTCGCTCGGCGGTTCCCGACAGGGCAGGCCTCTCATCGCCGCAAAGCAGCGGCACCTGAGGATCGGTCAGCAGGATGTCCGGCGCCAGCGCGCGGCTATCCCATTGGACAAGCGGCGCGCTTGGCAGCGAGCCCTCGGAGAGCCAGGCAACGGCGGCCCGGCGAAAGAAGCCATCCGGCAGGCGGATCTCGCCCGGCTGATCAACCAGGCGGATGCAAACCTCTTCGCTTTCGGTTTGGCTGTGCCTGTACGGCATGCCGAGCCAGTCGTCGAAGAGCACGTCGAGGAGATAAGCGCGCTCGGCGGTGCAGCCGGATGGGGTGAAGCGCCCGGCAAGGCACCGAGCTTGAGCGCGGACGAAACGGCGCACTTCCTTGTCTTAGGAAGCGGGATTGGGCGCCGACCTTGTGATGCCGTTGGCTCCAGCCCTAAACAGCGACAAAACGCCTCGGCCCGCCCATCGACGGGATGCGTCAGCAGCGCTCGGCCGAGCGTCGTCACCCATCACAGGCTCGGGGTGGCCGCCCGCATATCACCGTTTACCGGGTAGCAGCGCCGCAGCCCGTGCATCCGTCTTCGAGAAATCGTCGCCTTTGAACAGCAAGGGGACTCGTTCGCGGATGGCCAGGGCGTAGGAAAAACAATCGCCAAAATTCAGCCCAGCGGGATGTCGACCCTTGCCGAAGCGGCGATAGCCCTCCGCGGCGAGATCCGCCAGGGCCTCGTCGAGCGGAATCGTCCGCACCTTTTCCAGTGCCAGGAACTGCGTTGCGCGGTCGACGCCTCGGTCACCCAGGCGCGCCTGGATCACCACGAGCAGCTCGGTGCGGTTCGGTGCACAAAGACCGGCGCACGGCGCGACCGCTAGCGTGCCGAGCAAAGCCGCGGCATCGGGCTCCCCGAGCAAGATAGCGGTAAGGGCGCTGGTATCGACGGCCAGATCAATCGCAGTAGCCATCGGCATTGTAGCCCAGGATGTCGTCATCGGAACGCTGATCGAGAACCGGGAGCGACCAGACCTCGCGTCTGAGCCAGTCCAGTGTCTCGTGGAGACTGGGCTTGGGCGACGGTTCCTGCCTGCCCTGAAGCACGCTCTGCAACGCGATGATCGCCTCCTGCGTCATGGAGCGACGATGATCGGCAGCCGTTTCCTTGAGCCGTTGATAAAGATCCTCAGGCACGTTGCGCAGGACGAGGGTAGGCATTGCAGGACTCCGCCAATGGATGAGCTAGCAAAATGCTAGCGCCCGGGGAATCTCCGCGCAAGGGCTGGATCGTGGCTAGCGGCCGGACCGCGACGGTCGTGCCGCACTCGCGCTCAGCAAAAATAACCTCAGCTGTCAGCGCACGGCGGGGTCGATAATGGAGAAGGCGGCGTTCGTCGTTCAGGTTAGCCGCGCATGCGCAGGAGCGGATGGCGCAGACCTCCAGGCCGTCGATGCCGTCTTCGATCAGCTCGTCCGGGGGGAGGCGCCTGGTGAGCTTGAAGGTGTCAATTTGGCCGGGACCCAACGGCAATCAGCCACTGATCACGCAGAGATGCTCAGTCTTGGCCGCGCACACGATGTCCGCACGGATTCGCTGGTCGAAGCTGACAGAGCGACCCCCCGCGTTCCGCTGCTACTGCTAGCAAAAAGGCATCGGTGGTCTGTCGGTGCCCGAGCACACGGTCCTACTGGATAACACTTTCGCCTAACAGACTGATCTTTTCCGGCCAGAACTGGTGACTTGGATGGCTACAGGCCTATTGCAGGCGCGCCGCGACTTGCGCGACCGGCCGCGCATTGGAATAGGCGGGCTGAGACATGATCCGCAGCACGCCGTTCTGGGTGATCGGACAGGCTGTCCACCCCTGTTCGACCTCGCGCGCCCACCACAGCGGAGGCCACCCGATGCAGCGCATGCCCCGCATCCAGCAGCGCGATGATCACATTGATATCGAGCAGTGCGCGCATCAAACGCCGTCTTGATCCCGCAGCGGATCGATCTGGTCGTTGGTCACGAGCCTTTGCTCCTCTGCCGCGAAGGGACGAAAGCCGGCGACGTTCGCAGCCTCAGGCTCGATACTCGTCGCCTTGTCAGCCGGCTCCCCGGACAGCGCCACACGAAGCAGCCGCGAGATCACCTGCCCGGCAGACACCTGTTGTTGCCGGGCCAGCTCCTTGGCTGCCTGCAAGACATCGTCTTCAATATGCAGCGTCGTGGGCATTTCTCCTCGCGGGAAAGGCATCTGGTGCGATCGCATCAGCGTATCACAACTCCGAGAGCAGGTCGGTGATGGCGGGACCCGAGCCGCCAGACCAGGACACCAGTGAGCAGGGCGCTCAGGCCCAGCAGGATCAGGCTCAACACGGCGACGTAGGCGGCCTCGCCGTCGTCCGCAGGCAGCGGGATGGCCAGCTCGTAGCGCAGGCTGGAAATGACCGCAATCAGCGCCAGCAGTCTGGCATAGACCGCCAGCAGGCCAAAGTCCCCTGGGCTGGAGCGGCGCTTCAGCAGCGGCGCCGCCAGCACCGTGAGCACCCGCGCCCCGGCCGTGCCGCCCACCAGGACGCTGACGCCGCGGGCGAAGGCCTTCTTCGGCAGCAGGCGTCGGAGATAGGTCTTGGCTTGGGCGATCACTTGATCACATGGGTTTCACGAAGTGACGGGCTTCTACGCCATTGCGTGGCTTCGAGGATGTGGTGGGTCCAAGCTCAGTCAGCCATGAAGCGAGGTCAGCGCCTGCGGGTTTGCTTCAACAATTCTCAGCAAAGCTCTTGCGGGGCCAGCCGGCCGCACGCGCTTTTGCTCCCAATTTTGCAATGTCTTGGGCTTCACCCCGATGAGGTACGCAAACTGGGTCTGCGAAAGGCCTGTACGCTCGCGAATCGCCTTCACATCCGGCTCGGGAAATTCGCGCACGATTGCCCCGGCAACCGACTCGCCGCGCATGTGGCGCCCCATGTCCTGCACGCTGTCGAGCAGTTCGGTAAAGTATTTCTCATCCATTCTGCACCTCTGCATCCATCAGCGCGGCCAAACGCGCCAATTGGACTTTGGTTAAATCTTCTGTGGCATTCTTTGCGTAGGCATAGACCAAATAGCAATGCGACCTGCTCATCCAGTGGTAATAGATGACGCGCGCCCAAATGGGCCGAACAAGAGCGAGCCGTTCAATCTCGGCAGGACTGGCACTGCCCGGCGACAAGCCGATAGGCCTTCGCCGTTCTTGGACAAATGGCGTGGCCCTCACCAGTCAGCGGCAGACCCAGCCGCTCGCCATGCTCACTCATCCAGCCGACCTGCCGGGCGGGCACACCGGTCACGAGGGCGTAGGGCTTGACGTCCTTGGTGATGACGGCCCCGGCGCTGACGAAGGCGTATTCGCCGAGCGTGATGCCACACACGATCGTAGCGTTGGCCCCGATCGTAGCCCCTTTCCGCACCAGGGTCCGGCGGTATTCGTCCTTGCGCGAGACGGCCGCGCGCGGATTGTGGACGTTGGTGAAGACCATACTGGGGCCGCAGAAGACGTCGTCCTCGAGGGTCACGGCGTTGAAGAGGCTGACGTTGTTTTGGATCTTGCAGCGACGGCCGATGACAACGTCGTTGGCCACGAAGACATGCTGCCCGAACGAGCAATCGGTGCCGATGCGGGCACCGCTGCAGATGTGTACCCAGTGCTAGATGCGGGTCCCGTCGCCGATCGTGGCGCCGTCGTCGATGATGGCGGTGGGGTGGGCGATGTAGGCCATGCGGTCTGCTCAACCAATCCGATCACAATGCGGATGATAGTCACCGGTGAATGGATGCGGAGTCGCGTTGCGGATGGCATGGACCATCTCGATCGAGGCGCGGGCGTCCTGCAGGCCATACCCGTGTACGATCGCCTGCATCTGATCGCCAACAACAGCCGCTTTCTCATCCTGCCCGCGTGGCATGTCGCGAATCTCGCCTCGCGCGTTCTGGCCCTGTGCGAACGCCGCGTCTCGGGCGATTGGCAGGCACGCTTCGGCTACCCATTGTGGCTGCTCGAGACATTCGTCGATCCACGCCGCTTCCACGGTACCAGCTACCGGGCGGCCAACTGGTTGGCTGTCGGCGAGACGCGCGGGTTTCGCCGCACGCGCGCCGGCTACAGCAATCGCGCTGAGGCGCCGAAGCGAGTGTTCGTGCGCCCCTTGATCGCCCACGCCCGGGCACGGCTGGCCCATCCCGTCCTCGATCCCCGCTACCACCACGGAGCCCCAAAGCTGATGTTAAGTGCCGAGCAGATGCGTTCGCTACCGGGGTTCTTCGCCGATGTCCCCGATCCACGCCGTCCCCAGGGGCGGCGTCATCCCTTGCCGGTCGTGCTGGCCATCGCCGCGGGCGCGGTGCTGTGCGGGGCGCGTGGCTACAAAGCCATCGCCGCCTGGGCGCAGGACCTCGGCCAAGCGGCCCGCGCGTGCTTTCGCTGCCGCTATCGCAACGGCCGCTACGAGGTGCCCAGCCGTACCCGCATCCGCGATGTGCTCACGCGCGTCGATCCCGATGCCCTCGGTGCCGCGCTGCAGGGCTGGAATGCGCAGATGGCCGCCGCCGACGAGGGCTTGGCCATCGATGGGAAAACGATGTGCCATGCCATCGACGCAGACGGGCGTCAAACCCACATCCTCGGCGTCGTTGGGCACCAAACACAGGCCTGCCACACCCAAAAAAGTCGCCTCGCTGCCCGTCGATGGAAGTGATGAGCTGAAGTGCACCAACGAGATCGGGATGGCGATCCCGGTGCTCGAGCCCCTCGATATCACCGGCAAGACCATCACTGCCGACGCCCTCCTGACCCGGCGCAAGCTCGCCGAGCATCTGAATGAACGCGGCGCGCACTATGTGTTCATCGCCAAGGATAACCAGCCAACGCTGGCCGCCGACATAGGTCTGCACTTCGCCGAACGTGGCGAAGCGCACTTCCGTGAGTCGCCCTGCTTAGCGCACGGACGTTTGGAATCGCGTGCCATCTGGACCTCCACCGCGCTGAACCACTCCCTCGACTTTCCCAACGTCGGCCAGGTCTTCGCCATCGAACGGCACACCATCCACAAAAAGACCGGCAAAACCTCCACCGAAATCGCCTACGGCCTCACAGACCACACCCCAGACTGCGCCGACCCCGCCCGCTTGCTCGCCTTCAACCGCGATCACTGGCGCGTCGAGGCCCACCACTACATCCTCGATTGGAACTGGGACAAAGACCGTTGCACCCTGCGCACCGGACACGGTCCCGTCAACGTTACCCGTCTGCGTCGCTTCGCCACCAGCTTGATCAAGTCCTAAAGCAACGACTCCGTCTCGGCAACCATCGACAAGCTCGCTCGCAGTGTTCGCCGTGTCTTCGACTATCTGGGCATGACCCGCAAGTCGATGCCGCGCGCTACTCACGCCACATGCCACGGGGGTTAGAACGGATTTGCCATGGCTCGGGCGCGCCTACCACTTTGAAGGAATGAGCCGGGCTGGTGAAGCTCCTGTAGAGCGTGCTGGCCTCCTGAGCCGGGACGGCCGACTGAGGTCGGCGTACCTAGAGGGGCGCGCGGGTATGCCGGTCTTGACCGGCTCCTGGGGTCAGCGGACATCCGTCCGCCTGCGAGCCGGGGCGGTTCTTTGATCATCGCCGTCAAGTGCCGATTATAATCAGCTTGGATTGCGGATACTGAACGCAAGAGGATTCCGGCATGACCTCCGTCGTCGAGCTCTACGAGGCCCTGGCCAGCGCGCCGGACGAGCGCGCCCGCGCGCGGGTCATCGCCGAGGCCTTCGAGCGACTCGAAGAGCGGTATCCGCATCTGCCAAACCTGGCGACCCAGCAGCACCTGCGCGAGACCGAGCTGCGCTTGCAACGGGAGATCGAGCAGGTGCGCGCGGATCTGACGTTGCAGATCGCGCAACTGCGCCGCGATGTCGAGGTACAGATCGAAACGTTGCGCGGGGAAGTGCGGACCCAGATCGAAGCGCTGCGCGGGGAAGTGCGGACCCAGGTCGAAGAGCTGCGCGGGGAGGTACAGACCCAGATCGAAGCACTGCGCGGCGAGCTGAAGGCCGATATCGAGCGGAGCCGCAATACCCTGCTGGCCTGGCTGATCCCGCTGATGTTCGCCCAGGTCGGGGCGATCGCGGCGCTGGTGAAGCTGCTGTAGAGCGGTAGAGCGTGCCGGCCCCATATTTTGCCAAGGAGGGTAGGGTCGGAGAGCGAAGCCTCCAGGGGTCAAGCCTCCAGGGGTCAGGTCGCCCATGTAACACCAGCATGGACCGTCCGGCGACACACGGGCCAGAGGCTGGGGTCAGTGCGGCCTGGCAAGGCCGCGTGTTCTAGCGGGTGAGAGTCCCGCCTG
>CAZOWL010000135.1:0-8704 GCA_964583605.1 uncultured Chromatiaceae bacterium | reverse complement strand
AGGCGGCATTTCATCATCTGGGGTGGCTCGCCTCGTCCCATGATCGTTAGCGCCGAGCGAAAGGTGCGCCCAAGCTCGGACGCGGACTGAATTGGCGAGGAAGTATAACCGGATCGCGCACCATCTTCCCGAGCGACCCTGATGCCGGCTCAGGCCTGACTACCGACGAGCGCCTCGACAGCGACCGGGTCCTTGGGCGCCCAGGCGGAGAGGACCTCGTGGCCGTCTTCAGTGATCGCGACGTCATCCTCGATGCGAATCCCAATGCCGCGGTAGGACTCGGGGACCTCGGCATCGCTCGCCGGGATGTAGACACCGGGCTCGATCGTCAGCACCATCCCTGGCTCGAGCGGTCGCCATTCGTCCCCAACCCCATAATCGCCCACATCATGCACATCCATACCGAGCCAATGGCCGGTGCGATGCATGAAGAAAGGCTTGTATTTCTCCTCCCTGATCAGCTTCGCAACCGAGCGCTTGGTCCCGGGCAGGATGCGGAGCTCGACGAGCCCGGCCGTAATGGTGCGGACTGCCGCTGCGTGCGGGTCGTCCCAGCGATTGCCGGGCACGGCCTTGGCCATCGCAGCCTGCTGAGCCGCGAGGACGAGCTCGTAGAGCTCGCGCTGCGCGGCGCTGAATCGGCCATTGACTGGAAAGGTACGGGTGATATCGGACGCATAGCCATCGAGCTCACAACCGGCATCGATCAGTACGAGGTCACCGTCGGCAAGGCGATGGTGATTGTCGACATAATGCAGCACGCAGGCATTCGCACCGCTACCCACGATCGGCGGATAGGCCTGGAAGCGGCCACCGCGCTCCGCGCAGTAGTGGATGAACTCGGCCTCGAGCTGATACTCCCACATTCCCGGCCGACAGATCTGCATGACGTGGCGATGGGCCTCTGCGGAGATGCGCGCCGCGCGGCGCATCGTCCGCAGCTCCATCGCCCCCTTGCGCAGCCGCTGCTCGTGGAGCAGGCGGTCGCTGGTCACCAGCTCCGAGGGCGCACGCACGCCGCTGCGCGCCTTGGCCCGCAGCCGGCCGATCCAGTCGACAAGGCGCCGGTCCAGGTCGGGATCGGCGCCGAGCGGGTAGTAGACCCGCTCGCGCCCTTCAAGCAGCGTTGGCATCGTCTGATCCAGATCGCCGATCGGGTGCGCCTCAGTAGCCTGGTAGCGCTCGCGCGCCCCCTCGACACCGGCCCGCCCGCCATCCCATCGCTCTTTCGCCGGATCGCGGGGCCGGCAGAAGAGGACAAACTCGCCCTCCTTGCGCTGCGGCGCCAATACGGCCAGTGCCTCGGGCTCGGTGAAGCCGGTGAGGTAGAAGAAATCACTGTCCTGCCGATACGGAAAGTGCACGTCACGGCTGCGCGTCGCCTCCTTCGCGGCCGGCAGGATCAGCAGGCTGTTCGTTGGCATCGCGGCTATCAGCCGTCGCCGGCGCCGTCTGTGCTCAGCCAGCGATGTCATGGCCGGCGCGCCGCGCAGTCGGTATGGACGATCATCGCGGCCACGCGGATGAGCTCGGTCACCTCCATCAGCGCCGCCTCGTTCTCCTCGCTTGGCTCCAAATCGTCGAGGTCGAGATGTGTGACGGCGAGGAGATCATCACAACCCTCGCGAGCCTCCGGCGAAAGGGCGTCGAAGTCGACCCGGGCAAGCCCGAGGCCGTAGAGGAAGCCCCGGCTCCAGTCGTAGACCGCCTCCGCGCGCTCGCGCAACGGCCGATCCTCGCTGGGGAGCAAGGGCTCGAGCGCCAGGCCCGCACCCTCCAGCTGCTCGCGGGTCCGTTCCGCGACACCATGCAAGGCCGCGCGCAAGCCCCCATCTGGAACCTCCGAGTTATCCAGGACGGCCTCAAGCCACACCTCCTCGGCTTGCTCAGAGGGGTCACATAAGAGACCGCAGAGCACACCGTGGGCCTCTGCCGGACCCAGGCTCAAACCCAGCATCCGCTCGGCAAGCTCCGGAAACCCTGTCACTGTCGTCAACGTCGCCGCCTCTCGTTAATGCCGCCGGCTTACGCCGCCGCTGTCGTCATGCGCTGGGGAGCAGAAACCGCCGGTCGGCATTGCCGCACCGAGCCGTCGGCCGACAGATCCTGCACGGATACCCGGGGCCCAGAGGATGGATAGGGAGCGATCGGGGAAATCCAACGTCGCGAGCGCAATTTATGCCTGCGCACCGCAAGATGCTTCGTGATCATCATACGCGTTTTGTGCTCATTGACCCAAGGCATTGGCCCTCCTATAGTGCACCGATCCATGAAGGGAGCATAATTCGTGGCCTATTTCGACATCGACAGACTGGAGAAACAGGTGGACGAACTCATCGAACGCTGCCGTCAGCTGCAGGAGGAGAATCAGGTCCTGCGGGATCGGCACGAGGGCTTCGCTGCCGAGCGGGCGCAACTCATGGAAAAGACCGCGACGGCTCGGAGCCGCATCGAGGCCACGCTCGCGCGCCTGAAGACAATGGAGGAACGCCTATGAGCACCGAGCCGGTCCCAGTCACGGTGCGCATCCTCGATAAGGAGTATCACGTCGGATGCCACCCGGACGAGCAGGACGAGCTCTTTGCTTCCGCCCGCCTGCTCGATGAGCGGATGCGTGAGATCCGCCGCAGTGGGCGCGTCGTCGGCACGGACCGCATCGCCGTGATGGCCGCCCTCAATATCGCTCACGAGCTGATCTTGCAGCGCAAGGCGGAGAGCGGGCTCGGCGACAGTACCGCTAAGCGGCTATTGATGATGCAGGAGCGGATCGAGGCGGCATTGGCCGGCCGCGCGCTGGACGACCGTGACGAAAAGGTATAGCCTCTGATCGTGACATCCCCTGCAGTGCGCGACGATGGCCTGGGTAAATTCTTGAGCCTAATCTATGCCCCGGGGACATGATGATGAAGCCGTTGTGCAAACCCGCCGACCCGCGGGGAGCCTGAAGCCGAATCTGTTGTTCCCACTTGAACCGCCAGGTTCAAGAGCGATGGCCGGACACGACACAGGCGGGGGGTGTCCCCTCCCTATCCTGAGCGGTGGCGCTGTTCATTCGCCGTGAGCTCCGCGCCAGGCGCCGCGGGCTTTCGCGAACCGAGCATCGCGTGCATACGCGCCGCCTAGTGCAGCATCTGGGTCGGCAGTTGTGGTTTCGCCGCGCGAAGCGCGTGGGCATTTACTGGCCTTCCGACGGTGAGATCGACCCCCTGACACTGCTCGGCCGGCAGCGCGGTAAGCAATGGCATCTCCCCGTGCTACAGCGCTTTCCCCGCAAGACGCTGATGTTTGTGCGTTGGCGACCCGGCGAGCGGCTGATGGCCAACCGCTTCGGCATCCCAGAGCCGCAGCGTCGCGGCCGGCGGATCCGCAACGCACAATCCCTCGACCTGCTCTTGATGCCCGTCGTCGGCTTCGATCGTGACGGTCATCGCATCGGTCGGGGCGGCGGCTTCTACGACCGCAGCCTCGCCTATCTGCGCCGGCATCCCCTTTGGCGCCGCCCGCGGCTGATCGGTCTCGCCCATGCCTGCCAGCGGCTCGATCAGATTACACCCAAGCCCTGGGACGTCCCAGTCGATGCGATCGCGACAGAGGATGGGGTGTCAGCGTCTCGGCCCCGTCGCGCCCCTCAGGTGCCCGCCGCCGCGTGACCAGGCCCGCCGGCGGGGCCGCGCCTATCGCGCCGACCCGCAACCCGGACCGGCGAACAACCGATAGGCCGGATTGTCCGTCTCCTCACGGTAGGGGTAGCCGAGCGCATCGAGCTGCCGGAACAGTTCTGGGCACTCGCCGCTCGGGGCCTGGATGCCGATCAGCACGCGGCCATAGGCATCGCCGTGGTTGCGATAGTGGAACAGGCTGATGTTCCAACGCCGACCCAGCCCGGTGAGGAAATCGAGCAAGGCCCCGGGGCGCTCGGGAAACTCAAAGCGAATCACCCTCTCATCGGCGAGCCCCGGGGCATGGCCGCCCACCATGTAGCGGATGTGAAGCTTCGCGGTCTCGTTCGCGCTCATGTCGAGGACCGACAGCCCCTTGGCCTCGAGACGCGCGACGAGCTCGAAGCGCTCGTGATCGCCGCCGCCAAGCTCCACTCCGACGAACACCTGGGCACGCTCCGGGTCCGCATAGCGATAGTTGAACTCGGTGATCTGTCGCCGTCCGAGCGCCCGGCAGAACGCCAGGAAACTGCCGGGCCGCTCCGGGATCTCCACGGCCAGCAGGGCCTCGCGACGCTCGCCGAGCTCGGCACGCTCGGCGACATGGCGCAGTCGATCGAAATTGATGTTCGCGCCACTCTCGATCGCGATCAGGGTCTCACCGGTGAGGCGACGCTCGTGGACATAACGCTTGAGGCCGGCCAAGGCCAAGGCGCCAGCCGGCTCGGCGATGCCGCGGCTGTCATCGAAGATGTCCTTGATCGCGGCGCAGATCTCGTCGCTGTCGACCAACACCATCTCGTCGACGGTCTGCTGGGCGATCCGGAAGGTCTCCTCCCCGGCGATCCGCACAGCCACACCATCGGCAAAGAGCCCGACCTGCTCGAGCCTGACCGGTCGCCCCGCTTCCAGCGCACGGTTCATCGTGGCCGCATCCTGCGGCTCGACGCCGATGATCCGGACCTCTGGGCGCACATATTTCACGTACGCCGCGATGCCGGCGATCAGGCCACCGCCGCCGACCGGCACGAAGATCGCATGCGGCGGCTCCGGGTGCTGGCGCAACAGCTCCATGCCGATCGTTCCCTGCCCGGCGATGACCTCCGGGTCGTTGAATGGGTGGATCAAGGTCAGCGAGCGCTCTTCCACCAGCTTCTGGGCGTGCGCATAGGCCTCGTCGTAGGAATCGCCGTGCAGGACCGCCTTGGCCCCGAGACGACGCACGGCTTGGACCTTGATCGCAGGCGTCGTGCGCGGCATGACGATGGTGGCTTGGATGCCCAGCCGGCCGGCCCCCAAGGCCACCCCTTGGGCGTGATTCCCTGCCGAGGCGGCGATGACTCCGGCCCCTCTGGCACGCGCGTCGAGATGAGTCAGCCTGTTGTAGGCACCGCGAAGCTTGAACGAGAAGATCGGCTGCAAGTCCTCTCGCTTCAGATAGATCTCGTTGCACAGGCGATGCGAGAGGACATCCGCCCGCGTCAATGGCGTCTCGACAGCCACGTCATAGACTCGGGCGCGCAGGATGCGCTCGATATAGGAGACCGGCATGCTATACCTCATTCGCCGTGCTGAGAACGCGCTATCCGCCTTCAGACTCGCGGTGAGCAGCGAGCTACGTCCGCTCACCGCGTGCACGCACCGCGCGGGGAGGCCGATATCGATCTGCTATGATGCCGCGTACCCTAACTGTTGCAAGGAATCCTTACGATGAGTCAAGACGCGATGAAGAGAAGGGCGGCCGAGGCCGCGCTGGACTATGTGGAGGAGGGGCTGATCGGCATCGGCACGGGCTCGACCGTCAATCACTTCATCGACCTGCTGGCGACGATCAAGGGCCGTATCGAGGGCGCGGTGTCGAGCTCGGAGGCCTCGACCAAGCGCCTCACGGGGCAGGGGATCCCGGTGCTGGATCTGAATGCCGTCGGCGATCTGGCGCTCTACGTCGACGGTGCCGACGAGTCGAACCACCGCCTCGAGCTCATCAAAGGCGGCGGCGGGGCCTTGACGCGCGAGAAGATCGTCGCCGCGGCCAGTGCCCGATTCGTCTGCATCGCCGACGAGGGCAAGCTCGTCGACACGCTCGGACGCTTCCCGCTGCCGGTCGAGGTCATCTCGATGGCGCGCAGCTATGTCGCCCGCGAGCTCGTGAAGCTCGGCGGCACGCCGATCTGGCGCGAGGGCTTCGTCACCGACAACGGCAACCTGATCCTGGACGTGCAAGGACTCAAGATCCTCGACCCCGTGGCGCTGGAGCGGCAGATCAACGAGATCGCCGGCGTCGTCACGGTCGGGCTCTTCGCGCGACGTCCGGCCGACGTCCTGATCCTCGGTACGGCCGACGGCGCTCGCACCCTGACGGCACAGTCGAGCTAGCGCGACGCGCCTTGGCGAGCCGTCTCACAGTTCCTACCGATATATCTTCTCCAGTGGGAACATCAGCCTAGGCTACGCAGTCCCCTGTGGCGGCTATCGATGCACAATGCGCGCGATCTTGTCTTTTTCAATGACTTGAAGATAACGGCCTCTTCAGGGTGAAGGGCTCGCTCAGGGGGCCAACCGCAATGCCGGTGCGGTGCGGGCGCGGAGCTAAACCTCTGCCGTTCTTTCACGGGAAATCAAAACGGGGCCGTAAGGCCCCGTCCGCATTTTACGACCAAGCCGAGCTTAGAAGCTGTGGATCATGCCAAGCGAGAAGCCGCTCCAGTTGCGAAATTCTTCGGTCGGGTCGTCTTCGTCGACCTCCGTGTACAAGATATAGGCCGTCGTCCGCTTGCTGAAGTTATGGTCGAAACCAACCGCCCAAGTCTCGGCGTCGCCGTCGAAGATGCCCGCGACATTACCATCAAAAGTGCGATCCGCCTGGCCGTACATAGCCTTGAACTGATTGTTGCCAAACGCATAGCCAGCCTGGATCTGCCAAAGCTCCTGGTCCGCATCCCTGAAACCGCCCACATTCGACTGATCCTCATAGATGCCGGCGAGGGTGAAGCCGTTCCAGTCGAGGATACCGAGACCGATGCGCCACTTGTTGAAATCGTCGCCGGGGCTCAGTATCTCATTGGTATCCCCGTTGGCATTGATGTCGTCATCGTCCTGGAAAACAAGCAGGTCGTCGCTGAAGCTCTCATACGCGACAGCGGCAAAGAACGGCCCGTTGTTGTAGATACCCGCAAGCGAGTAGCCCTCTGCCAGACTGTCCGAATTCTCGATGCCCACGCCCTCAGCCGTGTTGCCACCGGGCATCGTCGCCGCCGCGAGCTGGAAGCCGGAGAAGTTCGGGCTGATGTAGAGGATCGTGTTGTCGGCGCGGACATCATTGAAGCCCACGGTGCCGTTGTAGTCCGCCATCGTATCGGTGAACAGATCGAGCTTGCCGGTCGAGATCTTGAACGGGGTGTCATGCCGGCCGACCAGCAGGGTGCCCCAGTCGCTGGCGAGCCCGACGAAGCTATTGCGCATCGAGATGCGGCCGCGGTCGCCGTTATCGCTCCGCCCATCCGTGTCTTCCATCGGGATGCCGAACTCGATCTGATAGATCGCCTTCAAACCATTACCGAGATCCTCAGATCCCTTGACGCCCAGGCGGCTGGCGCGGCTAGCGCCTTCGCCTACAGCACCCCGGCTCAGCGTCCAACCGTCGAAGCCATCCTCGATGACAGCACCGGTGTTCGGGTTCGTGATCGCATCGATATCGAAGTAGTCGATCGACATGTTGATCTTGCCGTAAAGGGTCGCGTCGGCCATCGCGGCGACCGGTGCGGCCATCGCGGCGGCGACCGCCCAGGTTAGAAGCTTCTTGTTCATTGCGCTCTCCGCTGTTGTGAACATACAAATAGACTGAGGAAGTGGCCGCAGTCTTACGCTGCGAACCTAATGTTAGTTCACGAGAGAGCCCCGCGCAACAATTTTTTTGAAAAAAGCGACAATACCCAAGGCTGTTGCGTAATCACATCACCCCCAATCACTGGCGGCGCGCACGCGCTGCCCTCACCGTCTCGAGAACAGGCGCCCGAGCCAGCCGCCGCTCGCGTCCTGCCGCGCCGGCCTCGCGCGCGCCGGCGGATGACCGGTCAGGCCAGGCGGGGCAGGGACCGTATCGGCAAGAGTGTCGTCGAGAATCGCCTGGGGTCGCTCGACGACGAGCCGATCGGCCTCGGCCGGCCCCACCCAACGAACCGCCGCATCACGTCCCTCGGCGAGCCCCGGCGGGCGCCGCACCGTGTCATGCGCATCGGTCGCAAGGATGTGGACAAGTCCGTCGCCGAGGAAACGCTCGGCCCAATACCTCGGCCTCCTGCCGAAGCGGCCGACGACTGCGCCGGCCGTCAATTGAATCCAGGCGCCCTGCCGGGCCGCGGTCTCGAACCAGCCGTAGTGATCCTCGTCGAGCCAAGTCAACCGCTCGGGGTGCGTGATCACCGGGATGTACCCGCTCGCCAGCACATCGAACAGGATCTCGACGAAGCGCGCCGGCACGGCATGGTGCGGGGGCTCGAACAGGAAATAGCGCGTCCCATGCAACGTCGGGAAGGACCCATCGCTGAGATGGCTGACCAGATCCGGGACGAGCTGGATGTCGGCACCGGCGGTCAGCTCCAGCGGGATGCCCGCCTCACGCAGCCGCAGAGTCAGATCGGCAACAGCCGAGCGGATACCCGGCGCCCGGTTCTCATAGAGACCAGGATAGATATGCGGCGTGCAGGCCGTGTGGCCAATCCCGTCGGCCGCCGCGATGCGCGCCATCTCGAGCGAGGTGGAAAGATCAGGCGCGCCGTCGTCGATCCCCGGAAGCATATGGCAGTGTAGATCGATCATCTCTCCCATCGCCTTACCGCTGACAAAAGGGTGATTGCATCCCCGGCTTGGACGCGCAGCGGCGACCCCCGCCTGCGCGATGCTCATCGTCTCGAAGTCATTCTCTGGCCACTCGCCCGCTGAGACAACAGGGCCCTGGTTGCGGTTAACCAGGTGATGGGAGTGCTGTCTGGCCAACGAAAAAACCCCTGAGCCGCGTAGGCGCAGGGGTTGGGGTAGGGACCTGG
>CAZOWL010000134.1:0-8975 GCA_964583605.1 uncultured Chromatiaceae bacterium | reverse complement strand
TTGGGCTTGGGCTTGGGCTTGGGCTTGGGCTTGGGCTCGGGCTCGGGCTCGGGTTCCGGTTCGGGCTCCGGCTCGAGCGCCTCGGGGCCGTCGGTCTCAGTCGCCTGTTCATCGCCCTGAGGGCTGCCGGCGGCGCCGAGGCCAATCTCGATGCCAGCGACCCCGGAGCTCGCCGCCATCCCGGGCGGTGGCAACCGCCACAGGATCGCGAGGGCCACCCCGAGGTAGAGGGCCAGCGCGATCCCGGTGCCAAGGGCCCAGTGCTGTTTGCGCAGATGGATCATGATCCTTGCTTCGCCGGCAGGGTCAGCAGACGAAGCCGCTCGACGCCGGCCTCGCGGAGCCCCTCCATCAGCACAACGACACGGTTGCCCGGCGCGTCGGCATCGGCCTTGAGCTGTATCTGCAGATCCGGATCGGCGGCGATGCGAGCCTTGACCTGCATCAGCAGGCTCGTTTCGTCCAGGACTTCGTCGTCGAGCGCCAATTGGCCGTCTTCGCCGAGCAGCAAACGCAGCACGTCCCGTTCGGTCGCGGACTCGCTGAGCGATTCCGGGGCCTCGACCTCGAAGGGGTCGATCGCGCTCAAACTGCCGGCGACGATGAAAAAGATCAGCAGCAAAACGACGACATTGATCAGCGGCAGGATGCGCGCCTCACCGTCATCCCCGCGCGGGGGTTGTTCAAAGTGCATCATCGATCGTCGAGCCCTCAGACCTCCGGTAATCCTCCCAGCTGCGGTCGCGGACCATCGTCAGCCGGGTGATGCCGGCGAGGGTCAGGCGGCTGAATCTGCACGCTCGCCTCCGGATCGCTCGCCAGGCGGTGCTGGAGCCGTTCGAGGAGCTCGTCCATCGGCAGCACCTCGCCGTTGAGACGCGTCTCCTTCGCGCCCACGCCGACCAGCAGCGCTGGCTTGTCGCTGGCCTTACGCGCCGTGGGTGGCGGCTCGACCGTGTCGAGCGAAATCGCGCGCCAATCGAGGAAGCTCGATGCGAGCATGAAGAACACCAAGAGGATGAAGACGACGTCGATCAGCGGCGTCAGGCTGATGGCGGCGCGCCGGCGCGGGGCCAGCTCGGCCAGCCTAGCTGGCCTGGAGCGCCGGGGCGGCTGCATGAGCATCGCGCGAGGCTGGCTCGGAGGCCGAGCGGGGCTTGGCCGTGCGGTGCGCGGCCCCGGCGGCAGGATTGGGCTGGCGGGCCTCGGCGGAGAGGTCTTCGGTGAAGACCTGGGTGACCAGATTGTCCATGTCGTGCGCTAGATGGTCGACGCGCCTCTCCAACCAGGTCGAGAGCGCGACGACCGGAACGGCAACACTCAAGCCAACCGCGGTCGTCAGCAGCGCCTCCCAGATGCCGCCGGAGAGGATCGCGGGATCGACGCGCGTGCCGGCGGCCTCGAGCTGCTGAAACGCCTTGATCATGCCGAGGACGGTGCCGAGCAGACCGAGCAGCGGCGCCAACATGCCGATCACCTCAAGCGGCCGCAAGCCGCGGCGCAGCTGGAAGAGCACATCGCTCCCGTAGCGCAGGACCTCCTCGCGGATGCGCTCCTCCGCGAGCCCCAGCTGCCGGCCCCGCACAGCCCGCGCGACGACCTCGCCCGCCGGATTGCGGCGCCCGGAGACCTGGGCGAGCGCCTGCTCGGGTCGGCCGGCCCGCCACTCGCGGACTGCGCTGAGGGCCGGCCCGCGTTGCCCAATCCGCAACCAGCCGAACTGGATCAGCTTGACGACGATGATCGTCAGGGCGACGAACGACATCGCGAGCAGGATGACGACGACCGGGCCACCGAGCTCCAACGTCGATTGCACCCGTTGCAGCACGTCCGCGACCTGTCCACTCTGCTCGAGCTGGGGCACCAAGGTATCGACAAGCGCGGACCCATCAGCGTCCGCCACCGGCAGACCCTCCGCTCCCGCAGCGGCATCGGCCGCCGCGGTCGCATCGCGGCCGGCTTGCGGCAGACCGGGTTCAGACGGCAGCTCGGCTGTGACCTCCGATGCGCGCGCGTCCGCTTCTGGAGCGTCCGCAGCCCCGCCGTTCGTTCGCTCTTCAGACACTCGACTCTCTCCCCAAAAATGATTCCCCGAGCTGCAAGGCGGCGCCCGTACCGGCGCCCTGCGTTGGGCCTTTGCAGGCCAGGCTTCGCGCTCTGCTCGACGAGTGCAGCGCTGTGGAAAACCCAAGACCGCGCGCGCCGGTCCAGGTAGGCCCAGCATGAAACAATGATAACATTAATAGAAATGGTTTCTATTATCTCATCTCAGCGGCAAGGGACGCAATCGACCCGAAGGGGTCCCTTGCTGCCACAGGACGGGCAAATCGTCCCGAGCCGGGCACCGCCTCACCTTGCTGGCCGAAAGGAGTTGCTGACCCTGAGCCCCGGGCAGCGAGATCGCAGGGCCGCGGAGGGCCCTCCTTCAGCCGCTCGAGTCGCTCGGCGCTAACCAGACGTGAACCGGGTGCCTGCGCTGCAGACCACGACTGGTGCTCGATGGCCGCGGCGCCCTGCGCAGCGCAGCGCCTCGGCGGCTAGGTGTCATTGCCTGCGTCAGTCGCCGTCGAAGGCATTGAACCCGACCTGCAGCCCCAGCGCCGTCGCCACCCGGGTCTCGACGATCTGCCTCAGCACGAGCACCTGCTCCAACAGCTTCTCGGCCCGGTCACGCCCCGCCCTGTCGGCGGCGACTTCGGGCAGGGGGTGCTCGAGGCTCGCGGCGTTGTCGATGGTCAGCGTGAAGGCCCGGCGCATCAACGGATCGAGGCCAGGGTCGCCGCCGTGCATGGCCACCAGCCGGCCGAGACCAGCATCGTCGTCGCCACGGTACAGGGCCTGGAGCGCCGTCAGGTTGATCATGACATTCCGCGTCGAGCGTCCGCTGGCAAGCGACTCGGCCAGGCGCGGCCGCGTGGCCTCGGCGCTCTCGCCGAGCACCGGCTTGAGCTTCAAGTCGGCGATCGCGCGCAGCCCGGCGTGGAGGCTCTTGAAGAGATCGAGGGTAGCGGCCTTGTGGGTCTCGTAGTAGACGTTGCCGGCGTCGGGAGCTAGGAATTCGCGGCGAAAGCTCACCGCGCCGCCGCGCCAGTCCGCGACGATGTCCCCGGCCATGTGCTGAAGGTTCACGGTAATGGCGGCGAGCAGCGCGCAGCGTCTCGACCCGGCAGCCGGTGCTGGCGTCGTGAACAACAATTGCTCCACTGCCGGCAAGCCCTGGACCGCGACGCTCGCGCGCGCGAGGGCGTCGGCACTGAGCGCCGCCGGGTCCTCGGTCGCGAGGAGGTCCTCGATCGCGACGGCGATCTTACCCCGCGCCTCGGGCCAGAATTAGAGCCGGTAGGAGCGCATGTAGAGCTCCACTGGTCCGAAGCGGATGTGCTGGATGGCCATCCAGGCATCCATGGCCGCGTGATAGGCGGCGCGCAAGGGGTCCAACTCGACGCCGCCGGCGCAGTACTCCGACGCAGTCTCGGCCAATGCCTCGGTCGTGGAGGCCAGCCGCGCGTAGCCCACCATGATGTGGTGATCCAGCAGGGAGGCGTTGACTTCCGCGTAGGCGGAGTCAGGGACCTCGGCCTGAGCCCGGGCACCGTACCAGCCCGGCGCCAATGCCAGGCACGCTGCCAGCACCACTGCCTTCGTGATGGCTCTGCGCATCCTAGGCCTGGCGGTTGGAACCGCAAAGGCGCAAAGACCAACGAGGAAGGCATCGGATCGCATCACTGATCCGTCTAACCCCTCCGCTGAAGGCAGCGTTGCACAAGGCATGGAAGAACAAGTCTCTGCGTTGTGTCTTCGCGCTGGGGTCAGGCGCGTTCCCGGTGTCCCGACTCATAGGGACCGCAGGAACGCGAGCAGGGCCTCGCGCTGCTCCTTCGACATGCCGGCCACGCGCTGTTTCGTGGCCTCGGCCTCGCCACCGTGCCAGAGGATGGCCTCGAGCAGGTTGCGGGCGCGCCCGTCGTGCAGATAGAAGCTGTGACCGCTGACGGTCTCGGTCAGCCCGATACCCCACAGCGTGGGCGTGCGCCACTCGCGGCCGCTGGCCTCGCCCTCGGGGCGATGGTCGGCGAGGCCTTCGCCCATGTCGTGCAGCAGCAGGTCGCTGTAGGGCCAGATCAGCTGAAAGGACTGCTCCGGACGCGAGGGGTCACGCGCGGTGACGTACTTGGGCACGTGACAACCGGTGCAGCCGCTCTCATAGAAGAGCCGCTTGCCGTGCAAGACCTCCGGGTCGTCGACGTCGCGACGCGCCGGCACGCCGAGGTTGCGGCTATAGAAGACCAGCAGGTCGAACAGCTCCTGCGTGACCTCGCCCTCGCCGCCCTCGGCGCCGTGTGGTGCGTCGCGGCAATGCACTTGGGCGCTTGTGCAATCGCCGGCATGCTCGGCGTAGAGCGGGCTCGAGAGGCCGATATCGCCGCGCAAGGCGCTCGCCGACTGCTGGGACACGCTCGGCTGTCCGGCCTTCCAGCCGAAGCGCCCGAGCACCACCGCGCCGAGCTCGTCGCTCCAAACACGGTTCGCTCGACCGGAGATGCCATCGCCGTCGCGGTCCTCCGGGTCGGCATGGGCGTGCAGGTCGCGCTCCGGGATCGCCTCGAGCAGCCCGACGCCGATCATCGGCGGGGCCACCCGGGGGGAGACCATCAGCTCGGGGTGCGGCGCTCCATAGGCCGGCGCCTCGAGCCGATAGCTTGGCGCCCGCAGAGTAACCATGGTGCCGTCGGCGAGCTCGACCGGCTGCTCCCGGTACTCGATGCCCATCCGGCCCTCGGCGGCGAGGCCCTGCACCGAGAAGTTCTGGAGCTGGGCGCCGTAGGTCGGCTCGGGGATCACGGCGCTGCGCTTGCTCGCCAAGGCCGCCCGGTCCGCTGCGTCTTGGGGCGGGATGCTGAGCCGCAGGAACATCGACACCGCGGGCTCGCCCTCCGCCGGCGGGCGGCCGCGGCCGTCCTTGAGGTGACAGCGCTGGCAGGCACGGGCGTTGAAGAGCGGTCCGAGCCCGTCCGATGAGGTGGTCGAGCTGGGCGCCGACACCCAGACTTTCCTAAAGACACCGTTGCCGACGCGAAAGTCGAGCTGCCGCTCGAAGCTCATGTTGGCCGAGGGGTGCGAGAAGCTGTCGCGGTTGAGCTCCTTGAATACGGTCGCTGCGCCGGCAGCTCGCACCTCATAGCGCTCCGCGCGGGTGAAATCGGTGGTCGGCCGCGTCACGGCGTCGATGCGAGCCTGTTCGGGGCCGGGTGTGTCGTGGGGCCCCGAGGCGTGGACGACCGAGGCCAGGATGCCGCCGCCAAGGGCGACACCGATGGTCCTCAGGAGGAGCTTGGGTGCAAGCTTCGACAATCGTGCGATGCTCCGCGGTCGGTGCGCTATTGGAACACCGCTTCCGGGTCGTCCAGGCTGTCCGAGCCCATGAAGGCGATCGGCTCGAGCGCCATCGCCGCAACGACCTTCTCGATGGTTTGGGTCTGACTCGTGAGCGCGTCGATTGCGTTCTGCACCACGGCGTTGCCCGCCGCGTTGTCGGGGCCGATCATCTGATCGTACGCCTCGCCGTTCTCGGCACGCGCCTTCAGCGCCGCCATGGCCTCCTCGGTCGCCGCGAGCTTGGCGTACATCTCCCAATTGAGCACCGGGTCCTTGGCAGCGACCAGGTGTGACAGGCCGGGACCCGTGACCTTGCGCCCGTCGGTGCGGGTGTAGGCGCCCGCGTAGACGTTGATCATGCCGGCGACGTCGAAGTAGTGGGAGTTGTGCGTGTTGTCGGCGAAGCAGTCGTGCTCCTCCTCCGGGTCGTGCAGCATCAGGCCGAGCTTCATCCGCTCGCCGGCCAGCTCTCCGTAGCTTAGGCTGCCAAGCCCGGTCAGGATCGCTGCGATGCCCTGTTGCGTGTCGGACTCGAGCGCCTTGCGGGCCGCGCCATCCGCCTCCCACTGGGCCACCATCCAGGACAGGTCGTCCACGAGCAGATCGGCGGCGGTCGCGAGGTACTCGGCGCGACGGTCGCAATGGCCGTTGGTGCAGGCTTGGGTGCTGTAATCGGTCCAGGGGCGGTTGCCCGCGCCGGGCCCAGCGCCATTCAGGTCCTGGCCCCAGAGCAGGAATTCAATGGCGTGATAGCCGGTCGCGACATTCGCCTCGACACCGCCGAGCTCGTGCAGGTGCTCCGCCAGCAGCGCCTTCGTGATGTCCGAGGCGTCGATGGTCTCACCGCTGAGCTGCAACGACGGGTTGGCGATCACGTTGGCGGCAGAGACCGGGTTTTCCTCGGACGCCACACCATAGCCGGCGTCGACGTAGTCGATCAGTCCCTCGTCCAGCGGCCAGGCGTTCACCTTGCCCTCCCAGTCGTCGACGATGGGATTTCCGAAGCGGTAGACCTCAGTCTGCATGTAGGGCACGCGCGAGTCGAGCCAGGCCTGCCGGGCCTCCCGCATTGACGTCTCCGAGGGCTCATCGATGAGGGCCTGGACGGCCGTGCGCAGCGTCTTCGCTCCGGCGAGGGAATCGGCGTAGGTGGCCTGGGCCATGTCGGCGTAGTGGTCGATCACCGCCCGCTGCAGACTGTCGTCAGCGAGGGTGGCGGCCGAGAGGGTCAGCATCACCACCAGCCCCCCGGCGCGGAACATGCGCCCGGCAGGCGTGCACGTGAGTCTCTTCCCAACACTTCTGCAGGTCATCGAATGGTCTCCTTGCAACAGTCAAGTCGCCACGGTAGCAGAAGAGAAAAACAATACCAACCATTCTTATTCCGGATAAATTCGCGTGGCACGCTTGCGATCGCGCGCCCGTCCCCGTTGCTTGAGCGACCGAAGATCGAGCGGAACTCCTGCCCTGGACGGGCACCTCGAACTAATCAAACCGCCCTCATGTCTGCTCGTGCACGAGGGGCTTTCGACTAGTCATTGGCAACGCGAACGAGGATCAGAGAGTGGCAACCCTGCGAATGATGGCGAAAGGCGGTTGGCTCATCGGCTTGGTCGCGCTGCTCATCAATGGCTGCGCTTCAACCAGCTTGACGAGCGAGTGGCGGGATCCTGGCTATCGCGGCCCCGCGATCGATCGGGTTCTGGTCGTCGGCGTCAGTGCCGAGCCGGGACCAAGGCGCATCTTCAGGGACGAGCTTGCGGCAGCCCTGAAGTCGGCCGGCGTTCACGCCGTGCCCAGCTACATCCGGATCGCGAAAGATGGTCAGGCCTCCGAGGACGCGCTGCGCGACGCGGTCGCCGAGACCGGGGCGAATGGCGTCTTGGTCACACGGCTGGTGAAGACCGAGCAAAAGATCCGCGTCTCGCCGGGCCATTATCGGCCCGTCGGTCTTTACGGTTGGTACTCTTCTGCGTAGGTCGGCTACTACGAGCCACCAACCGTGTCCGAGTACGAGATCGTTACCGCCGAGACCAGCTTGTACGGGGTGGACGCAAGGTTGTCGTTTCGGCGCGCGAACGCGTCACGGTCAAATGACCGAGCTTGGCCCTGCGCGCGTGCTGCATGTCCTCGGCGTCGTCCTCTGGATCGGCGGCGTCGCCATGGTGACCACTGTGATCATTCCGGCCGTCAGGCGGCTCGCGGCCGGGGAGGATCAGATCGCGCTGTTCGAGCAGATCGAGCACCGCTTTGCCTGGCAGGCGCGCTTCACGACCCTGCTCACCGGCCTGAGCGGCTGGGGCCGCTTCGCGCACCTATCCTTCTGGTGGATGCACGCGATGGTGCTGGTGTGGGTGCTGTTCACGCTGATGCTTTTCGTCCTCGAGCCCTTCGTGCTGCGCCGCCTGTTCGCGCGGCACGCCGCCGAGCGCCCGCAGCAGGTGTTCGCTTTCATCGCGCGCATGCATTGGGTCCTGTTGACGTTGAGCCTAGTGACCGTCGCCGGCGCGGTGGCGGGAAGCCACGGCTGGTTTTAGCTCTGAGGTTGGCAACGGCGGTGGGTTGCACATGGGGAACATCGCCTTCTATCTGCTAGCGGCCGTCGCCGAGATCGGCGGTTGCTTTGGGTTCTGGGCCTGGCTTCGGCTCGGCAAGAGCCCGTGGTGGCTGCTGCCGGGCATGGCGAGCCTGGCGCTGTTCGCCTGGGCGCTGACCCGCATCGACGCCGACTTTGCCGGCCGCGTCTATGCGGCCTACGGCGGCATCTACATCGCGGCATCGCTTGCGTGGCTGTGGGCGGTCGAGGGTATTCGTCCGGACCGCTGGGACGGCCTCGGTGCGGCGATCTGCCTGCTCGGCGCGATGATCATCCTATTCGGTCCGCGGGGCAGCTGACCGGCGCTGCGCGCCAGCGAGAGCTTCGCGAAAAACATTGCCGCCCTCGCCCTTCGGGCGAGGGTTGGGGTGAGCGAAGGATCAGGGCCGCGGCGACATCTCATCATCTGCGCTCGAATGGGGACGGTTGTATTTTCCAGCCCGAGTAGAAACTATTCCAGACCACTCGACCGGCGAGGCCCGCTGGATCACTTTCGGCGTCTCCGTCTTTGGTCGATTATTGACCGTCGCGCACTGCGAGCGCGACGGTGCTATCCGCATCATCAGCGCCAGGCCCGGAACTCGGTCTGAACGACGGCTCTACGAACATGGCTGACGACGACCACGACGATGATCTCCGCCCCGAGTATCATCGTGAAGATCTTCCTGCTGGCCTCAAGCGCGGAAAGTACGCCGCGAGAATGGCCGAAGGCTCCAACATCGTGCGTATCGACCCCGATTTGTCACGGGCATTCCCTGATAGCGCTGCCGTCAACGAGGCTCTGAGGGCGTTGTTGCGGATCGCTGAGCGCAGCGCACGTAAGCCCTGACTCGTCTTCGCAAAGACCGTGAATCGCCCGTGGCGCGGATGCTGAACAGCTTGCGGTTGACCACCATTGCCTCCGCGCCCCGGAGTCCGTGCTCAGCCAGGCCATGGCCCCTTCCGGAAATCGAGGTTCGGGTGAGCGATGCGGAGCTGACGCAGCCCGTTCCGAGCCCGACAA
>CAZOWL010000133.1:0-9067 GCA_964583605.1 uncultured Chromatiaceae bacterium | reverse complement strand
CGAGGCGACATTTCATGGTCCGGGGTGGGTCGGCTCGCCCCATGATCGTTAGCCCGGCCCGCTGCTGATCGGATGATCCGCCTGCACGGGCTCCCAGATCGGTTTCAATAGTTCCCTACATGGCCCCGTCGCGCGACGATCCCTCCCCATCGATCCATTCTGACAGGGATGCCAAGATGACCGCCCAAACGCGACGCAGCCATCACCGACCAGCCCAAGATCTCGGCACGCTACAGCCGCCACTGACGATACAACCACGCAATACCGAGCCCCCTGGGAGCGCCGCGCCCTCTGGGAGCCCCGAGCCCCAGCTCGGCGAACGGCGCCCGACCGAGCTGGGGCTCGGCGCCCCCAAGACCGGCAATCCCGCAAGTGGCCGCTTCAAAGGCTGGTACAGCCGCGGCTACCTACCGCATCTCGATCTGCCGGGCATCCTGCAATCCATCACCTTTCGGCTAGCCGACGCGCTCCCCCAGGATAAGCTCTGCGAGCTCGAGCGGGAGCTCGCGTCGATCCCGAAAGGCGAGCGCGACGCAACCAGGCAACGCCGCATCGAAGGGTGGCTGGGTGCCGGCATGGGCTGCTGCGCCCTGCAGCATCCGCAGGTGGCCGCGGTGATGCAGGAGACATTGGTCAGATTCGATGGTGCAAGGTATCGGCTGCTCGCGTGGTGCATCATGCCCAATCACGTCCACGTCCTGATCGAGCCGTTGGACCGGCTCGCGAAGATCGTCCAGTCCTGGAAGTCCTTCACGGGCCGTTGGGCCCTCGCGCGAAATGAGGAGCTCGGGCTCGCGATCCCGGGAGACCGCTTCTGGATGCGGGAGTATTGGGACCGTTATGTCCGCGATCAGCGGCACCTGGATGCGGTGATCGCTTACATCCATCGTAATCCGTTGGCCGCGGGGCTGTGTGGGCGGGCGGAGGAGTGGCCATGGTCGAGCGCGGGGCTGTGCGAGGGCACGGTGGGAGGCTAGCCTGGTGGATGACAGGCCTCGGTGGCTGCGGTCGGCGTGAGCTCGCCGAGCTGGGGCTCGGCGCTCCCTGGGGCTCGGCGCTCCCGGGGCTCGGCGCTCCCGGGGGCTGACGCTCAGGCTCCGCGGACGAGTCGCAGGCAGCCGGTCTGGCTCTTGTAGCCGTAGTTGACGGAGCCGTTCGAGAAATAGATGAGCCAGGCAAAGTCCGGGTCGGACATATCCGGCGATGATGACCAGAACCAGGCGCGCGGTGCTTCAGGAAAGGCAGCGGGATAGAGGGTCGGGCGCTCGAATGGACCGCGGCACTCGGCGTCGGAGTCGTTCCACAGCCGCGGCTGGCCGCTGGAGCAATAGATCAGGGTGCGCAGCTCATCGATCGTCGGGACGCGCCAGTCGGCGTGGCCGGCGTAGCCGCCGCGGCTGTTGAGCCGCTCGGCGGCCTCCAGCGCCGCCGTCCAGCTGTGCGGCACCGACTCACCGCGGCAGGTGAGGTCGGACCAGGTCTGACCGAGGGCGCACCGCATCCACTGCAGGCCTGTAGTGACATCGGACAGGGTTCCGTCGCCGTGATCGCGATAGCGGCCACCCAATAGCACCGCCTCATCGGTCGGGTCGGAGCCCGGGCCCGCGAGCCGTCCGTGCCGCGGACCGCCGCCACGCGCCGCCGCGAGCTCGACCGGCAGACCCAGGGCGAGCATCCAGGACTCGACGGCCCAGGCGGCAAACGCCTCGGCAATCCCGAGGTTGTCATAGAGGCGCCGCACGAGGCGGGCCTGAAGCAGCGACGGCGGTATGCCGCCCATCGAGCGCAGCAGATCGTGCGGGATCTGATCCTTCAGGGCAAACATCAGCACGGCGATCTCGCGCTTGTGCTGACCACAGTGGTCCTTCAGCAGGGCCTCGCAGCGTCGCGGGTCCTCGCAGAGGGAACGGCCGTAATAAAGGATCAGCTCACGAAGCTTCTGGCGAGGCTGGTCGTTCATCCCAATAGGTATCGAGAGCGAGAGACAGCTGATGGTCGTCGGCGAACAATCATGGGGCGAGCCGAGCCACCCCAGATGATGAAATGTCGTCTCGCCCCTGATCGTTCCCTCACCCCAACCCTCTCCCAGAGGGCGAGGGAGCGAACGTGCTGCGCGAATTTCATAGTAAGGGTGCCGCCTCGATGCGCGACGCAATGCCGACGGAGATGTCGTCGCCGCTGCCGAGCCTTGAGGCCTCTTCGAGCCAGCTGCTCACCCGCAGCTGGATCCTGTCCCAGCCATCCTCTCGGATCATGGCCCAGAGGTCACGCGCGACCTGCTGAAAGCCGGCCTCATCGCGGAACGAATTGGCATAGCCATCGGTGGCCGCGAGGATCAGCGCCGGCGGCGCTCCGGCGAGGGCCTGGAAGACCACCCGCACCTCATTCCAGGCCTGCGGCGAGCACATCGAGGTCGTCTCGTTGGCGATCAGGCGTTCGTCCTTGGTGACGGGCCGCTCCACGACACCATCGGCCGAGACGGTCAGGATATCGCCGTCGCCGAGCTGGAGATAGATGAGGAACCGCGGCGCGATGACGACGGCCAGCAACGTCGTGCCATAGGCCAGCTGCGGGCTGATCTCCAGGTCGCGACGATCGGATGCGTCCAACGGCGCCAGCTCCTCCTCCGTGAACGGCTGGCGTGCGACGAGGCGCTCCACACGCCCGGTCCAATGCCGGACGAGCTCCAGAGGCAGCTGCTGCTCGGCCCATCGCTTGGTGCGCGACAGGTTGGTCAAGTCATCGATCTGGCCGCGGATCAGGTGCGCAACGGCCACAGCCAGGCGCGCACCGCGCCGACTGCGCACACAGCGCACGCTGCCGTGGCCATCGGCGAGTGCCAGTATCAGCGGTCGCCCTTCACCGCAGCGGGAGACCCGCGCGGCATCCTGGTTTGGCAGGCCCGAACGCTGGTGCGCCGCACCGCGCACGCTGGCCGTGAGGGTACGCCAGGGTGTCACCGGCCGACATTACCAGACGTCGTCGACCTGGGCCTCGGGGGCGGCCGGCAACGCCGGCAGCGCCAGGTTGATCACCATCGGCAGCCCGGCGGACTGGCTGGCTGGTGAGGAAGCCGACTTGAGCACCGCAGTCGAGACCCACTTGATGTGACGCACGAGCGTCTCGGGGTTGTTGGCCTGCAACGGCTTCAGGTCGGGGTTGCCAATGAACTGCTGCAGCACCTCGGGATCGGCATCCTCGCCGATCGCGATCGCGATCCGCACCGCCTTCTTGCCCCAAGGCTCGTTCATCAGGGCGCCCAGGCCGGCCTGGTAATCATCGGTCGGCTGGCCGTCGGAGATCAGCACCAGGACGGGCGGTAGGGCACGGTCGCTCATCGGCGGAATGCGCAGCTGCTCGGCCACCATGTTCAGCGCGTAGCCGAGGTCGGTCAGCCCATGGGCACGCAGATCGACCCATTTGAAATCCGCCACTGGCGTCGGCTCACGGATATGCCACTCCGCGCCATTGGCGAAGCGCAGCGCACGCACCAGGACCTCGGCGTTCGGGTTATCGTTGGCAACGGTCCGCATCAGCGGCACGGCCTCGCGTATGGCGTTGTTGAGCGCCTGGATCTTGCCGTCGGTCGACATGGAGCCGGAGCAGTCAGCGATCCAGATGAAGTGCAGGGGACGCGTCGCGAGCTCGCCGCCGGGACGTATGGCCATAGGGATGCTCCTTCGTTTAACGGTGGATTTCGCCTTGGACGGTGCGGAAATCGATCTTGACACCTGGCCCCAGGGTCAGGCTCCGTCCGGGCTCGACATCGCGTTGCGTGCCTTCCTTCGTCGTCATCACCCAGCTCGAGCCGGAGCGATTGTTGAGGCCCCAAACATGCTGGTGCTGGGGGTGCTGCTGCACCACGGCGAGCGGCTCGCTGTAGTCGTAACGGCGCTGGCCGTCGAGGTGGTGCGGAAACAGACGGGTGTCATGATTGAGCACCACCTGCTCGCGCCCGAGGCGGAGCCGCAGCGGCGGCTCCAACGGCTGCCGACAGGACCAGCAATGCGCTGGCTGTCGCGGGGGGGCATCGGCATCGAAGAAGCTCTCCGCGCCGCATTGGCCGCAGTAGAAGATCGCATCGCCCAGACGCGCCAACACAAAGCGCCACTCGCTCTCGCGCACCCGCTCGTGAGGGTCGTACAGCCCGAGCGTGAAGGCGCGGATGAAGAGCTCGCGCAGCGCCTGCGGATAGAGCGGCCAGTAGGCGAGCGCATTGTCGTGCAGACCAGGCACCGGGCGATTGCTGTCGTCATCGGGATCGAAGATGAAGAGCGGCTCGCTGCCGTAGAGCCGATTCATCGCCGGCAGATCGAAGCACTTGATCTCGGCCTCCAGCTGCCCCTCCAGTGGGTGGTGGATGTGAAAGAGATAGAAGAGCAGGACCGAGAGCGAGAAGAGGTCGGTCTGGGTGCTCGGTGCGGCCTCACCGCGCACGACCTCCGGCGCGATGAACCGCGGCGTGCCGAGCACGCCCCCATCGGCGGCGCTGTTGTCGATCGTGACATTATCGTTGTCGCAGACCTGTATCGCCCCGGTATCCGGGTCGAAGAAGACGTTGCCGAACGAGATGTCGCGGTAGCAGAGCCCCTGGGCGTGCAGATCCAGAAACGCCTGTGCGAGGTGGCGGCCGGCGGTGGCGAGCGAGCGGAACGAGGGATCGATGCGCCGCTTCATGAGGTCGACCAGGCCTTTGAAGCGCGGCTCGCGGAGCGCCATCAGATAGCCAAAGCCCGGCACGCTCTCCGATTCCGCCAGCTCCAGCGGCCAGAGAAAGGGCGCGCTCGGCGGCCCTTTGCGGATCAGGACCTCGAGGTTGTTCTGCTGGGCCGCCGTGGCCTGCTCCGGGAAGTACCACTTGAGGGCCAACAGCCGGTCGCCGACGCTCGCGCGATAGACCTCACCCTGCCCTCCCCCGCCAAGGAAGGCCTCTACGGTGCAGGCTCGGCCCGAGGCGGACTGAACAGTGGCGCCAAGCTCCAATAGCTGGTGCATCGAAGATCCCCAACCTTCCGCATTGACTGGCGTCTCGAGCGATGCCTGTCCGAGCCGTCCCCACGCCGACCCGGCTCGGAGCAATGGACCAGCGCCGGTCCATCCGGGCCCGCGCATCGCCCTGCGCCTTGTCTAGTTATTCCGGACTATACCGCCCACCGATGCGGTCCGCTACCGTCGAGGCGGCGGCGTTCACGGCGACGATGCTATCGCCGCTAACGATCATCACGAAATGTGAACGGTACGCGATGCGTACCCTACGCTGCTCGCTGGTCCGCCAAGTCTGGAGGGTACGCGATGCGTACCCTACGCGCTCCGGAGCTGCGCCGTGCCGCACTGGCGGGACCTCAAGCCCAGAGGTCCGCGAGCGAGAACCGGATGGCATCGAACGGCGGCACGGCCACGATATCCTCATCCTTGAGCCCAGCGATCAGCACCCAACGCCCGGCCGGTCACCGAATCCGAACGCCCCACCGATCCTGACGTTCAAGGCCGACTCCGCGAGCCCGTGCCGCCCCGACGGACGCGGCTGAGTGTACAGCCGCCCCTGGATGATCTCCCCGGTCAAGGTCTCGGGCAGGGCGAGCAGCTGGTCATAAGGCCCCGGCGGGCCAGGCGTCTCGGCCGCCGCCTTGCGCTTCAGCGACTCCGCTGCCACGTCACTCGCACCCACCTGTATCCTCTACCCATGCGGAATTCTAGCCGATTGCGCGGCGATATCATCGGCCGCCTCGACCAGACAGGTCAGGAGCCCTTCGGCCAGCCGGGCCTCGATACGACTGCCAGGGGGGGCATCCTGGGCACGGCGAACGATCACCCCATCGGGTAACCGGGTGACGATTGCGTAGCCCCGACCCAAGGTACCCAACGGGCTGAGGGCGTCGAGACCGGCTGCCGCCTGCGCGAGCCTCGCCCGGCGTGCGCTCATGGTCTGAGCCATCGCGCGATCGAGATGCCTCTGCGTTGCATGGAGCCGATAGCGCAGCGGAACCAGGCGAGACCCTGGCGAGCGGGACCGGAGGGCCGCCGCGAGGCCCCTAAAGCGGCCACCGGCGCGCTCCACGCGGGTCCCGGCCGCCGCCTTCAGGCGCCGTTCGAGCTCATCGACATATTGGGCCTGCTGACGCAGTCGCGCCGCTGGGTGGAGCAGGCGCAGATGTCGCGTCGCCGCCTCGAGCCCGCGTCGCGCCGCCAGCAAAGGCCGCCTGGCCGCGAGCTCCAGCCGCTGGCGTGAGGCGGCGAGCCGCTGCGCCAGGTCCTCGCCCGAGGGACTGACGAGCTCGGCGGCCGCCGACGGTGTGGCCCCGCGCCGATCCGCGGCCAGGTCGGCCAAGGTCACGTCGACCTCGTGGCCGATCCCGGTCACAACCGGCACCGGTGAGCCCCGAATCGCGCGCACGACCCGCTCGTCATTGAAGGCCATCAGGTCTTCATAGGCACCACCACCGCGGGCCAGGATCAAGACATCGCACTCGCCGCGGCGCCCCGCCAGCTCGAGGGCCCGGGTGATCTCTGCCACCGCGGCGTCGCCCTGGACCGAGACGGGATAGATGACGATCGGTAAGGCGCGCAATCGCCGCGCCAGGACGGTCAGCAGGTCGTGCAACGCGGCCCCCGAGGGCGAGGTGATCAGACCGACCTGGCGCGGGTATCTCGGCAGGGCACGTTTGGTGGCCTCGTCGAAGAGTCCCTCGCCAGCCAGGCGCTGGCGCAGCTGCTCCAGCTCTTGGCGCCAGAGTCCTTCGCCAGCGGGCTCCATCGACTCGATCAGCAACTGGAAGTCACCGCGCGTGTCGTAGAGGCTCACGCGGCCTCGCACGACAACCTGCTGGCCGTTGGCCGGCCGGAAGCGCAGCAGCAGCCGCTTGGGGCGAAACATGGCGGCCCGTATCTGCGCCGCCTCGTCTTTGAGCGTGAAGTAGAGGTGGCCGGAGGCCGGCTGAGCGAGATTCGAGACCTCGCCCTGCACCCACAGTAGCGGGAAGCTGCCCTCCAGCACGGCGCGCGCCTCGCGATTGAGCCGCGAGACGGTCCAGATGTCGCGTGACACCTGGCTCAGTGGCAGGGCGCGAAGATCAGCCGTCATGGGGGCGCGAGGATCGGATGTCGGAGACCTGGGCCATGGGGCCAGCACTAGCGGCAGAGTGAACAGATGGAACAGATCGAGCAGACGACGGCACGCCGGGATCCCAGGAGGGCGGCCGACCGCAGCCTAGGCTTCAGCAAAGGATCTTTCTCGGCGCATCTTACCGTGAACTGACAGCGGTACGCACCGCGTACCTCCCGGCTGCCGACTTTCACTCCGTCGGGTACGCACCGCGTACCCCACACAAACGGACATCCACCTCACACTGTGTCGCGACCGCTGAATCCTCGTTACTGTGAAGTCCGCGCAGCACGTTCGCTCCCTCGCCCTCTGGGAGAGGGTTGGGGTGAGGGAACGATCAGGGGCGAGGCGACATTTCATGGTCCGGGGTGGCTCGGCCCATGATCGTTAGCCGAGCTTCTGCAATGGCCCGAGGCAAGGGGCGCCTAGGTCCTACCGCCCGTCGCGGCGTACCCACCCCGAGGCGCACGGAGGAGCCCCAGCAGGGCGGATGCCTTGTCGAAGGTCTCGCGGTATTCGAGCTCCGGGTCGGAATCGGCGACGATGCCTCCACCGGCCCACAGCCGCGCCGCCCCCGAGGAATGAACCAGCGTCCGGATCGCGATATTCGTATCCATCGCGCCGTCGAAGCCGAGGTATCCGATCGCGCCGCAATACACACCGCGCCGGTGCGGCTCGAGCTCGTCGATGATCTCGATCGCCCGTCGCTTCGGCGCCCCGGTGATCGACCCGCCGGGGAAGCAGGCGCGGAGCAGGTCCAACGCCGTCGCGCCCTCGGCGAGCCGGCCACAAACGGTGCTGACCAGATGGTGCACTTGGGCGTAGCTCTCCAGAGCAAACAGCTCCGGGACCCGGATGCTGCCAATCGCACAGACCCGGCCCAGGTCGTTGCGCACCAGATCGACGATCATCAGGTTCTCGGCGCGATCCTTTGGGCTGGCCCGCAGGGCCGCGGCCAGCTGACGGTCCAGCGTCGGATCGGCATCCCGCCGGCGCGTCCCCTTGATCGGGCGCGTCGTCACAGCACCGTCGCGAACCTCGAGAAAGCGCTCCGGCGAGGCACAGAGGATCTGGCAATCACCGATATCGAGAAATGCGCCATAGGGGGCCGGACTGCGCGCGCGCAGCACGCGGTACGTGGCCCACGGGTCGCCGGCGACCGGGACACGAAAGCGCTGGGCCAGGTTGACCTGATAACAGTCCCCCTCGCGCAGGTAGTGTTGAATCCGGGCGATCGCGGCCAGGTATGCTGGATAGGGCAGGTTCGACGCGACAGGCGCCAGGGCTTGGAACGGCCGCCGCCTGACGCGCGGCTCCGCCACACCGCGCTCCAGCCGGCCGAGGACGGCGCGTAGCTGCGGCAATCCGTCACCCACCAGGTGGCTTCTGCGAGACACATGATCGACGACGATCGCCCAGTCGTACAGGCCAATCGCCATCTCCGGTGGCGCCGCGCGAGTCCTGGCATGACTCGGCAGCAGCCCGATGCACCGCGCGAGGTCATAGCCGAAATAGCCGATCGCCCCGCCCGTGAAGGGCAGACCCGGAAGCCCCGCGCGCCTCGCACCGAGCAGCTCGCGCACGAGCGCGAGCGGGTCCTCGCGAGAGGTCGAGGTCTCCGCGCCGATGGCTATCTCGGTGTCCCGTCCTCGGGTCACCAGCCGGACGGCCGGCTCACAGGCAAGGATGTCGAATTGGCCCTGGCGGCAGTGGGGTCGGCCGCTGTCGAGAAACACCGGCCACGGCCGATCGACCAGCGCCTCAAAGAGCTCGGCGCTGTCCGGTCGGTAAGGGAGCTCGAAAGCGAGCGGGGCGGTCCCCGGCGACGCACCGCCAACGGTATCGCGCATTGGGTCTCGGGGAGCGGGACCTAGGCCCGGCCCGCACCATTCGGGTCGGAGTGTCGCGCTCTAGTACCCTGTTTCACCTTATCTTGCATGCTCAGAGCCGCGCCCCGGCGGCGAG
>CAZOWL010000132.1:0-9122 GCA_964583605.1 uncultured Chromatiaceae bacterium | reverse complement strand
CGTTGATCACGCCGTCCCGATCCAAGATGATGAGCGGAGGATTCGTCATAGCTGCAGGCGTGATATGTCGGCGACCTGGCAGAAGGAGCGCTCGAGCTGAGCGAGCAGGCGGAGGCGATTGCTGCGCAGGCCCGGCTCAGGGGCCATAACGAGCACCTCGTCGAAGAAGGCATTCACGGTGTCGTGTAGCCGCGCCAGGGCCTCGAGTGCCGCAAGATAGCGCTTTTCGCGGATCAGTGGCTGCAGCTCCAGCGCCACCGCCGTCAGCCGTTCGGTCAGCGTGCGCTCGCTCGGCTCCGCAAGCAGCGTCGAGTCAGGCTGTTGATCCAGCCCATCCGTGGGACCGCCTTGCCGTAGGATGTTGCGGATGCGTTTGTTCGCGGCGACGAGGGATGCGGCCTCGGGGAGGCCGCGGAATGTCTCAATGGCCCGGATGCGCCGATCCATATCGGCCAGCGAGCCAAGCGGCAGACTGGTCACGGCTTCCACTGAGTCGCTGCCGATTCCTTGCTCCTGGTAGTAGTGGCGTAGCCGGTCGAGGATGTAGTCGAAGACTTCGGCGGCTGCCGAACCGGCATCAAGTCGCTCGGCGAGTCCCTGCGCGACGCACTCGAGGAGCTCGCGCAGGTCGAGATCGAGCGGCACCTCGATCATCAGCCGCACGACGCCGATGGCCGAGCGCCGCAGGGCGTACGGGTCCTTGACGCCGGTCGGCCGCTGGCCGATCGCGAAGATCCCGACCAGGGTATCCAGGCGCTCGGCGAGCGAGAGGATCTGGCCGGGGAGCGTCTTCGGCAGCAGGTCCCCGGCGTGACGCGGAAGATACTGCTCGGCAATGGCCTCGGCCACCGCCTCGTTCTCGCCGGAGCGCAACGCGTAGTGGCGCCCCATCACGCCCTGCAACGCGGGGAGCTCGAAGATCATCTGCGTCATCAGGTCACACTTGGCGAGCCTGGCGGCGCGGACGACTGGTCCCGGCTCGGCACCGAGCTGCTCGGCGATCGGAAGCGCCGCGCGGGCGACCCGGCGGGTCTTGTCCGCCATGCTTCCAAGCTTCTTCTGGAAGACCACCTGCTCGAGACCGGGACAGAAGGCCTCGAGCGGTTGCTTGAGATCCTGCCGCCAGAAAAAGGCCGCATCGGCAAAGCGGGGACGCAGGACTCGCTCATTGCCGGCGCGCACCACCTCGGGATCGCGACTCGCGATATTGGCGATGGCCACGAATCTCGGCAGCAACCCGCCCTCCGGGCCATACACAGGGAAATACCTCTGATTCTTCTGCATCGTCTCGATCAGGACCTCCGCCGGGAGCTCGAGAAACTCCTCATCGAAGCGACCCAAGATGGCGTGAGGCCACTCGCACAGCGCCGTCACCTCATCGAGCAGCTCGGGCGGGGGATCGACACGACCGGATAGGCTCGCGGGGAGGTGCGCGACCTGGTCCAAGATCGCCGCACGACGTCGCGCGAAGCACGGCTCGACGAAGCCATGCGCGCGCAATTGCTGCGCGTAGTCGCCGGCCTGAGCAATCGTGATCGGCCCGCGGTGGTGGAAGCGGTGGCCGCGCGTCTCGTTGCCGGCATCGACCCCCAGGATCCGTGCCGTGAGCGGCTGCGTGCCAAAGACCAGGCAGACCCAATGCACGGGCCGCACGAACTCGTCGTTGCGATCGGCCCAGCGCATGCGCTTCGCGATCGGCAACATAGCCAACGCGCGCTCGATGAGCTCCGGGATGAGCTCGGTCGCCGCCTTGCCCGGTAGGGTGCGCCGGGCGACCAAGCAGAGGCCTTTGTCGGTCTGCTCCTGTGCCAGATCGGCGATAGGCACGCCACAGGCGCCGGCGAAGCCGAGCGCCGCCTTCGTGGGTTGGCCGTCCTGATCGAACGCACTCTCTACGGACGGCCCGCGCCGGACGAGGGTCTGGTCCGGCTGTTGTCGGGTGAGGTCGTGGATCAAGCAGGCCAGGCGTCTCGGCGTCGCGAAGACCTCGACATGGGAGAAGGTCAGACCGAGATCGGTCAGCCCCTGGCTCAGGTTGTCGCGAAAGGCCAGCGAGAGGCCGCGCAGCGCCGTCGGCGGCAGCTCCTCGGTACCGATCTCTATCAACAAATCGTCGCGTGCGTGCACTGATTGCCCCTAGGCCCGATTCGCCAATGGAAAGCCGAGCGCCTCGCGCCGTGCGTAATAGCTCTGCGCGACGGCGCGTGCCAGGGCGCGCACCCGCAGGATGAAGCGCTGTCGCTCGGTCACCGAGATGGCCTTGCGGGCATCGAGCAGGTTGAAGGTGTGCGAGGCGCGCAGGACCTGCTCGTACGCCGGCAGCGAGAGCTCGGCCGCGACGAGCCTCTGCGCCTGACCCTCGCAGGTATCGAACTGGGCGAACAGCACGTCGACGTCGGCCTGCTCGAAATTGTAGGCCGATTGCTCCACCTCGTTTTGATGGAACACATCGCCATAGGTACACCGGCCGACGGGCGATTGCGCCCAAAGCAGATCGTAGACGCTCTCGACCCCTTGCAGATACATCGCGATGCGCTCGAGGCCATAGGTGATCTCACCCGTCACGGGTCGGCAGTCGAGGCCCCCCACCTGCTGGAAATAGGTGAACTGCGTGACCTCCATGCCGTTGAGCCAGACCTCCCAGCCAAGTCCCCAGGCACCGAGGGTCGGCGACTCCCAGTTGTCCTCAACGAAGCGTATGTCGTGGACCAGCGGATCGATACCGACGGCCTGCAGCGAGGCCAGGTACAGGTCCTGAATGTCCAACGGCGACGGCTTCAAGACGACTTGGAACTGATAATAGTGCTGGAGCCGGTTGGGATTCTCGCCATAGCGGCCGTCCGTCGGGCGTCGTGATGGCTGAACATAGGCGCTGCGCCATGGCTCAGGGCCGATCGCGCGCAGGAAGGTCGCCGGGTGAAAGGTGCCGGCGCCGACTTCCATGTCGAAGGGCTGTACGATCACACAGCCCTGATCGGCCCAGAAGCGCTCGAGCGCGAAGACAAGACCTTGGAACGTGCCAAGGTCCGGCGAGTTGGTTGGCAACGGCGGCTCCTGAGAGGGCGAGGCTCATGTGCGAGCGCGGAATTATATCGGCACGGCATGGCCGCTGGCCAACAACGTGCTTGGCTGCGTCGTGGTTGTCTCCGACGCCGGCTCAACCGGTGTTCGCGGTGTGCTCAGCGAGGACCGAACGGGCAGGCGGCGAGGAAGTCCTTGCGTGCGAGCACACCCACGAGTCGACCGCTAGCGTCCACGACGGGCATCCGTCGGCCTCTGTGATTACGGAATGCGCTGAGCATGGTCTCGTAGTCCGCGTTCTGGTCCACGGTAACGGCTGGTGAGGTCATCACCTCCCTCACGGTCACGACTTGCAGGCGACGGTCCCAGTGCGCGCGCTGCTCAGCGGGCTGGGTGATCAGCTCCATGAAGGTTGTAGCCCCAAGCCACCGCATGATGTCGGTCTCGGACAGCATGCCGACCACCTGCCCGCCCTCGTCGGACACCGGGGAGCTCTTGATCTGTCGCGCGGACAAGAGTCTAGCAGCTCGCTCCAATGGTAGTTGAGGTAGCACCTGCTCCGCCGCGGCCTGCATGAGGTCGCGTGCCTTCAGGCCACCCATGAGCCGTCCCAAGGCGTGATCGTAGGCCAGCCGGTAGAGGTCTCGGAAATCGTCCGTGGTGATATCCAGATACCCCGGCAAACGGCGCAGCGCGTCGTAGACGTCCTCGTCGCTGAGCTCGGGGATGAACTGGCTGCGGGGGCCGCTCGACTGTTCGCTCATTGCATCGATGCTCGCGTCTCACCACCAGTATTCAGGATAACTCCGGTTCGCGCTCATGTTGTTCACCAATAGTGCAATTATTAGCAGGATGAGCGCCCCGAATCCAGCTGGGACGAGCGCGTAGAGATAGCCTAAGGCGTGGACCTGATCCGATCCGATTACGGCGATCAAGGCCGTCGCTCCCCCGGGCGGGTGCAGGGTGCGCGTGAGGTGCATGAGCGCGATAGCGCTCGCCACGGCCACCGCCTGCGCCAGACCGGGAGTTTGCGCAAGCAGGTCGAAACAGAGCACACCGACCAGAGCCGACAGGATGTGTCCGCCGATCAGGTTGCGCGGCTGGGCCAGAGGACTGCGGGGGGCGCCATACACGAGCACTGCAGAGGCCCCGAGTGAGCCGATCATCAAGAGATTGTCGGAGTCCGCGAAGAGCCACCTGCCGATGAGCGCGACAGCACCGATGCCGAGGAGTGCCCCGAGCCACGACCACAGGATCTCGCTTGCGGCGACCCGCGGCGGGCTGCCTCGGCGATTCCCGCGCATCTTGCGCAGATGAGCCACGATGAATTCCCAGCCCGATGCGGGCGGTGCCGGGGTTTCGGGGGCCTGCCCCGGTCGAGCTGGGGGCGAGGTGTCGTGCGACGCGCCTGCCGGTCTCCCCATCGGCTCGCGGGAGAGCGGAGTGTCGCGGGAGTTTTTTTGCATGAGCTCCATTGAGGTCGTTGAGCTGGCGCCAGATTGGCTCGGCGCGTCGCGGCCGGTGCGTTGGCCGTTTCCGCTCGTGCCCGTTCGCTTGCGCGGCCAGCTGCAGCGGGCCGAGTCGTGACGCCCAGACTGTGATGCCGCCTAACGATCATGGGGCGAGGCGAGCCACCCGGGATGATGAAAGGTCACCTCGCCCCTGATCGTTCCCTCACCCCAACCCTCTCCCAGAGGGCGAGGGAGCGAACGTGCTTCGCGAAATTCATTGTGAGCGATCCAAGCCCGCGTCAGGGCGCGGAGCCCGGCATATTCGAATATTCTAACTGATGGTTGGCGGGCCTCCTCGGCTGCGCGAACGATGCGGCTGATCCGTGCGTCATGCAGGCCAAAATGGTCCCCGATGGCTTTGAGCCTGTACCCGCCGCTGGCGTAGGCTGCTGCAATGGCCTGGTCTCGATCGGGGTACAGGCTGACGTACTCGGCCAGCGGCACCGCGGCGACGCGCCGCGCGGCGCTCAAGATCGCCTACGACGATGCGCTACAGCAACAGCGGCCAGTGGGGGTGCGCCTCAATCGGTTGATGGAGACGCTCGGGGTCCTTGCGCTGCGCGTCCGACCTTGTCGTCGTCAGTGAAGCGTGGCCAGATGTGACCTTGCCGGCTGATCGAGCCAGTTTTTCAATCGCGCCCCCACTGTCATGACAATGAACGAGCGCGCCACCATTGAAACCCAGCTCGATGCCCTGCGCGACGCATTGACGCAGAGCAAGCGCAAGCGCGTGCGGCGCATCCTCAAGGCGATGCACCCAGCGAAGATCGCGAGCCTGCTCGAGACGCTGACGCCGGCGCAGCAGGTCGCCGTCTGGCAGCAGGTCGATGACAAGGTCGAGCAAAAGGTCCTGGCCCATCTCTCGCCGACGCTGCGGGCGCACCTGACGCGCGACGCCGGCGCCGACGAGCCGGCTGGGGCAGCGGATATAGAGGCCCTCGAGCAGACTACCGCCGCGGGCGAGTCTGAGCTGGCGGCCGACACCCAGCTGCGCCTCGTGCTGCAGGCGCTCCACGAAGGCAAGCTGAAGCGCGTGGCGCGCCTGTTCAAGAAGCTCCACCCGGCCCGCATCGCCGGGATCCTGGAGTCGCTGCCGGCCGGCGAGCGCGCCGCCGCCTGGGACATGGTGGAGCACGAGCGCATGGGCAAGGTCCTGCGCCACCTCCACGAGGGCGTGCGCCGGCGTCTCGCCAGCGAGATGGAGCTCGAGGACCTGGTGGCGGCTGCCCGCGCGATGGAGCCCGATGACCTCGTCGATCTGATCCAGGACCTACCCGACGAGCTTGGCCGGGAGATCCTGCGGACGCTGACCCGCCGCGAGCGCGCCCGCGTCGAATCGATGCTGTCCTACGAGGAAGACAGCGCCGGCGGCCTGATGAACCTCGACCATATCGCTGTGCGCGCCGACATCAAGGTCGGGACGCTGCTGCGCTACCTGCGGCTGCTCGAGGACCTCCCGCCCAACACCGACAAGTTCTTCATCGTCGACCGCGCCAACCTCTATCAGGGCATCCTGCGTGTCCGGCGTGTGCTGACGGCCCGCCCGGAGACCCCGATCGCCGAGCTGATGGAGAGCGACTTCGAGCCGGTCGCGGCGACCCAGCCGAGCGGTGAGGTGGCGCGTCGGTTCCAGGACCAGGACCTCATCTCGGCCCCGGTCGTTGACGACGAGAGACGGCTCCTCGGGCGCATCACCGTCGACGACGTCGTCGATGTCATCCGCGAGCAGGCCGAGCACTCGATGATGGGCATGGCCGGCCTCGACGAGGAGACCGACATGTTTGCCCCGATCATTGCCAGCGGCCGGCGCCGTGCGGTGTGGCTGGGCATCAATCTAATCACCGCGTTCCTGGCCGCCTGGGTCATCGGGCTGTTCGAGGGAACGCTCCAGCAGGTCGTCGCCCTCGCCGTGCTGATGCCGATCGTGGCCAGCATGGGTGGCATCGCGGGTAGCCAGACCCTGACCTTGGTCATTCGCGGGCTGGCCACCGGTCAGCTCGGCTCCGGCAACACCCGCATCCTGCTGCTCAAGGAGCTGGGGATCGGGCTCTTGAACGGGTTGCTCTGGGCGCTGGTGGTGGCGGCGCTGGCGATCATGTGGTTCGGCAACTGGATGATCGGCGGCATCATTGCCGCGGCGATCCTGCTCAACCTGCTCTCTGCCGCCGTCTCCGGTGTCGTCATTCCCGTGGTGATGCGCAAGGTCGGCATCGATCCGGCGCTCGCTGGCAGTGTGGTGCTGACCACGGTGACCGACGTCGTCGGCTTCCTCGCGTTTCTGGGCCTGGCGACGGTGATTCTGCTTTGACGTTGCGGCCGCGTTAACCTGGCGAGGAAGCAGCCGGGCAAGAGTCGCGCCGCTCATTCATCCCCATTTGCGTTGACCGCGACCGAGCGGCTAGATAACCTCCGGCGCATCTCGTTGCAAAGCGGTTGTATCTCCCTAACACTCTCAGGCCGAGCGCTCTGAGGCCAAGCATTCTCAGGAAGGAGGAGGCAGAACGATTGCGTGAGCGCGAGCTAACGATCAAGGGGCGAGCCGAGCCAACCCGGCCCATGAAATGTCGTCTCGCCCCCGATCGTTCCCTCACCCCAACCCTCTCCCAGAGGGCGAGGGAGCGATCGTGCTGCGCGGATTTCATTGTAAGCTACGGAATCTATCTCGACGCGATCAAGCACCACAAGCAACAGGTCGGTTTCTCCGCCGTCCTCGAGGCCGAACGGCTCCTGCCGACACGTCCCCGTCTGCGAGCCGTGGATAGACACCGGCTGATGACCCCTCACGTATCGGTCCGTTTCGTCGAGCAGTTGCGCGCTGTGGTTCCGCTGGCGCTGATGCTGATCGGCTTTCATGCGCTGGCCCTACGGAGCTCTTTGCTCGATCCGGAATCGGTTGCGCTGGGCATCTTGGCCGTGATCGTTGGGCTGATGTTCTTCATGGAAGGCGTCAAGGCGGGCTTGATGCCCTTCGCCGAGAACGTCGGTTTCCAGATGCCGGTCCGGATGCATCCCTCGATACTCCTGGTCTTCAGCGTGCTGCTGGGGGTCGCCGTGACCTTCGCCGAGCCGGCCATCGGCGCCTTGCAGGCCGCCGCCACGGCGCTGTCGAGCGAGCGCCCTGGCTGCGCCAGCTACTCGGGCCTTACGTGCTTTGGCTTGTGCTGGCCGTGGCGAGTGGTGTCGGTCTGGCCGCCAGCGACGGCAAGCTGGTATCGGGAGACCCCGTTTCCGGAGGTCATCGCCGCCGTGGGCGCGATCGTGCCCTTGCTCCTGTTGCTCCTGCTCGTCCAGTCCCTGCTGCTGCGGCAGAGGATTCGCCGGCGCCGGCATGGCGCTGTTCAATCTCGGGCTGACTGCCGGGCTTGTGGCACTTGGCGAGCAGGCCGGGGCCAATGTCCCCTGGGCCTTTTCACCGCATTGGCAGACCGGGGCACCGCCGCTGTATCCCTTCGCGCTCGGGATTGCCGTGACCCTGATCTTCGCCTTCGCGGTCGGTTACGGTGCGACCGTCGCCGAGCCTGCCTTGAACGCGATGGGGATAACGGTGGAAAACCTCACGGACGGGGCCTTCCGCAAGCGGATGCTGCTCCATGCCGTGGCGGTCGGGGTCGGCTGCGGGGCCGCTCTCGGTGTGACCCGTATCCTCTTCGACCTGCCGCTGTGGATTCTCCTGCTGGTCGGCTACACGGCTGCCCTGGCTTTGACGGTCGTCTCGCGCGGAGAGATCGTCAACCTGGCCTGGGACAGTGCGGGCGTGACCACTGGACCGGTCACCGTACCCCTGCTGCTGGCCCTCGGCATCGGCCTGAGCCATGTCGTCGAGGCGATCGACGGTTTCGGGATTCTCGCCATGTGCTCCGTTGGGCCCATCGTTTCGGTACTCGCTACCGGTGTCTGGATCGACCTGCAGACCCGTGGGCGACTGGCGAGGAGAACGCCATGAGCGCGGGCAACGAGCTCATCGTGCTTACCGACGTCACGCTGCTCACTGCGGCGGTTCAGCGCGGAGCGGCCGATCTGGTCGTCCAGGTTGCGATGGAGGCCGGTGCGCAGGGTGCGACCGTCTTCCATGCGCAAGGCACAGGGGTCCGCCACAGACATCTAGGCATCCTGGGCCTCACGGTCAATACAGAGCAGGAGATCATCTAAATCGTCGTGCCGAACGAGCAGGCCGACCAGCTGTTTGAGCGTGTCTTCGTCGCGGCCAAGATGGATACGCCAGGGATGGGTATCCTCTGGCTGACCCGCCTCGAGAAGATGGCCACTCACATTCCCCGCGAGATCGCCGCACGTTTCGGCGTGCATACGGAGCGCCGTGAATGAGCGTGCTGGCCCACATCGGCTATGGTATTGAGAAGAAGCTGATCACAGCGATCGTTGTGAGCGGCCGTGGGCTCGAGCTGATGCAGCTCGTCGAGAACCGCGAGGGGGGCGCTCTCTGTGACGCATCACCACGCTCGCGGTACGGATCGCCGGGGGCCGGGGCCCGGCCGCATCCTTTGGATCGAGCGGGATGTGGTGATGGTGCTGGTCGAAGCACCCCACGCCGACGAGATCTTACCATGAAATTCGCGAAGCACGTTCGCTCCC
>CAZOWL010000131.1:0-9194 GCA_964583605.1 uncultured Chromatiaceae bacterium | reverse complement strand
TTTGGTGGGTCAATTTTATTGGCCATAGGTGGATCAGCTCTGATGGCCATTGACATAGGCAATGCAGTCATGCGACGGCATCCCGTGGATGAAGGGAGCGAACTTGCGCAACCAGTCGAGCTTCGCCTTGCCGAACTCCTCGATCGCCTCCCAGCCCTCGGCCCCGCTGAGCACCGCGCAGACCACCAACAGCAGGATCTCCGGCAGTGGATACAGCTTGTTGCGCTCGACGCGAAAGTCCGGAAGTGGGGCAAAATGCTCAATGATGCTGGCAGACATGAGAAACTCCTCAGGCAGTTTCTCGTATGGTGCCTCAGCTTTATGATTCTGGAAAATTTTATATTCGCTCGCCCTGCTTTCAGGCGTTTGTTCTTGACGGTTGTCTTGGTGGACTTGTCGTTTTTCAATCGTGCCAGAGCGATGTGCCGCAGGACAGCGAAGTTCTCGCGCCCCGACGGGTCTCTCAACCGAGACTCATCCTCGCGAAAGGCGACGTCATGCGTCCAGTGCAAACGGGAAAACGGGGAGGGAAAACAGCGGGGAGGGAAAACAGGGACGGGAAAACAGGGACGTACCACGGATTACCGCCGAGTGGTCTGGCAATACTCACAGATGCGCGAATCTACCGATTTTGAGCCAACAGCCTCAGATGCACCATGCCTCGAATGTCCGCTTTCTGGGAGCGTGCTGGATCGCCTGCGTAGCCGGTGATGTCCGCTACGCGATAGACATGCGGAGTCATAGCCGTCGCCCCTCACGTCTGCTCTGGGCCGGCGCAGCGGACAGACGAAAGATCGAACTGGCGGCTGGTGACACGACTGTTGGGTCTACCCCTATTGGCGCGGACACAATCCGGTAGGCGGGCTCTCCGCGTTCGTGCTGCTTACGGTCCTGTTGCTGCACGCCGGGAGCGGGCTCTTCGCCGACCCGGAGGACTACATCAATGCCGGGCCGCTGGCCGACCTGGTCGGCATCGACTTTGCCCGGACGGCGCTTTCCTGGCACGCCCTGCTGAGCTGGGTCGTGCTCGGGCGTGTGTTGCTGCACATCGTCGCCATCGCGTTCTATTTGCTGTGGAAACGAGAAAACCTGATCAAGCCGATGATGACTGGTCGTAAGGCGATACCTCGGGATGCGTAACTCTCTCGTCTCGACGTCACCGATCCCGTGCCGGAAATGTGGCCTATGAGCCGAGCGGTCATGGGTCGTGGGTCTGGGCTTGGTCGGCGCGCGCCCGCGCCTGTGCTGACCAAGGCCAACCGCATGAAACGGTGAGACAGGGTCTGGGTCACCGCCATCGCCAGCACCCAGGAGGTCAGCAGCGAGATCAGGATCGCCGGCGACGCCGAGCGCGTGTGTTCCGCCGGCGGTATGCTCGGCCAGCATCGGGACTGGCCCGTGCGCCGGTGCCGAGGGGGCCACCGGGGCAAAAGGTATTCTGGTGCGGCTATTCGGCTCCGGTGCGCTACAGAAGGGCGCTAACGATCATGGGACGAGGCGAGCCACCCCAGATGATGAAATGCTGCCTCGTCCCTGATCGTTCCCTCACCCCAACCCTCTCCCAGAGGGCGAGGGAGCGAAGGTGCTACGCGATTTTCATGGTAAGGCCAGAGCAGCTGCAGAACAAAGCTTACCGCGAAGATCGTCGCGGCGACGAGGATGACGCGGGTCAGTGTCTTTGCCTGTTTGAAGAAATCGAGTCGCTGCAGGCCCCATGATGCGGCCATCACGGTCACGGCTAGGACAAGGGAGAAGAACAGCTGGGAGATCATGGAACCTTCCATCGATACCTCGGTCTCGGGCGAGAAAGTCTCGGCGGCGGTGGCCGGACGCGACCCTAGACGGGCGGCAGGCAGCCGTCAAGTCTCTCTCGTCAGCGCGCCCGGCCATGCGCCGGGCGCCACAGCTCGGGAAGAATCCTCGCCGATCGCTGGACGGGGACAGCCCGATCTCTTCTAGGCCGCCTGACCTTGCTGTAGGGTCTCCCGTTCGCCGTCTTCACCGCTGTAGGCGCGCCGGAAGGCCTCGACGAACGGGCGGAAGTCCTTGACCGTTCCGTAGATCGCAATGACTCCGCCGCGCCGGGCGTCGTAGACGACGTTGACCGCCTCGGTGCGACCGGCCGGGTTTGGCCGGGCCTTGCCGCCGAAACTGACCCAGTGACGCGCTTGGATCGATGCATAGACCAGATCCTCTGGGCCGTGGCTGAGCCACCAGACGACGAAGTTCCAACTGTCGATGCTGAGCTTGACCTTGACGCCGTGCGCGGCCGGATCCTCGGGATCGAGCTGCCATTGAAAGACCGGCAGCGGCCCGTCGTAGTCGGGATCGAGATTGCCCTGGGGACCCTCCGATGGCAGGTCGGCCAGCCGTTCGCTCTCCTCGGCTGACTGTGCCGGGTGACCCTCCTTCGGTGCCTCGGGCGACAAGAGGTTCTTCATCCGGGCCCCCTCACCCTCGATGATATCGGGGGTCGGCTCGAGCCCGTACTCGGCGAGATCCATCTGCAGCGGGTTGACCGATGCCCCACCGAGCAGCATCGAGTTGTCGTCGAACGGCGGCTCGGTCTCGATCTCGATGTTCTCGAACTGAGCCTTTCGGAGCTGCGCACGGATGCCGTCCTCCATCATCTGGACCTTCTCCGAATTGACGGTATCGGGGGTGAACTCGATCCGCACATTGGTCCCCTGCACAGCCACGCCTTTGAGGAATCCCAGCGCGACGATATCGCGTGAGCGCCCAGGGCAGGGCACCTGCCGCAGCAATTCCTTGACTTCTTCAGGCTTCATTTGGTTCATTTCGTCTCCTCTTCGCACCTTGAGCTTGGGCGATCCAACTCCGCCTCGCCAGCATGACCTAATGTCTGGCCGTCTGCCGATGGTCGCCCACGCGGTTTTGCTCGCTCGTACCGCACCGGCAAGCCCGGGCCTGTTCGGGGCTGTAGGGTCCGCGGAGCGGACTCTACAGCTCGGGACGGTGGCCCGGTTGCACGACTGGTCGCGAATATATAAGCAAGTGCGATGCCACGGGTTGGCGCGTGGCATCGACTAGCCAGGATTTCGGAGTGAAGATGGGCGGCCTGCAAATGAGCCCGGGCACCCCGTGGGCGCCCCCGGAACTATCTGGAGAGGCAATCCTTTTCGTCGCTGGCGGCTGCGTCCGTCACCGATGCAGGCCACACTCCCGCTTCAGGCCGAAGAAGCGCGTCTCCTCCTCCCGCATGCCGGGGAGCAGCGCCTGGGTAGTATGCCAGTCCCCGATCGAGACATAGCCGTGCGCGCGCAGCGGATGATCCGGCAGGTCGTAGCGCCTCAGGTAGCGGTGAACATCCTCGCTGGTCCAGTCGACGATAGGGTGGACCTTGAAGCGGCTGTCCTGGATACGCAGCACGGGCAGCTCGGCCCGCGAGCGGGCCTGCGCGCGCCGCAGCCCTGCGAGCCAGGTGCCGGCTCGAAGCTCTGTCAGGGCCCGCTCCATCGGCTCGACCTTGTTCATGTGGTTGTAGCGTTCGAGTCCATCCAGGCCCTGCTCCCACAGCCGCCCGAGACGCGCCTCTTGCCAGGCCGGCGAGAGGTGCGGGCGGAAGACCTTGAGGTTGAGTCCGAGGCGCTCGTGGAGCTCGTCGACGAGACGATAGGTCTCCGCGAACAGGTAGCCGGTGTCGACGAAGATCACGGGGATCTGCGGCTGTAAGCGCGTCACCAGGTGCAGCATCAAGGCTGACTGGGTGCCGAAGCTCGACGAGAGTACGGCCTCCTCGGGCAGGTGCTCCAGTGCCCACTCGGCACGCGCCTCGGCCGGCCTTGTCTCCAGCCAGCGATTGGTCTCGCTGAGCGCGGCCGCATCGCCGGACCGCAGGGCGTCGAGATCCGGTCTAGTCATGGTAATCCTCCGCGGGCTGGGTGACGGGACGGATCACGCCGGAGCGCACAAGGAAGTCGCCGAACCCCTCGTCGGGTTGGCGCTCGGCGGCAAACTGCTTGAGGAGCTGGTTCATCTCGGCGAGGATCCCGGCCTCGTCGAGATTCTCGCGATAGAGCCGTGTCAGTCGCGTGCCGACGCCGTTGCCGCCGAGCATCAGGTTGTAGCGGCCGGGTGCCTTACCGACCAAGCCGACCTCGGCCAGATAGGGTCGGGCGCAGCCGTTCGGACAGCCGGTCATGCGCATGACCAACGGTTGGTCGGCGAGTCCATGGCATCGTGCCAGGCGCTCGATCTTGTTCAGGAGCTGCGGGAAATAGCGCTCGGCCTCGGCCATCGCGAGCGGGCAGGTCGGCAACGCGACGCAGGCGATGGCGTTGCGTCGCAGCAGCGACTGCTCCTCGGCGAGGAGCCCGTGCTCGCGGGCCAGCGCCTCGATCGCCGCCTTGCGCGCCGCGGGTATGCCGGCAACGATCAGGTTCTGATTCGGGGTGATGCGGAAGTCGCCTTGGTGGATGCGGGCGATCTGACGCAGGCCCGTCATCGGCGTGTGTCCTGCGCTGTCGCGGATGCGACCGTTCTCGATGTAGAGGGTGAGATGCCAGCGATCATCCTGTCCCTTGACCCAGCCGTAGCGGTCGCCCTGGTTGGTGAAGCGCACCTTGCGCGCGCGGGCGAATGAGATCCCGGCGCGCCGTTCCACCTCGGCGCGAAAGGCGGGGAGGCCCATGCGCTCAATCGTGTACTTGAGGCGCGCCTGCCGCCGGTTCTCGCGCTCGCCGTAGTCACGCTGCGTCGTGACCACGGCCTCGGCGACGGCCAGCGTCTGCTCGGGGGGGATGAAGCCAAGCTCGTCAGCGAGGCGCGGAAAGGTGGCCTTGTCGCCATGGGTCGTCCCCATGCCGCCGCCGGCCAGCACGTTGAAGCCCTGGAGCTTGCCACCCTTGGCGATCGCGATGAAGCCGAGATCGTTCGAGTACACATCGACATCGTTGTGCGGCGGCACGGCCACGGCCGTCTTGAACTTGCGCGGCAGGTAGGTCTCGCCGTAGATCGGCTCGTGCTCCTCCCCACCAGCGACCGGCTCGCCGTCGAGCCACAGCTCGTGATAGGCGCGGGTGTGCGGCAGCAGATGCTCACTGATGCACTTGGCCCATTCGTAGACCTCGAGATGCAACGCCGAGGCGACTGGGTTTGGGTTGCAGAGCACATTGCGATTGACGTCACCGCAGCCGCCGATCGAGTCGATCATCACCTTGTTGATGCCTTGGATGACCGACTTCAGGTGCCGCTTCAGGACGCCGTGATACTGGAAGCTCTGCCTCGTCGTGAGCCTCAGCGTCCCGTTGGCCAGCGTCTTGCCGATGCCGTCGATCGCCAGCCACTGGGCCGGCGTGCAGACGCCGCCCGGAAGGCGGGCACGCAGCATGAATCCGAAGTAGGGCTCGAGGAACTGCTCGCGGCGGTCTTGGCGCCGATCGCGGTCGTCCTGCTGGTAGAAGCCGTGGAACTTGCTGATCTGCGAGTCCTCGGCGCTGATCGCCCCGGTCAGCTCGTCGGCCATGCTCTTTCGCAGGGTCCCGCGCAGGCGGCGGCTGTCCCGCTTGATCTGCTCGATATCCAGAATCGCGGCGCTCATCAGTAGAGGTCCCGGTGCAGGCGCCCTTCCTGGCGCAGGTTGTCGACATATTCGGTGGCGGCCTCGGCTGTCAGTTCGCCTTCGGCGGCGATCACCTCTAGGAGTGCCTGATGCACGGCCTGGCCCATGGCGGTGCCGCCGCAGGTATAGAGGTGTGCGCCCTCGGCGAGCCAGCGGTAGAGCTCGCGGCCCTCGTCGCGCAGCCGGTGCTGGACGTAGACCTTGGCGCTGTCATCGCGCGAGAAGGCGAGACTCACGCGCGCGAGTCGCCCGTCCTGCCGCTGTGCCTGCCAGTCGAGCTGGTAGAGGAAGTCCCGGTGGAAGTGGCGACTGCCGAAGATCAGCCAGTTGCGGCCACTATCCCCATGGATCGCCCGCTGCTGGAGGAAGGCGCGATAAGGTGCGACGCCGGTGCCCGCCCCGATCATGATGATCGGTGTCTGACCATCTGCCGGCAGGCGAAAGGCCGGATTCTCGGACACATAGACGCTGACCGGCTCGTCGGGGCCGAGCCGGTCGGCCAGGAAGGCCGAGGCGCTGCCGAGGCACTCGCGGCCATGCGCCTGATAACGCAGGACCGAGACCGTGAGGTGCACCTCGTCCTCGGTCTCGTCCTGACACGAGGCGATCGAGTAGAGGCGCGGCTGCAGCGGGCGCAGGAGCGTTGTCAGTGCGGCCGCGTCGATGCGTGCCGGGAAGGCGCGCACGAGGTCGAGGAGTTGCCGCTCCGCGGCGAACGGGCGGGCCCGTTGCGGATCGGCCGCCAGAGCCTGCAGGTCGCGGTCGCCGACCTGGGCGGCCCACTCCTGCAGCGTCTTGGGGTGCAGTTGGGTGATCTCGAGCCGCTCGATCAAGGCCTGCCGCAGGCTGAGCTCAGTACCGTCCAGCTGGACCGGGCTATCGGCGTCGAGACCGAGCTCCTTCAGAATGGCGGCGACCAGGGTGGTGTCGTTGCGCGGCCAGACACCGAGGGCGTCGCCTGGGCGGTAACCCAGCGTCTGCGGATCGGCGCCGAGCACCAGATGGCGCACATCGGCGATCGCGTCGTCGGTCGTGATGCGCCGATTCTCCAGCAGTGTCGTCGCCAGAGGGTTGCCTTTCGTGGCCGAGCGTGCCTGCACCAGCCGCGTGCTGGGCAACGCGACAACATTGCCGGGGCGCTTGATCGCGAGCTCGCCTTCGCTCAGCTCGGCCAGCTTAGTGAGGGCTGCGGCGGACCAGTCCTTGGCGGGGGATTGATAGTCCACATCGCAGCACTGCAGCGGCATCATCCGCACGGCCCCGAGCTCGGCGAGGCGGCGATCGAAGTCGAGCGCCGTCTGGCAGAAGTGCTCGTAGCTCGAGTCGCCGAGCCCCAGCACGGCGAAGCTCAGTGCCTCCAAACGGGGTGCGCGCTCGCCATGAAGGAATTTGTGCAGCGCATAGGCGCTCTCCGGCGGCTCCCCTTCGCCATGCGTGCTCACGACGATGAGTACGCGCTGCTCCTTGGCGAGCTTGCGCGGGCTGTAATCGCCCATCGAGATGATCTGCGCCTCGATCCCCTCTGCCTGGGCGCGCCGGCCCAGCTGCTCGGCCACCGAACGGGAATTGCCGGTCTGCGAGCCATAAAGCACCGTGACCGATAGCGCCGCCGTGGCCACGCTGCTCGGCACGGGGTCTGCCGCAGCGCCGATGCCGGCCAGGTAGCCGCTAACCCAGGCAATCTGCGTGGCGGACATGTCCTTCAGAGCCCGTTGCAGAGCGTGTACCTGCGGCTCGTCCAGCGGGCTGGTCAGGGCGTTCAGTTGCGGTAGCGCCATCGCATCAAGTCCTGTGGCATGAGGTGTGCTGGGTCTCAGGTTGCCGTCTCGCTCTCGGGGGCGCTGAGCGACCTTGGTCCCTGGCCCCGGAGCGCGTTGACAAGGAGTCTAGGCGTCCGCAACCAGCGATGGGAAATGATGATTCGTCGGGACGTATCACGCTCGAAGATATGGAACTCCGCCAGCTGCGCTCCCTGGTCACCTTGGTCGAGGCGAGCTTCAATGTGAGTCGAACCGCGGAGCGGCTGCATTTGGTGCAGTCGGCCGTGACGCAGCATCTAAAACAGCTCGAGACCGAGCTCGGCACGCGATTGTTCGTGCGCCACGGCAAGCGCCTGGTCGGTTTGACCGAGGTGGGCGAGCAGGTCCTACAGCATGCCAATGAGGTGTTGAGGCAGACCGGGAACATCCTTGCCGTAGGCCGCGATCACGTCGAGCAGGACCGCGGTGTGCTGCGGCTCGGGGCGACTCACACCCAGGCACGCTACGTCTTGCCGCCGGTGATCCGCCGCTTTGCGGCAGCCTATCCGGCGGTAGAGCTGCAGATCCATCAGGGCACACCGGGGCAGCTTGTCGAGATGGCGCTGCGCGATCTCGTCGACCTGGCCATCTGTACTGAGGCCCTCGGGGATGAGGCCGCGCTCGCGGCCGTCGCCTGCTATCGCTGGAACCGCTGCCTGATCGCCCCGCTCGATCATCCCCTGCTGTCACGCCCGGTCGTGACGTTGGAGTGCCTGTGCGCCGTGCCGCTGGTGACCTATATCTTCGGCTTCACGGGGAGGGGCAATCTCAGCGAGACATTCGCGAAGGCCGGCCTGCGGCCCACCGTAGTACTGAGCGCGGCGGACACTGACGTCATCAAGACCTATGTGCGCGAGGGACTGGGCATTGGGATCATCGCCGCATTGGCCTATCAGCCGGAGGAAGACGCAGATCTGGGCGTCCGCGATCTCAGCGCGTTGTTCCCCTGGGAGATCACCAAGATCGCCTACTCGCGGGACAAGTACCTGCGCACCTATCACCGGCGCTTCATAGAGATATTCAAGGCCGAAACGATCGATCTCTCCCGCTGTGCCGAGGCGCACGCGTGGATTGCCCGCCAGGCCGTGCAACGACCCGCGAGGCCTATCGGTGGGGACGGGCCGACCACCGCGCTGCGCGCATCCGCCGAGACAAAGTGTCCCGATCACGATCAGTGAGCGGGCCGTTTTGTCTCCCCGGCAGGACCGGTGTACACGTCTTCGCGCGATCAGCGATCAAGAATCGGCATCACCGATGGTATTCGCCTCGGGGTGGGCTCCGAGGGGCCAAAACCGGTGCGAGGCCAGCGCTTCTTGGCTCATGGCCGGCGCGTCGGGTCCTGATTAAGCGTCCTTTTCCCAGCGTTTTTGCCGCTCTCATGCCGTCGTTCGAGGTGGCTGCGCGAGTCGCAGCAGGACACGGTGGCGGTACGGCAGGGTCAATGGCTGGCACGTGTCATGCTAGGCGCCTATCGCTACCGGCGCGATAGCAGGGACCGCTGGCATCGATCGAGCCTCTCGTCGCGGCGCCACCGTACGCCGAGGTCGCAGACGCCGCGCACCTTTTGGATCCGCTGTATCGCTGAGTAAGCACCCAGTCCGTCGGCGCCAGATGCAGCGCGGCCGGAGCTCACGCCGAGACCTGGCTCGGCATCGACCTGACCACTCATCACCGCCGTCCCTTGGTCACGGGGGGCATTGAGAAGCATCGTCAACAACGACTTGTTCAGCGCATTGGAGGAGGTGAAACGTGTCCTACCTGGTACCCTCAGAATTCGGCAAGAAGATGGTGGACGCCGGTGAAGCGAAGATCAA
>CAZOWL010000130.1:0-9329 GCA_964583605.1 uncultured Chromatiaceae bacterium | reverse complement strand
GGCCATACAATACGCCCAAGTGGCGACAGTGTCCAGTGTGTCCACTAGACAGCCCTCTGGGAGAGGGTTGGGGTGAGGGAACGATCAGGGACGAGGCGGCATTTCATCATCTGGGGTGGCTCGCCTCGCCCCATGATCGTTAGACCCAACTGGAGCCTAATGAATCCGTTGGAGACCTACGAGCTTGACTGCCCCTGGTGCGGCGAGCGCCTCGCGATCCTCGTCGATCTGAGCGCTGGCGAGCAGTCCTACGTCGAGGATTGCCAGGTCTGCTGCGCGCCAATCGTGGTCTCAGTCCGCACCGGCGACGATCCGGATGCGCTGCCGGACGTCACACTGGCGCAGGAGGGCACGGGCTGAGCCCAGCGCGCCCCGTCTGCCGCCGCGATCCTGTTAGAATCTGCGCGCGCCTGTCCGTAGTGCGATTGCCCCTATGACCCACGATACCTTGACCCTTGTCATCGCCACCGGCCATGGCGCCGAGCTCGATCCCTTGACCCGCTATCGGCCCAAGGCATCAGTGCCGTTCGGGGGCAAATTTCGGATCATCGATTTCACGCTGGCGAATTGCCTGCACTCGGACCTGCGCCAGGTCTTGGTGCTGACCCAATACAAATCGCTGTCACTGCAAAAGCATCTCCGCGATGGCTGGTCGATCTACAATCCGGAGCTCGGGGAGTTCATCACGCCGGTGCCGCCGCAGATGCTCGAAGGAACGGGCGCCTACAGGGGACCTTTCGATGCGATCCGCCAGAATCGCTACCTGTTGGAACGCAGCCGGGCCAGCCATGTGTTGGTGCTGGAAGGCGATCTGATCTATCGGATGGACTACGCTGAGCTGATCCGCGCGCACCAAGAGCGAATGGCGCTGGTGACGGTCGCCGTCCGGGAGGCGCCCTCGCAGGTTCGGTCCAAACGCGCCCTGGTCACGCTCGACAGCGAAGACCGGCTCGTCTCGGCCTGTGAGCCCGTGAGCGATGCGGACGCCGACTGCGAGCCGGCGTCGAGTCTGACGACCATGGGCGTCTACCTCTTTGAGAAGCAACACCTGCTGGCTGAGCTCGATAGCGCGGCCGGGGTGGAGGGCGCGCATGCGATCCTGACTGGCGAGCACCTCGCCGCCCTGGCGGTCACGGGTCAGGTGTTCGGCTATCGCTTCGGCGAGCCGCGCGGTCGCGTGACGCCGGACCGCTACTGGTGCAACCCCTCATCGATCGACGCCTACTACCAGTCGACCATGGCCTTGCTCCAGAGCGAGTCGCCGCTTGACCTCTACCAGACCGACTGGAACATCCGTACCTACCACGGCCAGTATCCCCCTGCCCGGACCGTACCAGGTGCCTCCGGCACCGAGGGCATTTTCGTCAACTCGATGCTGGCCGCCGGCACGCTGATACGCGGCGGCGGTGTGAATCATTCCGTGCTCTTTCCGCGCGTGCGCGTCGGCGATCGGGCGATCGTCGAGGAGGCCGTGCTCTTCGACGGGGTCGACGTCGGTGCCGGGGCGCACCTGCGACGCTGTATCATCGACAAGGATGTTGTCATCCCGCCGGCGACCCGCATCGGCTTTGACCCGCAGGCGGATCGTGAGCGCCACGCGGTCTCCGACGACGGCGTCGTCGTGATCCCGAAGGGCTTCCGCTTCTAGTACTCTCACCACTGGGAGTTACGAGGCCAGAGCGGAGCGAAGCCGATGGATCGCGCGCACCTCATGGCCGTCTATGACGCGCTCTACTCAGCCCATGGCCCGCAGAACTGGTGGCCAGCCGACTCCGCCTTTGCGGTCATGGTCGGCGCGGTGCTGACCCAGAACACGGCCTGGCTCAATGTCGAGCGCGCCCTGCTCAGGCTCAGCGAGCGGATCCCGCTCACGGCCGAGGCGATCCTGGGCCTCGATGAGGACGTCCTCGCCGAGGCCATCCGGCCGGCCGGCTACTTCAACGTCAAGGCGCGCCGGCTGCGGGCCTTTTGCGCCGCGTACGTCGAGCAGGGCGGCCTCGAAGGCTGGTCAGGGCTCGACACGACCGCGCTACGGCACCGCCTATTGGCGATCAATGGGGTGGGGCCGGAGACCGCCGATGACATGCTGCTCTATGCCTTCGAGCGACCGGTCTTCGTCGTCGACGCCTACACGCGCCGACTCTTCAGCCGTCTCGGCCATCTCACTGGCGACGAGGGCTACGAGACCATTCGCCAGGCCTTCGAGCGCGCCCTCGGACCTGCCACGCCCCTGTTCAACGAATACCACGCCTTGATTGTCCGGCACGGCAAGGAGACCTGCCGCGCCCGGCCAAGGTGCGCCGAGTGCTGTCTCGCGGCGCTCTGCCCCCATCGCCTTACTATGAAATTCGCGTAGTACGTTCGCTCCCTCGCCCTCTGGGAGAGGGTTCGGGTGAGGGAACGATCAGGGACAAAGCGACCTTTCATCATCTGGGGTGGCTCGCCTCGTCCCATGATCGTGAGCACAGCGCCTTGATGGCCGCGATCGACTCGCGGCTCGGCGACCTCACGATACCCCGTTCGGTGACGATGACGTCGACGAGGGCCGCCGGCGTGACATCGAAGACCGGGTTGCGCGCCGGGACGCCCTCCGGACCCAAGCGGACACCGCCGCAGGCCAGGACCTCCTCGGGGTCGCGCTCCTCGATCGGGATCTCCTCGCCGCTCGCCACGGCCAGATCGATCGTCGAGGTCGGCGCCGCCACCATCACGCGGACCCCATGGTGACGGGCCATAACGGCCAGGCCGTAGGTACCGATCTTGTTCGCGACATCGCCATTGGCCGCGATCCGGTCGGAGCCGACGATGACCCAGCCGATACGGCCGGTCGCCATCAAGCTCGCGGCGGCATGATCGGCCTGCACTGTCACAGGGATGCCGGATTCGGCCAGCTCCCAGGCCGTGAGCCGCGTCCCTTGTAGCCATGGCCGGGTCTCGTCAGCATAGACATGGCGAATGCGCCCGGCGGCGAAGCCGCTGCGGATCACGCCCAGGGCGGTGCCGTACCCACCGGTTGCGAGGGCGCCGGCATTGCAATGGGTGATCACCTCGGTCGGCTCGGCGATCAGCTCGGCGCCCAGCTCACCGATGCGCCGGTTGCCCGACCGATCCTCGTCATGGATCGCCAGGGCCTCGGCGAGCAGCGCGGGCACCGGGTCGTCGGCATCGAGGGTGACAAGCCGCTCGCGCATCCGCGCAAGGGCCCAAAAGAGATTCACCGCCGTCGGCCGTGCGGCCGCAAGCCGCTCGAGGTCAGTCTCGATGTACGAGCGCCAGTCGGCGCCGTGCTCGGCGAAACGGCCGCGGGCAGCGAGGACCACACCATAGGCGGCAGCGATGCCGATCGCGGGTGCACCGCGCACGACCATGGCCCGAATCGCCGCGGCCATGGCTGAAGCGTCGTCCAGGGCGAGGAACTCGGTGCGGATGGGCAGATACCGCTGATCCAGTAGGTACAGGCGGTCCTGCTGCCAAACCACGGCATTGTCGGGGGTCACGCGGGGGGGCGCTTGGCTTTCCATCGGGCGCTCTCTATGGCAGATTTCCGGCTATTGTCGCCTTTGTGGCGACGCGCGCAAAGGATCCGAATCAGATTATGCATGCCGATCTCCTCATCCATCCCCGTTGGATCCTGCCGGTCGATGCCGACAACTCCATTCTTGTCGAGCACAGCCTGGCTGTCGCCGACCGGCGCATCCTGGCGATCTTGCCGACCTGTGAGGCGCGGCGTCAGATCTCCGCGAGCCGTGAGCTGGAGCTGCCCAGTCAAGTGCTGATCCCTGGCCTGGTCAACGCCCATACCCATTCTCCGATGACCTTGATGCGCGGGCTCGCCGATGATCTGCCTTTGATGACCTGGCTGAATGAGCACATCTGGCCCGCCGAGCGGCGCTGGGTCGATCCGGACTTCGTGCTGGCCGGGACGCGGCTTGCGGTGTTGGAGATGCTGCGCGGCGGGGTGACCTGCTTCAACGACATGTACTTCTATCCGGCGGTGACCGCTCAAGCTGCCGCCGAGGCCGGACAGCGTGCCGTCGTGGGCATGATCGTCCTCGATTTCCCATCCCGCTTCGCCGAGACGGCCGACGATTACATCGCCCGCGGGTTGGAGCTGCATGACCAGTATCGCGATCATCCCTTGATCCGCATCGCCTTCGCGCCGCATTCACCCTACGCCGTCTCCGATGTGCCCCTCGCGCGCATCCGCATCCTCGGCGACGAGCTCGAGGTGCCGATCCACATCCATCTGCACGAGACACATGACGAGATCGTCCAGTCGCTCCGCGACCACGGCGAGCGACCACTGGCGCGGCTCGATCGGCTCGGCCTCTTAGGTCCCAGCCTGGTCGCGATCCATATGACGCAGCTCGAAACCGCGGAGATCGCGCGCCTGGCTCAGGCCGGCGCCCACGTCGTCCATTGCCCGGAGTCGAACCTCAAGCTCGCGAGCGGCTTCTGCCCGGTGGCACGCCTCCTCGACGCGGGGGTCAATGTCGCCCTCGGCACCGACGGGGCGGCCAGCAACAATGATCTCAATCTGCTCGGCGAGATGCGCACCGCCGCCCTGCTGGCAAAGGGCGTGGCACACTCCGCTGCCGCAGTGCCCGCCGCGACGGCGCTGCGGATGGCGACGGTGAATGGTGCTCGTGCCTTCGGTCTCGACGAGGAGATCGGGTCACTCGAGCCCGGCAAGGCGGCGGACATCGTCGCGATCGACCTCAGCGATTCGCATACCCAACCGATCTACAACCCGGTCTCGCAGATCGTGTATGCCGCGGGCCGCCACCAGGTACGCAACGTCTGGATCGGCGGCCGCCAAGTGCTCCGCGACGGCCAGCCAACGACGCTGGACCTGCAAGCCATCATCGCCGACGCGCGCGTCTGGGCTGAACGGATCGCCGAAGCCGAAGGCCGCACGCTCGGCTCGGGGTAGCTCAGCATAAGAAGGCGCTTAGAGGCAGGCCGCGGCCGTTGTCGCGATAGGCGGCCTGGGCGAGGAAGAGCTCGGCGGCCGCCAAGGCGTCGCTCAGCGCGTTGTGGGCGTCGTACCTCGGGAGATTGTAGCGGTCGCCGAGGGCGTGAAGGCGCAGGTCTGAGCCCTTGAACGGGATATCCCGCCGCTCGAAGCTGCGCCTGGCCAGAGCCTGGGTGTCGGCGATGGGCACGAGAAGATCGCGGCCGTAGAGCTTGCGGCAAGCGGCTCCGAGGAAGGTCCTCTCGATCCGCGCGTGGTGGGCGATCATCACCCGCCCGGCCAATGCGCCCAGCAGCTCGGCAATGACCATTCCGAGCTCTTCGCCGCCGGCCGCTTGATCATCGGTGATCTGGTGGATCACGGCGCTTGCCTCGGGCACAGCGCGGTCGATGCGGATCATGCGATGGCGGGCGGTTGCCAGCTCAACCCGGCCGCAACGCACGAGCACGTGACCGACGCTCAGCATCAGATCCTTTCTCGGGTCAAGGCCCGTGGTCTCCATGTCGACGGCGAGGAGCTCGACGTCGCGGTAATCGCGCGCGGGCTCCGGAAACGGCACCGCGAGATACTGACGCAGCGGCCCCGGCGGGCAGCGACGACAGCGCCATCTTCGCCGCCAATCAAGGACCAGACCCGCCAGTGACATCTCTCAGGTACGCACCATGGCATGCGCGCCCTTAGGCGAAGCGGCCCGCCTGATAGCGCTGCCCGAGGGTTTCCTGCATCGTATTGATAAAGATGAAGGTGTCCTTCAGGTGGCCACGTTCCAGAGGCGAGAGCTCATCCGGCGACAGGTAGTTATCGGCCTTCTCGCCCCGCCGTAATTGACGCGCCTGGTGCTGCACGCGCAGCGTCCCGATAAACTCCAGAGCATCGACCAGATTCGCCGCCCCGTCGCGACTCAGGGCCGGGGTCTCGCCGGCCGCGCGCAGCCGCTCGAGGGTGTTGATGGCACCGATACCCACGGATAATGCGTAGACGCGGGCCAGATCGATCACCGGCACCGTCCCGCGATGCTTGATGTCGAAAGTATGGTTATGCTCGCCTCCGCGTATCAGCACGAAGTTGCGGAAGAAGCCCAGCGGCGGGCGATGCTTCAGGGCATTCGCCGTCATGTAGGCGATGAAGATCCGGTTGGCGCGACTGTGCTGAAGGATGTGATCGCGCAGCTCTTCAAATAGGCCGTCGGGGTCATGGATCGGGCGAAGATCGAAGAAGACGCTGGAGAGCATCAGCGCCATCGGCTCGGGCCGCTCAATCCAATTCGTGAAGTACTTCCGCCAGATCCGCAGCGGCTGTCGCCACTTGGGGTTCTTCGCCATGACGTCACCTGGGCAATAGTAGTAGCCGCAGGCATCGAGCCCATCGTTGACGATCTTGGCCAGGGCCTCGAAGTAGGCCTCGTCATCGGGCTTGGCGTGATCGGCGATGAGCAGCGCGTTGTCTTGATCCGAGTGCGAGGTCTGCTCGCGGCGGGCCTGGGAGCCGCCCGCCATCCACGCGTAGGACACCGGCGGTGGACCAAGCTCCTGCTCGGCCAGCTCGATCAGACGTTGCGTGATCGCATCGGTGACGGCGCTGACCGCCTGCCCGACCTGATCGGCCGTAGCCCCGCCCCCGACAAGGGTCACCTGTAGATCCGGCACCTTCTCGCTGATCTGCACCAGGGTCGCGACATCCTTGGCCTTGTGGATATCGCCGACCAGATAGACGGCGTTGGCGCTCTGGAAGCGAGTCAGGTCTGTCGTTGAGATCACGCCGCAGACCCGTTCCCCCTCGAGCACCGGCAGATGGTGCACGTTGAGACGCGTCATCTTCATCAACGCCTCGAACCCCAGGGTTCCGACATCGGTGGTCTGCAACGCCGTTGTCATGATCTCGCTGACAGCGCGCTGGCGCGAGAGCCCGCTAGCCAGGCAGCGGCTGCGCAGATCGCGGTCGGTGATGATACCCGCCAAGCGCTCCCCGTCCATGATCACCAGCGAGGAGACCCGGTGCTCGGTCATGATACGCGCCGCCTCTTGGATGCTGGTGCCCGGCGCGGCGCGGATCAGGGATGGCCCGACCAGGTCACCGACGCGCACTGTCATCAGGCCGGTGCTGCCCGACGTGGAATGCTTGATCACCGCCAGGGCGCTCCGCAGTCGCTCGCCTGTAGACTGCTCGAAATAGTCTGCGAAGGCCGGATGCTCCGTCCGCAGCTCCTGCAGCTCGGCACACGGCAGCATATAGGCAAGGGTATCCTCGGCGGTCTGCCCCTGATAGTGCGCGCTCGGATCCCCCGGCATACAGGCCATCGGGCAGAGATCTCCCTCGGCGAGCTTGCTCACTAGCTCGCCCTGGGCATCGCGCAGCTCGACGGCGCCGCGCCGCAATATATAGAGGTGCGTCTGATCCCCGTCGCGAGGGGGGAAAGCTGTACCACGCCGAAAGTAACGTACTGCAAGACGCTTCGGGAGTCGCTCCAGCACCTCCTGCGGCAACAGAGCGAAGGGATGATGGCTCGCCAGGAAGTCGCGGATCTCGATCAGCTCCACGTCCATTTTCGAATCCTCGCTTGGATGGTCATTGCGCTAACGATACCCTAGTTGCGTCCGACGCGGCGCGACGCCAGAGGCGCAATGGCGGCTGTACGGTCTCCTTCACGATGAAATCCGCGCAGCACGTTCGCTCCCTCGCCCTCCGGGAGAGGGTTGGGGTGAGGGAATGATCAGGGGCGAGGCGACCTTTCCTCATCTGGGGTAGCTCGCCTCGCCCCATGATCGTTTAGGCACTGAAAACAAAAAGCCCCGCTGTCGCGGGGCTTCGAAGTGGACCGGTTGGAACCGGTCAGTTCGGGACGGTCAATGGCCCGTTGCGGGACCAGCACCTCCGGGAACGCGGATGTCCTCGACCAGGTGCTGGATATGTGCCGGCGGAGGCGCAGTCAACTTGGCCACGACGAAGGCGACAACGAAGTTGATCAGGGCCCCGACGGCGCCGAAGGCCTCCGGCGAGATGCCGAGGAGCCAATTGTCGGGCGTATTGGCCATCATCTCGGTGCCAGGGATGAAGAACCAGCCCTTGAACCAGAAGATGTAGACCAGGGTCACGGTCAAGCCCGAGAGCATGCCGAAGATGGCCCCTGTGCTATTGGCGCGTTTATAGAAGATGCCCATCATCAGCGCGGGGAAGATCGAGGAGGCTGCGAGACCGAAGGCCAGCGCCACCACCTGCGCGGCGAAGCCCGGCGGGTTGATGCCAAGGACTCCTGCGAGGACGATCGCGCCGGCCATCGCGATGCGTCCCGCCATAAGCTCAGCCTTTTCCGAGATGCGCGGCATGAACACGCCCTTCAGGAGGTCATGTGAGATGGACGAGGAGATGGCCAGGAGAAGGCCGGCCGCCGTTGAAAGCGCAGCGGCCAGACCGCCGGCCGCGACCAGCGCGATCACCCAGTTCGGCAGCTTGGCGATCTCGGGATTGGCCAACACCATGATGTCGCGGTCGACATTGGTCAGCTCGTTGCCCTGCCAGCCAAAGGACTCCGCCTTCGCGGCGAACTCGGGATTGGCGTCGTTATAGTACTGCAGGCGCCCGTCGTTGTTCTTGTCTTCCCAGCCTAGGAGACCAGTGGTCTGCCAGCGGTTCATCCACTCGGGCAGGTTGGCCAGCTCAATGTTGGCGGTCTGCTCGCCGACCGGTCCCGTCTGAATCGTCTCGACCAGATTCAGCCGTGCCATCGCACCGACAGCCGGCGCGGTCGTGTAGAGGATGGCGATGAAGACGAGAGCCCAGCCGGCCGAGGTGCGGGCATCCTTCACCTTGGGCACGGTGAAGAAGCGGATGATCACGTGCGGTAGGCCGGCAGTACCGATCATCAGCGACATCGTGAGCAGAAAGATGTTCAGTGTCGAGTCCGCTTGAACGGTGTACGCGCCGAACCCGAGGTCCTTCAGTATGAGATCGAGCTTGTCCAGCACCAGAGTATCCGTGCCCTGGAAGGTGCTGCCGAGGCCGAGCTGCGGGAGCGGATTGCCGGTCAGCTGCAGCGAGATGAAGATCGCCGGGATCGTGTAGGCGAAGATCAGGACGACATACTGTGCGATCTGGGTGTAGGTGATGCCCTTCATGCCGCCGAGCACGGCATAGATAAAGACGATGATCATGCCGATCACGACGCCCATCTCAAAGGGCACCTCGAGGAAGCGGCCAAAGGCCACGCCAACGCCCTTCATCTGCCCGATGACGTAGGTGATCGACGCGGTGATCAGGCACAAGACGGCGACGATGCGCGCCACCTGCGAGTAGTAGCGGTCACCAATGAACTCGGGCACGGTGAACTTGCCGAACTTGCGCAGATAGGGCGCGAGCA
>CAZOWL010000129.1:0-9375 GCA_964583605.1 uncultured Chromatiaceae bacterium | reverse complement strand
TGGGCGCCTATCGCGATTGATCATCGCGAGCCCAAGCCGATAGACATGGATGCGGTCGGTCATCGCGTCCGCGTGCCTCGCCAGACCGCCTTGGCTAACGATCATGGGGCGAGGCGAGCCACCCCAGATGATGAAAGGTCGCCTCGCCCCTGATCGTTCCCTCACCCCAACCCTCTCCCAGAGGGCGAGGGAGCGAACGTGCTTCGCGAAATTCATTGTAAGGGGCACAACGACAAAGCGGGGCCGAAGCCCCGCTTGTTGGTTCCTTACCTGATCTCGATGCGACGTGGCCTTAAGCCTAAGCCTTCAACGTCCAAGAGGTGCACCAGCCGTTCTCATGGATGGCCTTGCCCGGGAAGAGGCTGCAGGGACGCCATTCACCGCTGTCGGCTTGAACGAACGCACAGTTGCTGCACAACTGCTCGGCGGGCGGAAGGCCAGTCTTGTTGGCGCTCTCGCGCTCAGACGCGGTGGCGTCGTGTACGTACTTGAGCGCCTGGGCGATCGGGTCGGTGGCCGGATCAACGTGGGGCAGATCCTCGGCGCGAGCGCTGCCCATGCCGATCAGGTTGACGACGGGGATCGCGGCAACGCCGCCCAACATCATCTTGACAGCGTCGCGACGGCTCTTGCTCATTGGCTTATCGGACATGGCTGTTGACTCCTTAACTCAGTGTGGTGCTTCACAAGGACGCCCGGCGTCCGCGCGGGGCCCGCGGGCATTGTGCACCAAGGGGTCACAAAACGCGAGCGGCTTCAGCTCGCCCTGCAGACACCTCGGGCGCGACCTCGCTCGCCTCCGTGCGCGCGCGGGCGAAACGATGCGCGCACCCGCGGAGGACACGATTGGTGCGACCAAGCGACTCGATCGGGCCACAAAGATCCTGCGCGAGCAGGCTTGGCTGACGCAGACAGACAGCATCCTGATCTTCAACAACGGGACCGAGCTCGCCACAACCGACTTCATCATGCTGCGGCGCTCATCTCGGTCGGCGCGAGAAGCGACCTGAGCCTCGACTAATGGCTCCCCCGTACCTTCCTCAGAGGCAACCGGCGGTCCGCAGCTTCCTGAGCCGCCGTCGCGAGCGCAGCACTGCCAGCGTGCCGCGGATCGTCGGTCGCCTGCAAAACCCCGTCCGCGCCGCGCATCACTGCCGTTACCTCGCCTAGCGCGTCGAACGACCATAACCTGTGACCGAGCCCCTTCAGGGCCTTCCTCGTCTCCGACGCCAAGGTGCCCCGCTCGATGAAGAGGCGATCGGGCCTCCACTGATGGTGGATGCGCGGCCTGGCCACCGCCTCGGCAAGCATGTCCCCGTCGACGATGACGCTGAGCAGGACCTGCGTCGTGACCGTTGGTATCGTCGAGCCCCCCGGCGATCCCAGCACAAGGATCTCATCGCCACGCCAGGCCAGGGTCGGTGACATCGACGAGAGCATGCGCTTGCCCGGCCCGACGGCATTGGCCTCCCCCTGTATCAAGCCATACAGGTTGGGACGGCCCGGCGCGGTCGCGAAGTCGTCCATTTCGTTATTGAGGAAGAAGCCGGCATCTGGTATCCAAAGCCCGCATCCAAACGAGCCGTTGAGCGTCGTTGTCAGGGCCACCGCATTGCCCTCGGCGTCGAGGACCGACAGATGCGTCGTCTCCTCAGATTCCGCGATGCCTTGCGATGACCAGGCCGACACCTCTTTGGAGGGTGTGGCCGCCGTGAGATCGATCTGCGCGGCCCGCCGATCAAGCCAGGCACCGGCGAGCAGCTCTGCGCTACCCACCTCGCTCGTGTCAGGATCGCCAAGCAGCACGCGATCGGCAAACGACCGACGCCAGGACTCGGCCAACAGATGCAATCGCGCCACCCCCGAGCGCGGATGATCGGGCCAGTCGAGACGCTCGAGGAGTCCGAGCGTCTGACCCAAGATGATGCCGCCTGACGACGGCAGCGGCATCGAGGCCACCTGCCAGCCAAACGCCGAGAAGCGCACGGGCTCGCGCCACACCGGCCGGTAGCCGGCCAGATCGCTCACCCGCAGCACACCGCCGCGCCGCAGCACGGCGCGCTCGACTGCGTCGGCGACCGGCCCTGTCGTGATCGCTCGAGGACCGCGGACGGCATAGGCCTCGAGCGTGGCCGCCAGCTCGGGCAGCTGGATCCGTGTACCCGGTTCGAACGGACGACCGTCCGGAAGCCAGACCTTTGCCGATTCCGGAAATCGTTTCAGCAGACCTGAGCGTTCGCGGAGATCCTCGGCCAGGCGTGGCCGGACGATGAAGCCGTCCCGCGCCAGCCGAATGGCCGGCGCCACCACCTCGGCCCACGGCAGATCACCGAGCTCACGGTGCAGCGCATGCAAGCCCCTCGGCGAGCCCGGCACGCCGGCCGCCAAAGGCCCCACCAGCGACGCTCGCGGCCGCGCCTTCCCGCGCTCGTCGAGATACATATCCCGCGACGCCGCGGCCGGAGCCGTCTCGCGAAAATCGAGCGCCGTCACACGCTCACCGAATCGCACTACGGCAAAGCCACCGCCCCCTAGATTACCCGCTTGAGGATGGACAACGGCCAAGGCCAGCGCCGCGGCCACGGCAGCATCGGCCGCGTTGCCACCTGCCGCGAGGATCTCGAGACCGGCCCCCGTCGCTGCCGGCGCCGCGGTCGACACGGCCCCGAGCGTGCCTACCGGTACCTTGGCGGCATGACTCGCAAGACCAAACAGCATGAGCCCAGCCGCGACAGCCCACGCCGCGCAGCCCGCGACACACCGCTTGGCCAGTGTATCTCGCAACTTGCGTATCGCCATCGGAAGCACCTCCTCACACGCGTCGGCGACAATTCCACTGGGCATCATGTTCCACCTGCCATGACGGATGACGGGCTGTTAGTGTCGACTGAGACGCGCCTACCTTGCCGGTTGGCCGGATGAGACGCATCTAATCGGCCAAGACGCTCAGACCGGACATGCACGGCCGGTCGATCGGAACTCGAGAGCCGATCGCGACGGTGACCAGAGCCGATTTCTCCGATTCCAAGCCCGTCGTGGCCGTGCCATTCTCCATCGGACGCCGGACCCTGGATAGCAAGTCGTTGAGGTCACTCAGATGACTCCTCAAGCTCTGAATCGGTTGGCCAAGGCAGTCCAGCACAACTGCCACGTCTCGGATGCGCGTCACGGCGCCGACTACTCACTGTGCGTCTACTTGATGAAGATGCGCGAGTACTACCGATGGGAGCGCAGACTCCCCTACGGTGCCGCGTTGGCCAAGGACGCCGTCGGCGACTGGCTACAGGCGCGAGAACGGCTCTGGGAAAGCCTCGAAGGCGCGGACATGAGGCCACTGCCGATCGATGGTCGCGACTACGACCCCTTTGAGCCGGACGCGATCAACCAGGCCCTCTCACCGCACGGGCTCGTCTATAGCAGCGGACTCGCCGATCAGGCCAAGGCACACTTCTTTCTCGGCGATCTGGAGCGCCGCTCCGCCTCTGGCGACCGAATCGTCTACGTCTCCTCCAGCGAGCACGCTCGAGATCTTGCTGCGCCGCCGGCCATGACGCTCGGTGGGAGCATCTTCGTGCGTCGCGAAAGCCTGCGCCGGATGCTCTGGGAGAAGCTCGAGAGCTGGCGCTGGAGTCGACCGGACAACGCCCTTGGACGCGCCTTCGCCTGCTATGACTTCGACGGCGATCTCGAAGGCGCGCTGGACGCAATGACCGAGCATGAGATGGACAACGCGCTGCTCCACGAGCTGGGGGAGTACCAGGCGGGAATCGTCCTCGACGACGCCGCCTGGGGGGCGATGCTCCTCGACATCACGCAAACTCCCGCAGAGCGGTTTGCCCGCGCGGTGAGGGATCACTTGGCGGATTGCCTCGTCACGATACCGAGCCTGTGCCAACGGGACGACGCGCCCGCGCTGCATTTCTACGTGGGTAATCTGAGTCCGATCCGCAAGACGCTCTTCCCGGGTCTGCCAGACGCCTACGCCGCCTGGCGTCGCAGCAGCTCGACGGCGGAGCTGCTCACGCTGGCCGAGCGCGGCCGGGGGCATTGGCAACAGCTCGGGGAGGAGATCATCGCGCGCCATCGCCAAAGTGGTGCAGCGGCCGCCCCGGAGATTCGTGCCCTGATCGAGGGACAGCCTCTATGCACCTAGAACGAGCCCTCAGCCTTCGGCGATCGGCCTCCAGCCTGTGTTTCGCGTAAGGAAGCTAGTCGAGACCGGCTCGGGCGAGCTGATGGCTCCACAACCCGGTGAGCGACCCGCCAAAGCCAGCGCCGCTCAGAGCTCCATGCGGCTGCGATACTTCTTCTCACAGCGTTTGACGAGCTCGACGGTTGCGACGTCCATGCCCTCTTTGGCGGCCTCTTTCTCGATGATGCGTCGGATCATCGGCCGAAGAAACGCCGGCGCCTCATGGACGCGCTCTTGGGCATCCGCATTCCAGCGGATACCGAGCTTCTTGTTCACCCAGCTCCCGGGCACCGGAACCGGCTCGGTGGCCTCGGCGATCGACAACCCTGGCTCGCCGCCAAAGGCGGCCTCGGCGAGCACGTCGGACATCGCGCGGCCGAACGCCCGCGTGAAGACGGCGAACGCCGGATCGTTCTTGAAGAGGATCTCCTTCATCGCCAGGACGGCATCGCGGTGCGCTGTCACCGTCGCCTCGTGGTCGACGCGTCGGGCCGCATCGATGTAAGCCGAGCGCCAGGTACGGATGGTGTCATCGAAGGCGACAAGGAAGCGTTCCGGGTCCAGCGGTTTGAAGGCGCAATGCAAGAGATACGGCGAAGTCACCGAGCGCAGCCACTCGAGTCGCGTATCGGGCAGGCCGAGGGCCGTCCGATGCCGCTCCGAGACCTGTCCGAAGGCCGTCATGTCGAGCGACGCCGAGCAGGGGGACAGGTCCATGATCGCTAGCATCCTGTCCGGCGGCAGGCCGCCGATATGCAGCAGGAACGATGGGATCTGATACTCGGCCCGCGGGTAGCCGAAGATCACCAAACCGCCCCGACCACGCTTGAGCGTGTACTGGTTGACCATCACGCGATCGAGCTTCTCGCCCTGATAGACCCGCGAGCGAGCGGCGATCCGCGATTCACCCGTCTGTCTCCGCCCGCTGTACTCGGTGAAATCACCGCGCTCCAAGCAACCCTGCATACGGTCGAGGAACAGCTCCTCGTAGCGGTCCCATATCTGAGGATACGCCTTCGGTGTACTGTCCTCGGTCACTAGTGACTCCACGCCGGTCTGGACAAGACTTGGGACTATAGCTATCAGGGGATCGCTTGGCAAAGCTCGCTTATAGGCTTAGAAAGAAAGCGGAAACCGGGGCACAGATCAATCAGCGGCCACGACGCTCACCGGCGTACCGTTGAGCACGGACGTTCCACCGAGCCGGTCGACCTTGCCGGGATCGGTCAGCCGATTGAGGTTGACGCCGGGCCGCAGAGTTGCCACCGATTGGCGCATGCCCTCGCCGACATGCCCGTAACCGTGCGGGAGGCAGACGACACCCGGCATCATCGCATCGGTCAGCTGCACCGGCACCTCGATGGCACCGAAGGCCGAGCGGACCCTAGCGCGGCTGCCCGACACGAGCCCGCGTCTGGCGGCATCGTCTGGATAAATCAGCAGTCTGCAGCGATCGGCGCCAGTCATCAGCCGGGGCACGTTGTGCATCCAGGAATTGTTGCTGCGCAGCTCGCGGCGCCCGATCAGCTGCAGATCGAAGCCGTCAGCGGGCGACCAGGCCTCAGGCTGGATCTCGAGCCGCGCGAGCCCGGCGAGGAAATCGCTTTGGGCCACATCGATGCGGCGATTCGGCGTCCGCAGCCGGCCGGGCAGACGCGGCTCCAACGCACCGAGATCCACCCCATGGACCGCCTGCTCCAAGCGGGCCAGCGTGAGCCCCCGCCGAGGCGGGCGCCACCGGCCGAGGGACTCGACGCGTAAGGCCAGCCCGATCAAGCCACGCGGTCCAAGGCGACCGAGGATCGCCGCCTCGAGCCGCGCACCCCAGGTCCGCGCCAGCCGCCGATGCAGCCCGTTGGCGATCTGCCAGTCATCCAGCCCGTCGGCCGGGGGCGTGAGCACCGGCGGGGACCATTTGGCGACGTTGTGGATCGCCAGGAAGTTGAAGACGAGATCGTAGTGGTCGCGCTCCAGCTGCGAGACAGGTGGCAGGATCACGTCGGCATGGCGGGAAGTCTCGTTGATGTAGCGGTCGACGCTCACCATGAAGTCGAGCTGCGGCAGGGCACGGTCGAGGCTCGGCCCGCATGGCATCGACAGGACCGGGTTCCCGGCGATTGACAGGAGCCCGCGCACCCGACCGGCGCCCGGCGTCTCCATCTCCTCGGCGAAGGCCGCGACCGGCAGCTCCCCGCAGAATTCCGGCAGGCCGCTGACGCGGCTCACCCATCGTCCATGGCCCTCCGGCATCGAGAGCCGCAAACGACCCATCGGATCCACCGCCGGGGACGTGAACTGGATGCCGCCGGCTGCATCAAGGTTGCCGGTGACAATATTGAGCAGCTGGATCAGCCATTGACAGAGGACGCCGTGGGCCTGCACCGACGTGCCGATGCGCCCATAGACGATGGCGCGCTCGGCTGCGGCCAGCTCGCGCGCCAGCGAGACAACGGTGGCCGGCTCGATCCTCGTCGCCGCGGCGACCCGTGCCGGCGTGAAGGGCGCAACCGCGGCACGCACGGTGTCAAGGCCGTCGACGAGCGGCCCGAGCCGCCCTAGCCGCTCCAGGTTCTCGCTGAACAGGACCTGCAGCATGGCCGCGAGCAGCAGCACGTCGGTGCCGGGCCGGATGGAGTGGTGGGCGTCGGCGAGCCGCGCCGTGCTCGTCCGTCGCGGGTCGATGACGACGACACGCCCGCCCCGCCGCTGGATCCCGCGCAGGCGTTTCACCACGCCGGCGGCCGTCATCGCCGAGCCGTTGGAGGTGGCCGGGTTGGCGCCGACGATTAGCAGGAATTGCGTCCGGTCGAGATTCGGCACAGGCATCAGCAGCTGGTGGCCGTAGAGGCGTAGCGCCACCAGCATGTGCGGCAGCTGATCCATCGATGTCGGGGAATAGAGATTGCGCGTGCCGAGCGCCCGGATCAGGCCCGGGGAGAAGAGCAGCAGGCCGAGATTGTGCGCCGTCGGATTGCCGCGGTAGATGGCGATCGCATCCCGTCCATGCGCGCGGCGCACGTTCTCGAGCCCCTGGGCCGCGAGATCGAGCGCCGCTGGCCAATCCATCTCCTCCCAGCCGGCGCCGGTGCGACGCACCGGCCGGCGCAGTCGGTCCGGATCGCGGTGCAGCTCGGGCAGGGCGCCACCCTTGATGCACATGAAGCCGCGGCTGAGCGGATCCTGCCGATCGCCTTGGACCTGCACCACGTCGTCTCGCTCGACCGTGAAGCGCAGTCCGCAACAGGCCTCGCAGAGCGGGCAGGTCGCATAGGCCACGCGGCTCATCGTTTTGACCTCACGACATCGACTCGGACCCAGCACATGAACCGGTCTCGGCCGAGCGATCGACGATGCTCGTCCGGGCTCGCGCTCGGCAGCGAGGCCCGAACAGCGAGAACAGGCCGCTCAAAATCACATCGCGTCATTGTCTTGGCAACCGGACTGTGGATTTCTCCGTTCATTGCCACCAACTTCCGCCACGCACAGGGTCTTCATTTGGACATAACCCAACAGGTCGATTGCCGTGGCAAATCTCTTGATTGTGGGTGCGACGAGCGGCGTCGGTGCCGCGCTCGCCGAGCGGGTCGGCGATCGGTATCAGATTTGGACTGCCTCGCGCCGAGAGACAAGGCGGCCCGGCACGACGCATATTCTATGGGATGCGAGCGAAGGGCCGCTGCCAGCCGAAAGGTTACCGGAATCCCTCGACGGGCTCGTCTATTGCCCAGGAAGCATACGCCTTGCCCCCTTCAGCCGGCTGACCGATGCGGCCTTCCGGGAGGACTTCGAGCTCAATCTCCTCGGTGCGGTGCGCACGATTCGCGCCGCCTTACCGGCCCTCAAGGCCAGCGGCTCGGCCAGTGTCGTCCTGTTCTCGACCGTTGCGGTCACGACCGGGATGCCGATGCATGCGTCGATCGGGGCGGCGAAGGGCGCTGTGGAGGGCCTCACCCGCTCACTTGCGGCCGAGCTCGCGCCCGGTATCCGAGTCAACGCGATTGCCCCGTCGCTCACGGAGACGCCACTGTCCGAGAATTTGCTCAAGACCGAGCGTCAGCGCGAGTCCGCCGCCGAGCGTCACCCGCTCGGCCGCATCGGCCGGGCCGACGATATCGCGGCCGCCGCGGCCTACCTGCTCTCGTCCGAGGCCAGCTGGATCACGGGACAGGTCCTGCATGTCGACGGGGGAATCGGGCGAACGCGGCGGTTCAGCTGAGGGCCAGCCCTGAGCGCTGAGCGAGGCAGCGCCGAGGGCGCTAACGATCAATCGATAGGCCGTTGGCATGCCGACGCAGAATCTGCTGCTGGTGCTTGGCGATCAGCTCGATCCTCGCTCGGCGCTCTTCGCAGAGGCCTCCCGGCATCACGACCTGGTCTGGATGGCCGAGGTCCCTCACGAGGCGACCAAGGTCTGGTCGCACCGGGCACGGATCGCCCTGTTTCTGTCCGCGATGCGCCACTTCGCCGAAGCCTTGCGGGAAACCGGCTGGCGGCTCGACTACCAGGCGCTCGACCGGCACCCGCACGCCGATTTCGCAACGGCGCTGCGCGCGGCGCTCCAGGTCCATCAGCCGCAGCGCGTGCGCATGGTCGCCGCCGGTGAGTACGCCGTCGCACGCGCGCTCGAGGCCACCTGCGCCGAGGCACGCATTCCGCTGGAAGTCCTGGAGGATAGGCATTTCCTGACCTCCTCCGGCGATTTCGCCGACTGGCAAGTTGGACGCCGCCAAACGGTCATGGAGCACTTCTACCGTCTCGCGCGTCGCCGCACGGGCTACCTGATGCAGGGAGACCAGCCGGTCGGCGGCATCTGGAACCTCGATAAGGAGAACCGCCAGCACTTCCCAAAGGCGGGTCCTGGGGATCTCCCATCGCCCTGTCGCACCGAGCCCGATCGCGTGACGCGCGAGGTGCTAAGCCTCGTCGGGAGACGATTCGACGGCCATCCAGGCGACCTCGATCGCTTCGATTGGCCCGTGGCCCGCGCCGCCGCGTTGCAGGCGCTCGATGATTTCGTCGAGCATCGTCTCGCTGCCTTTGGTCCCTATCAGGACGCGATGTGGGCCGGCGAGCCCTGGCTCTACCACTCCCGGCTCTCTGCCGCGCTGAATCTCAAGCTGCTCGACCCGCGCGAGGTGCTGGACAGGGTCGTTGCGGCCTACGAGGCCAACGCGATAACCTTG
>CAZOWL010000128.1:0-9444 GCA_964583605.1 uncultured Chromatiaceae bacterium | reverse complement strand
CGGCGAGGATCAGCTCGCGGACCGTGCGGGTGCCGTCGCCGATGACATGCGGAAAGTAGCGCAGCGTGAGCGAGATGACTTGGCCTCTTCCCGCGCCCGGCTGACGCACGAAAAAGACGCCCGCTTCACCTTCCCAGGCGATCATCTCCTGCAGCATCAGGGTCGCGCCCGCGGGAAAGCGCTGAATGTAGTCGCGAAGCTCCGGCTCGGAATCGATCGGGCGCACGCCGTAGCCCTGCCAGCCGATATCGGGCTTCGCGACCAGCGGGAAGCCGAGTCCGCTTTCCTGCGCGAGCTTCACGGCGCGGCGGCCGTCCTGATCCGCATCGCCCTGCCCACGCGTGAGCGTCACATAAGCGGCCAGCCAGCGGCGCTCCCTCCCGGAGACCACGTCGAGATAGGCCCGCTTAGACTCCCCCCAAAGCCCGCCGACCTCGAGGAGCGGATTGGCCAGGGTCGGCAGCGAGAGGCTGCCATAGCGAATCGACAGCCACAGCCATTGAAGTGCCAGCGGAACATAGAAAAGCCTCGGCGGGATGCGTTCCGCTTGCCCAATGCGGGAGGCCAGCCCGCGCAGCGATGGCATACCGCGATGGCTGATGCATCGCGGTTGTCTCCGAGGGATCAAACGCGTGTGTCCTTTCCTGGCCTTTTCTGATAACACGGGGAGCAGGGGGCTATCGGCGTTCCGCCAACCCACGTATCGGCTGGCTCGTCCTTGCGCCCGCCTTCGACGTCGTGGCGGATTAGAATGCTCGGCGTTCGAACGAGATCGACCGAACCCTTTGTGCGTACCCGATCGCGGCCCGCACGGCACACATAGTATCAGCCCGTGATCTGCTTGAGGGTGCGCTGGGGTTCTCGCCGTCTCGCCCAGTTCCATGTCATGCGCCGGCATGACGGGGCTGCCGATGCCTGGAGCCCCTCTGCTCGCGGGGGCTTTGCGACAAACCGATGGGCGAGCAGACAGCTCTTGTTTGCTTTGCCTCATGATCGTCAGGTGCGCCAACGCGCTTCCGGATGCCGAAAGCCATGGTGCGACACTTGCTCGAGCCGCACCCTATTTTGACGAGGACCGCTCTTGGACGATCAAGCTGGATACTACCCTCCGCGATACATCGAAAGCCGCCTGATGTCGCGCCGGGCTTCGGCACGCGAAATACGCTCGCAACTACTGGTGCTGGTGCATATGGTCGACGTTGTGGATGCCAGTATGTCGCGGCTGCCATGGCTCACCGAAGATGAGATCGAACAGCGTGTTCAGCAGCGTGACATCCGTCTCAGGGGTGTCGAGATGCATAAGGCCGTCCCGCTGGTTGTGCACGATCTGTTCAATTTGCGCATGCTTGACAAGGATCGCTGGGCGTACAAGGTCAACAAGCTCGGCATATTGCATATGTGGTCCCATGCCACGCGCTTGACGCGTCACAATACTCATGACTGGGAGCGTGCTGGTGGCACGGGCGCTTGCAGCCTGAGTGATCTCTGACTGCCACGAGAACGAGTGGAGCAGTCAACGTATGGGTGCGCTGCAATGGGACAGTCGACGTCTACTGCCCGACGACCAACCACTCAGGCCGAAATCGGGCGATCTCTGTGGCGTACGCCGCTGGTGGCCACACGATGGGGGATATCTGTAACTACTTCGGCCTACCCTAATCGCGCGTCAGCGACATCGTCCACGTGAGCCGTACGGCAAGAGGAAAGGTTTGACCCGGGTGGCGATCGGGAGGATGCGCCTGCTGCTCGCCCGCAGTGCAGTGCTCGGCATCGGCCCGGCACGGGCGTTGCTCTGGGAGCTGCCGAAACTGGCTGCTTGGCGCGCCTATCAGCGCGCAGTGGCTGAGCTCTATCGGCTCGCCGGGGCGCGACGGATTGCCGATGGACGAGCGCGCGACCTACTGCGGGCGGTGCCCGCATGCGGCCGGCCGCGTGTGTACGTCATCGTGGTCCCGGATGTCCTGCATCTGCTGTGGCCAGCGCTGCGATTGATCGAGCCACATGTCGGGCTGGTCTTGGTGCTGAACGGGGTTTCTGGGATCGAAACGGCGACGCTCAGCAGGGCCTTCCCCGCTGTCCCTCGATTGCGCGTGCCGACCTTGCCGTGGGCCCCCTGGCCGCACGGCCATCTGCTCAGCCTGCTGCTGCGCACTAGTCCGCGGGATTTCGGGATCATAGATCACGATTTTTTCGTGCTTGACCCGGTGCTCCTCGAATCTTTGAGGCCGCGCGACAACGAGTACGCGGTTGCCGCGACGGCCTGGCACAACGAGGGCTCGGGCCTCGCGTTTCCGGGCACGCACCTCCTCTACCTGCGGGTCGCGGTGCTACGCAAGATCATGGATCGATATGGTGTCGACGCCCGCCTATACAGGCGGATACCGGCCCGGGTGAGGGCGGAGCTCGCGTCGCTCGGTCTCGACCGCCGCAATCCCCCAAAGGACTACCAGTCCTTCTTCGACTCCTTCACGATGCTGAGCGCGATGGCGATCCGCGATGGCTACGTGATGCGGATCCTCCGCGGAGGTCCCGGTGCATGGGTCCATATCGGCGGCACCAGCCTGGGCCGGCCGATCAGCAAGGACGTCATGCATCATTACATCACCAGCCGATTCCTCGCCGCGCTCGATCAGCCGGCGATCATCGGGGCTTACCGACGGCGCGGCCTCGCAAGGCCGGAGCAGTGCGCCATCCTGCGTCGCCGGTTGTCGACAGCGGAGGCGGATGCAGTAGATCGCTTGATCGACCGCATCCTGAGCGCCGCGGCTCGCTGCGGGCCGGCGCGACGGCCGACGACAGGCGAGTAGCCCGCTGGGGCATGGCCGCGCCCGTCGTCCGGGTGAGCCGCGGCAACCGCTGATGGGTCCAGCGATGAGTCACGGGTGGGTAATCCCGCGCGGCCAGCCGGCCAGCTCTCTGCCGGTCCTCGACCCCTCCCAATCAAGGTTGAGGCGGCGACTCCTTTTCTTGGCTGTTGCGGTCGTGACGTATCCGCTCGAACTCGATGAAGGCCAGGTCGAAGGCGTTGTGCGCATCTCGGGCGCGCTCTTCGCGAGCGACCTCGCGCCAGCAGGATGGATTCCACGTGGGGAAGAATGTGTCCCCCTCGATGTCCGCGGCGATCTGCGTCAAATAGAGGTAATCCGCCCGCGGCAGCATGGACCGGTATAGGGCGGCCCCGCCGATGATCATGATCTCTGGTGCGCCGGCGGCCTCGCGCAGCGCCGCCACGGGCGAAGGCACGAAGACGCAACCTGGCGCTGCGAGTCCCAGCTTGCGGGTTACGACGATATGATGCCGTCGCTCTAGCGGGCCTGGCAGGGATTCCCAGGTCCGGCGGCCCATCACGATGGGCTTGTCCAGGGTCAGGCGTCTGAAGTGGGCGAGGTCGGCCGGCAGCCGCCAGGGCAAGCGATTGCCGCGCCCGATCACCCGATTCCGGGCCATGGCTACGATTAGGCTGACGCGCGGCTCGGGCGCTGCCCGTCCGCTGCCATCGAGGGCGCAATTACCGGACATCGTGCGCAGCCAAGCGGTCGGTCTCTGACGGAAAAGGCGGCAGTCGTGGTGTGAGTGGGCTACCCGCCGTGCCCGGCGGCGCTCCGGCCGACCACCGTCGGCGCCGACCACAGGCGCTCCAGATTGTAGAAGTCTCGGACGCGTGGCAGCATGATGTGGACGACGACGCCGTTTAGGTCGACCAAGGCCCATTCCCCCTCATTGACTCCCTCACACCCGAGCGGGGCTTCGCCGGCTTCTTTGGCGCGGAAGGCGATGGTCTCGGCGATCGCCTTGACGTGGCGATCAGAGGTGCCGCAGGCGACGACCATGTAGTCGGTGATCGAGGTCCTGCCGCGCACGTCGAGCACGCTGACATCGCGTGCCTTCATATCGGTCAGGGTTTCGAGAACGAGGTTCTTGAGCGACTCAAGCTGCATGCGATCTCCTCTGCTAGGTGGAGGGCGCCGCGCCGCGCGACGCCGTGTGGGATTCGTCAGGGCGGTAGAGGCCCTCCCGCGCGATGACCGAGATGACCGGGTCGGGAAGCAGAAACCGCGGGCTTTGACCGGCCGCGACCAGTTCGCGGATCGCCGTCGCTGAGATCTCGAGCTGAGTGACCTCGAGGAAGTAGATCCGTCCGGCCGGCGATGCTCTGAGGGCGCGCGGGTGCGGTGCCGATCGTTCGCGTTGCAGGTTCTGCAACGGTGCCTCGCCGGCCGTTTCGCTCCCTGGGCGGGTCATCACGACCAAATGGGCCAGACCGAGGATCTCGAGCGGACGATGCCAAGACAGGAAGCCCCGAAAGGCGTCGCTGCCGAGCAACAGACAGAGTGGTCGCCGCGGGCCGAACTCCTCTCGCAGCGAGGTGAGGGTGTCGAAGGTGTAGGACCGCCCGGGCCGATCCAGCTCGCGGCGATCGGCGATGAAACCGGGCTGTCCCCGCACGGCGGCCTCGACCATGGCTAGGCGATGTGCGGCCGCTGCATGTGGCGGCTCACGGTGGACCGCCTGGCCGACCGGGACGAACCGAAGCTCATCGAGCCCGAGGGCCAGGAGGACCTCCAGAGCGGGACGCAGATGCCCGAAGTGGATCGGGTCGAAGGTACCGCCGAGGACGCCGATCATTGGCGAGCCGCCGACACCTGCCGTCGAGATGATCGTGGGCAGTAGATCAATCTCGGCTCGGAGCCCGAGAGGCGGGGGGGGAGGGCCGGTTGGCGCGTTCCCCGGGCATGGACAAGCGTCGGGATAGGATTCTGTTTCCTCGCGGCATCAGCTCGAAGGGCGTTCGCGACTGAGAGGCATATAGGAAAGGTAGCAGAATCCCTGGCGAATGTCCGGCCCGGCCTTGACTTGTTCTAGCTCAAGCCCCCCGAACATGGCCGTCACCGAGGACGACGAATTTCTGTGAGGTCAAGCCTTCCAGGCCCACCGGCCCACGTGCGTGAAACTTGTCGGTGCTGATCCCAATCTCGGCGCCGAGGCCATATTCAAAACCATCGGCGAACCGCGTCGAGGCGTTGACCATCACTGAGCTTGAGTCGACCTCGCGCAAGAAGCGCCTCGCCCGCGAGTAGTCCTCCGTGACGATGGCATCGGTATGGTTGGAGCCGTAGCGGCCGATGTGCTCGATCGCCGCGTCCAGATCGGGGACGACACGGACCGACAGGATGGGTGCCAGGTATTCTGTTCCCCAATCCGCCTCGTCAGCCGCGGAGATGTCCGGCAGGGTCTCGCGGGCGCGCGGGCAACCCCGGAGCTCCACGCCCTTGGCGATCAAGGCCTCGGCGAGGCGTGGCAAGACGGCCGCGACGGCACCCTCGGCAATGAGCAGCGTCTCCATCGTGTTGCAGGTGCCGTAGCGCTGCGTCTTGGCGTTCAGCGCCACGGCGAAGGCCTTTTCGGCATCGGCGCGGTCGTCGATGTAGACATGGCACACGCCGTCGAGATGCTTAATGACTGGCACCCGCGCATCGCGGCTGACCCGCTCGATTAACCCCTTGCCGCCGCGCGGGATGATGACATCGATCGCCTCGGGCATCTGGATCATGATCCCGACGGCATCCCGGTCCGTGGTCGAGAGGACCTGGACTGCGTCGGCGGGCAGGCGGGCGTTCTCGAGGCCGCGTCGGATGCTGGCCGCAATGGCCTGATTCGACGCGAATGCCTCTGAGCCCCCGCGGAGCACGCAGGCGTTACCCGCCTTGAGGCAGAGCGCCGCGGCATCCGCCGTGACGTTCGGGCGCGACTCGTAAATGATGCCGACGACGCCTAACGGGACCCGCATCCGTCCGACCTGAATACCGCTGGGGCGATAACTGAGGTCGGTGATCGTGCCGACCGGATCTGGCAGGGCGGCGACTTGGCGCAGGCCCTCGACCATGCCATCGACCCGGCTCGCTGTCAGCTCGAGGCGATCGAGCAGTGCCTCGTCCAAGCCCCGCGCCGCGCCGGCCTCCAGATCGTGGTGATTTGCGGCCATCAGCTCATCGCGGTGCGTGTCGATGTCGTCGGCCATGGCCATCAACGCCCGGTTCTTGGCGGCGGTGGTGGCGCGTGCCACGAGCCGAGCGGCCGTCCGGGCACGCTTGCCCAAATCCCTCATGTAGTTCTCGAGATCGCTGACCGTTGAGGTTGCGGTCTTGGCGTTGGTGGCGTCGATTGAGGACATCTCTTGTTAGCAACCTCTCCAGTCCAGTAGATCAATGCGTAACTGTGGCTAGGCAACTCGGGCCGGCGACTGGGCCTCGGGCCGTGGAAGGCCTCGGTCAGGGATCGGCACCACAGACGGTGAGGCATTCGGCCTTGTCGCGAAACGGCACTTTACGCGGACAGTTGCCGTGCACAAAAGGCTTACACCGATTATCCGAATAGTCGTAGTAATAGCCTAGCCGGCGCCCCGCGCAATCACCCGGATCAGGCTTGTCGAGGCACGTCACCGGTAGCAGGTCAGTCGACGGATTCACTCGATTGCCGGCGCAGCCGCCGCTCAACAGGCTTAACGACAACGTCAGGACGGCGAGACCAAGGCATTGTCTGAGACGCAGCGGCATGTTGACGAGGAAATGGGATTGCCCGGGGATCGACCGGCGCGCGAAGCTGTGCCGCCATTCTGGCACCCGATCTGCGGGTTGGGCAACCTAGGCTAACCCATCCGCGCCTGTATATGGGCGCCGCCGAGTGGACTGCGCGCGATGTGCAGGTCCCCGGCGTAGGCCGCGCAAAGCTCGCGCACGACGGCGAGACCGATGCCGAAACCGGGTGTCAGCTCGTCGGCCCGGGCACCGCGCTCGAGAAGCCGCTCGCGCTGCTCTAATGGGATCCCCGGGCCGTCGTCTTCGACATGGATCTGCAACGCAGGCTCGTCGAGGACCGTGATGCGGATCTCTCGGCGCCCCCATTTCATCGCGTTATCGAGCAGGTTACCGAGTATCTCCATCAGGTCCGCCTCGGGACCGCGGAAGACCAGTCTCGCGTCGCAACGGATCCCGATATCGATTGCCTTGTCGCGGTGAACCTTGGTCACCGCCATCACCAACCGCTCAATGACAGGCCGGATCGGCACCGGCGGCGCGAGTCCAGCCGCGGCGCCGGCCCCCGAGCGGGCGCGGCGAAGCTGATAGTCGGCCAATTGCTCCATCCGGTGAAGCTGATCCTGCAAGACGCACAATGTTTCAGGCGGCACAGGGAGATCGGCGAGGCTCGTCGCGATCACGGCGAGTGGGGTCTTGAGGCTGTGTGCGAGGTCGCCGAGGGCGTGATCGAGTCGCCTGCGCTGCGCCTGCTCGTGGGTCAACAGGGCATTGAGGTTGTCGGTCAGGCTCTGAAGCTCTCGAGGATAGTCGCCCACGAGCCGAGCCTGTGCCCCTGCCTCGATCGCCGCGACCTCAGTCGCGACGCGGCGCAACGGCCTCAGCCCCCAACGCATCGTGGCGACGAGCGTGGTCAGCAGCAGTAAAGCCATCAGGCCGAGCCAACCGGCCAGGCTTCGCCGGAAGCGCCCCACCTCCTGTTTCAGGTCGGCGAGGTCTTCGGCTACCGCGAAGGTATAGGGCTGTGGCCGCTGGCCGGTCGCCCAGAGGACGCCAAGGCCCTGCGTTAGATGACCTGGCTCGTCCTTGCCCGTTGTCAGCGTCGAGTGGCGCTCACCTGGCTCTAACGCGATAGGGCTCGGGGGCAGCGCCGTGTCCATCGTCGAGCGCGAGGCCCACACGGCACGGGCTTCCCCGTCGAAGACCCTCGCGTAGAGCCCAGAGCCCGGGAGGTCGAAGCGTGGCTCAGCCAAGTCTTGCGGAAACACCAAGCCGCCGTCGCTGAGCTCCGCCGCGGCGAGCAGCAGATAGATCTGGCCAAGCAGCCGCTGCTCGCGCGCCGCGCGCGCGGCGTCTTGGAAGGCTCGCTCCAGAGCCAGACTGGTCAAGAAGAGAAAGAGTACAAGCACGAGCGCTGCGGCGAGCAGGATCCGCGTCTGTAGCGAGCGCATGGCGCCTCGACGCCTCTGTATCTTGTGTTCCACGCTGAGCACGCACTAAGGTGGAGAAACGGCCGGCAGTCGCAGTGGCGCGGGAATCCCGACACGAACTGTCGCCGGATCCGCTGTGTGGGCTATTGCCTGCGGACAGGTCGCTCGCGAATGGTTGGCACATCCGGCCCCACGAGGCTGAGCGGTTTCGGGGTGGACCCGGGCCATCGTCAGTGCCGTACTAACCGAGTGTGAAGCGGTAGCCGCGACCCCGCAAGGTTTCGATCGGAGTGAGCCGACCGGTCGGGTCCAGCTTCCGCCGCAACCGGCCGATCAGGACCTCGAGCACGTTGCTGTCGCGGTCCTCGTCGTCGGTGTAGAGATGCTCGACCAGCTCGCGCTTCGATAGGACGCGCCCATGCTGGGTGACGAGACGCTCCAGCAGCCGGTATTCGAAGGCCGTGAGCTCGAGCTGCCGGTCCTCGACCCAGACGTGTTGCCCCTTGAGATCGAGACGCAACGGCCCGCATTCGATCTCGTGCTGGGCACTGCCCATTGCGCGCCGCACGAGTGCCCGGAGGCGAGCCTCGAGCTCTTCGATGTGAAAAGGCTTGGTGAGGTAATCGTCGGCACCGGCCTCGAGGCCCTCGACCTTCTCCTGCCAGTGATCCCGCGCGGTGAGGATCAAGATCGGCAGCAGGCTGCCCGCTGCGCGCAGGCGCCGGATCAGCGTCAGGCCAGAGAGCCTTGGCAGGCCCAAGTCGATGATCGCTGCGTCGAAAGGATACTCGCTAGCGAGATAGAGTCCTTCCGCGCCATCGCCGCACTCCCGTGTGAGAAAGCCCTTCGTCTGCAGCCGCTCTGCGATATGGTGGCAGAGCGTCGCCTCATCCTCCACTACCAGGATTCGCATCCCCTGGGCCCAGGATCAGCGCCGCCCGCCGGGCACGAAGATCTGCTTCACCGCGCCGTCCGCGGTGAGCACGCGCACCTGATAGCCGCCGCCGGACGGCTTGACAGCGAGGACCCGCCCGCCTGTCTGGCGCCGCGCGGCTTCGGCGGCCTGCCCGGCCGATATCCCTGAGCCGGCCCCGCCCTCGGCACCTTGATCGCCTCGGTCGGGACGGGCCGCGACGGGACTCAGGACCAGGGCAAGACACAGAAGGGCGATCATGAGGAGCGGTTTCATTGGCTGAAGGCCGGCGTCGGACAAGGGTTACGATGAAAAATGGCGGGCAGCGCACTCCGCCTCTCCATGACCCCTCGTGGGTGAGGGGTGCGGAGTGGGGACGGTCATGGCGGTGCGCATCCTCTCGTAAGCTGAGCGTGGCGTGCCGCGATGATCGTTAGGCCTGCGAATCTACCACATCGGACAGGACTGCACAGTCACGCGCCTCGACCAGGCCCGGCCCGATAAGCCTGGGGTATTACTATGAAATTCGCGAAGCACGTTCGCTCCCTCGCCCTCTGGGAGAGGGTTG
>CAZOWL010000127.1:0-9510 GCA_964583605.1 uncultured Chromatiaceae bacterium | reverse complement strand
CCTGATCGTTCCCTCACCCCAACCCTCTCCCAGAGGGCGAGGGAGCGCACGTGCTCACGACAACCAGGCGACGATGCCGCCAAGCGCCGGCATGCCGCCCCCTCCTACCCGGTAGCAGCCTTGTCGACCCGATGCCCGAGCTTGGCCGAGAGCCGCGCGCAGCGGCGATCTCGGCTGGGACCCTGAGGGAGTCGCGCAGCGAGGGTCAGCGCGGTCGCGGGGTCGCCGCGGCGGTGCTCGTGATACTTGGCCAAGTGCTCGAGTGCCAACGGATCGTTGCCCTCGGCCAGGTCCGACCAGATTCGGCACGCCGGCTCCCATTCGCCGCGACGGCGGTGCAGCTCGGCCAGCATCCGTAACGCCGGCGGGGTGAGCCGGGCCAGATTGGCGGTCAGGATGGCCAGCGCCCTCTCGGCGGCACCGCGGGCGAGGTGATGGGCGGCAACGGTCTGGATCTTGGCCCCGGTGGCCGCGGGGTCGCGATAGGCGGTCGCCAACGGCGCCGGCAGCGCGGCGAGCGACAGGAGGTCCCAGCGATTGTGGCGCGCAACGGCCGCGAGGGCCGTCATCCGGCCGTGGCGCAGCCAATCGAGCCAGGCCTGGGGTGCCGCCGCGCCGGGGAGATCCCCCTGGCGGCGAAAGCGGAGCAGGCGCTCCTCCGCGCTGGCCAGCCGGCAGTCTGGCCAGACGCTGGCGAAGGCGCGTCGCACGCGTGCGAGCAGGTCGAGGTGCGGCACCTCATCGAGGGGGCTCGGCCGGCCGACGAGGCGGAAGCGGGTTGCGAGCAGAGGCCCGTCGAACGTCTTGCCGTTGTAGGTCACGACGAGATTCGCCCCTTGCAGCTCGCCGGCAACGGCCTCGAGGAACTGCGGCTCCGAGTCAAGTCGCGCGAGCAGGTATTGACGCAGCCGCCAACCGCCGGTGCCGTAGCGCAGGATGCCGACCTGGAAGACCCAGGTCCCGGTGCCGCCGGCCAGTCCGCTGGTCTCGGTGTCGAGGAATAGCCAGCCGGTGGGATCGCCGGGTGGGATGTCCGTGAGCTCCGGGACGGCGATGCGGCCCTCATCGAGCGTCACGATGCCCTGCCGCTCGCCTCCCGACAAGAGCCGCTCGCAGCACAGCACGCCGGGCGCGAGCCGCTCGGCCCCAAGCGACTCGACGAGGGCCTGCTCGTCCGGACCACGCGCGCACTGGCCGACCGGGCCGGCGCCGCCCGGGCGCAGCCGCGCGACACGCCGGGCAAGCGAGCCGCCGGTCTCGGCAGGCGGCGGCGCCGCGCCGGTGAGGCGACCGAGCCGCTCCCTAAGCCCCATCGAGCAACCCGAGCACGGCCAGGGCCGCGGCCTTCGGCGTTGTCGCGCGCGTCTCGTCCCCCGGCAGCACCGGACCGATACAGGCCGGACAGCCGGCGGGACAGGGACAGGCCGCGACCAGCCCTTGGGCATCGCTGACGAGGCGCGCGGCCTCGTCGAACAGCGGCGCCGAGAGTCCGACGCCGCCTGGATAGTTGTCGTAGAGGAACAGCGTCGGCTCGAAGCCGCCGAGCGCCGTCGGGCTCACCACCTCGTTCGCTGCACCGCGCAGCTGACCGCGACCATCGGCACCGAGGGTCGCGAACCAGGTCCCCTGGCCGTCCCCGACGGCGCGGCCGAGGTCTCGGAGCTCGGCCATTGCGCGGAGCACGGCAACATGGTGTAGCGCGTAGCCCGCGCCCAAGAAGCCATCGATCGCCTGCTGACGATCCGCGAGCAGGCTCTCCAGGGCGTCGGGCCGGACCTGCCACCAAACGGCCGTGGTATGCAGCTCCTGATCCGGCAGGTTGATGTTGCCATAGCCGATATTGTCGTGGCTGTAGTAGCGGATCTTCTTGTAGCCCGGATAGCGCCGCACCAGGTGCACCTCGCCGTGGGCGGCCGCCGCTGGTCCGCTCGGGCGGAGCTCGAAACGATCGAGGATCTTCAGGCGCGTGTAGTCGATCGCCTCCGTGTAGTAGTCGGCGCGGGTCGCCCGCACGAAGGCCTTGCGGCCCACCCAGTCGAGGCGCTCGACCTGATAGGGACGCGACTGCACCATGTAGATGGCCCCCTCATAGAGGGTGCCGGGGGCACCGGTATAGTCCACCTCGGCCAGGACGCGGCTTGCTCCGTCGCTGGTCTCGATGACGACGAAGTTGCCCTCGGCCACCGAGCGCAAGGACACCGCCTGGGCCGGATAGCTATCCGCTACCCAGTACCAGCGCCCGCCCTGGTGCTGCAGCAGCCCCTCGTCGCGCAGATAGCGCAGCATCTCGGGGAGATCCTCGCGGCCGAAGGTCTCGCCGTCCTGAAACGGCAGCTCGAATGCCGCGCAGCGCACGTGATCGAGCAGGATCAGGAGCTGATCCGGGTGGATGCGCGCCTGCTCGGGCGAGGCCTCGAAGAAGAATTCGGGGTGACGTACGAGGTACTGATCGAGCGGATCGCTGCTCGCGACCAGCACGCCGAGGCTCGGCCGCAGCCTGCGGCCGGCCCGGCCAAGCCGCTGCCAGGTCGCGGCGACCGTGCCCGGATAGCCGTTCAGGATCGCGACATCGAGCGCACCGATGTCGACACCGAGCTCGAGCGCCGAGGTGGCGACGACCAGATCCACACGCCCGGCGCGCATCGCGGCCTCGGCGGCGCGCCGCTCGCTCGGCAGATAGCCGCCGCGGTAGGCCAGCACGCGTGGCGGCCGACGCGGGTCGCGATCGAAGACATCCTTCAGGTACTTGGTGATCACCTCGACCATCAGCCGCGAGCGGGCGAAGACGATCGTCTGCAATCCGAGCTTGGCGGCGAGCCGCGCGATGCGCGTCGTCTGCGAGCGGGCCGAGGCGCGGAGCCCGAGGTCCGGATTCACCACTGGCGGGTTCCACAGCAGCAGGTGCCGCTCGCCGGCCGGGGCCCCGCTCTCGGTGACGGCGCTGACCGGCTCGCCGATCAAACGCTCGGCCAGCGCGGCCGGGTTCCCGATCGTCGCCGAGGCAAACAGGAACTGGGGCGCGACGCCGTAGAAGCGGCAGATCCGCCGCAACCTCCGGAAGACATTGGCGACATGCGAGCCGAACACGCCGCGATAGCTGTGCAGCTCGTCGACGACGACGAAGGCGAGCCCCTCGAAGAACTGCGCCCACTTGGTGTGATGCGGCAGGATCGCCTGGTGGAGCATGTCGGGGTTCGAGACGACGATGTCGCCGCGCGTGCGCACCGCCTTGCGCGCATCGCCGGGCGTGTCGCCGTCGAAGGTGAAGGCCTTGACGCCGAGCTGCGCGGCCTGATTCAGCGCGTTCAGCTCCGCGACCTGGTCCTGCGCGAGGGCCTTGGTTGGGAACAGATACAGGGCCTTGACGCCGCGCGTCAGCACCGCATCGATGACCGGCAGGTTGTAGCAGAGCGTCTTGCCCGAAGCGGTCGGCGTCGCGATCACCAAGTGCTTGCCACCCGCGACCCGATCCCAGGCCTCGCGCTGGTGGCTGTAGAGCTGTGTAATCCCGCGCGCGCCAAGGGCCTCGACGAGCCCCGGATGCATCCCAGGCGGCAACGGCCGATGCCGAGCCGGCATCGCCGGTCGCACCAGCCGACCCGTGATGCGGCCGGCATCGCGCCGCTCCAACCGCGCAATCAGCTGCTCGACGGTGTCCTGGGTCTCGGTCGTCTCACGCCGTGCGGCGCTTGTTTGTGCCATCGCTGCGGTGCTGGCCCCTGCCAGATGCCCCTGACTCACCGAAGATTACCACGGGTCATGGCGGGGCAGCGGTGCCGTGCGCACCCGGCATTGCCTTGCTAGCAGCGATGACCTGGTGCTCCTGGTCGCGAAGCTCCCGCTGCGCAAACCAAGCGCGGAAGCTCTGCTTCACGGAACCTCAGGAGGAGGGCCAATATTCACATTGACCAAGCTTAATAGTCTGGTATAGCTTCCCTCCTGCCAGGCTGTTAACGCTCTCCGAGACAGTCATGGCGCGGGGTCGGCCAAAGCTGGGTTACCGGTCGAACCGCGTGGGCGGCGCGCACAGCATAAGAACAACGGGCTTCTTACCGGGCCGATTCGCGGGCCGGAATGGAACTGGGCGATTGGAGCTGCGAGGGAACATTCCCTCCGGGGCTTCGTTCGACTGGAGGACTCTCCCGATGTCGCATCCGTGTCGTGCGCAACCTGACGCGATGGCTAGTCTGTGCCGTGCTTCCCTTGTTGCTCTCTCCACCCTGCGCCCTGTCCGCCGAGCTGCGGGGCCCGGTCCGGCGACGACTCTGGACATCAACGGGCTCTTTCGACGATTGGTGACGGGCAGGCGGACGAGCCTGATCTGCTCCGGCAGGCCGATCCGAACGGGCGGCACCGTCTTGACGGCCTCCGGGCCAGCGAGCCCCATCGGCCGCTGGACGAATCGAGTGCTTCCTGAGGCGGCCGCGGTCGCGGCGTGCGTAGGCGGATTTGTCTCTGGGCTCTGGGGCATACTGCTACTGCCTTCACTGATCCGAGTCTGTCTCGTCCTGACCGTCGCCGTGCACGGGCTCGGTCACGCCCTCGCTGGCGGGGACGGGGCGAGGGCCCGTCTCAGCGCCTATCTGAGGGTGTTTCGACTACCAAGCCTGCTGCCTTTTGGGCCCCTCTTCGTTCCCGGCGTCAGTGACGCCGCACTGGCGCCGGCGATGACGTTGGCGGGGCTGTCGTCGGTGCGGCGGCGATGGGTCGCGCTGGCCGGACCGGCCGCCAACTTTGCCGTCCTGCTCGTGTTGGCACCATCGGTGGAGTTCGCGTCGCGGCCGAATTCGTTAGCGGATCTGGCCCTCTTGATGCTGGCAGGACTGAACCTGTGGGTCTTGGCGACGGCGTGGACTGACTATCGGACGCTGGTCTCGGGCGTCGGCGGCGTCGTGTTCTGCGGCAACTTCGGAATCTTGGCGAAACGCAATCCGCGCGAGCGGGGCTTTCTGCCGGCACGCTTTAGCGCGTTGGCCACGCGGCTAGGGCACGCGACGGATATCCGCGGGCAGCAGGCCGGCGGCATCGCGGTACTGGATGCCGGAGGACGGTTCATCGGCCGCAAGGTCGTCAACGACAAGCGTGGCGACCTCACGCGCAGTCTGCTTCGTGCCTTCCGGTGGCGCGCCGCGTGGCGCCGTCTATTCGGTGCCCGGCCGCTACGTCGGCTATTTCACCTTGTCGCCCATTACCGCTACGGGACATCGAGCGCACCGTCGGAGATCGAGACCCATTGGCACCGGTGGTTGCCTGCGCGCACCGTGTCACTGTGGATGGTGGATGGACAGGCACTCGTGCGCCGCCGCCGCACGCTCGAGAACTTGATCACCCACAACGGCGATTTCGAGGCTTGGACGACCCCTACACGGTGGTTGCCCAACGCGGACCTTGGTGTCTGGCTCGGCTCGGTTCTCGGTACCCAGAATCCTGCTCGAGGCGACTCACCGAAGATCGCCGGGATGATGGATCTACTGTTCGCGCAGGGTCAGTGGGAGGCGGCCCTGCGACTCGCCTACGCGATGCAGACAGGACAAGCCTTGTCGAGGACGATGCTGAGAGCGCTGACCCGAGTCTTCGAGCAGGTGTTCACGCGCTGGGCTGGCGGGACAATCGAGCCCACTCCAACCCTCGTGGGCTGTACCTCGCTCGAGGATCTCTACCGACGCAATCCGACTGCGATCCAGGCCCTGCTCGATGCCCTGCAGCAGGCCTCGCTCGCCGCGACGCGGGACTGGCCCGAGTCAGCCAAACCGAAGCGGAAACGGGTCGTCGCCCAGGCCATGCGGGCCTTCTTCCTAAACGATTTGTACCGGGCCACGCAACTCTTCATGGGGCAGGCCGAGGGCACGTTTGGCCTGGTGGCAACGTCCAGTCTGGAGCCCGGCGTGATCGCCTTGGCCTCGGAGCGGCAGCCCCTGTTCGTCGCCAGCGATCCGGGTACGGGGATCCTGCTCTACGCCTCTGAGGCCGCGGCGCTGAAGAGCGCCTGGCGGCACGGCGCCGACGGCGAGCCGATCACGCCGGTCTATCGCTACGACCTCTGTGACGGGGACGTCGTCCTCCTGCGGGTCTGCGAGGATACCGCGGATAACACGATGACGGTGACGAATTGGGACCGGAGCCTGCCCCCCAGGACCGAGCGCATCACGCCGGAGGCGCTGCACGCGTCGGCCCACGACAGGGGCCTCGGGGGCTGGATCGCGCTCTGCCAGAATCCCTGCGTGGAGCCGGCCGTTGCGGTCACCCCAGGCCGCGATACGCCAGACCGGGTGCTTGCTGAGATGCGGGATATTCCGGTCGTGCTCGACCGTATCCAGCGTGAGTGGGATGACCCCACGTCTCTCAATCGACGGACTGCTGAGGCCTTCTCTGGTGCCCTGCTCCACAGTGCCTGCACCGGACCGACCTGCCCGCGCGCCCCGGGCGGTCCCGCCCTGAGCGCGGCCTACGACCTGCTTCTGCTTGGGATTGAGAACAACCGGGCGTTGGCAGAGCGCTTCGCGAAAGACCTCCGTCGGGTCTTTCCGTTACTCCATGTTGCGGCAGTCGACGCGGTCTCTTACTCCGAGGACCCGCAGCGCTATCCAGTCGGGCCGTCGACCGTCACGCTCGCGATCAGCCATTCCGGTCAGACCTTCAACACCCTGGATGCGGTGAAATTCCTCAACACACTGCACGGCCTGAATAAGGCCGGGCCGGTCTTCGTCATGACCGGCGAGATCGACACCCTGATGGGCGCCGCCGTTGGGCAGAGCGTCAAGGCTGGGGCACCTTGGGCGGCGCGCATCCTCACGACCGGCGCCGGCTGGCGCACGGCCGAGCCGGCGACTGTGAGTGCCGCCGCGACCCACGCGACCTTAACCCAGCTCTTGCTGCACCTCATACGCGCGGCCCAGACCCTCTGTGCAGACGATGGTCTTCCCTACGGCCTCGCAACGAGCCACGACGATCTCGCCAAGCTGGACGCCCTGGCTCGCGTGTCGGTGGCCCGCTCGGCGGCCCTGTTCGGGCGGACCGAAGAGGGCTGGGACGTCAGCACCGCCGAGCGTGACACGCTCCTGCGCGAAGGACGTTATCTGTCCCGGTTGCTCATCGAGCCAGCGCTCGTCTTCATCTTCACGGCGCTACACCTGTTCGTGATGCTGTGGCTCGGTTGGAATCCGGTTATCGGACTCGGGCAGCTGCTGCATGCCGCGACGGGCTGGGCGATGTTCAACCCGGCGGATGGTATCGGAAAGGTCCTGTCAGTCGTCGTTCAAACGGCCTATTTCCTATTTGCCGGCGTCACCTTCACGCTGCTCCTGCGTTGGGCCGAAGAGAGACCGCTATGGGACCGCCTGTTCGTTGGCCGCACCTTGGTCATCGGCGATGAGTCCTACGTCAAGGACCTGCTCGCGCAATACGTCAGCAAGCTCTTCTCGTTGGCCTATGAGTTCGCGGGATTCGTCGGCATCCATGCGGCCGATGCCCGGTCCGGAGAGCTGCTCCATGGCTACGGCCACCGTATCACTCGCGGCCTGGTGTTGTTCCTGGGGCTTCCCGACGGGCGCTGGGCCGGCCGGGAGCGCGCGGAAGCGGCCGCGTGCATGACCTCGAGCCAGGCCCGGGGCGTCCGCAACATGGGCGCCGGAGCGATCGTCGTTGGGGTTGGCCACAACCCGGCCTCGGCCGACAAGGTCGACCGCTTCGTACTGCTTGGCGTTTCGGCCCGCGCGCTGGAAGATCTGCCCTGGGTGCTGCGCGGGGATTGGTCTGGGCTCGCGAAGGATCTCCAGGAATCCCGCTTTGCCTCGTTTGAGCGCCTCTTGGCCGCCTATGTCATCTTCCATCACGCGGCGGCTCGCACCCGTGACTTCGTCAATCGACTCGCGCCGATCGCCAACCTCCTGTGGGCGCCGATCTTTTGGACGGTGCGCCTCGTCACGGCTGGCCGCGTCCGACCGAGCTTTGGCCGGTGGGATCTCGCCCGCACACAGAGCGGCACGCGGATCGCCACGACAGCATCGCCGGTCCCAGCCATTGGCCTCGATCCTTTGGCGTACCGAGCTCCCGCTGAGAATCGACCGGCCCTGGCCCGGACACCCTCGCAGCCCGATCCCGACGCCGTCGCGCCGGAGGCGCTGGCGGTACCCCCAATCATCGATAGGATCGTACAGCCCTGCCCGCGAAGGTTCTTCCAAATGGGGGCGGCCATGCCGGCGCCGGGGGCATTATCAAGCGATGGCGTGGTAAAGGGAAAACGGACACCCGGTTAAGCCGCCCTGGCCAGTTGGCAGTTTCTCTCAGACTCATCTGGGCTATGGTGGCCGCGAGGGGAAGATCGTAACTGAAGCGGGAATCTCTCTAAACCAACCGCTGGATGGAGCCGCCCCTGTCTACCCGCGCGGCGAGCTCGCTCGGGCTCGCGATGAGCCGCGGAAACCCCGCGGATGGGCCATTCTCGGTGGTCATGCCGTTTCCGGTCTCGATTGGCCCAATAGGATAGAGGCAATGATGGAGGACCCTGATCGGATCCTACACTGAGGTCGCCGTGGAATGGCACCTTGAAGAATTCAAGGTGCCCGTGCCGGCCATGGACGCCCCGCCATCTTAAGTAGTCTATTCTGGGCGCTCGGAGCTGGACGATTTCAGACGGCGCATCGAGCGGATCGAGAGGCGGCTCGAGCTGAGCCATACCTGATCGATTTCGATGAGGTTTTCTCCATGCCGTGGTGGAGCCTGAGCCTACATCCTGCCTGATTCGCTACGGGCAAGCAGCCGTACCGGCGATTGCGGTTGCAGCTCGCAGATCATCGCTGTCGATGGCGATCTGCCGCGACACCTCGGGAGGGATGGTGTCCGCGGGTATCCCTTGGGCGACCGGCAGGTTCCCCGAGTATCTGGGCCTGACGCAGGACGCGGTGGCGTCTCGTGTGCGCATGAAGCAGTCGGCCCTGGGACGCTTGGAGGGCGGCGCCGAGCAACGATCGCCAAGCTGGCCGCGGCGAAGGGGATGACCGACGCGCAGCTCGAGGAATGCTACGAGGTTACACGGTTCCCGCTTGCGCGACCTTGCCATGCCGCGGTGAGCGTGCAATGGGAGACCTGGGTGACCTGGCAATGGTTGCCCGCTGTGAGAGAACCGCGTCAGCGGGAAGCTCTCCCGAGTAAGGCCTAGTCAGCCGCTCGGAAGTGTAACGACCGAAAGGCGGAAGCCGGACGGCCAGATAAGCGAGTGACACGAGGTGAAGGGTGTTGCCCTGAATCCGACACGTAGCCCCGAGAAACATCGATTTTGGGTGAGAGCCGATCCCGTCAGGTCGGGCGCAGGCCACGCGGGCGGTGCGTTACTGACAAGCACCAACCGTCCCCCCGGGGTCTCAGACGGCATCGAGTGTCACAACGGCGGCAGCGAACCAGGCGAGCGACGAGCAAGGGCTCTTGGGGAATCGCGCAAGGCAGTACCCGAGTATGAGCACCAATGTGACAAGAGGGGCTCAAATGGCCGCGTCGCGAGTGATGAGGACCGGT
>CAZOWL010000126.1:0-9620 GCA_964583605.1 uncultured Chromatiaceae bacterium | reverse complement strand
TACAAGATTCTCTGTGTACGCTTCACCTGTGTTGTTCACGATGGCTTCAGTGTCCCTACCAAGGCATCGCTCTCCGCCACAGGCGTAACACGCGATACGGGTGGGTGGCTAGCCCTTACCCGACCGGGACTTCCACCCGGCAAGAAGCGCCAAGCTTCGCTTGGCGCACCAACAACCGTCTCGCCGGCGAGCTCCTGCACGTCTGGCTTGCCGAACTCTCCGTCCTGGAGGCGATAGATGGTCACCATGCGATCGACCGGGTGCACGAGCCAGTACTCGCTTGCCCCAGCGCGCTCGTAGCTCCGCCGCTTGCGTTGGTGGTCATGGCTCGCGGTCGCCGGCGAGAGGACCTCGACGACGAGATCTGGCGCCCCGCGCACGCCCCGCCGATCGAGCTTCGTGGGGTCGCAGACGAGGAGCACATCCGGCTGCACAACCGTGTCGATATGCTCGTCCGCTTCGTCCGCCTTGGGCAGGCGCACGTCGACCGGGGCAATGAAGACGCGGCATGGACCCCCCATTGAGCGCTTGGCGTAGCTGGAGATAGATCTCGCCGACGACATCCTGGTGATCGAGCGTCGGCGCCGGCGCCATCAGATAGGCAGAGCCGTCTATCAGCTCGTAGCGGACATCTTCGGACCACTTGAGGTAGTCGCCGTAGGTATGGTGCTCGAGATCGCGTAGCGCCAGTGACATGCCCTTCCACCCTTCGGCTGTCTGTCGTCGGAGAAGAATAGGCGAGCGTACGCTCGGCCGCGCGAGTAAGTGGAGCACGAGGATCTGCGACCGCCTCGAGCCCACGAAACGCGAGAGGCCCTGGCGGAATTGGATGCCGGGCGAGTTGTCGATGGCGATCGTGAAACCTGGCAAGCAGTGGACCTATGCGGGGCACCCCTACCCCTCTGGCGAAATCGAGTCGTCGCGCCTCGGCATCAGCGCGTTGGGGTTGGTTCCGCTCAAGCTCCACGGGCGGGGCCTCTGGACACCTGAGGAGCACTACTGGGGAGAGAAGCGCGAGCCGATCGAGGCATGGGCCAAGCCAGTCATCGCCCGCGGTCCCAGGCAGTCATTCGAATCGGCCAGACTTCGACGGTCTGCTCCCCTGGGGGGACATACACAACCGACCGTTCCTGTGCTGCCTGCACGGGCTCGGCCTGTGCCGGCGTCGACCTAGGCGTTTCGAGGAAGCCGAACCTGTCTTCGATCGGCTGCTATGGCTCAACCCGGCGGACACCCAGGGCGTGCGTTTCCTGATCGACGACGTTTGTGCCCAGACCGCTTGGGAGTAGTGCGGAGTACAATAGGCTCGGCAATGGCTGGGCAAGAGCGAACTAGAGTGACCGCGGGCGGGGTCAGCCCGCGAAGCGAAAGGGGACAAAATGAATCGAGATTTCTCAGATCGGAGAATTCCCACACTCGAGATCGCACTAACGGACTACATGACCGCTGCGGATCTCAAGAAGCTGGCCAGGCTTACCAACCAGGCGATCCCGACCCGCAAGGCCGACATCGCCGCCGTCATCAAGCGGCATCTCGACGGTGAGCGGTTGCAAGCGGTCTGGCGAGGACTCGATGACCTGCAGCGGGCAGCCGTCGCGGAGGTGGTGCATTCGAGCTCGACGCAGTTCCTCGCCGGTCGCTTCGCCGCCAAGTATGGCCGCAGCCCCGATTGGGGCACCGTTGACACGAGTGGCTATCTCCGAAGCCCATCGCCCCTCGCGTTCTTCTTCTACTCGGGGGTGATGCCCGACGACCTCAAGGCGCGGCTCGAGGCCTTCGTGCCGAAGCCCACAGAAGTCAAGATCAAGACGCTTCCAGAGCTTCCCGCCGCCTACGTACAGCCCTGGTCGAGTTGGAATCCGAAGACCAAAAGGCAGGAGCACAGCACGGTTGAGGTGCCGCTGTCGGTTCACAAGACCGAGCTGACCGCCCAGCGAGAGCTGCTCGCGATGCTGCGCCTGATCGATTCGGGCAAGGTCGCAGTCAGCGACAAGACGCGACGCCCTTCTGCCGCGACCATCAAGGCCATCACCGGCATCCTGGAAGGCGGCGATTACTACCCGATCCTCCCGGTCAAGAGCAAGTGGCATGATGAAAACGCCGGGCCGATTCGCGCCTTTGCCTGGCCGCTCCTCGTCCAAGCCGGAGGGCTCGCGCAGCTCTCGGGCTCGAAGCTGCAGCTCACCAAGGCAGGACGCAATGCGCTCTCTCAGCCCGCCGCCGAGACCATAGACAAGCTCTGGTCTAAGTGGATCGGTACGACCATACTCGACGAGCTATCGCGCATCGAGTGCGTCAAAGGACAGACTGGCAAGGGCAAGCGCGGGCTCACCGCCCTGTCGTCGCGGCGAGATGCGATCGCCGACACCCTGGCCGAGTGCCCGCCGGGGTCCTGGATCACTGCCGACGAGATCCAGCGTTTTATGCGCGCCTCGGGCAACGACCTCACGGTCACTCGCAACGCCTGGGACCTCTACATCTGCGAGAAACAATACGGATCGCTGGGGTACCAAGGCGGAGAGCAGATTCTCGAGGAGCGCTACCTCCTCGCCTTCCTGCTCGAATACGCCGCAACACTCGGGGTCATCGATGTGGCGCTCATCCCGCCGGCCGGGGCGAGACCCGACTATGGAGACCTCTGGGGCGCGGACGATCTCGTCTACTTTAGCCGCTACGACGGGCTGATCTACATCCGCATCACACCGCTTGGCGCCTACTGCCTCGGCGTTGAGACCGACTACCAGCCCGCCCCCATCCAAACGAAGCCGGTGCTCATCGTGCTCCCCAACCTCGAGATCACCGCCATCGGCGCCGAGCTCGAGCAGGGCGACCGCATCGCCCTCGATACCTATGCGACGCAAGTCTCGGACCTTGTCTGGCGCTTGGATCAGGCCAAGCTGCTCACCGCGGTCGAGGAAGGCCGCCCCATCGACGAGATACGCGAGTTCCTGACCACGCGCAGTCGTGTCGCGATTCCAGAGACGGTCACGCGTCTCCTCGCCGACGTGGCGGAGCGCAGCACCAAGATCCAGGACCAGGGCCTGGCGCGGCTCCTCGAATGCGCCGACCCCACGCTGGCGCTCCTCATCGCCAACGACTCACGGACGCGTAAGCATTGCATGCTGGCGGGTAAGCGACATCTCGTCGTGCCGGCATCCTCGGAAACCGCATTCAAGCGCGCGCTGCGCGAGGCCGGCTATCTGGTGGCCGAGGGCGGCGTCAAACCGGCCAAGCCTCGCCCTAACGATCATGGGGCGAGCCGAGCCAGCCCATGAAATGGCGCCTCGCCCCTGATCGTTCCCTCACCCCAACCCGCTCCCAGAGGACGAGGGAGCGAACGCGCTTCGCGAAATGCCGACGACGGCAGGGGCCAAGCAAGCAATCGGCCCCGGGGGCGGTTTGAGCCTGAGTCACATGGCCAGCTGTCCTGAGAACGCGCTCGTCGTGCAAAGCGACTGCAGCGTGCTGCTCGAGTGTCACGCGCCCCGCGCAGACGAGGCCCGGGCGGCGATCGCCCCGTTCGCCGAGCTGGTGAAGAGTCCAGAGCATGTGCACACCTACCGGCTGACGCCGCTGTCCATCTGGAATGCCAGGGCAGCGGGGCTAAGCGCCGATGAGATGGTGGCCGCCCTCCATGAGCATGCTCGCTATCCCGTCCCCGAGAACGTGGATCAGACCGTCCTCGAGCTGGCGGGGCGCTTCGGGCGCGTCATCATCACCCGCGAGGACGGCATGCTGCGCTGCACCTGCGCGGACGCGCTTGTCGCCGAGCTCTTGAGCCGCGATCGACAGGTTGGGAGCTACCTCTCGGACCGCATCGACGCGACGGGCTTCCGCGTCGCGCCCAAGCACCGGGGCGTGCTCAAGCAAGCCTTGGTATCGGCCGGGTACCCAGCCGAAGACCTGGCCGGCTACGTAAGCGGCGACGCTCTGGCCATTAGGCTAAGCGACCGCACGGCGTCAGACGTCCCCTTCTCGGTCCGCGCGTATCAAAGGCAGGCAGCCGAGTCGTTCTACGCCTCCGGCTCGGCCCGCGGCGGCAGCGGCGTAATCGTGCTGCCGTGCGGTGCGGGCAAGACCATCGTCGGCCTCGCGGCCATGGAGCTGGTCAGTCAGACGACGCTCGTGCTGACGACGAGCCTCACCTCGGTCAAGCAGTGGCGCCGAGAGCTCTGCGACAAGACGAGCCTTCTGCCGGACGAGATTGCCGAGTACACGGGAGAGCAGAAGGGCACCGGCCCCGTCACACTGACCACCTATCAGATCCTGACGTGGCGCGCCGATCGCGACGGCGACTTCCCTCACCTCGAGCTGTTCCGGGCGCGCTCATGGGGCCTGATCATCTACGATGAGGTCCATCTGCTGCCCGCACCGGTGTTTCGCGCGACGGCCGACCTGCAGGCCCGGAGACGACTGGGGCTGACCGCCACCTTGGTCCGAGAGGACAACCGCGAAGGCGATGTATTCGCGCTGATCGGGCCGAAACGCTTCGACGTGCCCTGGCGCGATCTGGAGCATCAGAACTGGATCGCGACCGCGACCTGTGTGGAGGAGCGCATTCCGATGACCCAGGAGCGGCGCATGGAGTATGCGCTTGCCAACCGAAGGGCACAGTTCCGCATCGCCGCCGAGAACCCGGTCAAGATGGAGCGACTGCGCCAACTACTCAGAGAGCACGCAGACGGCCGCGTCCTGGTTATCGGGGAGTACATCGCCCAGGTCGAGGCCATGGCCAACGAGATCGGTGCACCCCTGGTCACCGGCAAGACCCCGCAGGCCGAGCGTGAACGGACCTACGAACGCTTTCGCCGCGGCGAGCTGGGCTGCATCGTGCTCTCGAAGGTCGGGAACTTTGCCATCGACCTACCCGATGCCGACGTGCTCATTCAGGTGTCAGGGATGTTCGGCTCGAGACAAGAGGAGGCCCAGCGGCTTGGTCGCATCCTGCGCCCCAAGGCCGACGGTCGCGCGGCCCATTTTTTCACGCTGGTCTCGCGCGACACCCGCGAGGAAGAATTCGCCCACCACCGCAAGCTCTTCCTCACCGAGCAGGGATACTCCTACCAAGTTGTCATCGCCGACGAGCTGACTGAGACGACCGGGGCCGGGGCTCGCCGCCGGCGCTAGGCGGCACTCTGGCCGCGCCCTCGAGGCCCCCGAGATCTCGGCCGCAGCCGCGGACGGCAATACGGCCTGCGAGGCGAGCCTGAGGCGCTTTTCGATTCGTCCAAGGCGCCTTTCGTGGCGGTCGAGGCGCTGACTCATAGCTAAGCAAGGCTCGGAGGCTCTCGGGACCGCTTTCGCTGGCAAACAGCTCGCGCTAGGCGGCCGCCGGATGTTGCTGGGCCCCGGTCAACCCTCTGCCGCCTAACGATCATGGGGCGAGCCGACCCACGCCGGACGATGAAATGTCGCCTCGCCCCTGATCGCTCCCTCACCCCAGCCCCCTCCCAAAGGGCTGTCTAGTAGACACACTGACCACTGTCGCCGCTCGGGCGTATCCTGTGCCGCATGCACCTGTTCGGGCGGACATTCGCCAGCGGCATCATCGAGCGCATCCGCGCGGCCGTCGCGGAGCCAGGCCGCACGCGCAGCGCCCTGTCGCGGCGGGTATGCGGCTGGCTCGGCGCGCGATGAGCGGATCGGCTGGTGCGCCCACGCCCGGCGGGCTAACTTGGGTCGCGTCGCGGCCAACAGCCGCTTCCTGCTGCTGCCGAGCATCGCGGTGCCGAACCTCGGCTCGCACGTGCTGGCGTTGGCCGCCGCGCGCGTTCAGGCCGATTGGCCGGCGCGTTACGGCAAGGCCCCGGTGCTGCTGGAGACCTTCGTCGACGGGGCGCAGTATGCCGGGACGGTCTACAAGGCCGCCAATTGGCAACGCCTGGGTGAGACAAGCGGACGGGGTCGTCAGGATCGGGCCAATGCCGGTGCGCGCCCCAAGAAAGCCCTCTATGTCCTGCCCTTGCAGCTCAAGACTTGAACCCTCCTCCCCTAGCATCCTTCGTTGTGTTGTGCTTCCCTTTGCTTGAATGCAGCACATAAGGGTTGATGGGATGAAAGAGCTCAATATCAGAGAGATGCGCGCTGCGCTTGGACGCCTCGATGAGTTGGTAGACGAGGCGGGTGAGCTGATTGTCAGCCGGCGCGGTCGCCCGATTGGCCGAATTCTGCCGGTTTCTAGGCAACCTAGGCGCCCGGATCATGCCGATTTGCGCCAGAGCACGACGGGGGTGGCGTCCTCCTCGGCTGAGCTGATCCGCGCGGAGCGCGGTGAACGCTGACACACGGGCCTATTTGGATACCAGCGCGCTGGCGAAGTGGTACCTGAACGAGACCAATTCTGATGCGTTTGTCAGCTGGCTACAGGATCTCGATGTCGCCGTCGTCAGCAGCCTGACGCACACGGAAATGCGCTCACTGCTCAGCCGCCGACGGCGCATGGGGGAGTTGACCGCATTGCAGGAATCGGTGCTCTTTGCCGCCTTTTTGGACGATGTTGCCCAGGGCTGGTTGCAGCTTTACCCGATCGAGGATAGCCGTTTCGCCGAGGCCGCGATTCTGATCGCCCGCTACCCGGACCACCCCATTCGCACGCTCGATCCCCTGCATCTGGCCGTGGTCGGTCATGCCGGCATCGCAACGCTTGCGACCGCGGATCCGGTGATGGCCGAAGCGCGACAGCCATGGGGTTTGGGGTGGTGCGTTGTTGAATGCGCGCTCGACGGCGACAGCGCCCGCTCCTATGCCGGTCGCTCCGGTTTTCGTTGTGGCACCGCCGAGGGCGAGCATCCGCTTGCGCGCTTCACTCGCGGCAGACGGCAGCGCGGCGGCAATCCCCAGCCCCACATCGAGCGCGTCAAGCCCCGTCATCCTGCCTCTGCTACGTCGTGGAACCTTACTTTGCGGGACCTGACCGCACGTTCCGTTAGGATACCAGTGCCCGGCCAACCCACGATCGGGTCAGGCTGACGCCGACGCCTGCTCCAGGCCAAAGACGTTGCATTTCCACCTGACCCCAGTCTCTGGCCCGTGTGTCGCCGAACGGTCCATGATCGCGTTACATGGGAGACCTGACCCTAAGGCTTGATCGGGTGTGGTCTGACCCCTCTGCCCCTCCTACAGGCCTGAAATGTTGCATTGTGAGACCCCCCCTGTCCCGGATCGATGGGACGGTCCATGGGGGGACCGTAGTGGGTGGACGGTGTGGGTGGACGGAGTGTTGACAACAACGGATCGGTGACATCGAAGAGGCACAACGGCGGTAAGTTGCATGTAACGCACCGGTTCCGTATCCTGCTGCCTGTCATCAGGCAGAGAGGCTTCACATGGCAACCACGCACGTTAATGCACGCGTTAAAAGGCACCGCGACGCGCTGCGCATGGCAGGACTCCGCCCGGTGCAGATATGGGTGCCGGATACGCGGCGGCCAGGCTTCGCGGAGGAATGCCGCCGTCAGTCTCGCCTTGCCGCGGAGGCGGACATGGCTGACCGGGACATGCAGCAGTGGATGGATGAGGCCCTGGCGGACGTGGACGGTTGGGCGGATTGATGCGCGCCGACTTGGTGACCATCGCCATGCAAGGCGATTTCGGCAAGCCCCGACCCGCTTTGGTGATCCAGGCCGATCAATTCAATGAGCACACCACGGTGACCGTGCTGCCGGTGACCAGCAAGCTGGTTGCCGCGCCCTTGTTGCGCATAGCCGTTGAGCCCAGTGCGGAGAATGGCCTGCAACAGCCATCGCAGGTGATGGTAGACAAGGCCATGACCGTGAAACGCGATAAGGTGGGCCAGACCTTCGGGCGCATCGATGCCGATACGATGGTGGAGGTCGAGCGTTGCCTGGCGGTGTTCCTCGGGATCGCCAAGTGAGCGATGCCGCGCCTTAGCCGTTCCTGTGATGCTTATCGCCACATGCTCCCCGCGTACCCGCTAGAAACCGCGGCCTTGCCAGCCCGCACCATTCCTTCTTGCCTTGCTACAATGCGACAATCCCGAGCCCCGATCAGGATACCCCTTGGCGATCGACGAGGGCCCCTCGGCACGCACCGCGTACCATCCCATGTTCACCGTCACGCCCACCGTCCCATTGCCGGAGAGGTTCCAGAGAAGCGGCCCCGACCGCCGGCATCGAGCGTTACCAGGGGCGGTGTGGGGGAGGTGCGCGATGCGCGTAGCCGATAGAAGAGAGACCGCCGGAGCGGTCTCGGTCGCGGTCGGGGGAGGAGAAGAACGGGCGTGGGTGGCCCGTTGGTCGCCGGATGGTACGCGGTGCGTACCCTACCCGGCTACCCGTCCGACAGCTCTAGGCGACGCTCGATGCGCTGAATCCGCTCGACGATCTGATCCAAGCTCATCTGCTGACGCGCTTAGTCCACCAGCGACCCCGCCTGATCGCGCTTGACGCCGGACATGGCGACTTCGAGCGTGCTGAGGCGGGCCTTGACATCTCGAAATTCACCTTGCATTTCAGTGCGCAACGTCTGGATCTCAGAGCGCAAGGCGCGTAGATGCTCGATGATCAGATTCTCTACGTTTTCGGTCATGGCGGTAGCTGCTTGAATGGATTGAGTGCATTTTAGCAACCGAGGGCACGGTGTAACGGGACACCGACCCGGGATTTTCCCAGGCCGTACGCCGTAGGTGCACCGCTTAGCATCCCACACTGCAAGCAGCAACGGCGCCAGAGGTGGCGCTCAGCTCGCGCACCCGATCCATCGCCTTACGGATCGGGCCATGATCGATCTCCGACAAGCGAGACCCCTGCCTTGCCCCTTACGACCCGACCAGGTCGGCTGCTCAACGCGCGACCGGCACATCCTCGTAGATCGCATCCAACGGCACATCCACCCCGAGGCTGTCGAGGCGGACGCGGCCGTCGGTCATGTACTCCGCGCCCGAGCATTGGCTGCGGCGATGGATCTCGACGGCGCGCGAGTCCTGCTCGATCAAAAGACACTCCCGCAGGCTCGGGATAATCTGGTAGGCCAGTCGCTTCTCGCGCCGATCGATCGTCCTCCGCGGCGAGATAGTCCTCCACCGATAGGCGCGAAGCGCGGGGTGGGTCGGTCATGAGTCGCCTCTGGGTCGATCAGACTGAGCAGCGCAGTGACCGGGATCGCCTAGCACGATCCGATCGGGCCGTGCTTGGCGTTAAGTGTCTCTTCGCCATGAAAGCACTGACGAGTGTGCGCGGCAAGCGCCTTCCGGCACCATTCGGCCCTGCCCGAGTCCTCCGGCATCGAACAGGAGAGCGGTCCAGCGCCCTGTCGACTCCGCACGCACGGCCGTCCGCCGCGGCGCAGAGTTACCAGCCGCGCCGCAAGGCTCGATACTAGGCTCACGGCTCACGACTACCCAGGCGGGACTCTCACCCGCTAGAACACGCGGCCTTGCCAGGCTGCACCGGCCCCAGGCCCCTCCTGACGCCGACCCCTGTCCAGGCCAAAAACGTTGTATTGCCACCGGAGAGTAAGCCGGGGCCTTGCCGCCGCTTAGGCAGATGTTTGTTTTCTCTGTTTGCCGCCTGGTTTCCCGGCGGTGCCGCAATATCTCCGCCATGCATCGGTTCGTCCCCGGCTCCTCGCAGAACCGGACTTGGAGTGTTACACCATCCGGC
>CAZOWL010000125.1:0-9644 GCA_964583605.1 uncultured Chromatiaceae bacterium | reverse complement strand
TGAACCCCGCGTAATCCCTGGCATCGGCGTCGATGAATGCCTCCTCGACCTCCTCCGGCGATGATCTGCTCGGCGATCTTGGTCTGGCAACCCATCGCATCGATGGTGACGATGCAGCCTTCCAACATCAGCAGATCGAGCAGGCGCGGAATCGCCGTGATCTCGTTGGACTTCGCCTCCGTGGCCACCTGCCCCAGCACGACGCGATTGGCCACCGCCCAGGCGCTGACCATATGCAGCGGGCCCAAGCCCGCGCCGCGCTGCCAGGTCCTTTCATGCGTCATAGTCCGCGCCTTCTCCCAGCCGTAAGCCTTGATCAATGCCCAACAGCCGATAGCAGCCTTCGCTCGCCCTTCGGTCTTCGCCACTGCTTTCACGCGCTCTTCAACATTCATCTCTGTCACTTCCGCTTGGCCTATCATTCGTTCGAAGTAGTTCTGCCACTCGCCGTATATCTCTGCCGCGGTTACTTGTTGCTAGTCTTTTCCGATGCGCTTCTCTCGCCAGAATTGATTCTTGAGGCTCGCTTCGAGCCGTAGGATCGGCATCGCAAGCATGATCTCGTCTTCGCTATAGATCCTCCCGTGTTGGTCTTTCTGTTTCATCATGTAGCGCAGATGGGGACCCTTCGCGTAGGCCTTGCCACTGCGTAGGGCGCTCCGCCTATTCCAGTAGACGGTGTCGCCATCCTGATTCGTCACCTTGAACCGGCCACCCTCACAGTCACGTAGCGCGCGCAGCGCAACGCGCACGTCATCGCGAGTGCCGAGGAAGATGTTCTGGGTCACATCAACCCGTGTGACCTTGCAGGCCGCCGCAGCCGGCCGTGAGATGCCGATCACGGGGCAGAGATGGTCTAGCATGGCCTCGACGCACCCCAGGAGATCAAGCGCCGCTGCGGACCCCGAGCCGAAGACGGCATCGCCATCTCCCAACACCCGAGCGGGCGAGCCCTGCAGGGCGAGCGCATCACCGCCGACCCGATAGGTCACCTGATGCGAGTCCGAGGCGATCGAGTCCCAGGCACGCGTCTCCCAGGCAATCTCACCGGTGAGCGGATCAAAGCGCCGAATCCGATCGCCTAGGCCATCGAGCGTCGCCAAATTCGCTGCGCTGAACCCCTGCAGCGGGACCTTGACGGTGACCCAATCAATCAACGGCACGTCAACGCTTCCGTAGGCCGAGTGCCACCCATGGCACAAAGTGCGATGTGCACGCTTCGTGCGTCCGCATACCGCCAAGGCGACACCCGTGTCGGGAAGTGCGGGTGTTACTAAGCACCCGCACTGGTCCGAGACCCCGTAAAGGCCGCCTCAGCAAGCTGGACCTCGAGCTCGCGAATGCTCAGCTCGAGGCGCGCGTTCTCGCGCTGCAGTTGGCTCACCTGCTGGCGGTAGAAGACGAGCGCGAAGAACTCACCGGGCGGGATGCCACCGCGGCGGTAGCCTGGGGGGAACAGCAAGCCCTGGTGGACCTCCCAGCCATCCCAGCCAGGCCAAGGCACGTAGCCGGCGAGGATCGCGAGGAGTTTGACTGCAGTGGGATCCGGGTTGCCGGCCGCGTCGTTGCTCAGGCAGAGGAGCTGCTGAAGCGGCTTGAGCGTGGCGAGATTGGCCGCGAAGCCCTCCGCGAGTAACTCGTGCTCAGCCCAGTCGTGCCGCGGACTCGGACCCGATTCGCCAACCTGGTCGATTGCGCATAATGTATATTATGTAAAGTTACGCACGCGGACGCAGGGCGCGCTGCCGGCACTCAAGAATCTGGAGCTCACCGCGCTATTCGGCGCGGGCTGCCGAGGCTTGGGGATCCCGCCGCGCGGTCCGCAGATGGTCTGTTCGATATCGCTTGCGGTCCGGATCCGCTCATCGTTTATGGGCGTGTGGTATACTGGTCGGATTCAAAAGGAGCCGCTACTTCAGACACCGACAAGCTAGAGATGTCCAAAGAAGACGTAATTCAGATGGAAGGCACGGTCCTCGATACACTCCCGAATACCGTGTTTCGTGTCGAATTGGAAAACGGCCACGTCGTCACAGCGCATATCTCCGGTAAGATGCGCAAGCACTATATCCGTATCCTCACAGGCGACAAGGTCACGGTAGAGCTAACGCCGTACGACCTCACCAAGGGCCGGATAGTCTATCGCGCCCGGTGAAGGCTGCGGTGCCGTCAGACTCGATCAATCGCAAAACCTGCTAGTCGACCGCTTCCTTAGTTGCAATGGCCGCAATGCGACATGCGATTGAAGGGCCGCGCCAAATCTCACCGAAGTTTCTTATCCCCAATCTCGAAGGCCAAGCCCTCATCCTGCACGTAGATACGCACTGAGCCGCCGTTCGCCAGCCCGCCGAACAACAGCTCGTTCGCGAGTGGCTTTTTGATGTGATCTTGGATCACCCGCGCCATGGGCCTTGCCCCCATTTGGCGGTCGTATCCGGTTTCCGCCAGCCAGGCTCGTGCATCGGTATCAACGGTCAAAGCGACGCGCTTCTCCGCCAGTTGCTGTTCCAGCTCGAAAATGAACTTGTCGACGACATTCGCAATGATCTCATTCGACAAGGAGCGGAACTGGACAACAGCATCCAAACGATTCCGGAACTCCGGCGAGAAGTAACGCTTCAGGGCCTCGAGGCCGTCCGTAGAATGGTCCTGCTCGGAGAAACCGATTGAACGACGGCTCGTTTCCTCCGCGCCCGCATTCGTCGTCATCACCACGACCACATTACGGAAATCCGCGCGGCGGCCGTTATTGTCGGTCAGCGTGCCGTGGTCCATTACCTGGAGCAGCAGATTGAAGACATCGGGATGGGCCTTCTCGATCTCGTCAAGCAGAAGGACGGAATGGGGGTGCTTGGTAATTTCCTCGGTCAGCAGGCCACCCTGATCGAAGCCGACGTAGCCCGGTGGGGCGCCGATCAGACGTGAGACTGTATGGCGCTCCATATATTCCGACATGTCAAAGCGGATCAGCTCCATGCTGAGGATCCGCGCCAGCTGCCGGGTGACCTCGGTCTTGCCGACGCCAGTTGGTCCGGTGAACAGGAAGGAGCCGATCGGCTTCTCCTCGTGCCCGAGACCGGATCGACTCATACGGATCGCCGCCGTCAAGGCATCAATCGCGTCATTCTGACCGAAGACGACCATCTTGAGATCGCGATCCAGATTCCGCAGTGCCTCTGTGTCGGAGAGAGATACCTTTCGCGGCGGGATGCGGGCAATCTTGGCCACGATTGATTCTATGTCCGTCAAATCGATGCGCTTCTTGCGCTTGGCGAGGGGCTTCAGCTGGACGTTCGCGCCGGCCTCGTCGATGACGTCGATCGCCTTATCCGGAAGATGCCGATCGTTGATGTATTTGGCCGACAGCTCGGCTGCGGCACGCAGGGATGCCTGAGTGTAGGCGACCTGATGATGCTCTTCGAAACGACTGCGCAAGCCCTTGAGGATCTCAACCGTCTCTTCAACGGTTGGCTCGTTGATGTCGATCTTCTGGAAGCGTCGCGCCAGAGCGCGATCTTTCTCGAAGATCCCACGATACTCCTGGTAAGTGGTCGAGCCGATGCAGCGTAGGTCCCCCGAGGCCAATACCGGCTTGATTAGGTTCGATGCGTCCATCACCCCACCGGAGGCGGCGCCGGCGCCGATAATGGTGTGGATCTCGTCGATGAACAGAATGGCTTTCGGCAGTCGTTTCAGCTGCGCCAGCACGGCTTTCAGGCGCTTCTCAAAGTCGCCGCGGTACTTGGTGCCGGCGACAAGACCGCCGAGGTCGAGGGCGTAGATCACCGCGTCCTTCAACACATCCGGGACATCGTCGTCAACGATCTTCTTGGCCAAGCCTTCAGCGATGGCGGTCTTACCGACGCCTGCCTCGCCGACGAGCAGCGGATTATTCTTGCGACGGCGGCAAAGGATCTGCAGGGTCCGCTCGATCTCTAGGGCGCGACCGATCAACGGATCGATACGCCCTTGGCGCGCCAACTCGTTTAGGTTGGTCGCAAAGCTGTCAAGCGGGCTAGCCGCCTCCTTCTCCTCACCCCGCCCCTCGTCAGCGTCGCCGTGCAGGTCCTCGTCGCGGTTCTCGCCGGGCACCTTAGAGATGCCGTGGGAAATGAAGTTGACGACGTCAAGGCGGGTGATGTCCTGCTGATTCAGCAAATAGACAGCTTGCGAGTCCTGTTCGCTGAACAGGGCGACCAACACATTCGCCCCGGTCACCTCTTTCTTACCGGCCGACTGGACATGAAAGACGGCGCGTTGGAGCACGCGCTGGAAGCCGAGGGTCGGCTGTGTCTCGCGCTTGTCCCCGGCGGGGATCAGGGGCGTAGTCTCGTCGATGAACTGAACGATCTCCTTCCGCAGGCGATCGGCATCGGCACCGCAGGCTCGCAACACCTTAGCCGCCGTCGGATTATCCAGCAGTGACAGCAGCATGTGTTCGACCGTCATGTACTCGTGATGCTTCTCGCGGGCCTGCTTGAAGGCCTGGTTGAGAGTGAATTCGAGCTCTTTGCTAAGCATTGCCTGAGACCGTGCTGGATGGATACGTAAAATATCAGCGCTGACATCATCGCTTGTCGAGCGACGGATCGCGGTTTAGGCCTCTTCCATGGTGCACATCAACGGATGCTGATGGTTACGCGAGTAATCATTGACCTGCATCACCTTGGTCTCGGCGATCTCTCGCGTGAAAACTCCGCACACACCGACCCCGCGCGTGTGGACATGCAGCATGATCTGTACCGCCTTCTCCTTACTCATCGCGAAGAAGGTCTCGAGGACCTGGACGACAAATTCCATGGGGGTGTAATCGTCGTTGAGCAACAGGACCTTGAACAAGGGCGGGCGTCGCAGTTTGGGCTTCGCCTCCTCGATCGAGATCTCTGAGTCGTGGTCCTCGTAAGGAAGATGATCGCTCATGGTGACCGAATTGTCGCGCATTTCGTTTGATGCCGGGACCCACCGCGGCGGGAAAGCGAGGCGTCTCGTCCTGAAGCTCGCACGCCTTTCCTTCCTCCTGCGAATGTGTTGGCGCAGGGCAGGAACTTCCACTCTCAGCGCGAAGGACGATGCCCTCCCCTGCCGGACTCACGCATTCTCCCGGCACATGCTCTGATCGATCTCAGGTTTGACCAAAGAAATCAGGCGACTATACTTGGGTCGCAAGGCGCGGCAGGATCGCGCCTGGCTCGGCCCATTGATGCAAGATTAACTGCCATTGATAAGGCAGCGGCAAGTCTGGAGGAGTTAGGTCTATGATCACTGGTATTGTCAAGTGGTTCAACAATGCCAAGGGATATGGTTTTGTCAAGCCCGAAGGCCGCGAGGAGGATGTCTTTGTCCATTTCTCGGCGATCGCGATGGATGGCTACAAGACGTTGAGGGAAGGTCAAAAGGTCGAGTTCGAGGTGACCCAGGGGCCGAAGGGGCTTCACGCGGCCAAGGTCTATCGCGTGCCGTAGGCGCACAGAGCGTCAACGATCTTTAATCCGGCCAGGGTCGCGGGCGCTACCCCCGACCCTGTCAGTTCTTTTGTTCCTGCGCCGCCGCGTCCCGGGCGCAGCAGACTGGCCAAACCGAGACGGACGACTTCCGCTTGGCCAGCGGTCACATATTGGAGATGATCGCGTCACCGAAGCCTGAGCAGCTCAGTTTTTTCGCGCCCTCCATAAGCCTTTCGAGATCGTAGGTCACGGTCTTCGCCGCGATCGCCCCTTCGACTCCGTGGATGATCCGCTCAGCTGCCTCCGTCCAGCCTAGGTGCCGCAAGAGCATCTCAGCTGAGAGGATCAGCGAGCTCGGATTGACCTGATCCTTCCCGGCATATCGGGGAGCTGTGCCATGCGTCGCCTCGAACATGGCGACCGAATCCGAGAGGTTCGCGCCTGGGGCCATCCCGATCCCGCCGACCTGCGCCGCTAGCGCATCGGAGATGTAGTCCCCGTTGAGATTCAGGGTGGCGATCACGTCGTATTCTTTGGGGCGAAGCAGGATCTGCTGCAGAAACGCATCGGCGATGACGTCCTTGACAAGGATCTCACGGCCGGTCTTCGGATTAGGGAAGCGACACCAGGGTCCACCATCGATTTCCTCGGCACCGAACTCCTCCCTTGCGAGGTCGTAACCCCACTGTTTGAAGGCCCCTTCGGTGTACTTCATAATGTTCCCCTTGTGTACAAGGGTCACCGACGCCCGATCGTTGTCGATGGCATACTTGAGGGCCTTGCGGACGAGTCGCTTAGTTCCCTCAGAGGAGACTGGCTTGATACCAATGCCGGACGAGTCCGGAAAACGAATCTTCGTGACACCCATCTCGCCTTGCAGGAAGTCGATCACCCGCCTCACCTCAGGCGAGCCCGCCGGCCACTCGACCCCGGCATAGATGTCCTCGGAATTTTCGCGGAAAATGACCATGTCGGTGTGCTCGGGCTCCCGCAGCGGGCTCGGCGTACCCTGAAAATACCGCACCGGGCGCAGACAAACGTACAGGTCGAGCTGCTGCCGCAAGGTCACATTGAGGGAACGTATGCCGCCGCCGACGGGGGTCGTCAGAGGGCCCTTGATCGACACGACGAAGTCCTTCACGGCCTCCAAGGTCTCCGTTGGCAGCCACACGTCTTCCCCATAGACCTGGGTCGCCTTCTCGCCGGCGAAGATCTCCATCCAACAGATCTTGCGCTCTGAGCCATAGGCCTCTGCAACAGCGGCGTCGACGACCCGGCGCATCACCGGGGTGATATCGACACCGATGCCGTCCCCTTCAATAAACGGAATGATCGGGCGCTGCGGCACGCGAAGCGACGCGTCGGCATTCACCTCAATCTTCTCCCCACCCGCGGGGACCTGAATCTTGTCGTAGGCCATCGTGAATCTGTACCCCGTGCTCGATGAAGGCGCTATCCTAACACCCCGACCGGATGGTGCGCAGCGCGGCCGCTTGCCGCCACAGGCAGCCGCCAACCGGGCGAATTGGCGGCTTCGGGTCGGCCCGCTGGGCGTTCTGAACCGATCGGAGTCAGTCACCTGCTGTCCTCGGCGGGGCCGCCGCGATGATCCGACGATTTGCGATTGATGTCCCCTGCCAATTCCCGCTCGTTTCGGCCCTCGCCCACCCGCGGCGAGAAGATCTTCGTCGGCCTCTCTGGAGGCGTGGACTCAGCTGTCGCGGCCCTGATGCTCTGCGAACAAGGTTTCGCCGTCGAAGGGCTGTTCATGAAGAACTGGGAGGAGGACGATTCGGTGGGCTACTGTGCGGCAGCGGAGGATCTTGCTTATGCCGAAGCCGTCGCCAATCGACTTGGTGTCCCACTGCATAAGGTCAACTTCGCCACTGAGTACTGGGATCGGGTCTTCACGCGCTTCCTCGACGAGCATCGGGCGGGCCGCACGCCGAACCCGGATGTCCTCTGTAACAAGGAAATCAAATTCCAGGCCTTTCTCGACCACGCCCTAGATCTCGGGGCCACCGGCATTGCGACGGGACATTACGCGCGGATCAGCCATGATGCGGGGCGGGCCCGGCTGCGACTCAGTGCCGATGCGGACAAGGATCAAACCTATTTCCTGTATCTGCTAGATCAAAACCAGCTGCGGCTGAGTCACTTTCCGCTCGCCGACCTGACCAAGCTACAGGTGCGCCGCATGGCTCGCGACTTCGGCTTCGCCAATGCGGCCAAGCCCGACAGCACCGGGATCTGCTTTATTGGTGAGCGGCCATTTCGTGACTTCCTGGCACGGTACCTACCGAATGATAGCGGCCCGATCGAGACACCGGACGGTCAGGTGCTCGGCGTGCACCGCGGCGTGGCCTACTACACAATCGGACAGCGCAAAGGGCTTGGGATCGGCGGTGCGACCGGCTTCCATGAGGCGCCTTGGTTCGTCGCCGCCAAGGACCTGGCACGCAACGCATTGATTGTTGTCCAGGGAGCCGATCACCCGTTGTTGATGGCGCGAGAGCTAGAGGGCGAGCCACTGCATTGGATTGCAGGAAATCCGCCTGGGCCCGCGCCCTATCCCTGTCTTGCGCGCTTGCGCCATCGCCAACCGCTGCAGGGCTGCGAGATCCTGAGTTACGATGAATCCGGTTGCCGCGTCCGGTTCGAGCATCCGCAGCGCGCCGTGACCCCAGGCCAGGCGCTCGTCCTCTACCGTGGCGAGGAGTGTCTCGGGGGCGCGGTCATTCGGCATGCGTGCCGGTGAGGCGACTGATTGGCCAACAGAACCGCCGCAGGCTTTGCCGATGCCTCCGCGGCCGCATACTCGTTCGGGCAGCCGACGTACTGTCGATGTGACTTGACGAGCCGCGGCACGTGCGGCCAGGTGAGGGCTCCGGCGAAGCCGGGAATCGGTGGCAGATTCATTAGACTCAGCAGGAGACAGAAGGATGGCTTACAGCGATCGGGATCGGCTCATCGCACTCGCCGGCATTTATCAAGCCGCTCACTGTGTGATGCGCGTCGCCCGCTATGGCTCGGTAGATACCGCCGCCGCTGAGCCCTGCATCTTCAGTCTCTTCCAGGTCGACGCGGACACCGTGGCGAGCGTCTTCGGTCCACCTGGCGCGGTAACGCTCGGTGCCCGCCAGATCATCGATCAGATGGCGGGTAAGACCGAGCGCGAGCTCGAGCTGACCCGCTATGTGATAGCGCTCATCAAGCTCGAGCAGCGCCTTGGTAGCCGCTCCGATCTGTTGACTGCCATCCGAGCCGGCATCGATGAGGCCACCGTCAAGCTCGAGCAGCACGCCTTGCTCGACCCTGTCATCCTCGCGCACATGGCCGAGATCTATTCCCGGACGATCAGCGGATTGCAGCCACGCATTATGGTCAGAGGCGAGCCGCTCCACCTCAATAACCAGGATAACCAGAATCGCATCCGCGCCCTGCTGCTCGCCGGCATCCGCAGCGCGATGCTGTGGCGCCAAGCCGGAGGCAGCCGCTGGCAAATCCTCTTTGGTCGGCGGCGCCTGTTTGACGAGGCGCAAAGATACCTGAGCGATCCAGCCAACGCGTGACGACAGGTCGGAGAGTAAAGATGCGCAAGACGCACGCGTAGATCTACGGACAAAACGCTTGCCTTACACTAGGGGTTCGTGACACGCTTCGATCGTCAAAAGCTCCGGCACCGGGTCAATCACGCGTGAGCCCGACGCAGACGGAAAACGGAGCCAGGCCCCCTGGCTGGAAGGCGCGCGGTGGCCCTCCGGGCATCAGCAGCGCGCGTGCGAGCGATCCAGGGTCATCTCAGGTGTGAGATTCAGGGTATTGTCATGAAAAGTTGTCCGGACTACGCGAGTTCCACGTGGCCCTATATCATGGTGGCCTTCATCTCTGGTGTCGTCACCTTCGTGACTTGGCTCACCCTGTCGCTGGCCGACGTCGGGCGCCTTGAGCAGATCGCGGCCACGGCATTTGTCTTCATCGCCGTCGGAGGCACCCTCCTTCACTACGTCATCGGCTGCGTGAGGCGTCACCGCAAAGAAGCGGGTGGCGCGCGTCCGTCTGCACCGCCGCGGGCGACGCCCCACAAGCTCTCGGTGCTCGCCGAACGGGGCTGAAGCACACCAGGGGGTCCCTACAATCAACTTGGCGAAGCACGTTCGCTCCCTCGCCCTCTGGGAGAGGGTTGGGGTGAGGGAACGA
>CAZOWL010000124.1:0-10237 GCA_964583605.1 uncultured Chromatiaceae bacterium | reverse complement strand
CGGGAGCCAGTCGCAGAAGACCTCGAAGCGCAGCGTCCGGTCGGTGCGAAACCAGCTCTCCAGGCGCCGCTTCAACGGCCGGCCCCACAGCAGCTCGCCGTCGCGCCACTTGGCGCGGTTGGCCTTGCCGGTCGGATTGGGGTGGGCGAGCAGGAACTCGACGATGCCGCCCTTGTGCCGACCGGGGCCGAGGTCCGCATCCTCGATCAGATACCAGTCATCGAGGGCGCGGTTGACGAACGGACCCATGACCTTGAGCTGCCCGACCTGCGCGGTGGTCAGGCGGGCGTATTCGAGATCCCCGGATCCGGAGCCGCCGGCCGAGAACAGGAGGTTGCGCCCGACCTGGCTGTGGTTGTTGGCCAGCCCGCCGGGAAAGCGCGGCCCAGGCGAATTGAGCAGCAGGCGGCTGGTCTCGACCGCCTGACAGGCGACGACGAAGCGCTTGGCGGTGACCTGCTGGAGGCGGCCCTCGGCATCGACGTACGCGGCCGCCGTGACCCGGCCGCGACGGTCGCTCAGCAGGCGGTGCACCTTGGCCTTGGGGCGGATCTGGCAGCGGCCGGTCGCGACCGCCGGCTCGAGCAGGGCGGCCCGCGCACCGCCCTTGGCGCCGCTGGCGCAGCCGAAGCTGCCGCAGTAGCCCGAGTACTCGCAGGCCCGGCGCCCGCGATCGGGACGCGAGAGGATGGCCCGTGGCACCCGCAATGAGTGGAATCCGAGCGACGCGCAGGCCCGGTCGATCCAGGCCGAGATCGGATGCTCGGCGGTGGGCGGATAGGGGAAGTCGGCACTGGAGCGCGGCTCCTGGGCCGGGTGCGGCTCGGGTCGCGGGGTGACGTGCCCCGAGACCCCGATCAGGCGCTCGACCCGATCGTAGTAGGGCTCGAGGTCCGCGTAGTCGATCGGCCAGTCGACCCGGTTGGCCCCGTCGATCGGTCCGAGCTCCGAGAGCTGGCGAAAGTCCACCGGCTTGAGCCGATGGAAGAAGCCGCTCATCAGGTTGCTGGAGCCCCCGACCAGGTTGCCGTTCCAGAAGTCCCAGCCGGACTCCGAGGTGGGCGTCGCCGTCCAGCCGCCCTGGCCGTCGGCCTCCTCGATCACATGCTGCTCGTGGCGCAGCTCCGGGGTATAGACGCTGCGCCGGCAGCAGGCCAGCTCGTCCTTGTAGAAATGCTCATCGTGCAGCCAGGGGCCCTTCTCGAGCACGACGACGCTCTTGCCCGCCTTGGCCAGCGTATAGGCGACCGGCGCGCCGCCCGCGCCGCTGCCGATGATGCAGACATCGCAATCGGTGGTCATGGGGAGGTCCTCATGGATCGGGCCTCACAGCGGCAGGCGCGGGTAGATGGTCGCGGCGCTCGGGCGCGGATAGCCGGGGGTGTGCTCCAGCCAGCGCCAGCCGATGCCATCGGGGTTGCCGCCGTAGGCCGGGTCTGTCAGCAGCGCCTCCATCAGATAGAGCAGCAGGGTCGAGAGCCAGTTCTCGCCTTGGGGGCTGGCGGCGACTTGGCGGAGCAGCGCCTCGCGCCCCGCCTCGTCCAGGTCGAGAAACGAGGCCGCCATCCGCTGCCGGCTCAGATCCTCGAGCCAGGCGGTACCGGCGAGGATGAAACCGCGTTCCTCGGCATCGACCTTGGTGTCGCCGACGACGAAGCGCAGATAGGCCAGCGCCTGGATCTCGCGCGCCCCGGGGCTGTCCGGCTCGGAGGGGAAGAGGTGTTCCTGGACCGCCTCCAGCAGCGCCCAGCGGTGTTCCGCGTCGAGCTCGGCTTCGACGGCGCGCGCGGGGCCGGACCCAAACAGCGCGACGGCCGGGACGCCAGCGAGGCCGGCCAGAAAGGCGCGGCGGGTCACGAGCGAGCGATGCCAATCGGCCAGTTGGCTCGCCGCCGTGGGGCCGGCTCCGGGTCTGTCATCGCGTTCACGGTGCATGGTCACTCCCGCTGTCGGAGACTCGGTCGAAGGGACGATCGAAGGATCGCCATCCGCGTGGGCGACATCGATCGATGCCGCACGACTCGCGTCGCTGCCCGGTCACAAGACCGGGCCCGGACGCTGCCCGGTCACACGGCCCGGCTAATTGCCGCCGCCGCACTTGCCTTCGCCGCATTTTCCTTCAGCGGCCTTGTCTGCCTTGCCTTCGCCACACTTGCCTTCCGCGGCTTTACCCTCGCCGCACTTGCCTTCAGCAGCCTTACCCTCGCCACACTTGCCTTCGGCGGTCTTACCTTCGCCACACTTGCCCTCACCGCATTTGCCTTCGGTCTCGGCGAGCTGCATGTAGCCGCGGTCCAGCGGCTGCGCCGCGAATGGGTTGTCCGACGCCTGGGCGAGCGTGAAGGTCGCCAGGCTGCCAACCAGGGCCGCACCAGAGAGAGTCGCGAAAAACAGGGTCTTGTTGTTCATAAATCACTCCAGTTCGATGATGACGTGAGGAAACAAAAAGCGAGTGGACTCGTGCCATGCCTTCGCATTGTGCAGTGGCTCGTGCCGGGCCCCAGGGTCTCGACGCGGCCTTTGTGACGATGCGCTAAGCAAGACCGCGCAGCAGGTCCGTTTCTTTCTAACGATCATGGGGCGAGGCGAGCCACCCCGGATGATGAAAGATCGCCTCGCCCCTGATCGTTCCCTCACCCCAACCCTCTCCCAGAGGGCGAGGGAGCGAACGTGCTTCGCGAATTTCATGGTAAGGAGATCCATCCCGCGGTCGTTCGCTCAGGCCTTCCAAGGCTTGTGACGCGGCGCCGAACAGCGCCGTCCTCGGCTCCGTGATCACCTTGACCGGGATGCCCGCAGCGGGCGATGTTCGCAGCGAGCCACGGGCCCTGGCGCAGCGCGAACTGGGCGGTCGGCGGTCAGGCTCAGTATCGCCGCGATCAATCACTGCCTGGATCTTCAAGCCGGTTTGGATTTCCTATTCGCGGTCAGTCCGCTTGCCCACGGTTCTTGCCGCCGTGCCCATCCTGCAAGACCACCCGCTGACGCTCGATGATGCGGCGGAAGCGATCGCTGATGCCCGCCCAGTCCACGACGTCCACGGTCCAGGGCAGATCGGAGTCCGCGAAGGCCTCCTTGAGGGTGGCAAGGGCATCGATGGACATCGGCTCGTCGCTGATGACGGCAAGATCAAGGTCCGAGTAGCAGCGCGCGGTTCCAGCAGCACGGGAGCCGAAGGCCCAAACCGCGGACCCGGGCACATGCCGGCGCAAGATACCGCGCACGATGGCCAGGTGCTCGGGTGCGATTGCGATGGGCGGGGTGTGCCGAGGGTCGGCGCTCACGACAAGCGACGCGCGATCTCATCGCGGAGGTGCTCGGCTTCGAACAGGAACTCCGGGATACCGGCGACGACCTCTAATGCCGTGTCCTCGTCATAGGTGTGGCTGCTTCTTGCCCGCATTTCCCGATATCCACGCCACTTCGGCCAGTCGCCCCGCAACAGGCCCTGGTCGCTGCCGGCACGGATCAAATCTGCGAAGGTCAGGGCGTGAATCGCATCGGGCGATGGCACCGTGGCAGACAGATAGCGCCGCAGCGTCTTGTGGCTCAGCTCGTAGGTGAATTCGAAGCGCTGTATGAGTCCGTCGCGTATCTGGGTGTCGCTGGTATCCTGCGCGTAGCGGGCGAGACCTTCGCGCAACCGTTCGACGGCCTTGTCCAGCGGGCTGATGTCGAGCATGAGGATCGAGTCGTCAGTTAGCATCGCAGGCGAGATCGCCATGCGGTCGATTAGATCGCATGGACATACTCAGATACAAGCCCGAGCACGACACGCCTCGAGGCAGGCGATGACGCGGTTGCGCAGCTCGAGCGCGTCGCCGACGGTCTTGAGCGGCAGGGCGTGCTCCGCCATGCCGGGGATCAGCCGCAGGTTGGCGCGGCTGCCGCAGGCGAGGACCAGATGGTCGTAGTCGAGCTGCCCCGTCTCGCCGCCACCTTCGAAAGCCACCCCGCGCGCGACGGTGTCGATCGCCGTGACCCGGACCTGGTGCACCTGGGCGCGCCGGACCATCTGGCGCAAGGGTGCGACCACGTGTCCCGGAAGCACCGAGGCGCCGACCACCTCCGGCAGCAGGGGGTGATAGGTCAGATGGTTGTCGCTGGCCAATAGCCGGATGTCGGCCGCCGGCAGACGGCGCTCGAGGGCCCGCGCGGCGGTGGCGCCGGCAAAGCCGCCGCCGAGGATGAGGACCCGCAGCGCCGCGTCGCGCCCCGTGCGGCCGGGTTGCATTGTCTCCTTCATCGGCGGCTCCAGCGCGCCTGGTGGGCGCTCGGTGTGTTAGCACGCGTCTCGCCGCGCGCCGTCCCGAGCAGGATCGCGCGCGCGTGCAGGTCGGCGAGCAGGGACCGTCCGGCCGCGATCAGCTGATCGGGCCGCGGATGCCGCAGCTCGGCGGCAATGGCCTGGAGCGCCTCGCGCCCGCTACGCCCGCCGTCGCGCAGCAGCTCGAGCAGGCGCTGCGTCACCGCGTTGACCTTCAGAAATTCGACGCGCTCCTCGCGATTGCGGTAGACGACCAGTTGCGTCGGCTCACCCTCGGGGACCTGTGGCTGAAACGCTGGGCCGATGCGATGCACGGCAAAGCGATAGCTCAGGGTCCAGGCCAGCGGCGAGACGACGGGCACGCCCTCGAGCAGATCGCCGTTGGGGTCGGCCAGCGCCGGCCCGGCCTCGGCATCGCTGAACGTCAGCGCGGTCTCGACCCACTCGTAGTGGGCGAGCTCGAGCAGGAAGGGCGGGTCCTCGGGCCGGGCCGCGCGGCCCTGGCTCAGGTAGCCGAGCAGCTCTTGGCCCAGCTCGGGGAACAAGGGCGTCACGGCGCGATGCTCGACCAGGAAGCTGCGGATGAGCTCTTGCCAGCGCTCGGGTCCCAGGCACGCGTGCAGCACCGGGAATCCCTGCTCCAGCAAGGAGGCCACATTGTTGAAGATCAGCTCCCGGTAGATGCGCAGGCGCCGCGCCTCGATCCCCGCCGGCGGTGCCTGATGGTCCGGATCGCGCAGATGCCCTGCGAAGGCCCGTTGCACCCCCATGAACGCGGGAAACGCGGTGGTAGCGGTGCGACTATCAGGCATGGTTTGCCCCTCCGACTGCGGCGGCGCGTTGCGACAGCCGCCCGGCGTCCGCCCGCCGCTGGCGCGTCGCGATCTGCCGCACCTCGGCAGCCAGGCTGGCCAGCGGCGGGATATTGAAGTCGCGCTCGAGCAGGGTCGGGAAGACGCCGGAGCGCGCGTAGGCGTGCTCGAGCAATGCCCAGACCGGATCGATGACATCGGCACCGTGGGTATCGACGCGCAGGTCCGCCGCCTCCTCGTAGTGACCGGCGATGTGACCGTAGACGATGCGTTCGGCGGGCAGGGCGTCGAGGAAGTCGATCGGGTCGTAGCCATGGTTGATGCCGTTGACGTAGACGTTGTTGACGTCGAGCAGCAGATCGCAGTCCGCCTCCTCGAGCACGGCATCGATGAACTCGATCTCGGGCATCTCCTGACCCGGCGCGGCATAGTAGGAGACGTTCTCCAGCGCGATACGCCGCTCGAGGATCTCCTGGACCTGGCGGACCCGCGCCGCAACATAATGCACGGCCTCCTCGGTGAACGGGATGGGCATCAGGTCGTAGAGGTGGCCGTCGTCCGAGCAGTAGCTCAGGTGCTCGGTATAGGCACGAATCTGGTGCTGGTCGAGGAAGGTCTTGATGCGTTCCACGAACCCGATGTCGAGCGGCGCCGGCGCCCCGATCGACAACGACAGGCCGTGACAGACGAAGGGATGGCGCTCGCTCATGCGGTGCAGCAGCCGCCCCCAGCGCCCGCCGACGCCGATCCAGTTCTCCGGTGCGATCTCCCAGAACGAGACCTCTGGCGGCGGCTGCTCGGCCGCAGCGGCCATGAACGGGCGCCGCAGGCCGAGACCGGCGCCATGAACGGGATGAGATCGGGCGGTCATGAGTGGCTCCTCAGCTGAAGGGATAGCAAGGACGGCGGGATCGGAGGACCGGACACCTTGGCCCGTCACACTGCGGCCCGCCCTCACCGCAGAAGACCGGGCAAGGGTATCGGTTATTTCAACCTAGAAGCGGCAGTTGACCGCTCCGCAGTGGGTACAAGGTCCCGAGATCGCCGGAGTCCTTGCGATTACATGCATTCACCGAGTGGGTAAAGGCCGCTACGGCTCCCAGTGCACGCCCCGCGCGGCGACAGGCTCCCACGCGCGGTCCCCGCCGGCTGCGCACTCCAGCAGCAAGGCGCTGTAGAGGCAGGCCTCGAAGGCCTGCGCGCGGCGCAGCGCCCGAGCGCAGGGTGCGCATTTGGCGGCATGGGCTTGGTGCGCCGCAGTCAGACGCTGAGGGTCGGTCAGGAGTTGGCGACGAAAGGATCGGCAGTTCATGCGCTTGCGCCCCCTCCGCGGATTGGCGGGCATCTCGATACCGTTTGGACCGGTCGACACCCGCACATATTTCGCGCCGATGACGCCAAGTGCTTGTCGGTATGGCGTCTCAGGCAAGCCGGCCGCCTTCATGCGCAAGATCGCGGCCCTGCCACGAAATCGATGCGTCGAAAAGCGGGTCTTGGTGGGTATCGCCATACCAACCGCACGCCTCATGGGATGAGTCCGAGCCGCTGCCCGGCGCGGCGGCCGGCCCCGTGCGGCAAGGGGCTCACCCCGAACCAGATCCATCAAGCCGACGAGGAACGATCGATGATTGCGCTCGCCAAACGCTTGCACGGTCTACTGGATGCCACCCGTGCCCTGGATTTCCTAGCGCCGTTGGCCCTGCGTCTCTATTTGGCGCCGGTGTTCTGGATGGCCGGGACGAAGAAGCTCGCGAACTTCGAGAGTACCGCCCAGTGTGGTGGTGAAGTGGGTAATGTGTCCAATGCGCGATCGAGGGGCACGACGGTTCCGTGCCTCTTCGCGCGTAGTGATATCGCAGTGATATCCTTCGTCTCCGGTCAGCCCTTCGCCTCCCACCCGCGCAGGAGCCCCCGTTGATGGGCGATTTGCTACGCCTGTTCCCCCAACCCGCACACGAGTGTCCCCTTGTGGGTGCCTACCTGGCTCACGATCTGCGGCATCGCTCTCGCCGGCAGGAACAGGCTTTCGTGTATGCCAACTTTGTCACCAGCCTAGATGGTCGTATCGCCATTCCGAGCGCCGACGGCAGCCGCCTCACCGTGCCCAGCGCTATCGCCAATGACCGCGACTGGCGACTCTTTCAGGAGCTGGCCGCCCAAGCCGATTTGATGATCAGCAGCGGTCGTTATCTGCGCGAATGGGCCCAAGGCCGCGCCCAGGAGATCTTGCAGGCGGACGATCCCCGCTTTGCCGACCTGCGCGCGTGGCGCCGGCAACAAGGCCTATCGCCCCAGCCCGACATCGCCATCGTCAGCAGTAGCTTGCAGTTCCCCATCCCAGAGGTGCTCAGCACCGGCGGGCGCCGCGTCGTCGTCTTCACCGACGCGGATCCCGACCCCGCGCGTGTGCGCGAGATTGAAGCGCAGGCCTCCCAGGTGGTCGTGGTCGGCGAGGCGGGAGTGGACGGTGCAGCCATGTTGGCCCATATGACCCGGTTGGGCTATCGTTGCATCTACTCCGCGGCGGGTCCTAAGATCCTGCGCATGCTGTTGGCGGGCGGAGCGCTGGACCGGCTTTACCTGACCCATGCCCACCGCGCGCTGGGTGGCGATCCCTTTTCCGCCCTCGTCGACGGTCCGCTGCTGGAACCGGCCGTGGGCTTTCGCTTGAGTACGCTCTACCTGGACCCTGTCGCGCTCGACGGACTGGGCCAGCTGTTGGTCTCCTACGATGTCGCCCGCGACGAGCGCGGAGCCTGCGTCTGACGGATTCTCGATTTGCAATACGCCGCAGATACCGCGGCTCGTTTCCCTCGGCACCCCCGACTCGCAGATCACAGCCGCCTCTCGGCAGCTACGCCGGCCCCAACGCAGCTGGCAGGGGTATTGCATTCTCCGTACTAGGCCACTGCGCCGCAGTTCTTACAATGAAATCCGCGCAGCACGTCCTTTCCCTCGCCCTCTGGGAGAGGGTTGGGGAGAGGGAACGATCAGGGGCGAGGCGACCTTTCATCATCCGGGGTGGCTCGCCTCGCCCCATGATCGTTAGCGGAGGATTGACATGAAGACCTACCGACTGTCGACCGCGCAGATTCCACGAAAGGAGCTCCAGATACGGCAGCTGGCCACTGGTCGGCCGCTCGTCTGGTTGCGTCGCGGCTGGGCGGACTTGCGCGCGGTGCCTATTGCCAGCCTTGTCTATGGGGCCTCACTGGCGACGATCGCTTTCATTTGCACGTACCTGACTGGCGCGCCGTGGATGAGAACCGGCGGGCCATGGCGGTTTGGGCATTGATTATCGCGGTACTCTGCACGATCGGCATTCTGACTTACTTGGTCGGCCTGGTTGTCATCTTACCGTGGCTGGCCTACGGCAGTTGGCATGCGTACCGGGATACGCTCTCGGTCTGAATCACTTACCAGGGCATCTCGGCGCCGTCGAATCTGAGGAAGCGACCCGAATCGCCGAACGCGAACTGAGCGATCATGCGTCGCAATCCCGCGACGCTCTCCTGACAGCTGATCCCGCCTCGCGGACCCATGCGTGTCTCGACCCCTCCGGGATGCAGCAGCAGGACGCCGATGCCCTTCGGTTTGAGCTCTTGGGCAAGGCTCTGCATCGCCGCGTTGAGCGCCGCCTTGCTGGAGCGGTAGTAGTAGCTTCCGGGAGTCTCGATGTCGGCGATACTGCCCATGTGACTGGTCATTGTCGCGATGAGACGCTTATCGCTTTGCGCGAGGTTGTCGATCAAGACCTCGCTGACCCGCACCGCGCCGAGGGTGTTGACCTCGAAGGTGCGCAGCCAATCGGCGTAGCGGATGCCGCCAAGGCGTGGTTGCTCGTAGCTGTCCTCGAGATAGACGCCGGCATTATTGAAGAGGACGTCGAGGGGTATCCCTTCCATCTCCCAGGCGATGGCGCGCAGATCCTCGGGGCGCGTGACGTCCAGCCGCTGGATGTGAATGTTGTCGTGCTGATTGGCCAGCCCGCGTAGCTCCGAGGCCTCGCTGGGATGGCGGCAGGTGGCGAAGACCTGCCAGTCCTCCTCGGCGTACTGCCTGACGAGCTCGAGTCCCAGGCCTCGATTGCTGCCGGTGATCAGGATGTTCATGGATCGCCTCCCGACCCTTTGTTTGCGGGTCTGTTGAACCTGGCAGGGTGGAAATGCACCGCGCGCGGAGCGGCCCGGGCCCAACCGTGAGCCTTGCCACGGCGTTCTCGTGCCCAAATGTCTTTGATTAAGCAAGACAGGGACCGTGATGTACGGAGGGGCTCGGCGATCGATCGATCGGCGGGTCTGCATTTTGCTTCCAACGTCCATGCCGATCGACGTCACCGCGAGACCTGATCGGCGCTGCTCGCCATGGACGCTTCCCTCACCCGGCCCCTCTCCCAAAGAGCAATGGAATGAAGGTGTTTCGCGGAATTCGTCTCGAACCGTTACCGACTTCTGACTGGATGCGGAGGCCCACGATGGCGAAGCCCTGTCGACGGCTAAGCACTGTGACCAAGACGGACAAGAAGGCGTCGGTCCTGCCGGACGCGGATGCCATCGCGGTTGACCACAACCGCCGGCGAGAGATCATCGCCCAGGCGACCTACTCCTTTTTGCGGCAGCGCGCGGCCGGAATGCCCTCTCGGCTCGGGGAACCGGGCTCGATCCTTGGGCCGGCCGGGCGGCAGCGCTTGCGGCGGCTCGCCGGGGGCGGAGCAGGCCCTCGGTATCTGCCGACACTGCGAGAGGGTGCCTCCGCCGGCCAAGGGTCCGGGCAGAGTCGACGGCAGCCGAGCAATCGGGGGCGTCAGGACTGACCCGATCTTGCCCGCTCGGTCTGCGAGGCCCATCGCGGCAATGCGCGCCTGCGACGTCGCCCGTCTACTCGCCACTGAATCAGGAAGTGTGGAATGCGGGGTGGCTCCTGCCGATGCGCGCATCGGCAGCGCACTTTCAAGTACGGTTCTGTGTAACCGTTCACGGGGTTGCCGGCCGTACCAGTGCTCATGTCCCAGTGGGAGGTCGAGGGAAGTAGAGCAATCCAATGGGCGAGGTGGAGTGACTGGGGCGAGGAGATCCGGGTATAGGTGGATCGGTGGATCGGTGGTCGGGGCGCAGATCAGGGCGGGAGCGGAAGCAGGGACGGCGGCGGTTGGCCGTGG
>CAZOWL010000123.1:0-10286 GCA_964583605.1 uncultured Chromatiaceae bacterium | reverse complement strand
CAGGGCACGACTACGAGCAGCGCTTCGTCTCCAGCATCGCCCAAGAGAAGGCCCGCAACCCGCGCCTAGGCGGCAATCGCTCCAAGGAGGACTTCGTCGCCCTCATGGACGGGCTCGATCTGCCCTATCCCCGCAAGATCGACTTTGCCGTGCCGGGTAATGAGGACTGCGGCCGATGCCCGAGCAACGTACCGGAGCAATTCAGGGGTCCGTGTGCGGCCAGCGATCAAGGTTAGCGGGCAGTCCTCTTGCCATCGAGAGTACCTGGACCAGATCGACCCCCGACGTCGCCGACGGCACCGATACGAATTCGCGCAGCATGTTCGCTGCCTCGCCCTCTGGGCGAGGGTTGGGGTGAGGGAACGATCAGGGGCGAGGCGATCTTTCATCATCCGGGGTGGCTCGGCTCCCCCCATGATCGTTAGGCCGACCCCGCAGTCCCGGCTGAATCTACGGAAGAACTGCGAGCTGGAGGTCGCAAGCCGAGGCGGCTACCTCGACAGCTCAACCTTGTCGTAGGCCTCGGACAGCGATAGCTCTGCGCCGACGACGCGCAGAGGGATCGCTTCCAACGGGTCTTGGTAGCTGCTCAGGCTCCAGGTTCCGTCCGGCTGGCGCAGGAAAAGCTCCGCCTGGATTCTGTATTGCGACAACAGCAGGTAAGCCTGCAGGCTCGTTAGATTTCGGTAGTTGCGGAACTTGTCGCCGCGATCATAGGCCTCGGAGGAGTCCGACAGGACCTCGACGATCAGGGTCGGGTTGGTGACGACGTCGCGCCGCTCGTCATAGAATTGGCGCTCGCCGCAGATGACCATCACGTCCGGATAGGTGGCAACGTTAGCCGAGGCGATGCGGACCTTCATGTCGCTTGGGTACACCCGGCAGGGTTTGCCTTTGAGCTGGATGCGCAGCTCGGCGCCGACGTTGAGCACGATCAGGTTGTGCTCCTCGGTGCCGCCGGCCATCGCGAAGACCTCGCCGGCGACGTACTCGCTACGTTGGGCGTGAGCGGTCCGTTCGATGGCGAGCCAGTCTTCGAACGAGAGACGCAGTTGGGGGGCAACGGGCATCATGGCCTCCAACGAATGGTTGCGGCGGACCGCGCTGCGTCAATTATAGCCTCGGCGGCCCGTACCCCGGGCGCGACGACCCGTTGGTCTTAGGCGACGTCCGGGGAAATGGGGGCCGCCCCTGAGGTAGCCCCACAAAATCGGCCTCGACGGTGAGTCGCTAGACGGCCCAGATTGCGAGCGCCGGTCTCCTGTCGGAGTCATCTTACGATGAAATTCGCGAAGCACGCTCGCTCCCTCGCCCTCTGGGAGAGGGTTGGGGTGAGGGAACGATCAGGGGCGAGGCGACATGTCATCATCTGGGGTGGGTCGCCTCGCCCCATGATGGTTAGTAAGGAAAGACTGGAGAATGGCCGGTGAGCATGCGGCCGCCGATTGGACCGTCTCCCCACTGCAGCCGACGCGAATCGTCGGCGCCGCGCGCTCGTGAGGGCGCGCATCCTGTAGGCGAACACCACGACCCCCATCCCTGATCCCTCGATCCCTGGAGCTCGACATGAAAGGTTACGTTGTACAGCTTGAAGAGGCCACGACCACCAACACCGACTACCGCCGGGTGCTTTACACCGGCAAGAATAGTCAACTCGTCCTGATGAGCATCGAGCCGGGCGACGAAATCGGCGATGAGGTCCACGACCTCGATCAATTCATCCGCATCGAGGCCGGCCGGGCCACCGTGATGCTGGACGGTGTCGCGCACCAGCTGGGGGACGACTGGGCCGTCGTCATCCCAGCCGGTACCCGCCACAATCTAGTCAATACCGGCGACATCCCGGTCAAGCTCTATTCGGTGTACTCACCGCCGGAACACAAGGATGGGACCGTGCATCCGACCAAGGCGGATGATGCGGAAGAGCATTTCGACGGGGTTACGACCGAATAGCCGCATACCGGTCAGGCAGGGCACCAAGAACTGTAAGGAGTTGGGCCGGACCCCATACTCCTCTCCCTGCTGTCGGGCGGCGAGGGTCTCGCCCTGTAACATCAGGGCGGCAGTGGCGGGCGCACGTCCTTCTTGGATTCACGGTTCATGACCCACGGCCGCGCCTCCCCGGAACGAGGCCAACGGGCCCTGCGGTGAACGCCCACGCGCGCTCCGCCATGGCCTAGATCCAGATGGGTGTCTGGTGCAGATCGGTTCCGCCGCCAGTTGAGCGAAGACCCTCGGCAAGCGTCTGACGTCACCCGCTGTCGACCTGCCAGATTTCAGGGCCACTGCAAAATGGCCTTTAGGTAGCTTGGTGCACTTGAAAGGGGGCGGCTAACGATCATGGGGCGAGGCGAGCCACCCCAGATGATGAAAGGTCGCCTCGCCCCTGATCGTTCCCTCACCCCAACCCTCTTCCAGAGGGCGAGGGAGCGAACGTGCTTCGCGAAGTTCATTGTAATGGGTGGCCCCCGCGCCCTTGAGTCCCGCGCCGACGCGAATGCGGCATCAGTTGGAGGGAGGACGATGGAATCTCGTTTTAGGATCGTCTACAGCGGCGAGCTGAGACCCGAGGTACGCGCCAAGGATGCGATTCGAGACTTCGCCTTGCGCTTCCGGATCCCGGAGGAACAAGCGCGCAGCCTGATCCTGGGCCGCAAGGAGCAGATCGTGAAGCGCGATGTCGATGCCGACACCGCCGAGACGTTTCGCATCGTTCTTGAGGGGATCGGCCTCGAGGTCCGTGTCGAGCCAATGACGCCGCCCCAGCCGGGAGAGCTGGGGCTCGTCCCGCGGGATCCGCTGCTCGGCGTCGGCGAGCCCGTGCCGGGAGACGCAGACGAGGAACCTCCCGTCTTCTTCGCCAAGGGCGTGACACCACCGCCGCCAACCTCTTCTCCGCGTCCACGGGGCGAGGCGGCAGCGACCGCTCCACCCCTGCCGCGCCCACAGCCCGACCCTGTAACGTCCCCGCGGTCCTCCTCTTCGGCAGCTTCCCCGCCCGGGCCTCCGGCTCGCGACGAGGACACGCTCAGCGGTCCGCGCGGGCGCGGCTTCACAGCGGGCTGGAACTGGCTCGCGCGGGGCTTCTGGCACTTCAAGACCGATCCTTGGCCTTGGATCGGCGCGCTCATCATCCTTTACGTGGTGACGATCGCCGTCAATCTTGTCCCGATCGTCGGGGTCCTCGCCTCGACCATCATCGGACCGATGTTGACTGGGGGTCTCATGGTCGGCGCACAGGCTCAACAGCGCGGCGAGGACTTCCGCGTCGAGCACCTCTTCGCCGGCTTCGGCGATCGCGCCGGGCAGCTGGCGCTCATTGGTGTCATCTACCTGGTCGGAGGCATCTTGATCGCCGTCGTCATCGGCGTCTGGCTGGCGGGCTCGCTGGCCGTCACCATAGCCGGGACGGATATGGCGACGCTGGGAAACGAAGACCCTACACAGGTGATGCGCGTGGTGGGCCCCACCATGATTCTCCCTGTTCTGGTCGCGCTCCTGTTCGCCGTCCCGCTCGCGATGGCCCTCTTTCTGGCCCCGCCCCTGGTCGCGCTCGACGGGCTCACGGCCGTCGCGGCGATGCGGCTGAGCTTCCTCGGCTGCCTGCAGAACCTGGTGCCCTTCCTGCTCTACGCTCTCCTCGCCACTCTACTCCTGTTCCTCGGTGTCCTGACCTTCCTGCTCGGTCTGCTCGTCGTGACCCCCGTCCTCATGGCCTCCGTCTACGCGGCCTACCGGGACATCTACTTCGAGCCGGGCTGGCGGTAGCCCTGTTCCCAACTTCGCAACGAGTGAGCCCAGAGTGCGCTTCCAGCCCACATCAAGTCCGTGCTCACGACACTCACAATGAGCAGGCCGGCGGGATGGGGTTGTTCACCGGCAGCCAGTCGACCGGCTCCTCGCCGGCGGGCGGGTCGGGCTCGCGCGCGAGCAGTGCGGCGATGGTGACTGGGGGCAGCGTGCGGTCCGGGCGAGAGTGCGGGTTCAAGGTGACGCGCACCTCACTCGCATCAAGCTCGAGCACGCCTGCAAACTGCCCAGCGTGATGTTCGCCGCGCTCGATGACTATTTGGCGCATGCCGAGCGGCAGATCGATCGGGTGTGCCGCCGGGTGCTCCACGGCGAGACCATCCCCCATCACGAGAAGGTCTTCTCGATCTTCGAGCCGCATACCGAGTGGACCAGCTTGCGGCAAGGCCGGCATCTCCGTCGAGCACGGCCTGCGCGTGGCGATCAGCGAGGACCAATTCGGCTTCATCCTCAACCACCGCGTCTGGAAGCGAGCGGTCTGGCCGAACTGCTCGGCGACCTAGCTGGAGAAGGGCTAGACGGTGCTCGAGCCGACAACAGGACCTGCCGCGCGGCGGCGGCGGCGTCCGAGGTCCCCGCGGCCCGGCCACCGACCGCGGCTTCGCAGGCGTGACCCGTTGAGCAACTGGCAGGCACCGACGCCGCTCGGCACCGCGAGGCCGGATCTTAAGTTGCGGTTAATAAAAGCGTAATAAATCGACAGGGCCGACATGGTGGTTTTGCCCTACCCATCGTGCCAAAGCCCCCGGCTGACGGATAGCCGGAAGGCAGGGCCGGTGTCGCCCGAGGTCCGATTCAGATGCTTGGCGGTCTTGACTTTGGCGCCAACGATCAGGGGCGAGGCGAGATTTCATAGGAAGGTACCTCTCAGGCCGGTCGTCCCGAACGATGAACGCTCGTGCTGCACAGCTCGCACAGGGGATGCCGTGGCTGAGCGCCACGACCCCCGCGCCGGAGCCTTTTCAGCGGCGAGAGCGGCTCAATCGACCGCCTCGATCTGTGATCGTGGCAGGTCGCTTGCTTGGTGCAGCACAGCCGAAGACCTTGACCCGGCCGTGGGCTGGGCCCTGTCAGGACGTCGAGGTCTGTATGTCGATCTGTGCTCGAGCCGCTGCACGGAGAAGCGAGATTCGCATATGAGCCCGATTGGAACCCCCGGTTTTCGCCGCGCCTGCCTGCCGGGTGGACATTGAAAGGGGGCGCCTGATGACCAGAGCATCCAGCTCGAGCCGCGACGAGCCCCCGGAGCAGGCCTGGCACGCGCTGCACATCGACGAGGTCCGCGAGCGGCTGGGCGGTGCTGACGAGGGCTTGGGTGAGCAGGAAATCGAGGCGCGTCGCCAGCGCTACGGCCCGAACCGGCTGCCACAGCCTAAGCGCCCCGGTCTGGCGGTCATCATCGCGCGCCAGTTCCAGGACCCGCTGATCTACATCTTGGCGATTGCCGCCCTGGTTTCGCTTGCTATCAGCAATGTGGCGAGTGCCGGCTTCATTGGCGCCGTGCTGCTGGTGAACTCAGCCATCGGCGCCTTTCAGGAGTGGCGCGCCGAGGGCAGCGCTGAGGCCCTGCAGGATGTGATGCGCCTTCGTACCCAGGTCCTCCGCGGCGGTCGTCGACTCGAGGTGGACAGCCAGGAGCTGGTGCCCGGCGATCTCGTTCTGGTCGAGGCCGGCGCGGCGGTGCCGGCCGACATCCGTCTGATAGAGGCCCGCCGACTCCAGACGGATGAGTCGATGCTGACCGGTGAGTCGCTGCCGGTTGCCAAAGAGGCCGAGGCCGAGCTGGGGGCGCAGACGCCGCTCGCCGAGCGGAGCACCCTTTTGCATGCGGGCAGCGCGGTTCTGAACGGGAGCGGGCGCGGCCTCGTCTGCCGCACCGGTGCGGCTACCGAGATCGGCCGCATCGCCGAGTCGCTCGCGCGCGACCGCGGCGAGGCGCCACCGCTCGTCATCAAGCTCCAGCGCTTCACGCGCCGAATCGCCGTGGTCGTCTTAGCGGCCATCGCACTGTTGTCGGCGGTGCAGCTCTGGCAGGGCGCGGACCCGCTCCAGATCTTCTTCGTCGGCGTCGCCCTCGCGGTCTCAGCAATCCCGGCGGGACTACCGGTCGCGATCACGGTCGCCATGTCGATCGCCACGCACCGCCTGGCGCTGCGCCATGTCATCGTCCGCCAGCTGCCGGCCGTCGAGGGGCTGGGCTCGTGCACGCTGGTGGCGAGCGACAAGACAGGTACGCTGACGGCCAATGCCCTCACGGTCAAGCGGCTCCATTTGCCCGGTGCGGGCGCGTTCGAGGTGGGCGGGGAAGGTGACGAGCCGCGTGGGGATATCGTTCGGGAAGATGGCGATCCCCCGGCGCCGGACGCCGAGGAGCGAATCTGGGCGCTGGCTCGGACTGGCGCCCTATGTAACGCCGGGGAGCTGCGCGTCGACGGCGACGCAATCGAGCGCACCGGCGACAGCGTCGACGTTGCGTTTCTGGTTCTTGCGGCGAAGCTTGGGCTGACCCGCGACCGCCTGCTCGACGACCATCCGGAGCTCGGCCAGATTCCATTCGAGTCGGAGCGCCGTTTCGCGGCCTCGTTCAACAAGGTCGACGGGCGGGTGGAGGCGCATGTGAAGGGCGCGGCCCAGACGGTGACCTCCATGTGCCACGAAGCGGACGGGCAGGCGATCGCGGCGGCCGAGGAGACGCTGGCGGGCCGCGGCTATCGTGTCCTCGCGCTCGCCCGCGGCGAGGTCGCGCAGCGCCAGGACGGCGATTACCGCGCCGAGGACCTCGAGGGCCTCGAGCTTCTGGGGTTGGCGGCATTGATCGATCCGGTGCGCCCCGAGGTGCCCGACGCGATCCAGCGCTGCCACAAGGCCGGCGTCGAGGTGCGGATGATCACCGGCGACCATCCGCAGACCGGACTGGCGATCGCCCGCGAGCTGGGGATCGCCGACGCGGAGGGCCAGGTCGTCACCGGGAATGATCTGCGCGACCTCGAGGAAGATGCGCCGGCGTTGGCGCAGCGCATCGCCGAGGCGCGCGTCTTCGCCCGCATCGAGCCCACGCAGAAGACCGAAGTCGTCAAGCACCTCCAAGCCGGTGGTCACTTCGTGGCGGTCACCGGCGACGGGGTGAACGATGCCCCTGCGCTCAAGGCGGCCCACATCGGCGTGGCGATGGGTGCCGGCGGGACCGACGTCGCGCGAGACGCAGCGGCGCTGATCCTGACCGACGACAACTTCGCGTCGATTGTCGCCGGCATCGAAGAGGGTCGCGGCGCCTATGACAATGTGCGCAAGGTGACTTGGCTGCTCCTGGCGACCGGCGCTGCCGAGGTGCTGCTGTTCGTCCTGGCTATCCTGACCGGGCTGCCCCTGCCGCTCAGTGCTGTCCAGCTCCTGTGGCTGAACCTGGTCACCAATGGTATCCAGGATGTGGCGCTCGCCTTCGAAAAGGTCGAGCCGGGGGTGCTCCGGCGCCCGCCACGCCCGCCGCAGCAGCCGGTCTTCGATCGGCAGATGATCCGCCAAGTCCTACTCTCCGGCGCCTATATTGGGACGGCCGCCTTCGCCGTGTACTGGCTCCTGCTCGGCCCGCTCGGCATGGGCGAGCAAGATGCGCGCAACGTCCTGCTGCTCCTCATGGTGCAGTTCGAGAACGCGCACGTCTTCAGCTGCCGCTCCGAGACCCGCTCGCTGATGCGGGTGCCATTGCGCGCCAACCCCTGGATCGTCCTCGCGGTGATCGGCGCCCACGGCGTCCATATCTCGGCGATGTTCACCCCGGGCCTGAGCCAGGTCCTGGAGATCTCACCGGTCACACCGGCCATCTGGCTCGCGCTGCTGCCGCTGCCGCTCTCGCTACTGTTGTTTGACGAGATGGCGAAGTGGCTCCACCGGCGGTCGCAGGTTCACGGGAGCGACCGGTGAATGTTGGGCCGGGCGGCGGCGAATGGGCGGCTCGTCTGTTGGCTGGGGACGCCGCTGCGCGATGCGTGCTGGACAAGACATGACGACTATCTACCACATCTCCGACCTACACTTCGGGCGAGAGCGCCCACCGCTGGTCCAGTCGCTGATTGCGGAGATCAACGCCCACGCCCCAGAGCTCGTGGCGGTCAGTGGCGACCTGACCCAGTCGGCACGGCGGCGCGAGTTTGCCGCCACGCGGGACTTCCTCGCGCAGCTGGCGCCGCCGGTGCTGGTGGTCCCGGGCAACCACGATGTCCCCGATCTGGACCTGATTCGGCGGCTTCTGCGTCCGTGGCGGCGCTACGGGCGCTATATCACCGAAGACCTATATCCGAGCTACTCGAGCCCGACCCTGGCGGTGCTGGGCCTCAACTCGGCCCGGCGCTGGTCCCCCCACGCCGACTGGTCCCGGGGCCGGCTCTCGGCGCACCAGATGCAGGAGGTCGAGCGCTTCTTCGCCGGCGCCGAGCCGAGCGCGGCGCGGGTGGTGGTGGTCCACCATCCATTTATCGTCCACGAATTGGTGATCGGGCGGGGGGTGATCGGGCGCAAGGAGATGGCACTGCGCTGCTTCGGGCAGAGCCAGGTCGATCTGATGCTGTCCGGACACCTGCATATTCACCACAGCGAGACCATGGCCGCCCAGGCAGGCGGGCGCACCCTGGTGGCGGCCCAGGCGGGCACGACCTTGTCGGACCGCTTGGTGGCGGGCTATGCCAACAGCTTCAACGCCATCGAGATCGACCGGGACCGCATCCGAATCCGCATCCGCTGCTGGTCGGAGGGCGGCGGCTTCCGAGACTGCGCGCATCTGGGCTACCGTCGCGCCGCAGCGGGCTGGGAGCCGGAACCGGCGCGATCGTCGATCTGATCCGGCTCGATGCCGGTCTGCCGGCCGCTGCTGGTCGGGACCATACCGCGCTAATTGCCGACCTTGTGCGCTCAGTCACGACTGAGTGTTTGTACCTAGCCGTGGATCGCGCTAGGCGAGCGGGCGTGTCGAGCGCCCGGCCAGGACCAAATCGGTTCCGCGACGCGAGGCGCGTCAAGACTTGATCACCCCCGGCGGAGCATGGCTAGCGAGCCCGAGCCTGCACTGCGGACATAAGCTCCTGATTGGAAATGGTGCGCAGGGGGGGACTCGAACCCCCACGTCTTTCGACACTGGAACCTAAAACCTCTCACCATCCAGTTGCTCTATTTAGATCAAAAAGTTAGCGCATACTGCCCCGCGCTTTCTTGACACCAGCTGCCAGTTCGTGACTCATCGTGACGCCAGCGCGTCACGATATGGTCACGCCTCGGTATGGTTCGGAGCTTGCTCTGACGCCACGAGAACGGCGTTCGATTGGATTTGTCTCGTACGGCGGCTGCCCGAACCAAGCGTCTGCGTGTTCCCCATTCGCGTCCTCGCGATTCCTGCACCGCGTCCGGCGAACCGCATGCGTTTCGGTCGCGGACAGGACAGAAACGCATGGTGGACGAAGATGGCGGAAAGAACCCCGGGGAGACTGTCGGCACCAACGAGCGCCAAAGCTATCTCACTGACGGGATCTCTCGTTAGTCGCTGCGCGATCTCGTGTCGGGCTTAGCAGGAAGCGTCTTTTGGAGACAGCTGCGCTTTCCGACTGCCCATCGCCTGCACCGTATCGAGGCCAAGGGCGTCACGTTGCGTTGGAAGGCGCTCCGGGAACAATTTGCCCAGGAGTATTCCGGCCGGGATGCCGATAAGGATTTCAAGAAGAAATTCTTGCCGGCGCTGCGCAAAATGCTGGCCGTCTATCCGAAGGCGAACGTCAAGCAGGTGACCGGCGGTCTGCTGCTGCTCGGCTCACCGCCTCCGGTCTCCTACCCGGCCTGATCCTTTCGCACTCCCCGCGACGCGTCGTGTCGCCGGATCTTCATCCTTCGGCACACTGGTTGCTTGGCTCATCTTTCCATCTGTCCAGTTACGCTGGACACCATTCGTTGTCGCCCGTCGGCACGGTCATCCGGCATCTAACCCTGGGCAAATGTGGATGACCCTGTGGGGACGCGAAGTTATCCACGATAAATCGGCCCCCCCGGTTCGATAAATCGCCCCCCTTTGCGGCGATTTTCTCGTTACATCGGCCCCCCTTTTCGCGTTAGATCGGCCCCCCTAAAACCGATAGGTTCTCCGGTAACAAAGATCCTATAACTGTCACCTGTAACTGGGGAGCGCCAACTGTGGAAAACTCGGGTGGTCGCTCTAAACGGACTCGGCTCGCAGACAATCCGGTTTCGAGAAGCACGATTCTCAGGATGCTCGCATCCTCTGTTTGGCAACGGCTGGCCAGCAGTGGGCAACTCCGAACGATGGCTAGCCGCATCCCCAAAGGACAGTCCTAGCACGCACCTTTCTCGGCGGCAGGGCGATTGGGCCCAATGGCACCATCGCCGACATGCGCGCCCTTGTGATTGCCCTGCCGTGTTTTCTGCTCGTGCTGCCCGCGCAGGCGCGTGCTGCTGGGTTCTATTTCCGCGAGCAGGAA
>CAZOWL010000122.1:0-10436 GCA_964583605.1 uncultured Chromatiaceae bacterium | reverse complement strand
TCCGATCCTTCGATTACGCCTAGTTTCTGTACTGAGTCGTTCCCTAGGACTGACAGCCATGTATACCCAAGCCCAGTACGAGCAGCACGACGGACGAGCCGTCGAGGACCACATCATCCATCTCTCCGGCATCAGCTGGGCAGACTACGAGCGTCTGCTCACGATGCGCGGCGAGCATTCGGCGCCCCGCATCGCCTATCTCGAGGGAGTCGTTGAGATCATGAGCCCGTCTCAGACCCACGAAGGTCTCAAATCCGTGATCGGTTGCCTTGTGGAGACCTACTGTCTAGAGCGGGACATTCTCTTCTCGACCTACGGCTCCTGGACCCTCAAGGACAAGGCCCGCGCCCGCGGCGCGGAGCCAGATGAATGCTATGTCTTCGGGGCCGAGGAGGCCGCCCGGCCGCACCTGGCCATCGAGGTCGTCTGGACCTATGGCCGGATCGACAAATTGGAGATCTACCGTCAGCTCGGCGTGGCCGAGGTCTGGTACTGGCGCAACGGGCGCATTCAAGCTTACGGCCTGCGCGGCGAGCGCTACGCGCCGCTCACATCGAGCGATGTCCTGCCCGGGATAGATCTCGATCAGCTCACCCACTTCATCGACCGGCCAACAACCTCCGAAGCAATCCGGGCCTACCGAGACGCGCTGCGCGCCGAGGATCCTGCTGAGGCCCCTGCTGAGGCCCCTGCTGAGCCCCCTGCTGAGCCCCCTGCTGAGCCCCCTGCTGAGCCCCCTGCTGCGCTATAGCAACGCCGCCCAGCGCCCGTGGATTGGAGCGAGCTGATCGACGAGACGGCGATCCGCGTCCTGCTCAGCGACGCGATCACCCACTTCGCGCGCCCGATCCGCGAGGCGCTGGTGATCTTTCTCTCGGGCCTGCCGGCCGCCGGCCAGCGAGAGCTCCTCAGCACCCAGGCGGCCCTACCGAGCGCGGCGACAACAACGCAGCGGCTCGGGGCCCTGGTGCAACAGTGCCCAGTGCTGCACAAGCTCGGCCAGGCGCTCGCTCGCGATCGGCGCCTCGACCCGGTGCTGCGGCGCGAGCTCAGCAAGCTCGAGGCCTTGTCTCCCCGTGTGCCCGTCGTAGCGCTACGCCGGGCGCTCCGCCACGAGCTCGGCGACCTGGATCGGCTCGGCATCGTATTGGAGCCAACGGCGATCGCCGAGGCCAGCGTCGCGGTGGTGATCGGCTACCGCGACCGGGACGCGAACGGCGTCTTCAAGATCCTCAAGCCCGGCATCGACAAGCGGCTGGACCTCGAGCTCGCGCTCCTCGCGGAGGTTGGCCGGGAGCCTGGCGCCTCACCACAGAGAGGCGATCGTGCATGTCTTGGTCGGTGCGCTGACGCTCGACGAGCGGCGGGTCGTCGAGATGCTCGCCCGGCTCTCTGAGTCGCCGGCAGGCGACGCGGGGCGTCTGCTTCCCGTCGTGCGCCGCCACCTGCAGCCGATCCGCTGCGGAAAGCCACCGGATTTCAGGTGGGTCGTTGGCTTACTGGATGACGCCTTCGAACAAGCGCGACTGCAGGCGGGCGCTGACCTACTCCTGTTCCGCAAGGGCCTGCACACCCTCGAGGGCGTGATCGCTGACGTGGCGCCCGGGGCCGACGCGATCGACGAGGCCTTCTTCGTCGAGCTCATCCAGCATCTCGCCGCCGAGTGGCCGTTGCGCTGGGTCTCCCTCCCGGCGTCCCGTTCCTTCGCGACGCGTCTCTCGAACCTGGATCTGGCCCAGCTGATGTTCGGTGTGCCCTTCTATGCGACCCGATATTGGATGACGCAGACTCTTGGCAGACGTTGGACAGAAGGCTGAATCCGTGCGCCAGGCTTGCCTGGGTCAAGGCCTGATCCAGGCACCGATGGGGATCGGAAGATCGTGATCGAGCCGCCAGCCTAACGACCTTGGGGCGAGCCGAGCGACCCCGGACCATGAAATGTCGCCTCGCCCCACATGATCGTTATGCTGAGGCCGCACCCGAACCGAGGCCCGGCCCGTGCCGACCGGTCGGTCGCGAAAACGCCCTCTCTGCGTTATTCTTCGCTGCGATTCCCCCTGTTGAGAGCTCATTGTGCTGGCGGAGATACCACTATTCGACGGTCTTGCACCGGAGGAGCTCGCTGCAATCGCCGAGCACGCGGTCAAGAGGGCCTACCGCAAGAACACCGTCATCATGGAGCTCGGTGACGAGGCGAACACCCTATATCTGCTGCTGGAGGGCCGGGTCAAGACCTACGTCGCCGATGACAAGGGCAAGGAGATCGTGCTGAATGAGCTTGGACCCGGCGCGCAGCTGGGAGAGCTGGCCCTGGTGGGGGACATACCGCGCACCGCATCGGTGATGACGATAGAGGACTCGCTGTTTCTCGTGCTGACCAAGCGGTCATTCCTCCAGTGCCTCGCCGAGCAACCGAGTATCGCCCTCAACCTGGTGCGGCTGCTCGCGCATCGGATCAAGATCCTCACGGAATCGGTCAGCGATCTCGCCCTCGGCGACGTCTACCTTCGCCTCGGTAAATTTCTCAACGAGGTGGCTGTGGAAGAAAACGGGCTGCGCATGACACCGCCGTACACGCATCAAGAGCTGGCCTACCGGGTTGGGGCCTGTCGTGAGATGGTGAGCAAGATTCTCGGCGATCTGCGTGACGGAGGCTATCTGACCACCGAGGGCCGGCGTCTGGTCCTTCTGAAAAGGCTCCCGGCCAAGTACTGACTCTGCCCGCTCGGCCTCATGGCGGTGAGCCGCTACCCATCCAACAGCATCCTGGCCGGCATCGCGAACGGCCGGGCGCATCGGCCGTTGCATTGCGTCATTTGAATGGCGGGGAGCACGCTGACAGGGCGCCTGAAATCCGCTGCGCTCGTCGGCATCGTCTGCGCGCTCGCCGGCAGCGCCTTTCTCGCCCTGCCGTGGGGTTGGGAACGGGAGCAGTCGGTCGGCCTACACTGGCTGTTCCACGCCCGTGGCCCCCAGAGACCGCCGGCCAAGGTAGTCGTCGTAGCGCTCGACAAGGCATCAGCCGAACACCTCGGCGTCCCGTATGAGCCACGGCAGTGGCCCCGATCCCTGCATGCCCGGCTGATCTCGGCGCTGCACCGAGCCGGCGTGCGCACGATCGTCTTCGATCTGCTTTTCCGCGAGGCAACGGACGACGATGGATCGCTGGTCGCGGCGATCCAATCCGCCGGCAACGTCGTGCTGCTAGAGTTCCTGGAGAAGTGCCAAGTCGAAGTGGTCCTCTCCGAAACGGCCCCTCAAGGCCCCCGGCCGGACCAAGTCGCGGCCTGTCGCGCCGGCACCATCGACTTCGAGCGCGAGCAATTGCACGCCGAGCTGCATCGCCTGGTACCACCTGTCGCCGCGCTCGCCACCGTCGCCGCCGCGACCGGCCCCTTCACCCTGCCCGATGTGCCCTCACGTGCCGGACAGTTCTGGACGTTCGACGGCAACGCCGGGGACGCCCCCTCGCTATCGCTCCTGGCACTCCTCGTCTCGGCCGAGTTGCATCACGCGCGGGGCTGGGCCGCGACGCGCGCCACCCTGCCGGAGCTGCCGTCACGACCACCGGGCTCGGCTTCCCAGGTCGTCGATCTCTTGCGGGACGCCCTGCAACGTCGTCCACAGGGCTCAGAGGGCACAGCTGTGCTCCGCCAGGATCTGCAAGCCAGCCCTGATGTCGGCAAGTACGATGGAGACATCCCGGTCGAGAGCCTCTTAGCGGCCCTCGCGGCACCGACCAGTCGCTACCTGAACTTCTACGGGCCTCCTTGGACCGTGCGGACGATCCCCTACCATAGCGCGTTGTCGACCCTGGAGGACGACTCGCAGGACCGCATAGACGGCGGCGATTGGAATGGAGGCGTCGTGTTCATCGGTGTTTCGAGCCCGGTCCAGTGGGAGGAGCGCGACGCCTTCAGGACCCCTTTCACGGATCCCATTACCGGCCATGATCTAAGCGGAGTGGAGATCTTGGCAACGGCGTTCGCCAATCTACGCGACCAGACGACGCTGCGACCTGTGCGGCCCGTGCACGCCCTGGTGCTCGCAGCGGCCTGGGGGCTGGCGCTCGGCTTCTCCGCGCGACTGGTGCCGCCGTTGTGGTCAGCTGTGGTGCTCCTGTTGCTCGGCGCAGCTTACTTCTACCTCGCTCACAGGCTCTTCGGCGCGACGCATCTGTGGCTGCCGCTCGTCGGCCCCCTGGTTGTCCAAGGTCCGCTGGCCCTCCTGATGGCTACGACCCTGCATTATCAGGAACAGAAACGCGAACGGGCCCGCGTCCGCGAGTTGTTTCGGTATTACCTGCCGGAGCCGGTCGTCCATCGCCTCGCGCGCGAGGGCCTGAATCCTCTGCGCGATCGCGAACGCTTGTTCGGCGTCTGCCTCTACTCGGATGCGGCGCGTTATACGACGCTCGCCGAGGACATGGACCCGGAGGCCCTCGCCGCACTCCTGAACGAATACTACAAGCTCTTATTTGAGCCAGTTCGGCGCCACTACGGGATCGTCTCCGACATCGTCGGTGATGCGATGATGGCGATCTGGGCGGCGCGGGAAGATGAGCCCTCGGTCCGTGCGGCGGCCTGTCGGGCCGCACTCGAAATCCTCGAACAGACAGGCGGATGGGATCCAGGCGGGCCAGCGCTGCCGACCCGGATCGGTTTGCACTGTGGGACCCTCGCCATGGCCCACGTGGGCGCGGGGGATCACTTCGAGTATCGTGCCGTGGGGGATATCGTCAATGCGGCATCACGGCTGCAGGAGTTGAACAAGACCTTCGGCACGCGTGTCCTTGCCTCTGCAGACGTCGTGAGGGGGATTGACGACCTGGTGTCCCAGCGGCTCGGCACCTTCCTGTTGACCGGCAAGTCTCGTCCACTAGACGTGAATGTCGTGCTTGGGTGGGGGGAGGCGCGGCGCCAGGAGACCGATGCCTGGCGCCAGGGAGTTGATGAGGCCCTGACAGCTTTTGCCGCGCGTGAATGGGACGTCGCGACATCTCTGTTCGCTAACTTGGACGGCGTACCCGTCCCGTCGCTGGCTCCGTTCTACCTCGCCAAGATCGCCAGCTTGCGCCACGAGACACTTCCGCCAGGATGGCTCGGCACTGTCTCGATGTCAGCGGTTGGCCGCTCTGGTCCGCCTTGCCGCTAGCGACGGAAAGCGGCCGACTTTACTATGAAATTCGCGCAGCACGTTCGCTCCCTCGCCCTCTGGGAGAGGGTTGGGGTGAGGGAACGATCAGGGACGAGGCGGCATTTCATCGTCCGGGGTGGCTCGTCTCGTCCCATGATCGTTAGGCCGGAGCCCACGCGGGATCAATCACCGCGCGAGCCCATTCGCCGCGATCCTCGCCTTCAGAGACACCCGCGCCGACCGTAGGTATCGAAGACACAGAAGGGATTTTGCTTCGTAATGACAATCCCGAGCGTCCCGTCGAACTCCTTTATTGCCGCGTCCGTCACTTTCCGATCCGCGTAACTATGATCCTTGTCCGCCTCGGATCGCCCCGTCTCAGCGGGGGCAAACAGGGTGTATCCATTCATCTCGTCCAGCACGATCACGATCCGCGGCTTCGCACCCAGCTCGTTCATAAGGCCCTTCGAGACCTCTTCGGACAAGCGCTTCATCGGCATCGCCGGCGCGCCCTGCCCTTCGTCAGGCGCTACCTCGCCGCCGTCAGCCGATTCTCGCGCACACGCACCGGCGATACCGCAGACGCTGAGCGCAACCAACAGTAGATAGGCCGGGTAACGCGAGGGCCTCGTATTCGTCATCTTGGCAATCATTGGCGGAGCCTCCGTCGATCTTCCTGCGTTCGTGGAAAGTTCTTCAGAGCCGTGACTATAACGGCCTTCCGGTCACCGAGCGGCGGCGGGAGCGGTCGGGATCGCGACATTGTTAAGCAATTCGCGAAGCACGTTTGCTCCCTCGCCCACGGGAGAGGGTTGGGGTGAGGGCACGATCAGGGGCGAGGCGACATGTCATCATTGGGGGGGTCGCCTCGTCCCATGATCGTGAGGAGCGAATTCCTCGACATCACAACCGAGAGAAAGAAATCGGCGAAACGCCACTAAAAGCTCAGCGACAGCTTGGCCACAAGGGTCCGGTCCGGGATGAAGCGCGGAGCGACTGGCTCCGCGGTACGGAAGTTGTCATCCAAGTAGTAAAATTCTTTGTCGAAAAGATTCCACATATCCACGGAAACTATACCCCTGCGATTGGGTAGCCGATAGCCCAGGGACGCATCGAAAAGCCAGAATTGGTCTTGGGTCTTGTCCAAAGGCGCGCCACTGTAGCGTACCGTTTGGTCCGTCCAGGTTGCCCTCAGCCCACCGAATACTCCAGAGGGTCGGAAGTGCCGTATTTCCAGCGGCAGACCGGTTGTACGCAACGTTTCGGGGACCTGCGGAATCCTACCGTCACTATCGAGGTCCTCGTACTCGAAGGACACATTGAACGACCATTGTCGATCGGGCGCCCAGTAGAGATAGCTCTTGAAGGCATCGCTGTCACGCTCAGCGTACTCCACTGGATCGTTGAGGAGGTCCGGCTCGCGTATGTCGCGATGGGCGGCCTCGGCGCCAAAGAAGAGTGTCTTCCGCAATCTCCAGTCGAGGCCAAGGCCACGCGTCCTCGCTTCGGTACCATTGAAATCGTCAAAGAACTGTGTAAAACCGGCGACTTGCGTTGGCTCTAGCGTCTGCTCGACAACCAGTACACGCTTGATCGTTTCGAAGTATGCTGCGCGAACGCGGACCGATGGAGTCAGGTCCCATTGCAGGCCGAGCTTCGGGTTGTTTCTCTGCGTGCGAAGCGGACGCTCATCGACATCGTCGTAGCTGTAACCCAATGTCCAGCGCACAGTGTCTGGTAGATTGGCATTCAGATACACATATCCTGTCTTGTGATCTGTCTGCGCCCGTGTTGATCCACTGCAATCCGCCTGATCGAAGAGCTCGGGAGGACACGCGGCCCCAAAAATCGGCGTCCAGTCGACACGGCGACGATCTTCGCGGTCTAGGGAGTACCAGGCACCGCCGGCGATGAGATTGAACCGATTGCCACGCAACAGGTACTGGAGCTCGCTTTGGTATCCGTCTGTCGCGTTTGCTAGTACATAGCTGGGGAAATCTCCCGGCACAGGGTTGTCCTCGCCGATGTCACCCTCGCGGTTGACATAAACAAGCGAGGCCAAGAAGCTCGAGTGCTGCCACGGGGCGAGCCGCAAACCGATCCGGCCCGTGTCTTGCTCCACGTTTCTCGTCAGCGTGGGCGAGAACGCATCGGGATCGAAGCGCATCGCGAGATCACCCTGCTCCGTGACGCGCCGACGCAGCTCGGCCTGCACATTGACCTCCGGACTGATGGCGAATTGAACGAATGCGTTGTAGATGTCCTCACGCTGGTGGTTGTTCGGGCGAAAGCCATCGGTCTCATAGTGAAACTGTCCGAAGCTGTACGATAGCCGGTCGTGCAGACCGTATGCCACGAGGTTGTTGCCCCAGGTATCGTGGCTGCCTAGCGAGCCATCCAACTGTAAGTTTGTACCGTTGCTGAGGAACAGGGGATGGAATTCATTGAATGCAACGGCCGTGGGCCCTGAGCGCGCGACGATCGGCAAACTGTCTTCCTGCGCTTGAGGCTGCAACGGCAGGACGTTCAGCTCCTGGTACATCAGCGATTGGAACAGCTCACTGACCCGCGCAACGTTCTGGCGCGATTGCAGGGCATAGGCATCGGCGAGAAGGCGGTGGGCCGACCAGTTGCCCGGATCTGCGTTCACCGAGCTCCAGCCCTCGACCAAAGCGCGCCTGTCGAATCCTAGGTCCCCGTAGATCCTCGCCAGACTCGCGCTGCGGGCCGCCAGGTCGGAATCCAGTAGGAAGCGCGAGCGATACACGGCACGGTTGTCGTTAAGGGCTATCGAACGCTCGAGGTCCACTAGCGCATCGACCGGCCGATTCGTGATTTGCTTCAGAATTGCACTGTTGAGCCAAGGGGTAGGGTCACGAGGGTCGAACTCTTTCGCCAGTCTGAACTGGTCGCTCGCCAAGGCGTCCCGCCTCTCGTCAAAGTATGCCCGGCCGAGGTAGCTTCTGATCAGCGAGCTGAGAGGGTCCAGGCTCGCCGCAATCTCGAGGTCGCGCCGGCCGTCGGCAAGGAATCCCCGGCGGATCTTGGCCAGGGCCTGTCCCATGCGGGGAAGGGGATCGGCAGGGTCCGACGCAATCGCGGCCTCGAAGGCGGATCGCGCCCGGTCGATCTGTAGCCGTGCCAAGGCGACGAAGCCCAGCACGGTTTGCGTACGTGATAGGTTGGGGGCGAGCTGTGCGGCCCGATCGGCCGCGCCCAGCGCGCCTTCCGTATCACCAAGCATCGCGCGCACTTCGGCAACCCGCGTCCATGCGAGCGGATCTGCGGGGCTCGCCCCCACAGCACTTTCCGCAGCGGCCAGAGCACCATGCAAGTCGAATTGCGCCTGCCTGACGTACGAGAGTGCCAGCTGGGCCCCCGTATCTCGCGGTGCTGCGGCAACCGCTCGCTCGGCCAGCCCTGCGGCGGCGTCGGTGTCATTCTGGGCAACCGCCACCACCGCTGCGAGAGCCAGGGCCTGCCCATCGGCCGGGTCCTCCCTCAGCGGGACCTCCAGGAGTACCCGCGCCTCGGCGGCACGGCCGATGATGAGAAGGCGCTGCGCCTCTAGCACAGGGCTATCCGGTACCGCTTCCCCCGGGTCGAATATCAGCGGATAGTGCAGTGCCCAGAGCACCGCATCCTTTGGGCGCACCTCCAGGCGCAGGACCGGCGGCTGGCCGCGGCGCGCCGCCGCCGTCTGACCGGCGGCGAGGCTCAAGCGGCCAAACTGGTTGCTGAGGCCTATTTGACCCTCTAGCACCGAGACGACCGTCTCATCATCCAGCACGCGCACGACGAACTCGGTACCCTCGAGCCCGGCGTTGGCGAAGGGCGTTCGAATCTGGAGGCGTTGCCGGATTCGGCTGATCAGGTGCAGCGCGCCCTCGTAGAGCTGCATCCAATAGTCGCGATCACCTGCGCCCGAGGACTCGGGCAACAAGAGCGTCGTCTTCTGATCGAGCCGGAGGACGGTGTCGTTGTCGAGCTCGAGCGCTGCGCGACTGTCTTCCCTAACACGAATCGCCCCTCCGAAACAGAAGGTGTCGCCGAGCCGCGTTGGGCGCCAGTGATCGCTCGCGGTATGCTTGACCTCAACCGTTCCTTGGCTCGAGACGAGCCGGGCGATCCAACGCTCGCAATGTACAGCCCCAGTACCGTCATCCCCAGCACCATGTGCCTGTGCAACCAGGAGCCACGGCAAGACGGCAGCAGCAATGATGCGATGAAATCTTGGCACCCACGCGGTCCCCGGCGGCGTCCGAATCGGGCAGCAGCAGCACTGATCGGCAGACAGTCGCCCGCAATGAGCCGCCCTTACCGCATCATTGCCCCGAGAGTCCGTCTATCAGATCCCGCAATTATAGGTTTTGTGTAATGGGCCAAGTCTAGTTGGACGGTCTGTAGTGGTCAAGGCGATCGCCATACTCTGGCGACGCCAAGGAAGATCCGGCGGCTAGCCTTGCGCCTTCGATAAACAGCGCGATACCCGCATGCCGTCCCGAATCCGGCCGCGACAGGGCCCGTCCCACACGCCCGCGGGGACCTGGTGGTGAGCACCAGTCAATCAGGCAAACGCAAACGCCCAACGACCCGCCCCCCGATCAGATGCTCACTTAAGATCTCGTCGAGGTCCTCTTGGCTCGAATAGGTATACCAAGTGCCCTCCGGGTAGACGACCATGACCGGACCCTCGCTGCAGCGGTTCATGCAGCCGGCGAGATTGATGCGCACGCCGCCGCGCCGCGCCAAGCCGAGTGCCTTCGTGCGCCCCTTCAGATAATCGCGCATCGCCATGGCCCCAGCCTGCGCGCAGCATTGCACGCCCGGGTCCCGCAGGTTCGTGCAGAAGAAGACGTGATATCGGTAGTAGGCCATCGGGGCTTGGTCCTCGCAGCTCATTACTTGATGATGGGATCCCGGCGAGCGTTGCAACCAACCTGTCTGCGATGGGAGTGGACCCGTCCGGGAAAGGTGCAGATTCGCGGCAGATCAAAACCATTTCGAACATGTGGCAGCCAGCACAGCCATCTCCCACCCTCGCCCGAGCCGATATGGAGCTGATCGGGCTGGCGGCGCAGTGCGTGAAATGCGGGCTGTGCCTGCCGCATTGTCCGACCTACCGCCTCGCGCAGGAGGAAGGGGAATCCCCGCGCGGACGCGTCAGCCTGATCGGGGGATGGGCCCGCGGCGCGCTGCCCTCAAGCCCGCGCCTCAACACGCACCTCGAACGCTGCCTCGGCTGTCGTGCCTGTGAGGCCGCTTGCCCGTCTCTCGTGCCCTTCGGACGGCTGATGGAC
>CAZOWL010000121.1:0-10547 GCA_964583605.1 uncultured Chromatiaceae bacterium | reverse complement strand
CAAATCATTGTGTCCAGTCAAAATTGTGGGTCATGGACAGCCCAGAGGGCGAGGGAGCGAACGTGCTTCGCGAGATTCGTTGTAAGGCAAAGGGGACCTTCGACGGGCCCGGTGCGCGAGGGCCCGGTCCGCGAGGCCCGCCATCCCGCGTCATGTCGCGCTCGCGCGTCCGGCCCCGGCCCGGGCTGCAGACCGGCATTCGGTCTGTGTCATACTCCCCGTTCCAGCGCCAACGCGGCACCTGACCAATGTGCAGCCGGTGGGGCGCGAAGAAACAGGTCCGGAGAGGGAGCCACCATCCATGAAGCCCAGCGCGCGCCAGCCGATGAAATACAGCCTGATTCCCCGTCTCGGGACGATGGTGGCGGTGTGGCTGGCCTTGTTGACCTGGAACCTGAAATCGACCGACCTCGATTGCTCCCCTGTCGGACTCTACATCGCCCTCCTGACGCTCGTGCTGACGATGTCCGGCAGCGAGTATGGCTACGCTCGCCGCCGTGCCTTCCTCAATGAGCAACTGATTGCGGGTGGCTGGCTGTTCCGACTCCTCGACGGTCGCTTCCCGATACTGGCTCGCGAGCTTGTCAAGTCGGCTGTCCTCGCCGTCGTGCTCCTCATCGGTGCCCTACTATTGGAGCCGCGCCAATGGTCGCTCTTGCTGGCCGACGCGCTCGTCTTGAGCTTCGTGCTGCCGCGCTTCATGGCGAGCTTTGGCGGTGTCGTGCGCGAGGAATACCGCTACGCGATGGCTCGGCGCTGGGCAATCTGGATCAGTACTCTGCTGCTGTGGTCGGAATCGCTCCTCGTCATGCTGTTCTCGACCCGCAGTGATTTCCTTGGCCTTCGCTGGCAGGAGGTCATCAGCTACGGCACGCCTCATCCGGCGCTCGCCTGCCCACAGATGGCCGATCTCGCCCACTATGCAGCACTACTGGATACCCTGGGAATTTGGGCTGCTCAGAATGTCGCGCGAGCGGCGCACGATCCCTCCCAGGGCCTGATGATCTGGCTCGGGTGGCTGATCGCATTAGGTCTCGCGTTTCTCTTTGCGTGGGCCTACAGTCAGCTGATCGTCGGTACGCTGACGCGCCCTTGGGCGGCCTGGCGCAACATGCCGCGCGACCGCTCAGGGCCAGCTCAATAGGTCCGGCCTCGCTCGAGTCGGCCCGCCCAGACCCGTACCAGACCCGTACCAGACCCGTACCAGACCCGTACCAGACCCCAGGTCTAGACCCGGCCCAGACCCCAGGTCTAGACCAGCCTCAGACCAGATCGAACCGAGCGAACTGCATGCTGAATTGGCCTCGGCCCTGCGTCAGGCTGCGCAGCGTCGTCGTATAGCCGAGCAGATGCTCCAGGGGGACCTCGGCGGTGACCCTGGCCTCATCGCTCTGGGTTTCGGTACCGAGGATGACCCCAAGCCGCGCCTGGAGATCGCCGAGTACAGCGCCGAGATTGGCCTCTGGCACGAAGATCTCGACGGCCATGACCGGGTGCAGCATCGCCGGACCTGCGGCCTCCACGGCCTTGTGCACGGCTCGTGCCGCTGCGGCGCCCAGCGCTTCGATCGTCGATGCCGCCCCGAAGAGCTCCACCTCTTCGACGATGACCTCGACGTCCTCGACGGGTAGGCCCTGAATGGGCCCCGCCATCAGCGCGGAACGCGCACCCTCGGCCACCGCGGCGAGCTGGGCTAGGCTGGGCTCGGAACCTTCAGCGTGCACCCGAGGCTTGTTGACGACGTGCATCCCCTGGCCACGGCTGACGGGACGAACGCGCACGGCGACCCGCGCGCGGCGCTCAGCGGCCTTCGGGTCGAGTCCTAGCGGCGGCGCGAAGAGCACTTCCGCCGACGCCGCGCTGCGCACCGTCTCGCGACCCGCCACCGCAGGCCGGCCGCTGCGCACCTCGAGGTGGAACTCACGCCGCAACCTCTCCAGCACGATTTGCAGGTGTAGCTCCCCCATACCCTTCAGTAGTCTTTGCCCGGTCTCGGGATCCTCTTCGACCTGCAGGGTTGGGTCCTCCTGGGTCAGCTTGTCGAGTACCTCGAGCAGCTTGTCGCTATCGGCGCCGTGCGCGGGCTCGATGGCGAGGCTCAGGACTGGCCGGCGGGCGACGATCCGCTCCAGCGTGAGCAGATGCCCCGGATCGCACAGCGTATCACCGGTGGAGGCATGGCGAAGGCCAGCGATCAGCACGATCTGCCCTGGGCCGGCAGACTCTGTCCTGCTCTTCTTACCGGCGTCGACATCGAAGAGCCGAGCCACCGACTCCTTCACGACGCGACCCTCCTGAGTCAAGAAGGCGACAGGGTCTCCCACATTGAGCCGATTGCGGTAGACGCGCGCAAACGCGTGACGCCGTCCTTCCCAGAGCTGCACCTTGAACACCAGCGCGACCAGCGGACCCGGCCCGCCGAGGACGACCTCCTCGAGTGCTCCATCAGCACGGTGGGCAGTCGCGGGCGGTCTATCGTCCGGAGCCGGCAGGTAATCGACGATTCCGTCCAACAGAGGCTGCACGCCGAGGTTGCGCAAGGCGCTGCCGCCATAGGTCGGGAACAGCTGTCCCGCCAGCGTGCCACGGCGCAGAACGCGGCGGAGCTCATCCGCGGGCGGGTCAGCGCCCTCGAGCACCTGCTCCGCCAGGCTGTCGTCGAGATTGCCGACGGCCAGCAGCAACGTCTCTCGCCAGGGCGCATACTGGCTCCAGACACGATCGGGACAGGGCTCGGTGTGGACGACCTCCCCCTGATCGCCGCGGAAGCGGATCAAGGAGCGACCGATCAGATCGACAATCGTCTCTTGGTCGGGACCCGGCAGCGTGACGGCAACCGGCTCCGCGTTCAAGCGCTTGGAAATCTGCCTGAGGGCCCGACCATAATCGGCACCCGGGCGGTCCATCTTGTTGACAAAGAACAGGACCGGCAGATTGAAGCGGCTGCGTTGTCGCCACACCGTCTCGGTCTGGGGCTCGACACCGCGAACACCATCGAGGACGAGAACACAGCCGTCGAGGATGCGCATCGACCGTTCGACCTCGATCGTGAAGTCCACATGGCCAGGCGTATCGATGATCTGGAGCAGGTGCTCACGCCAAGGTGCCTTGGTCACGGCGGACGTGATGGTGATACCGTGCTGCTGCTCTTCGGCCAGGTAGTCCATGTGGGCGCTGCCCTCGTGGACCTCGCCGATCTTGTGCGAGGCACCCGTGTAGAAGAGGATGCGCTCGGTCAATGTAGTCTTGCCGGCATCGACGTGAGCGGCGATGCCGATGTTGCGTACACGAGCAAGCGGATGGCCCTTGCTCATGGCTCTAATTGTGCGGAAAGCTGAGATGAATAACGGTAAGAGACGAAAAGGTTCGGCATGTGCGGTGCTTCGGTTGATGGGCGCCTGCGTCGTGGGGGTGCTGCTAGCGGGTGCGGCCTCGGCCGAGATCTATCAACTGCGCCGGGCGTCTGACGATGTCGTCGGCTCGGCCTTTTACGTGAAGAGCGCGCGCGACGACACCGTATTAGACATCGCCCGAGTCAACGGCTTCGGCTTTGACGATATGCGCCAGGCCAACCCCGCAGTAGACATGTGGGTCCCGAAGGACGGCGACAACGTGCTCATCCCGAACCGGTTTGTGCTGCCAACTGCACCGCGCGAGGGTATCGTCTTGAACCTCGCCGAGAAACGTCTCTACTATTTTCCTTCACCGGACGCCACGACAGTGCACACCTTCCCGGTCAGTATCGGGCGTGAAGGACACAACACGCCCGTCGGCCAGTATCACATCCTCTCGAAGGCAGCGGATCCCACCTGGCGGCCACCGGCCTGGCTGCGGGCGGAGCGCGAGGCGGAAGGACGGCCTCTACCGGCAGTGGTGCCGCCCGGACCCGACAACCCGCTCGGCGATTTTGCGCTGCGGCTCAGCGACCCGAGCTATCTGATACACGGGACTAACAAGCCTTGGGGGATGGGTATGGAGGTCAGCGCCGGATGTATCCGGCTATACCCGGAGGATATTGCCTACCTATTCCCGCTCGTTGAGGTGAAAACGCCTGTGACGATCGTCGACCAGCCGTTCAAGCTCGGCTGGCTCGGGGACGAGCTCTACCTCGAAGTACACACCAAGGACGGAGATCGGGACGTGTCTCCGCGTGAGATCATTGCGCCTGATCTCGCGTCGGCCCCAGGGGTATTCATCGATTGGGGGGCGGTGAAACGTGTACGGGATGAGAATGCCGGCCTCCCACAGCTCGTGGGAGGCCGTGATGCCTCAGCGAACTGGCATCACTTAGACATGATCTTCTGATACATACGATCGATACGGGCCTGGTTCGCATCGCAGCAGGACTGCGCCGCGTTCGCCGCGTCGAGGGCCTGTTGCGCCATGTCGCGGGCCTCTTGATCGGTGGCACAGCCGCCGAGCAACGCCGCGGCGAAGAGGGTGCTGGCAGTCAGGGCGACGAGCTTGGTACGGGTCATTGGTGATTCTCCCTTATGAGAAGCAATTTGCCGATTGGCACCTGAAGGTATAACACACAAACGTGTTTTTTTTTAGCCCCAGGCTGAGCGAATAGTAGACAGCTCGGGTACGATGAGACAATGGCCTGGGACCCAAAGGCGGCACCCATCGAGGCTGCGAGCTAGCGAATCGACACCAAACACCACGTTGCAAAGATGTTACTCCTATGTCCTACACCCCGTCGCCTCGCCTCTGATCGCTCCCTTACCCCAACCCTCTCCCAGAGGGCGAGGGAGCAAACGTGCTGCGCGGATTTCATCGTGAGAACGAATGCGCCCGTTCCTACTCAAGACACGCTGTGATTGCCGCCGGCTTGCCGCGGCCGCGACCGCGCTCGGCCAGGTCGTATCACACAGATCGCCACGCCTGCGCCAAACAGGCTCAATCCCCCCACGTCAACCTCTCATCGAGCCCGCCGATGGTTAGCCGCTATTATGATCGATCCGACACCGACGAGAGCTCCAACCCCTTTCGCTGCGATGGCTTCTTGCGCGACGGGGCGATTCGAAGACGCGGCGGCGGGCTCGTCGCATTGGAGGCCCTGCCGCCCTTCTTGCGTGCCCTCTTGGTCACTGACGGCACGGTGACGAAGATTCTCGAGGCCTTCTTCTGGGAGCCGGTGAATGTGCTGACGCAGCGGCAAGAGTTCATCGCCGCCGAACGGGCGATTCCTTGGATTCGCGTTGCGGCCGGCGATCGCGTGCTGGTGCGAGAAGCACATCTCCGCGGTGCCGACAGCGACACCCTGTACGCCACTGCGTTTTCGGTGATTCGCACGGAGCACATCCCCGCGGAATTTCGACAACGGCTCATCAACCGCGAGATCGGCATCGGTGTGCTGATCCGCGATAGCGGGCTAGAGAGCTATCGTGAGGTCATGGAGATGGAGATGGCCTCCGACGGCGATGCCGTCTCGACGGATTTTGGCACGCAAGATACATTGTTGCGCACGTACCGCATCATTATCGGTAGCGAGCCTGTCATCCTGATCACGGAGAGCTTTCCTGTCTCCCTCTATCGGTGACGCGGCGGTGTTAAGACCGCACGCCTCTGTGGAGTCGACGGGTGCCGTGTAGCCCATTCCCCTCGCCCCGACCGTCCTCTCAGCTCCCCGGCCCCATGAGAGGGCGCCAACTGCGGGCGCCTACCTCTCCCGCTTCTGGGCGGCGCCTGAGGGGCAACTGGTCCCTGCGGTACGAAGGCCGGCCGAGTCAGATTACAGTGGTCATATCCGAATCCGCGGCGAAATGTGAACCGCCCCCCGCATCTGGTCGACGCATGCCCTTGATGCATGGGCCAAACATTTTGATAATGGCGGAAAGGGACTCGGTACTAACGGAAGCAGGGGGCGACCACTGACCGCACCGGGGTCGCGAACCGGGGCGACCCGCACAGCCGGCCCAGCCCCCCCAACGGCGTTGTACGCAGCTCGCTCGATCACGACTCGGACGAAAGGCCCAGAACGACGACTGAGATCAGGATCGAGACCGTCGGCGAGCCCTGAGATGTACTGGATCGCACCGATCGACCCGTACGCGACATTGAGAGGCTAACGCAACCGTGCTTGCCCTATCCCCCGAGCGGCCTCGACCACTCGTCGTCATTGTCGACGACCAATTCACCGGACGGCGGATCTTGGAGCAGCTTATCCGCGGTCTCAATGGGGATCTGGACGTGGTCGCTTTCAGCAACGGACCCGCCGCCATCGAGCAGATCCGGGAGAGGACCCCGGACCTCATCCTTACCGATTACATGATGCCGGACATGGACGGAATCGCTTTCATCCGGCGCGTACGCGGCATCCCTGCCTGCATCGATGTGCCGCTCATCGTTGTCACGATCGTCGAGGACAGACGCATCCGCTATCAGGCCTTGGATGCCGGGGCAACGGATTTTCTGAACCGGCCGATCGATGAGCATGAATGTCGCGCCCGCTGCCGCAACCTGTTGACCCTGCGCAGCCAGCAAAGAATAATTCGCGATCGTGCCGCCTTGCTTGAAGACCAGGTTGCCGAGGCCACCCGCAAGATCAAGGCGCGTGAGCGGGAGACCTTGCTGCGGCTGGCGAAGGCCGGCGAGTACCGCGATGAGGGTACGGGCGACCACGTGCTGCGCATCGCGCAGTACTCGCGGCGAATGGCGGAGGCCCTCGGCCTGTCGCCGGTAACCTGCGAGGACATCGAGCTGGCTGCGCCGATGCACGACATCGGCAAGGTTGGCATTCCCGATCGTATCCTGCTCAAGCCGGGCCGCTTGACGCATCAGGAGTTCCTGATCATGCAGCGCCACAGCGAGATCGGTTACGAGATACTCAAAGACAGCCCGTCTCACTACCTTCAGCTCGGGGCCACGATTGCGCTGCACCACCATGAGAAGTACGACGGCTCAGGCTATCCGTCCGGGCTGGCCGGTGAGGCCATACCACTAGCGGCGCGGATCGTCGCCGTGGCCGATGTATTCGATGCCCTGACGACGGAGCGTCCGTACAAGCGTGCCTGGCCGCTCACCGAGGCGATCGCCTATATCCGCGGCTTGGCCGGCAGCCACTTCGACCCAGATTGCGTTCAGGCCTTCCTGGCGAGCATCGGCGACATCCAAAGCATCCATCGCGCTCTCGCCGATTCCCGTGAGACCAGCCTGTGCCCAATTCCGTTCACCGACGGCCACGCGTTCCCGCCGCTTGTTAATAACAAGCACTGATCCAGCGCCCGCCAGGTCATGAGCCGCAGGTCGGAGAGAGACTCTGGCCCGCTTGCTGACTTCAGCAGAAGGTCGGACAGCGAGCATGAGCAGGTCCTCATCCGGATTGTTATCGGGCTTACTGCCTGCCTCTATCTCCTGACGCTCAAGCTCGGGGGCTCCGACAATTTCGCTGGGCCGCTGATCGTGTGGCTCGCCGTGGGCTTCATGGCGGCGTCGCTGATGCTGTTCCTCGGGGTGCTGCTGTTCCCTGCCCCGTCACCGCTGCGCCGCATCCTCGGGATCGGCCTCGATATGGCAACCACCTCGGTGGTCATGGGGCTCGCCGGTGAGCAGGGTGCGCCGCTGCTGGCGGTGTATCTTTGGGTGATCATCGGCAACGGTTTTCGTTACGGGCTCAGTTACCTCACGCTCGCAACGATTTTGGCGGTGACGGGCTTCGGCACCGTGATGGCGCTCTCCGCGTACTGGCACGAGCATGGTTTCTTCGGCGCCAGCTTCCTGCTGGTGCTGCTGCTGATCCCGCCTTACATGGCGGCCCTGCTGCGCAAGCTGACTGAAGCAATCCGCCGGGCGAATGAGGCGAGCCGTGCGAAGAGCCAGTTTCTCGCCAAGATGAGCCATGAGCTGCGCACGCCGCTCAACGGCGTGATCGGCATGAGCGACCTGCTGATGGACTCGGATTTGAGTCGCGAGCACCGCTCCCTCGCCCGGACCATCCAGTCATCGGCCAGGACACTTCTTGGCATCATCGAGAACGTTCTGGATTTCTCAAAGATCGAGGCGGGTCGCATCACGCTGGAATGCGTCGAGCTTGATCTGCACCGGCTACTCGCCGATATCATCAAGATGTTTCGAGCACAAGCGCAACGTAAGGGCTTGGCGCTGCATCTGCGCATTGATCCCCAAGTGCCCTTCCTGTTGCGGGGCGATCCGCTGCATCTGCGCCAGATCGTCACGAACCTCGTCAGCAATGCCGTCAAGTTCACCGAGGTCGGCTGGGTGGAGCTGCGTGTCCGACTGGCGCGGTCTGCGACTGCCGAATCCCCGGCGCGCCTGCGGCTGGAGGTCGAGGACACGGGCATCGGCATCGCTCCAGCTGACCAAGAGCACATCTTCGAGAGTTTTCGCCAAGCGGACAGCTCCACCACGCGTCGCTTCGGCGGAACCGGCTTAGGCACCGCCATCGCTCGCGAGCTCACGGTGCTGATGGGCGGAGAGATCGGCCTAACGAGCGAGCCCGGCAAAGGCGCGCTCTTCTGGGTCGAGCTGCCCATCAGCGCGCAGGACGACCACCAGGCGTGCGACGGCAACGGCCCCGGATTCCGCGAGCTAAGGGCCCTGATCGTCGGCACCAGCCAGGTCGTCAGCGAGCTCGAGGCATGCCTGCGGGCCTGGGGCATGGCCCGATTCGTTGCCGAATCGTCCGCACGCGCCTTCGCCGAGCTGATACGGGCCGAGGACACCGATCATCCTTACGGGGTCGTCCTCGTCTGCGCCGACGGGCTGGATCTGGAAGTCGAACAGTTCGCCGCGGGAATCCGCGCCGAGTCATTACTCTGCGAGACCGGGCTGGTACTCGTGCAGGCACCATTGCTCCACGACAGCGAGACACGGTGGCGAGAGGCCGGCTACCTCGCCGTCCTCTATGCGCCGCTCGACAAGACACTGCTCTACAATGCCATCCACGCAGCCCGCAGCGCCCAGGACATGCCGGAGAACGTCGTCTCGCTGGCCGATCACTACCGCAAGCTGACAGCCTCCACCCAGTCAGGATTGCGGATCTTGGTCGCCGAGGACAACGAGACCAACCGCCGCGTGCTGCAAGGGCTCCTGGAGCGTATTGGACATGTCGTCACGCTGGCTCAAGACGGAGAAGCCGCACTGGATCTCCTCGCTGACAGTGGCAAGCACTTCGACCTGCTGATACTCGATCACAACATGCCCGGCCGCAGCGGCCTAGAAGTGCTGCAGGCGCACCGGTTCTTGTCCCCAACCGATCCGCTACCGACCATCATTCTGACCGCCGACGCGACACCCGAGGCGCAGGCGATCTATCGTGCCGCCGGCGTTGACGCCTATCTTACCAAGCCCGTGGAGACCCTGAGGCTACTCGAGGTCATCGCAACGGTGACGCGGCAGCCCTCGGCCGGCGGGACCGGCCAGCCGCGCGCGGTAGCCGACCGGCCCGTCGGCACCGGCCGCGCCGACGAGATCGTCGAGGAACAGAAGCTGCGTGCCCTGCGCCGGATCAGCAGGGAACCGGGCTTTTTCCAGGATCTGGTCGGCGGCTTTATCGGCGACAGTGAACGATCGATCGCCAAGATGTCACAAGCCCTCGCCGAAGAGGACTACCTGGCCCTGCGCGGTGCCATCCATGCGCTCAAAGGGAGTGCCGCGGAGCTAGGCGCGGTTCGGCTGCTCGACCTATGCGCGGAGCTCAGGGCGCTCAAGCCGTTCGAGCTGCGCGGGCACAAGGCCGGAAGGTTGCTCACCAAGCTCCAGGCCGCCCATGAAGAAACCGCCCGGCGACTGCGGGAGCTCGCTCAGCGCGGACAGGATGCCAGCTAGTATCCGTTCCCCCGCCTCTCGGGAGGGAGCAAGATCGGGCGGAACAGGATGCTCGACCAGATCTTTCTCCGCAGGGTCTCAATCCGCTGCGGCGTCGATCCCAACCAGTTCGGCTGGTGGCGGGAAGCGGGCGACGATGTGACCCGGCACCTCGCCGCGGGCGGCTTGATAGATCGCTCCTGATTCCAACACGACGAGGACCATCAATACGATCAACACAGGGGCTATGGCCACACGCTCCAACGCGAGGAATAGAAGCCCCTGCATCCGCGGGTCACTGTAGGCGTTCGACAGAAGCCAGCCGAGGCCGATGAGCGCCGCGCCGCCAACATAAGCAATCAGCAGCACCTTGTAGCGGCTGAGCGTCCAACGCCAATGGGCAGCCACCAGCCAGTGCCCGTGCCGCGCGAGGTGCCGCGCCCGGAGCCAGGTGTAAGCGATGATCCCCAGCGACAAAGTCCAAGGCAGCAGCACGCCGATCAACCGATAATCGGCAAGCGCCGAGTCGGCCGGCAGAAAGCCGCCGGCCAGTATCGCGATCAGCAATACGAGATTGAACACGAGCAGATTGACGACCGCCAGCTCATGCGGGGCCTTGGCGCGGTGCCGGGTGGATTCGGTGACTTCGTAACGCATCGGGTAACGCAGCGGCGCGACGGCTACATGATGCCTCGAAGAGCGCACCGAGAGCCGCCCGCCCTTACGATGAAATCCGCGCAGCACATTTGCTCCCTCGCCCTCTGGGAGAGGGTTGGGGT
>CAZOWL010000120.1:0-10705 GCA_964583605.1 uncultured Chromatiaceae bacterium | reverse complement strand
GCTTCCATGCCCAGGTGATCCAGCCCGACGGGCGCATCCTGCCGCTCGACCAGCTCTATCCCGATGTCATCGCCCCGGCTCGCGGGCTAGACCAGTTCCATCGTCAGGTCCCGATGTAGGCGATTCCTGTCCACAAACATACCGTCCGACTTGTCCTTTCGCCCGCCTTCGGTGTCGCGAGCGCGTTTGCCACGTCGGCCAAACAGGGGCTTGGTCCACTTCAGTGCAATGGCACCGCAGCAATCATGTTGGTCTGCGGAAAATCCAGCCCTTTGAAGAGGTGTCGATCACCATCAGCGGGGCACGCCGGTCTCGTCGTAGCCCAGGACCTCCTCCGGCGTGCGGGCATCGCGCACCGGCAGCCTTGCCATGCGGCAGGCGATGGCATCGAGCCAGTCTGCCAGGCTCTGGACCGAGCCCCCTGGGAGCGCCGAGCCCCAGCTCGGCCCGAACGACCTTCCCGCCCCAAGGGCTAGCACAGCCGGGGCTACCTCCCGCACCTGGATTCTCCGTCCGCCTTGCAATCGACCACCTTTCGCTGGGCCGATTCCCTGCCCCGGGAAAGGCTCCGAGCGCTGGTGCACAACTGCGAGTTGGGGCTCGCTGTTCCGGCCAGAGTCTCTCTGGATGCGCGACTATTGGGACCGGTCTATCCGCGATCAGCGGCACCTGGAGGCGATGATGGCTATATCCATAGAAATCCAGTGAAGGCCGGTTTGTGTGGCAGGCCGCACGAGTGGCCATGGTCGAGCGCGGCGCGGATTGCCGAGCTGGGGCTCGGCGCTCCCGGAGAAGGGCGCGGTCCCCGGTGTTGAGCGTGCCCGCTGGCGCAGCAGTGCAAATGTTCCGAGACCGCCTCCGCTCGTTGTCGTAATCGTCGTCGGCTTGCCAGTCTTCGACAATGAACGGCCTCGGAATTTATGAAGCGCTGCACTAACGATCAGGGGCGAGGCGACATTTCATGGTCCGGGGTGGCTCGGCTCGCCCCATGATCGTTAGCGCCCTGTTGGTCCAGTTGACCCAGATCCGGCGGCCGTCGCGGCAGACGTTCTCGTTGATGTTGTTGACGTAGTTCTCCGGGGTGCGAACGATTGCCTCGACGAGCCCGCTCAGGTCACCACCGGTCGATTCATGATCGGGGACGAGCAGGCCGACATGCCCGCCGACGGCCTCCTAGGCGCTCTAGCCGAAGAGACGCTGCGCGTATTCGTTGAAGTAGGTGAGCGTGCCGTCGCGCGACCAGCGGATGATGGCGCTGTTGGCGCTCTCGACCAGCTCGCGGTACCGTCGCTCGCTGGCCTGCAGCGCCGTCTCCATGCGTTTTCGGGCTGTGATGTCCTCGGTGAAGATGACGATGCCCCCGACGCGGCCGTCGGACTGATGCCAGGGCCGCACCTCCCAGCGGACCCACTGGATCTGACCGTCGAGGCGCTCGAATCTGTCCTCGTCGGCCTGCAGGATCTCCCCGGCCATACCGCGGCGGTGCGCCTCCCTCCAGCGCTCCGGTATCTCGGGGAAGACCTCATAATGGCTGGATGGGTCGTTCGCGATCAGGCTACGGCCGTCACGCAGGACCCGCCCGTAGATGCCATGGATCTTGAAACTGAGAGATGAGCCTTGTCCGGGGCCCGCCAGGCCTGGCATTCGGCAGGCCTCCCAGCCAGGATCGCTGATAGCGATCGCGGTGAGCGTACCAGTCTCACGGTCGATTTCCCGGATGAATCCGAATCGACTCTGTGTGAGCTCTTCGGCCACGCCCAGGCAGGTGCCGCCCAGCTCCTCGTCGATCCGGCAGGTCAGGCCTCTTGGAATATTCGGGCGATCGCGGCGGGCACTGCGTTGGCTTGGTCAGCCTCTGCATTTCCGGACATCGGGCGTGCCATGGAGGCCCTTTACTATGAAATTCGCGAAGCACGTTCGCTCCCTCGCCCTCTGGGAGAGGGTTGGGGTGAGGGAACGATCAGGGGTGAGGCGACCTTTCATCATCTGGGGTGGCTCGCCTCGCCCCATGATCGTTAGCGGAAACGTTGCGGTCAAGTCTACTCCGTGTCGATCGTGCGGGCCATTTCGCATGGCCGAAGACAACGAGGGCAGACGGCCAGACCAGGCGTATTGACCTTATCCGCTCGTTTCCCTCAATGCCGCATGCAGGAGCCGCCGATAGAAGTGCTCCTTGAGGCTTCGGGGTTGATGCAGGCCCATCCGGTCGAGACAAGCGGACTGTTCATGCGTTGGCGTCCCGGCCACGAGGCCCTTGAGGAGCAGCTGGCCGAGCCCGGTCCTGGTCCGACCCTTCTGCTTCAGCACGTCCAGGGCCGGCATCAGGCGCTGCTCCTCGGTGGTGAAGTCGGTACCGAAAGGGAAGGGCGGCAGCAGGCCTTGGGTGGTCAACGGCCTCAGGATGGTCTCGATCCGATCCGGGCTGTTGCGGCGGTGCGCATCTGGGATCTGATAGTCTTGCGGGATCTTCCCGGCCTTCTTCGCCTGCGCGAGCAACCCGGGCTGAAAGCGGGAATCGGCGACCGACAGCATCGCCGCGATCGTCTCGGCCTCGGTCTTGCCACGCAGGTCGGCGATGCCGTACTCGGTGACGATGATATCGCGCAGGTGCCAAGGGATGGTCTCGTGGCCATACTCCCAGAGGATGTTCGACACCGCCCGGCCGCGTGACTGGCGAGTGGCGTTGAGGGTGATGACCGAGCGCGCTCCGGCGACGGCGAAGGCCTGGGCGACGAAGTTGTACTGGCCCCCGACACCGCTCACAGCGCCGCCGCCTGCGATAGCGTCGGAGATCACGGCGCCGCGCAGCGTCGCCTTCATTGCGTTGTTGATAAAGCGCGCCTGGACCCGGGCGGCGCGCTTGGCCTGCTCATCACCGAAGAGCTCGTTCGTGTAGCTGACGGCCATCATGCGAAAGCGTTGGCGCTCGGCCTTCGGCATCGCCCGCAGCCGTTCGTAAAAGCCGCGGTCGTCGACGAAGAAGGCCCCGTGCAGGACGGCGCCGTCGACCTCGCGGCTGAGGATGCCGGCGTCGTAGAGCGGTAGAAACCCGCTGACGAACATCTCGCTGTTCGCATAGAGTCCCTGCTCGAAGGGCTTCTCCTGATAGAGCGCACCGGCGGCCTTGCTTCCCCAGCCCTCGATCACGGCGCGAAAAAGGTCATTGCGTTGGTGACGCAGCAGCAGGGCCTGGACGATGGCATCGCCAACGGAGCCAATGCCGATCTGAATCGTGCCGCCATCGCGGACGAGCCGCGCCGCGTGCAGCCCGATCGCATGGTCGGCCAGGCTGACCGGGCGCTTGGGTGCGCCATAAAGCTCGAGCTCGCACGCCGGCCCCTCGAGCAGGAGATCCAGCTCGCCGGCATCGAACGGGGCGTCGCCATACATGAACGGCAGCTCAAGATTGGTCTGCCCGACGAAGAGGAAGTCCACCTCGCCGTTCCGGCGCAGCCGCAGCAGGTCGGCCGTGATATCGGGATTGCAGCTGAGGCTGTATTGCCGGTCATCCGGGTCCTCCGGCGGGGCGACGAGCTGGGCGACGACATTGAGCCCGCGCTCGCGCATGTACGACAGGGCGTGTGTGAAGTTGGCCGAGATGAAGGCCTGCTGCATCCGCGGCACCTTGAGCCACTGCCCGGCCAGCAGGAAGAATTCGTGTACCGCGATGTTCTCCGGCAGGGTTCCCTGTCGGAGCCTCTCGACGTACCTGAGGCCCGGGTAGGCGCCGAACAGCCGATCCGCCGCCGGGCCCAGGAAGCGTCGTTTGAGCTCGCTGCTCAGTGCTGGCCGTTCCAACGAGAGCGCGGTGAAGATCGTGAGCTTGAGCGACGGGTCTGCACAGGCCTTCTCCACGACCGCGTTGGCGATGTGCACCGCCTTGCCGAGCGCGAGCGCGAGCGGCAGGAGCAGGATGATCTCGCGGCCGGTGCGCGCGATGATGGCCTCGGCGTCCTGATACCGTTTGGGGCGCGAAGACATGGCAGCGGAGGACTTAGAGCTTTGCCCAGCCGGGATCCGGCTCGAAGCGCCTGCCGTGCTCTTTGGCGAGGTCCTTGAGGCGCGCGATTATCCCTTCCATGCCCCGCCTCCCGGCGTAATGGATCGGCCCGCCGCGGAAAGGCGCGAAGCCGGCGCCGAAGATCAGGGCCCCGTCGATCAGGTCCGGGTCCTCTACGACACCCTCGCGGTGGCATTCGACGCAGGCATCGAGGAGCGGCAGCATGAGCCGGTCGGTCATCGCCTCGGTGGGCCCCGGAGCCCCCTTTTCCTTCTGTGGCTGGCCCTCCTTCCAGCGATAGAAGCCCTGTCCGGTCTTCTTGCCGAGCGCGCCGTTCTCGACCTTCTGCTCCAGCCACTCCGGCAGCTCCGGCATCGGCTTGGCGAGCGATGCCTTGAGCATCCTCCCCACGTCGAGACAGATATCCAGCCCCACCTGGTCGGCCAGCTCGATCGGCCCCATCGGCATCCCGAAACCGCGCGCGGCCTGATCGATGGTCTCCTTGGCGATCCCTTCCTCGATCAGGACCAAGGCCTCGAGCAGGTAGGGCATCAGAGCGCGGTTGACGAGAAAGCCGGGATAACTGCGGACCGGGACGGGCAGCTTGCCGATGCGCGTGCAGAAGGCCTGCAACGCCTCGGCGGTGCCGGTGTCGGTGGCCTCGTGACGGACGACCTCGACAACGAGCATCTTTGCGACCGGGTTGAAGAAATGCAGGCCGGCGAAGCGCTCCGGCGCGGCGACGTGCTCGCGGAGCTCCTCGAGGCGAATGCTCGAAGTATTGGTCGCGAGGATCGCGCCTTCGCGCATCTGCTGACCGACGGTCTCGTAGACCTTCTTCTTGATCTCGAGCGATTCGGGCACGGCCTCGATGATCAGATCCGCCTTTGCGATACCGGCGTTGCCGAGGTCGGGCACCAGGCGATCGAGCGCCTCGCGTGTCTCGATCGAGTCCTTGTGCTCGCCCCGGCAAAGGCGCTCAGTCCTGCGTATCGCGGCGCCGAGCGGTTCGGCACTCATGTCGGAGAGCGTCGTACGCAGTCCCTGGAGCGCACACCAGCCGGCGATGTCGGCGCCCATTTGGCCGGCACCGACCACGTGCACATGGCGGACGACGGATGCACCGGCGCCCAAGGCCTTCATCTTCCGACGCAGCGAGAAGACGCGGATCAGGTTGCGCGCGGTGTCCGTCTGCAGGAGCCTGCCGAAAGAGGCGCTCTCCTCGTGCCGGCTCCGCTGGCGATCCTTGCCGTGCTGCTGCCACAGATCCAGCAGCGCATAGGGGGCGGGGTAATGCTCAGGTGGGGCCTTGTCCTGAGTCCTGTCCCGCATGCGATCCGCGGCGAAGCGGCGCACCGGCTCGAGGCCAAGGGCCCGCTGCTTCCAGCGGTATCGCTTGGCGGTCACCTGGCCGTCGACGGCCGCAGCCACCGCGGCGCGCATATGGCGCGGCTCGACCAGGTCGGCGACGAGGCCGATGCTACGGTTCTTCTTCCCGTAGACGGTCCTCCCCGTCAGCATCATCGTCATCGCCTGGATCGGATCGACCGTCCCTGGGGCGCGAAAGGTGCCGCCAAGCCCCGGGTGCAGGCCGATCTTGACCTCCGGGAAGCCGGTCTTCAGATCATTGAGACCGATCCGCTCATCGCAGGCCAGCGCCAGCTCCAGGCCGCCGCCCAGACAGTAGCCGTGGATCACGGCGATGGTCGGGATCGGCAGTCCCTCGAGTCGATCGAGGACCGCGTGTCCGCGCTCCAGGAAGGCGGTGAGCTCCTGCGGATCCTCGATCGCGGCAAACTCGTCGATGTCGCCGCCGGCGCAGAAGCCATGCTCTTTGCCCGATCGGATCACGAGCGCCCGAGGCCTGTCGGGCTCGATCCGGTCCAGGAGCCTGTCGAGCTCGCCGAGGATGGTGGATGAGAGGGTGTTGGTGCGCGACTGCGCCCGATCGAGGACCAGCCAGATCGTACCATCGTCGTCCCGCGACCGGCGCCAGGTCTCGATGTCCGGGATGGCCTGTTCGCTGCGCCGCTCGCGGTGTTTCCTGTGACTCTCGACCCTGTGCAAGATCATGCTCATCATCGCCCACTGCTCCTCATGCCCGCTCGATCAACATCGCACCGCCTTGCCCCCCGCCGATACATTCGGACGCGATGCCCCGTTGCTTGCCGAGCCGCAGCAGGGTCCGCGCGAGGTGCAGCACGATCCGGTTGCCGCTCGTACCGACCGGATGGCCGAGACTGATGGCGCCGCCGTCGACATTGAGCCGTTCTTGGGCGGGCCCGCCGAGCGGTGCCTCGAGGCCGAGGATCTCCTGGCAGAGCTCCTCGCTGTCCCAGACCTTCAGACAGGCCAGGACCTGCGCGGCGAACGCCTCATTGATTTCCCAGAGGTCGATGTCGGCCATCTCTAGCTGGTGGTGCCGCATCAGCGCGGTCGAGCACAACACCGGGGCCAGACCCATGATCGCGGGGTCGAGCGCGCGCCAGCTCGAATCGCGGATCACGGCCAGCGGCTTCAGGCGATGACTTGCCACTGCGGCCTCGGAGACGACCAGCACCCAGCACGCCCCATCGGTAATCTGCGAGGAATTCCCTGCGGTGACCTTACCGTAGGGGCGCTCGAATGCGGGCTTCAGCCGCGCGAGCTGGTCGACCGAGGTGTCCGGCCGAACCCCATCGTCGGCGTCATAGACCCGGCCATCGCGGGCGAAGGCCGGCAGCACCTCGCCCCGCAGCCAGCCCTCGTCCTGGGCGCGCTTGAGGCGGATGTGACTCGCCACCGCATAGCGATCGGCGTCCTCGCGGGCGATGTCGAGCTCGAAGGCCAGCTTCTCGGCCGTCTGGCTCATGTTCATGTCGACGACTGGGTCGGTCAGGCCGCGGGCCAGCCCGATGACCGGTTTGAGATAGCGCGGCCGGAATCCCGACAATACCTTTACCCGTGCCCCCAAGGACCGTGCCTTGCGCAACGACGCAAGCCAGCGCACCGCGCTCTGGCGGAATAGGAGCGGCGCATGGCTGAGCGCCTCGGTCCCGCCGGCGAGTACCATCTCTGCGGCGCCGTCGCGGATGTACTTGAACGCAGTGTCGATGGACTGCATACCCGAGCCGCAGTTGATCTGGACGGTGAAGGCCGGCATGTCCTCGCCAAGGCCGAGACGCAATGCCGCCACACGCGCCGGGTTCATCTGCCGGGTTCATCTCCTCGGACGGCACGTTCACGCAGCCGAGGATGACGAGGTCGATTGCAGCGCTAGCGAAGGGCTGACGCAGCAGCAGCGGTCGTCCGCATTGCAATCGCTTGCGCAGCTCGGAGGTCGCGAGGACCGCCTCGAAGGCCTGCTCGAGTGTGTGCACGGCATCGCCGTCGCTGCCCAAATGCAGTGCCGCCGTGAGCCGCTCGCGCTGCGCCGAGGAGCTCGAAAGGATCGCGGCGCAGGTCCGGGTGGTGGCATCGGATGCACCTGACGCGCGCGCGCCGAGCGGCATGACGAGCATGCGGATCAGCCACGCAACCGGGCGGGCAGGCAGGTTTCGCAACACGGATTCGTAGCGCTGCTCGATCACGCAGCAGCCCTCGCGGACGCAGTACTCGACGAGCGGGAGGTCTTCGCGGTGCGCGCCGTCGCCTTCCCAGCGCTTCAGTACGGCGGAGAGGAAGTAGAGCTTCGTCAGGATGTCGCCGAGGCGCGCGGAGAGCATCTCCTTCGACGGTGACGCCGATGGGCGCGTTGCGGTACAGATTGCCCAGGTAGTTCCTTGGGCCGTCCATGATCGCCTTGCCGGCATGGACGTCCATCGCATCGTTGACCGAGCGCCGCATCATCTCGGTCGCGTGGGCCTTCATCATCGCGGAGATCACGGCCGGCTTGCGGCCCTGATCGAGACCGGCGCAGGTCAGCGTCCGTGCCGCGTCGAGCTCGTAGGCTGCGGCGGCCATGCGACCGAGCCGGTTCTGGATCCCCTCGAACTTTGCGATCGAGATCCCGAACTGCTCGCGGACCCGGGCATATGCCCCGGTCGTCCGTGCCGTGAAGGCCGCAGCGGATGCCGATAGTGACGGCAGCGAGATGCCGCGCCCGGCGGCCAGAGCGGCCATCAGCATCCTCCAGCCGTGGCCGACCTGCTCCTTGCCGCCGATGACGTGATCGAGCGGGATGAAGACGTCCCGCCCCCGGTTGGGTCCATTCTGGAAGCACTGATGGGCAGGGAGGTGGCGGCGGCCGATCTCGATGCCCTCGAGGTGGGTTGGCACGAGCGCGAGCGTGATCCCCAGCTCGCGACCGCGGCCGAGGTAGTTGTCGGGGTCGTAGAGCTTGAAGGCCAGCCCGAGGACCGTTGCGACCGGTCCAAGGGTGATGTAGCGCTTCTGCCAATTGAGGCGGATGCCGAGGACCGCCGCGCCCTGGTAGTCACCCTCGCAAACGATGCCGTAGTCAGTCATCGAGGCGGCGTCCGAGCCCGCCTGAGGGCTCGTCAGACCGAAGCAGGGGATCTCCCGGCCGTCCGCCAGCCGGGGTAGCCAGCGCTCCTGCTGCGCAGCGCTTCTCCTTGAGGAGCTCGCAGACATCCGGCGGCAGATCCCCGAGCGCCCAGTTGATGGTCCAGTCATCGACCATGCGGCAGAGCGCTTCCACCGGTCCGTCCAGGAAGGCGCGCTCCTCGTCGGAGAGCGTCGGGCGACGGGTCTGCCGGAGCTTGGTCCAACCGGGATCCCCGGTGAAGAGCTCCGCATCCCACCACACATCGCCGGCGGCAAGCGCCTCCCGCTCGGTCTCGGAGAGTGTCGGGAACACCCGCTTTGCCCATGCGAAGACGGGCTTGGTGAGTCGGTTGCGCCGCAGTGCCATGCCGTTACCCGTTCAAACGGTGTGCCAATGGGTGCCTGGCTCGGTGTGGCGGGCTCGGTGTGGCGGGTTCCGTGGCGAAGACACGGCTGTTGTTCACGGCAGGCCAACGGGGCCCGGTGTCGAGGGCGCTCAGCGGCGCCCCAAGGCATCAAAGGCGCTGCTCGCCGCAGTCAGGTCGAGCGGGTTGCAGGCCGACCCAGTTGGTGCAATTGACCCATTCGGCGCGTCAAATGCAGCAGGGCGCCACGCAAGGCCTGACGATCTGGCCCAGGCAATCTGATCGAGTGGCGCGCTCGCCCAGGCTCAGCTCGGCAGCGTTACCGGCGTCACGAAGTCCTGCGGCTTCAATGCCAGCACGGCGCAGGTGATGCGCTGCAGCAGGGCCTCGGCCGTATTCCCGATCAGGAGACCGGGTATGCCACTGCGTCCGGCCGTACCGAGGACCAGCAGATCGGCGCCAATGCGTTCGGTCAGCGCGGGCAGCTGCTCGCTCGGCTTGCCCTTCTCCAAATGCAGCGTCGGGCGCAGCCAGTCGAGCGCCTCCTGACCGATGCGCCGGCGGGCTGCCTCCAGCAGGGCAGTCAACTCCTCGGTGCGACGGGTGCGCTCGGTCTCGACATAGGCATCGATCTGGGCCGCCGCCATCGATACCATGCCGCCGCGCATCAGCCCTTCACCAGGCGCATTCCACGCATGGGCAATATGCAGCTCTGCGAACTCGGCAATCGCCAGTGACGCGGCCAGCTCGACAAGGCGCACATTGAACTCCCGGCGGGTCTGGAGCTCATGCGGCGAGCCGAAGGGGTCGACATCGACCGCAGCCGCGATGCAGCGATAGCCCCCCGCCGGCATCGTGCGACTGAGCCAGACCGGGCAGGGACACTTGCGCAGCAAGTGGAGATCCTGGCTGCCGAAAAGCCGGCCAGCCGAGGGGGTACCCTCGACGCACTTCATCACCAGATCGTGATGGTTGCGCAATACCTCCCGGATGACCTCGAGGAAGAGTGTGCCGGTCAGCACTCGCGCGCGGATGCCGAGGCCACTGCTCCTGCTGCCAACGATCTCGTCGAGGCGCCGCTGCAGGCCGGCGACGATGGCACGCTGCAGTGTCTCGCCCTCCAACGCGCCCCCAGGCAGCTCGATGCCTGACGGCAGCCGCTCACCGACCGCTGCGATGGTGAGCTGTGCCTGGTTGGTCTCCGCGAGGGCGACAGCACGCTCTAACGCACAAGGGGAGTCCTCCACCGGGTCGACGACATAGAGAATATTCTTGAAGCGCTTTATTTAGCGACCTTCGGCTCTGTATCTAGCGACCTCGCGCCAATTTCACGGACAGCCTGCTGCGCGAGGTCTGGATGGCCCTGTGCCATAGTTACGGCCTTGCTCGCGACGAACCCTCGATACCCTCCCTCGACAGCCTGCGGTATCAATCGTGCTCGTCGATTGGGGCGTGAACACCCTCTTCGGTCTGCCCGGTGACGGCGTCAATGGCATCATCGGGGCCTTTCGCAAACGACGGGACGAGATCTCCTTCGTGCAGGTTCGCCACGAGGAGACGGCCGCGTTGGCCGCCTGCGGCTACGCCAAGTACACCGGCAAGCTTGGCGTCTGCGTGGCCACCTCCGGCCCGGGTGCGCTGCACATGATCAACGGGCTCTACGACGCTAAGCTCGACGGTGTGCCGGTGCTGGCGATCACCGGCCTGCAGTTCCACGATCTCCTTTCGACCCGCACGCAACAGGATGTGGAGATCGATCGCACCTACGCCGATGTCGCCGGCTATAACGCCCGCTGCATGGGGCCGATGCACATGCGCAACATCGCCAATATGGCGTGCCGGCAGGCCCTGGCGT
>CAZOWL010000119.1:0-10903 GCA_964583605.1 uncultured Chromatiaceae bacterium | reverse complement strand
ATTGTGTCCAGTCAAAATTGTGGGTCATGGACAGCCCTCTGGGAGAGGGTTGGGGAGAGGGAACGGTCAGGGGCGAGGTGACCTTTCATCATCCGGGGTGGCTCGCCTCGGCCCATGATCGTTAGCGCGGGATCAGGCTGGGCTCATGCCGACTCGGGCAGGCTGGGCAGCGGCCTCTTCTCGCCCTCGCCGAGGACGTCGCGGGTGCGGGCGAGCATCTCGCGCTGGGCCTCGGTGGTCCCGGCCGCTTGGATGCGTGGGTCGGACACCAGGTGCTCGAGCAGGTAGCCGGCGCGGGTCAGCGCCTCCGGGTAGCCGCCTGCGCTCACCGATGCCAGCGCCTCGCGGACAAACGGCAGCTCGCGCGGGTCGCTCGGTGGGGCGAGCCGATGCTCCGCCTCCTTGTGCTTGTCGGCCAGATAGAGGGAGAAGAGGTTTCCGTAGTTCTGGAAGAAGAGCGCCTCGGAGGTGGCGTCGCGGATGTCGCGGTAGTAATCCAAGGAGGCGATCATGAGCTCCGCGACCATGGCCTCGACGCGGCGGAACGACTGCTCCGGGCTTGCCGCCCGGCGTTGGGATCGGACCAGGTCCGCGGCCGGGCCGAGCCCCAGGAGCCAGGGGTTGAGGTCGGAGATGGCCCAACGCTGGAAGCGCAGCGGGTGGAAGTCGCGCCCGAGCTTGGCGGTGAGCTCATTGGAGAGGGTCTGCACCAGGGGCCGGGCGAACAGCTCATAGGCGCGCTGATTGAATTCGGCGATCTCGGCAACGGCCTCGAACGGCTTCTCGTCGGCCCGTTTCAGGCGGTTGAGTCGCGCCGTGATGTCCTCGAGCCGCCGCTCCACGAACTACACATCGTAATCCAGCCTGCCGTCCTGGCCGTGGATCTCGTTGATCTGCATGCCGTAGAGACCCGGGGATAGAGCCTCGATCGACTCGAGCACAGAGACGATCTTTGCATGCTCCTTCTTGGCCACCCGGCCCGAGACGAAGATGCCGAGGTGGCCGATGTCCTGGTGCAGCAGGCCGACGATGGTCTGACCGCGGGATTTGATCTCGTCGGTCGAGCCGTAGACATCCGCGACCCAGTTGAAGGCCTGCTGGGGCGGGGTGATGTTGTCGCCCATCGAGGCGAAGAGGATGATCGGCGAGGCAATCTCGCGCAGATCGAAGTGCTTGCCGCCCGCGGCCCGCACCTCGCCCGACCCAAGCCTATTGCCGACGAACGGCTCACGGACGATCCACTCGATCTCGTCACGGTTGAGGAGGTAGAAGCCACCCCACCAGCGCTCGAAGTCGAGGAAGCGCGGCGGCTCGGTGTCGACATTGGCGAAGACGTGGTAGTACTTGTTCCAGAGGGTATTCGCTGGGTTCAGGTTCTCCATGTTCTCGACCAGGTAGGCGCCATCGAAGCGGCCGCGGCCGAGATCGGCGGCCAGCGACGCCATCCAGGTCCCGCCGAGCATGCCGCCGGCGTAGCGCATCGGGTTGTCGCCCTCGCCCTCGCCCTCGCGCCAGGCGCCACCCCAATAGGACATGAGCGCGCCGTTGATCACGATCGGGCCGGTGTCCTCCGGGCTCGAGGAGGCCAGCATCATGGCCGCCCAGCCGCCCTGGCAGTTGCCCAAGATCACGGGCTTGGGGCTCTCGGGGTGCAGTTCCCGGACCTTGCGTACGAACTGCCTCTCTGCCTCGCACACATCGAGCAGGGTCTGACCGGGCTCGGGGTCCGGGAAGAAGATCACGAAGTAGACGGGGTGGCCTTTGCGCAGGGCCACGCCGACCTGGGAGTCGTCCTTGAACCCACCGATCCCGGGACCATGCCCGGCTCGGGGATCGATGATGACGTAGGGTCGGCGCATCGGATCGATCTCGACGCCAGCCGGCGGGACGATGCGCACCAGGGAGTAGTTGACTGGGCGCTCGAAGCGGTGGGCGTCGAGCACCGTCTCGTAGTCGAAATGCAGGACCGGCGGCTTGCCGGCCTGCTCGTGGGCGAGGAAGTTGTTGCCGCGCTCGCGCAGGGTATCCCAGAAGAGAAAGGCCCGCTGCGCGAAATCGGTGGAGTACTCGAGCCATTGCGCCCAGATATCCTAGGGCGCCATCGGCCTGGTCATGAGGTCTGCGATCTGGCTCGTTCTCCAGCGCCTTGGCCGTGATGTCCCCGTACAGACGCAGGACCCGTGCGACCAGGTCCTGATACTCTGGGTGCCGGTCGATGATCGGCTTGACGCCATTGGCGTCGTCGAAGACCGCATGGAGAAATCCGAGGTCTTCGTCCGCTAGTACCTCGCCGCTATCGACCTTCTCTTTCAACCGCAACAGCCGCGGTAGTCTCTGTTCGTTGAGCCGTTCGAGCAGGGTCTGGATGACCCCTTCATCCTGGGAGGGTGATTTCATCGTCAGTTCTCCGATGAGGGTTTGACGACCGGGGCTCGCATTGGGCCTCGGCAAGTCGGCGTGCCCGCTCAATGCCCCTTCAAGACCAGGGTCTTTGCCAGGTTCACCTCGGCCTCATGGAGTGCTGCGATGGCGCTCTCTTTTTGCGCCGGGAGCTGAAACCTGATCTTCGAGATGATGGCTTCGCGGTTGGCCACGGCCGCCGCGACGGCGCCCTGCTGTGTCTCGACCTGGACGCGCACCCGCTCGACCTCGGCCTCGGCGATCGAGCCCGGACTGCGTGCCTGCACCTCGGCCCGCCGCTCGAGCTCGTCGATAGCCTGCTGCAGGGCCCCGCGTGCCTGGACGATGCTCGCCTCCGCTTCCGCGAGCTCGGACTTGGCGACCACCACGCTCGCCTCGATCTCCGCGACCTTGCGGCGGGCCGTCTCGGCGGCGGCCTCCTGCCGGGTGCTATCGAGCCGGAACAGCGGTTGTCCTTCCACCACGCGATCGTTGATGCCGACGAACACCTCAGCGACCCGGCCCGTCCCCTCCGTCATCAGGGTCACGGTCCGGAACACCGAGTTGGCCGCCTTGGTCGAGGGGTGAAAGTAGAAGATGGTCGTGATCAGGCTCAGCGTCAGGATCAGGCAGAGCGTGATCCCCCAGCGCAGCTCGAACCAGACGGTGAACAGTGTGATCTCGCGCCCGAGCCGCTTGCCCTGCACGAAGCGGCGAAAGAGGAAGTCCGGCAGGATCGTCAAGGTCGAGCACAGGAACAGCTCCAGCATGGCTCAGGCCTTCCACTGCTCGGTTGGGGGCTTGTCGGTCAGCGATGGTGTCTCCTGCGCTGGCGGTAGCTCCGGAGCATCCGGCGCCGCGCTTGCCGCGATGCGCTCGAGCGAGCCGGCGATCGACGACAGCGGCGTCGTGAAATCCGGGAGGGGCAAGATGGCCAGCAGAAGCCCGGCGATCCAGAAGGCGTGGTTGTGGGTGAAGAGTGCGAGCAGCCCCAGCACCGCGACGACCTGGAACTGCACCTTCTGGCCGCGATGCGCGAGCTGCTCCGGCAACGCATGCAGCTTGAAGTAGAAGACGCCGATGCCGATCACGGCGAATATCAAGAAGAAGCCCATCGCCACCAGCAGCACATCGGTCTGCCCCGGCGCCGTGATGAACGGGGGCAAGTGATGTGTTGCCAAGTGATGTGTTGCCACTGGATGGACTGGCTCCGCCATCTGCGAATCTCCTATGCAAGGGGGTGTTTTCGAGCTACCCGGAAGGGACCACCGCAGTCGGCCCGGTCTCTCGGCCTCGGATAAACGCCGATACCTATCAGGATCTATTCTACGTTGGCGGCCGGATCGCGTCCGTCCGGCCTCGCAGTCCTCTGGCAAGCGTGTTGGTCCCGGGGCGGCTCCTCCGCTCGCTCCTGCCCTTGGTGTGACGAGAACCGGCGGTGCATCACCGCTGCCGGTGTCCCCAGCCGGGCGCGCCAGTCGTGAGCGATGGCCTTGCCGTCGGTCTCGATACAGCCTGGCATGTCAATGGCCTCCGGGCTGGCCGCTCGAAGCGAGAGTCGTGGCGGCTCGGGGACGCGCAGCGAGGAGAGGATCATTCGGCGGCTGGCCAAAGCGAGGGGACTGCAACAAGGGACTGAAAGGGCAAAAAGCAAGAAACCCGCCAAATCTCCGGAGCCCAAGCGACGCTGTCCATGCTTTGAAGCCCCGCGGTCACTTAACGAAGGCGATTCGGACGCGGCTCGGGACCCTTCCGAGACGAGCCTCCGAAATGTCGGGGTTTGCACGAGAGCTCAGGGTGCGCCCCGACCGGTTGCCGGCAAGGATCAGGTTGGCCAGCGTGACGCCGTCGGCCGGCCCCTGGTTTCAGTGCTGGCGCAAGTCAACCGCAGGCGCCGCGGGGAGCGCCGCAAACAGCTGTCGATAGGCCTTTGCCGCCTGCCGCAACGTGGGAAGTCTCGTGCGGCGGTCATGCTTTCGCCAAGCCCTTTCGCCCTGCGCCAATCGGAGGTCTCGGTCAAGAACAGCAGCGCCATGGCGCTGGTCGCGGCCGCGACCAGGCCAATGGGCCTGCTCGAGCTTGCTTGCGAGCTCGAGCAGCTTGGGTGTGATGCCCTGTGCCTCGATCGAAAAGCCGGACAGCTTGCCAAGCTGTCCGGCCAGGATATGCAATGAGCTGGCGGGAGGTGCCGAACAGGGCACAGGCCACCAGCGGCAGGATGCTGACGTAGGGCCCCACGACAGGGTTGAAGCCGGCGAGCTGGGCATAGGCGACGCTGACTGGCAATGCGACGGCGGCGACGGAAAGGCCGGCTGTAGCGCCGGCTGTCAGGTCGTGGGCCAGATCGGCACGGCGGTAGCCGACGAGCGCCGGAAGGCCCGGCGCGAAGCGCGCCAGCCGGCTGGCCGCTGCCCCTTTGGCTGGCGATTGCGTCGCTCGCGATCTCAGCAGCGGCTCAGTAGACCTCGGGTACACGCTTGCGCGGATAATCGGGCTCGTGGTAGTCGCCCGGCTCCTGCCGCTTCGGCAGCTTGACCCTCTCGCTCGGCAGCTCCTCGCAGGGGATTTGGCCCAACAGGTGGGTGATGACGTTGAGCCGCGCCCGCTTCTTGTCGTCGGAACGGGCAACGTACCAGGGCGCCCAGGCGGTGTCGGTGGCCGCGAACATCTCGTTGCGTGCGCGCGAGTAGTCGTACCAGCGGCTGTAGGACTTGAGGTCCATCGGCGAGAGCTTCCAAATCTTGCGGCCGTCGTCGACACGCGCCTCGAGCCGCCGCGTCTGTTCCTCCATGCTGACCTCGAGCCAGTACTTGATGAGGATGATCCCGGAATCGACCATCAGCCTCTCGAACGCCGGGATGATCTCGAGGAAGCGCTTCGCCTGCTCCTCGGTGCAGAAGCCCATCACGCGCTCGACGCCGGCGCGGTTGTACCAGCTGCGGTCCCAGATCACCACTTCGCCCGCGGCCGGAAAGTGCGGTATGAAGCGCTGGCCATACATCTGGGTCTTCTCGCGCTCGGTCGGTGCCGGGAGCGCGATGACCCGAAAGACGCGCGGGCTCACGCGCTCCGTGATCGCCTTGATGGTGCCGCCCTTGCCGGCGCCGTCGCGGCCCTCGAAGACGACGCAGATCTTGAGCCCCTTGTGCCGGACCCACTCCTGCAACTTCACCAGCTCCACATGCAGCTTGCGCAACTCCTTGTCGTAGTCCTTGGTCGTCATCTTGCCCGAAGGCCCGTTTCCTCCATTGTCCACGCCGCTCTTCTCTTTTTCGCCTTTCTTACCCATTGCCCATTCTCCCGTGGTACGCAACCGCCGATGCTGGCTCTGCCGCGCGCTGAACGATGGAGTGCGATCCCGACGAAGACCCGATACCACTCGCATTCGTCAGAGCGCCACTGAGGGGACCCCTCGCGGCAACGATCATGGGACGACGCGAGCCACCCCAGATGATGAAATGCCGGCTCGTCCCTGATCGTTCCCTCACCCCAACCCTCTCCCAGAGGGCGAGGGAGCGACGGTGCTACGCGATTTTCATGGTAAGCATAAGTATCGGCATTGGTCCGCTCAGTGGATCCGACGGCTCATGGCCTCGGGATTTCGTGCGGCAGCACTAGGGATCGCACTGGGGATCGTGAAAGCAAGATCCCGGTTAAATGTTACAACGGCGTGAACCGGGCGGGAGGCCATGCGTAGGTCTCTTTGAATCACAGCGCCCGCGCCACCGCGAATGCTTGGGCACAAGCCGATTCGCCCGATCGAGCCAGCTTTTGCGCGGCCAAGGCTGTCGACGATGCGCCGCCCGCCCCGAGTGCTTCGTCGTTGCTCCGAGATTTCGGGGGCGATCGCTCGTAGCGATCCTTTCAACCTGGTCGCTCTGTCACTGCAAGCGATCGATATGCCTAAGTATCTGCCCGGGAGGCCTGGTCGCTGTAAATGGCATGTTGATTGCTTAAGGTGGATCTGTCGATGCACATGGCGGCCATCCCGATGATCGTCTTCTCGCTTAACGTCACGGTACCCCCCTCGCGGCGCGCCGATTTCCTGCAAAGTGTCGGTGGGCTGCTCGAGCCGACGCGAGTCATGCCGGGCTGCCTGGGCTGCCGTCTCTATGAGGACAACGAGAACCCGCATACCTTCATGCTGGTCGAGGAGTGGACAACGCAGTCCGCGTTGGATCGTCACCTGGTCTCCGACGCGCACAAGACGCTCGTCGCGGCGATCGAGTTGTCCACTCAACCGCCGACCATTCGTTTCGACACGATCGCTCAGCGCGCCGGCATCGAGGTGATCGAGGCGGCGCGGCGTGCTCAGGGACAACTATAATCGGATGCGATATCCGACGCGGCGTCGTGCTTCAGCGGCGCGTCTTGGCACGGAGCCTTGGACTCGCCCCGGCGACGAAGCCGCCACGCGAAGCACGCTTTTGGCTCAATACGAAGAGGTAACCCATGCATCAGATCGCAGGCTCCGCAGGGTTCCGGGCCTTTTCATTGATCATTCTGCTCGCGGGCGGCGATGTGGCCGCTGCGCCGACCGCCACTGATCCGCCGACTCGCACACCGGCGATGGAGCAGTTGATGCGTATGGCGAGCTTTCTGTCGCAGCTTGACCAGTTCAGCCTGCAGCAGCGGAGCGCTTACGACGTGGTCCAGGAATCGGGTCAGAAGATTGCCTTCGAGGAGAGCCGCCGGCTGGTCTTCGCCCGACCCGATCGCTTCCGAGTCGAAACGCTGAAGAGCGATGGAAGGGTGACGGTAACGGTCTTCAATGGCGACTCGGTCACCGTGCTCAGCCCTGCTCAGAACCTCTACGCCACATCGATGATCTCAGGCGACATCGATGCAGCGCTCATCCATCTCCTCAGAGATCTCGGCATGCGCTTGCCGCTCGCGTTGCTATTCGTGACCGACCTGCCGGAGGCCTTCGAGCAGCGCATCCGGGAGGCCGCCATCGTCGAGACGACTCAATGCGATGGCGAGCCCTGTCTCCACCTGGCCGCCCGGGCTGATAGCGTCGACTTCCAGATCTGGCTGCCCGAGAGCGGTGATCCGCTGCCGCAGCGGATCATCCTCACCTACAAGCATGAGGAGGGGCAGCCGCAATACTACGCGACCCTTTGGGATTGGAACCTGTCGCCGAGCCCGCCCTCGTCCTACTTCTCCCTGGACATCCCGGACGACGCCGATCGTATACCCTTCCTCGCGCAGGTTCGCCAGACGATGCCCCCGTCGAACGAGGGAGCCAGCGAATGAAACACCAAGGCGTCTATAAAGTGGTCGTGATCGCCACGGCTCTAGTGTTTATCGGTGCCTTGGCCGTCGACGCCCAAGCGCGCGGGGGCGGGGGCGGGGGTGGGGGCCGAGGCTTCTCCGGCGGTGGAGGCTTCGCGCGCTCCGGGCCGGCGGCCGGTGGCAGCTTCGCGGCTCGCTCGGCACCTCGCGCCTCGACGATGCCGGCGCATAGCCCACAGCAAGGCTTCTCGGACCGGACCGCGAGCCGGCAAGATGACCTTCAAGCCTACCGGGGCGAGCGCAGCGAGGGCCGGCAGGATCTGCGTGGTGAGCGTCAAGAGCAGTTCACGGATCAACAGGACGATCGCCAGGACTACCGGCAGGACGCCCGCGAGGACCGCCAGGATTATCGCGACCACGCCCGGGAGGACTGGCAGGATCACTACGACGATCGCTATTGGGACAATTGGGGGTGGGGCTATGCGGGGGCAGGCGCCGCCGTGGTCGCCGGCGCATTTGCCGTCGGGGCCATCCTCACTGCAGACACCTATGACTCCCTCGACTGCACGCCGACGAGGATAGTCATCGACGGCATCGTCTACTATCAATGCGACACGACCTGGCTCGAGCCCAGCTACTCGGGTGGCGATGTGACCTACATCGTCGTGAGCGCCCCGGCGGGCTATTGAGCCCAGGATCGAGGAGGAATCGGTTCACTCAATGCGTGTATTTAATGCGTCTATTCTAATGATGGAGATGGGCCATGAGACACGATCGAAATCTCGGTGCGCTCGAACCCGCGACACTGATTGGATTCAGCCTGCTCGCGACGAATGTGCTGGCCGGCGAGACCGGGACGCTCTTCTGTGCCGCACAACAGGCCGTCGTTTGCTCCGAGCAGGGTAAGTGCGTCCGCGGGCTACCGACGATGGCGAATCTGCCTAGCCTCTTCAAGATCGACCTCGAGAACGGCGCGGTGGTCAGCCTGACGGCCGGAAACCAGCCGCGCACCTCCAAGATCCTCCACCACGAGAAGGCCGACGGGCGTCAGCTGATTCAGGGCGCGGAGGCTGGTAAAGCCTGGACGGCCAGCATCGATGAGGCCGATGGACGGCTGGCGATCACGGCGACGTCCGCCGGGGAGGCCTTCGTGGTCTTCGGCGTCTGTGCGCCGGAGCTCTGAGGCCAGCGGGCAGCAAGCAGAGAAATAGCGATACGTGTATGTGTACGCGCGCCGACCGTCCGAGGAGGTTGACAAATGCATGCGATAAGTAAGTCCGCATTCTACCCGGTGTTGGGAGCCCTGCTTTTTGCCGGGGCCAGCGGGGCGATCGCCCAGCGCTCGAATGAGGCCGTGTTGAGCGATACGGTCAGAGGCGCCGCAAAGGGCGCGGCGGTCGGTGCGATCGCTGGCGATGCCGGCGCGGGGGCAGCCGCTGGCGCTGTCGGCGGCGCCCTGTTCGGCGGCATGGAGCGGCGCACGCCCGACAGGCCCGGTGGCGACATGGTCAGCGGGGCTGCCAGGGGCGCGATCGTGGGCGGCATTGCCGGTGACGCCGGCGCCGGGGCTGCGGCCGGCGCCGTCGGCGGGGTCCTGTTCGGGGAGATGCGGCGCAGTCGATGATCGCCCATGCGGAGGCGTGCAGAAACGACTGAGACAGATTGCTGCGGCTGTCTCCCCTCAGCCCAACGCCTCTGCCCGATGGGCCGGGGGCTCTAGGCTGCTTGTCTCAGTTGTTCTAAAACAGAGGACGGTAATCATGAAGACCCAACTGCTGATCATCGCGACGACGGCCTCCCTGGCCGCTGCCCAGCACATCATCGCCGAGGAGGAGCCGACCAAGGGCGGCTTCGAGATCGGCGTGCTGACCTGCATCTCGGACCCCGAGACGCAGAAGAACCTGATCGTCAGCTCTAGCGTGATGGTGGACTGCGAGCTCAAGTACAACAACGGCAAGGTCGAGCGCTACACAGGGAAGACGGGTGTAGGCGTTGGGCTGGATCTCAATTGGGAGCGGACGGACGTGCTCAAGTACGCCGTCTTGGCGGCTTCCCAGGACACGACCCCCGGTGCCGGTGCCCTCTCCGGCAAGTTCGCTGGCGGCAAGGGCTCGGTCACATTAGGCTATGGCGTGGGTGCCGGGGTCCTGGTCGGGGGCAGTGACACCAACCTGACCCTGCAACCGCTGGCGCTCGAGGGCAGCAAGGGGCTCGGCGTCGCCGCGGGCATCTCCTATCTGACACTCGAGCACAAGCCCATGGAATGACCGTGCCCGGGCGTTGCGATGCACGATCTGCTGCAGATGCGACCTGAGAGTCGCGCCGCATTCGAAGGACTGCGGGCCCGACATGAGGCCCGGCTCACCGAGCGTTTCGAGCCGCGGGATGCCGATGTGTTCTGGCTGCGATGCGAGCGCTGGTTCGAGGATGCGCGCCGGCCGTTGCTCGCCCTGTACGGCGACCGCAGCGACGCCATAGCCCAGGCCGATGCCATCTTCGATTGCGTGGTCGAGCGGGCCTTGATCATAGGTCCGGCCAACGGGGATGGTCCGCACAGCGGACCCCACCCGAAACCGCCGCCTTAGGGTCTGCTGTGCGGACCGACGCGGTCTTATGGCCGTCGATGGCTGGTGGGGCAGGGCAGGCTTTGAATAGCTCTTGACCAGCGGTTCCTTGGAACGACTGCGGCCATCAGGCTTTCTCTCGGCGAGACTTTGCGGTCGCTCGTGGAGTATTGCCTCTGCCGCAGGGCCAAGCGGTCTACCGACGAGCACGCGTCGGCGGGCCACTGGGAATCATGAACGGAATACAAGAGATCCCGAGTTGATCGCGCTAACGTGCTGATACAGAATGGTATATTGGTGCCCTCGACAGGATTCGAACCTGTGACCTATCGCTTAGGAGGCGATCGCTCTATCCTGCTGAGCTACGAGGGCGCGGTGTTGAGGGTTGTACTCACGCGCAGTTGCGACAGCATGGCCGCGGCGTGCGAGGCTATGGTCACTTGCCGTCGCCGGCCCTGCCCGACATGTGGGTCGAACAGGCGAGCCCTGGGCGAGAGTATACGTCACGCATCTGCCCTCGACCACGCTCGGATCCGGTCAAGCTAAGGCACGCCGACTGCTTCGCTGAACGCGCTGGTGTTTTGCGAATCCGCATTGTTTCAGGCTGAGCGCTCAGCACAATCGGTGCTTTCCAGGATGATGCCGGTCGGGGCTAACGATCATGGGGCGAGCCGACCCACCCCGGACCATGAAATGTCGCCTCG
>CAZOWL010000118.1:0-11185 GCA_964583605.1 uncultured Chromatiaceae bacterium | reverse complement strand
GGGGCGAGGCGACCTTTCATCGTCCGGGGTGGGTCGGCTCGCCCCATGATCGTTAGGCCGCTCGTACGTAGGCTGGGCCAGTGCCGTGAGCACGCGCGCGAAGCGCCTCTCCAGCTCCGGCACGTCAGGGGCCGGACCGCAGAGGTACCACTTCGAAAGGAGGCCGGCGGCGTTCGCCAGCGGATCCTCCTCGCGTGCTACCATCCGTTCGCTTAAGCGGTTGACCTGAAGGGCTAAGCGTTCGTTGGCTAGCTCTGCCGGCGACTCCACCTGGGCCAAGATCTCTAGCTGCAGGCACAATCTCTCCCGCTCGCGGCGATTCTCGGCAAGGGTCTCGGGCCGGGTCGGCCGGCCTTCCTCGGCGGCTTCCAATGCCGCCTCGAAGCGGGCCGTGATGGCAGCTTGCAAGGTCTGATCGGTGTGTGTCGCGAGTTGTGACCAAGCACTTCTAACGGCGGCGAGATCAGTGCTGCCGGACTCATCGGCGCTTGACGCCGTTCCCTCCAGCTTTGCGCACAGCTCGGCCTGGTGGGCGAGGAGCTCCAGGGCCGCGCGGCGTGATTTGTCCCGGCCGTGAGCCAGTGCCTCCTGGACAGAAGCGCGGGCCTCTCGCCAGCGCCGGCTGAGCGTTTGAGCATCCTGACGGGACACTGGCAGGGAGGCCGTATCGCGCCAGCGTTTCTCCAAGGCCCCGATTGCCGAGTCCATCTCGACGGGTGAGCATGGCGCCCGGGCCAGGGCCTCGGCGTCGGCGCAGACCGCTGCGCGCGTTGCAAGATTCTCTTTCAGCGCGGTCTCGCGGGCCTCGAGCTGAGCGCGGCGGCGATCGAATACCCGATCGCATGCCGCGCGAAAGCGATCCCATAGGGCATTTTCATCGGCCTTGCGGCCGGCAACAGTCGTGTGCCAGCGCCGTTGATAGGCCTTGGTGGCCTCAATGGCACGATCCAGATCCGGCAGCTCGCTCAGCGCCTCGACCTCCGCGATGAGATCCTCGCGAAGGCGGCGGTTGCGCAGGCGTTCGCCATCGAGCCTTTGCTCCAGGCGCTTCATGGAGCTTCGGAACCTTTGCTCGAGGGCGCGGCGGTGGCGGCCGTCCGTCGGGCCCAGACGGCCCCAGTCGCGACGCATCTCGCGTGCGGCGGCCACGGCCTTCTTCCAATCGACGCGCTCCCAGTCGACTTGGTCCAGAAACTGCTCGATCTCCCCACAGAGCCGCTCTCTGGCGCGCCGGTTGTCATCGCGCTCGCTGGCCTGCTGTTCGAGATAGGGTCGGCAACGCTCGTAGACCCGCTCGGCCGCACTATGGAATCGCTCCCAGCGGCGCCGATCTGCTGGTGCGCCGCCGTGATCGAGGGCTTTCCAGGCCGCCTGGATGTCGCGCAGCTGGTCGGTTAAGGTCTCGGCCGACGCCTCGCGCTCGAGGAGCTCGTTGACGGCCTGACACAGGGCCTCACGCTTCTGATCCGTGCCCCAACGTCGCCAACGTTGCAGCTCCTTGACTCGCGGTCCCGCCTCATTGATGTGGCGCAGGATCTCGGCATAGTCCTTGTGAGGCAAACCGCTCGCTTGGGCCAGGTCGACTCCCGATTGCAGGCTTTGGAGGAGCGGCTCAGCGCGCTTGAGCTCACCTTCGTCGAGCGCGGCGGTCAGGGCGGCCAGCTTCGGCTGCAGTCTCTCGATTCGCTCCTCGGCGTGGCGGCGCTGCTTGTCCAGGCGTTGCTCGAGTTCGGCAATGGCTCTCCGCAGCCTCTCGCGCGCTTCCGCCCCGAGGTCGGCGTTGGCCTCGAGAGCTGCCGCCTCATCGATGGCGGGACGCACTCGCGGCAAGCTCAGTGGCTGGGATTCGGCCAGGAGCCCTTCGAGATTGGACGAAAGCTCGCGGGCTCGCTCGTTGGCTCGGCGTTGTTGGGCAAGACGGTCGCGATGGCGCGCCAGTGCGGCCACAGCCTCCTTGTACCGTGGCTCAAGAGCTGCGAGGTCGCTGGGTGGGAGGGGTGGACCTTCGGCCCACACCTGTGCGGCACGCTCATACAGGGCGTCGACCGCTGCCTCGTCGTCGAGACCGATTGCGTCAGTCAGCTCGCCGAGGAGGGCGTCGAGGGCGGTGCGTCGTGCGACCTGTGCCTGCTCGGCGGCCAGGAGAGTCGCGTTCTGCTCGCGCTGTGCGGCATAGGCCGCCAGAAACGCCTCACGCCCGTGCTGGTAACGGGCGCGATGGTCTTCCGGGGCCACGGGGGCGATCTCCGCCCACTCGCGCTCGATGAGGTCGAGGACCCCACGGTCCTGATCCCATTGGCCGAAGCGCCCGAGCCGTTCGAGTCGCTCGCAGAGGTCTTCGCAGCGGTCACGCACGCGTCCTGGAAGGGCCTCCTGCTCGGCGATCATCCTGAGCTTTTGCCGGGTCAGTCGATAGACACGCTTGTCCTTCTTGCCGATCTGCTTGGCGATCCGCTCCAGAGCTTGCTTGTCGGCAAGGCGCTCTACTGCAGCGCAACGGTTGCTCGAGAGCGGGTCGTTCAGCGCACAGGCTGAGAGGGTCTCGGCCGCGGCTGTTCGCTCGATGGCCGCACGACGCAGCTCGGCGGCAGCGGCGGTCGTGGCAACCTGTGCGATGATGGCGGCGCTGTCTGTGGCGGCAAGCTCGCGCAGGCGAGCTTCGAGCGAGAGCTCCGGCGCGTCGTCGTCGCAGCAAAGGAGATGGCGATAGCGGGCCAAGGCGATGTCGCGGACGCCCGCATCGGCGTCCGATGCGGCAATCACGCGCAGATCTTCGAGGCTCGTCAGCCGCCGGCAGGCATCGCGCCGCATCGCAACGTCGGCACTCTCACGGGCCGTACGGCTCAGGACAGCCGGATCTTGTCTGTCCGCTGGGCGCGGCCGCTTCATCTTGAAGAAGCGCTGCCAAATCATGGGATTCGATCGACCTGGGAAGCTCGCGGTGCGGCCATCTTGTCGGCAATCGGCTCAGCCCGTAGAGCCGGATCCTAAAGCGCCCTGGTCCCGACGAACGGATTGTGTTGCCGCTCCTCGCCGAATGTCGATTCCGGGCCATGGCCGGGGACAAAACGGATGTCGTCGCCAAGGGGGAAGAGCCGTTCACGGATCGACCGCAGCAGCGTGGCGTGATCCCCGCGCGGGAAGTCGGTGCGCCCGATCGAGCCGGCGAACAACACATCGCCGACCTGGGCCCATCGCTGCGCGAGGTCCACGAATACCACGTGCCCAGGCGTGTGTCCCGGACAGTGGAGGACGGTGAGCGCCTCGCTACCCAGACGTAATGTCTCCTGGTTCCTTAGCCAGCGGTCGGGCGTGAAGGGCTCCACGCGTGGTAGGCCGAACATCTGGGCCTGAATCGGCAGCGATTCGAGCAGAAAGGCGTCGTCGTGCTGGGGCCCCAGCACCGGAGCTCCGAGCTCGCGCGCCAGGGTCGCGGCGGCGCCGACGTGATCGATATGACCGTGCGTGAGTAGAATTTGGGTCGGCCTCACCTCGGCGCTTGCGATGGCCGCGAGGATCCGCTCAGGGTCGCCGCCCGGGTCGATGATCGCGGCCTCGCGCGTCTGCGCACACCACAGCAGCGTGCAGTTCTGCGCGAATGCCGTAACTGGGACGATGCGGTATGGCACTTCGTCGATCAGGGCTGTCGATTCGAGGCTGGGGTGGGTGATGGGGCGGGTGGTAATAACCTCATGGCGGCGCCGCCAACGAGACGATTCCTGCCTCAGTCACGAAGCAGCTGGTAGAGGTGGTCTTTCAGCATAAGGCGCTGTTTCTTCAGCTCCTCGATGGTTTCATCGGCGACAGGGACTCCGAGCTCCTCGAGCGAGCGCACGCGCGCATCGAGACTGTCGTAGTCGTCCATCAACCGAGCGAATTCCTGGTTGGCCGAGCGCAGCGAGGCGATCTTGCTCTCGAGCTCCGGGAACTCATGAAATAGGTCGTGCGATTCACCAAGCATCTGGGGTCGATCCTCGTCGCAGAAGGCCGAGGCATCTCGGCGTGTTGTGGGGGCCGGGCATCGTGCGCGCCCATTTGGCCACGTTCGGCCATTCTACCCTAGTACTGAAGGAGATTCGCAACCTTACGGTAATCATCGGCCGTGCGATCCGGGGGCGCGCAAGTTGAAGTGGAATAGCGCCTTAATCCGAATTGGCATCAAGCTTCGTCAGCACCTCATCCGTTAGATCGATGCCGTCGTCAGCATAGAGTAACCCCGCTCGGCTGCGCTCGAACACAGCTGAGACCTTCTGCTGCTTGGCAATCTGATCTACGGCCTCGAGCGCCGGGCCGAGGATCTCCTGCGAGATTGTCTGCTGCTCGGCAAGCAGCTCCTCCTGAGTCGCTGAGGCCTTCTCCTGGAACCCTTGGATCCGTTCCTGGATCTCCGCTTCCTGCTTCTTGATCTGCTCCTCACTCATCAGAGGCCTATCGCGCTGCAACGTCTGTTGCATCTGGCGAATGGCCTGCTCCTCTTGGGCGAAGCTCGCGCGTTGGGGGCCGTACTTCTCCTCGAGCCGCTCCTTGGCGCGGCGACCGAGCGCGCTCTCCTCGAGCACCCGTTGCATGTCGACGTACCCGATGGTCGAGGCCTCCTCGGCAAAGGCCGTGGGCATCGCGAAGGCCAGGCCGAGGGCCAGGGAAAAGGCAAGGGCTTTCATCTAAGATCTCCAGAAATTGAGACGGGTTGCGGCGCGTCCAGTATGCGGTGCCAGATGTGCTCGGCTCCGCTGCCGCGCAGCCGGCTGCATTGATGCGAGCGCCGGGCGAGGTCACGAAGAGCTTGCCAGAAGCCCCACGATTCTAACCGGCTGGCCGTGTCCGGCGCACTAGTACGCGAGACCAGGAGATGTCGATGGGGCCCATCGACATCGACTCGGCGTTCGATCTGTGCCGGCGCCACACCGACAAGCAATCGGGCCGGGTTGACTGCGTCTCCTTCGTCGCCATGCGCCGCATGGGCTTGAAGACCGCGCTCGCCTTCGACCAACACTTCGTTCAGGCGGGATTCGTCACGCCCCGGGTCTGACTGTGCAGTTCCACGCTCAAGCCGAGAGGGCCCGATCGACGGTCCAGTGAGCGGTTTCTCCGGATGTCGACCCCGTTCGGGACGAAGTGATAAACATTGCACGTATCCCGAGCCTACCCCTGCTCCGCGGACTCGTTGTGCGAGCCATCGCCAGGGGGTATTGGTGCATACAGCGGCGTCTGGGGCTGCGGTCCGCGGTTGCGCGATGCTCGCCCCTTGTGTTCAGCCCTGGGCTGTACCATTCTTGCGCCGACGAGGTTATCCCATTGGCATGTTGTGCCGAATCCGGCGTGGCATTGGCGCCATGGTGGCAGGCCCAACCGACGAGTTGCGATCGTGGGGAGCTCATACGGTGGGAAATTCCCTTCAGGAACAATTGCTGAAAGCCGGTCTGGTCGACGAGCACAAGCTCAAGCAGGCGCGCTCGCACAAGCGCAAGCAGGCCAAGCCGCCCGGCAAGGGCGGTAAGAGCTCGGTAGATCCGGCCCGCGAGCAGGCCCGTCAGGCCCAGGCGGAGAAGGCTCTGCGCGACCGCGAGCTGAACCGACAACGCCAGGCCGAGGCACAGCGTAAGGCGCTCGACAACGAGCTACGCGAGCTGATTCATAGTCATCGCCTGTCGCGCGATGGTGGCGACGTCGCATTCAACTTCACCGACGGGGCGACGCTCAAGCGGCTCTATCTCAAACAGGAACAGCAGAAACGACTCGTGGCTGGGGAGCTGGCCATCGTCCGCCAGGACACCTTCTACGAGCTGATCCCGGCGACGGTCGCCGAGCGCGTCGCGGCACGCCAGCCCGAACGGGTCGTCGTCTTGAACAGGCATGGCCAGGAGCCCGATACCGAGGACGATTACGCCGAGTACAAGGTACCGGACGACCTGATGTGGTAATAACGCGGCGCCTTACGGGAACGCGGATCGAATGGCAAATGGCGAAAACAAGCGGTTAGCGGTGCTCATCGATGCCGACAACGCAGCCCCGGCAATCGTAGAGGGCCTCTTGGGCGAGATTGCGAAATACGGCACGGCGCACGTGAAGCGGATCTATGGCGACTGGACGCTGCCGACGCTTGGTGGCTGGAAAGAGGTCCTGCTGCGCCACTCGATCCAGCCGATCCAGCAGTTCCGCTACACCAGGGGTAAGAACGCCACCGACGGGGCCATGATGATCGATGCCATGGATCTGCTCTATACCGGCAATTTCGAGGGCTTCTGCATCGTCTCGAGCGACAGCGATTTCACGCGGCTTGCGTCGCGGCTGCGCGAATCCGGCACCGTGGTCTATGGCTTTGGCGAGAAGAAGACGCCCGAGCCGTTTGTCGCCGCTTGCGACAAGTTCGTGTTCACCGAGCTGCTACGCGAGGACGAAGAGGCCGAGAAGGCCGCGCGCAAGACCGGTAAGGAGCTCAAGCAAGACGCCAAGCTCGTCCATCTGCTGCGCCTCGCCGCTGATGCCGCCGCCGACGATACTGGTTGGGCGGCGCTCGGGGCGGTCGGCTCAACGATCGCCAAGCATGCCCCAGAATTCGATTCACGCAATTACGGCTACGGGAAGCTGAGCGGCTTGCTCAAGGCGGTCCAGCTCTTCGAGGTCGAGGAGCGCCAGATCGGCGAGGGCCCGCACAAGGCCCTTTACATCCGAGACAAGCGCTCGGGCGCCGGGAATTGATCGGCCGCGTTAGGGTCTCCATGTCGTCTGACATGCGATAAGGTGATGACACGCCTGGGAAATGCCTCCACCGCCGGCACTGATCGATACCCATTGCCATCTCGACGTCGCTGAGTTCGACGCGGACCGCGAGGCCGTCCTCGCCGAGGCGCGGGCGGCTGGCGTGCACAGCATCGTCGTGCCGGCCATCACCGCGGCTGGGTGGGATGACCTGCTGGAGCTGTGTGCGCGGCATCCGGATCTTTACCCGGCACTCGGCCTACATCCTGTATATCTCGGGTCTCACGATGACGGGGATCTCTCAAAGCTTGAGCAGGCCCTGAGCGACACAACCGTCGTGGCGGTCGGTGAGATCGGTCTCGACTTCTTCGTCGACGGCGTCGATGCCAGAGGGCAGCAGGCGCTTTTCGAGGCCCAGCTCAGTGTCGCGCAGGCAGCCGATCTCCCGGTGCTACTCCATGTGCGGAAGGCCCATGACGCCGTCTTGGCCACCCTGCGACGCTATCGCCTGCCCGGCGGCATCGCCCACGCCTTCAATGGGAGCCTGCGGCAGGCCCAGCAGTATCAGGACCTCGGCTTCAAGCTCGGATTCGGCGGAATGCTCACCTTCGCGCGCTCGAGCCGGCTGCACCGCCTGGCGCGAGAGTTGTCGGTGTCCGCGATCGTGCTCGAGACAGATGCCCCGGATCTAACCGTCGCGGCCCACCACGGGGAGCGCAATAGCCCCGAATACCTGCCGGACGTGCTCGCCGCCCTGGCGGGCGTGAGGGATGAAGACCCGTGCGAGCTGGCCGCACGGACCTCGGCCAATGCTCGCGAGGTCCTTGGGCTCTGATGTCGGCGGTCGACCTGCTGGGGGCGGGCATCGATCACGCGACCGCGGTCGAGGCACCCCTCTGGGAGCGCACCCGCATTGTGGTCGGCGAGCAGGGTATCGAGCGCCTGAGATGCAAGCGCGTGCTGGTCGTGGGGCTGGGTGGGGTCGGCGCATACGCCGCCGAGGCCCTGGCGCGTGCGGGGGTCGGCGGCCTGACGCTGGTCGACGGGGACGCGGTCGTGCCATCGAACCTTAACCGACAGCTGGTGGCCCTGCGCTCGACGATTGGGCGCCGCAAGGTGGATGTGATGGCCGAGCGCATCGCCGATATCCACGCCGGTTGCCAGGTCGGTCGGATCGACCGTTTCATCGCCGCGGCGGAGGTCCCCGAGCTGATCGCTGCCGAGTACGATCTGGTCTTGGATGCGATCGACAGCCTGACGAGTAAGCTGGCGTTGATCGAGGCCGCGGTACTGGCAGGTGTCCCGATCGCCTCGAGCATGGGGGCCGGCGGGCGTACCGACCCCTCGCGGCTCAAGCTCGGCGATTTGATGGATTCGCGCGGCTGTCCGCTGGCCCGCGAGGTTCGCCAGCGGCTGCGCCGGCGCGGCATTGGCCGTGGGGTGCTCGCGGTCTGGTCTGATGAGCCGCCGCGCCGACCGCTACCGCCGGAGCCCACGACGCGCGGGCGGCCGCGCGCGGTGAACGGCACCGTGAGCTACCTGCCGGCACTGTTCGGGCTGACGCTAGCCGGTGCCGTTGTGCACCGCTGGCTCGGTCAGGCTTGAGTGCATGGCTGGCGAGTCGATTCGCGTGCGGGGGCTCGTGCAAGGCGTTGGCTTTCGGCCGACGGTCTGGCGTGTCGCGCAGGACTGCGCGCTGAGCGGCGAGGTGCGCAACGACGGCCAGGGTGTCCTGATCCGAGTCTGGGGGAGCCTGGAGGCGCGGGACCGCTTCTGCGCCGAGCTCCGCGCACAATGCCCGCCGCTCGCCCGGATCGATGCGCTGGAGCGTACTGACCTCGACGGGCCTCCGCCGGCCGGGCCCTTTCGTATCGTTGCGAGCGAGGCCGGCGTTGTTCAGACGGGCGTCGTGCCGGATGCGGCGACTTGCGAGGCCTGCCGAGATGAGCTCGCCGATGCCGGCAACCGGCGTCATCGCTACCCCTTCATCAACTGCACGCACTGTGGGCCGCGGCTGACGATCATCGAGCGCATCCCCTACGATCGATCGAACACCAGCATGGCGGTCTTCGCGCTCTGTCCAGCCTGCCGCGGCGAATACGAGAATCCGGCCGATCGTCGCTTTCACGCCCAACCGAACGCCTGCCCCGCGTGCGGTCCCTCGGTCTGGCTCGAGGATGCGGCTGGACAGCCGATCCCGCCGCCGGCGCTGGGCGCCGGCGACGCCATCGAGGCGGCGAGCCAGCTCCTGAATGACGGGGCCATCCTCGCGATCAAGGGCATCGGCGGCTTCCATCTGGCCTGCGATGCCGAGAATCCGAGCGCCGTCGTCGAGCTGCGGCGGCGCAAGGGGCGCTTCGCCAAGCCGTTCGCATTGATGGCCCGTGACCTCGCGGTGATCCGGCGCTATGCCGTTGTCGGAGTGCCCGAGGCCGACGCGTTGACGGGCACGGCGGCCCCGATCGTGTTGCTGGCCGCTGGCGGGCCAGAGCGGGTTGCCGCGGCTGTCGCGCCCGGTCAGACGACGTTGGGCTTCATGCTTCCGTACAGCCCGCTGCACCATCTGCTGCTGGCCGGCTGGGATCGCCCGCTCGTCATGACCAGCGGCAACCGCTCGGAAGAGCCCCAATGCATCGACAACGCGGACGCCGCCGCGAGGCTCGTTGGACTTGCCGACTACCGGCTCCTGCACAACCGCGCGATCGTCAATCGGGTCGATGACTCGGTCGTGCGGGTCATGGACGGCGCGGCGCGGATGCTGCGGCGGGCGCGTGGCTATGCGCCGGCCCCGCTGTTGTTACCGGAAGGTTTTGCCGATGCGCCACCGCTATTGGCCCTTGGCGGGGAGCTCAAGTGCACCATCTGTCTGCTGCAAGAGGGGCGGGCGATCCTGTCCCAGCACCTCGGCGACCTGGAGGATGCCCTGACCGCGCGGGAGTACGAGCGCACGATCGCGCTCTACCGCGAGCTCTATCGGCATGTCCCCTCGGCCCTGGCCTTTGATCAGCACCCCGGCTATCGCTCGACGCTACTTGGCCGCGAGTGGGCCCGTCGGGATAATCTGGAGGTCGTCGTCGTCCAACACCATCACGCCCATATCGCCGCCGTGCTCGCCGAGACCGGCTGGCCACTGGGGGGCGGTCGGGTGCTCGGCGTGGCGCTCGATGGGCTCGGCTACGGCCCAGATGGGAGCCTCTGGGGCGGCGAGCTGCTGGTCGCCGATTACCGGGACTTTCGCCGGGTAGGCTGGCTGGCTCCGATGCCGCTGCCCGGTGGGACCAAGGCGATCCTCGAGCCGTGGCGCAACACCTTTGCCCAGCTGCGCACCTATCTGGGCTGGGATTCGGTGTCAGCCGAGTACCGGCGGCTCGAGCTCGTGCAATGGCTTGAGCGGCAGCCGCTCGCGATCTGCGAGCAGATGATCGCCAAGGGGCTCAATGCGCCGCTGACCACTTCGTGCGGGCGGCTCTTCGACGCCGTCGCCGCGGCGATCGGCGTCTGTCGCGAGCGTGTGCACTACGAGGGGCAAGCCGCCATCGAGCTGGAGGCCTTGGCGAGTCGGACCGCGGACTCGGCGCCGGGCTACGCCTTTGCCCTGACGCGCGACGCATCCGGTGCCATCGTGCTTGACGCGCGGCCGATGTGGGAGGCCCTGCTCAAGGATCTCGCGGCGCGGCGCGAGCCGGCGCTACTGGCCGCGCGATTCCACCGGGGTCTGTCCGACGCGGTCGTGATGCTCGCGGCTCGCCTCGCCGCTCAGCACGGCCTGACCACGGTCGCCCTCTCCGGCGGTGTCTTCCAGAACCGGACCCTGTTCGAGGCCGTCGCCGACGGTCTCCGTCGGCTCGGGCTCACTGTGTTGGCTCATCGACTCGTACCGGCCAATGATGGCGGGCTCGCCCTCGGACAGGCCGCGGTGGCCGCGGCGCGCCTCCTGTCGGTTGATCGCCCGCGCCGGCGATGGCACGATCCCAGGAGCTGAGATCGCATGGACATCTGTCGCCTCGGCTCGGCCTATCACACAGGGCCGAGCGGACGCGACAAACGCCTATCGTCGCGGATTGCGATCAGGGTTCGGCCTGCCGACGCAGGGGGGCTGGAGAATTCCCGACAGCCTAGCTGGGATCAGACGCCGTCAAGCTGCGCATGCCGGGCGACAACCCGCTCGGCGCCGGCTACCGCCTCCGGCACGCGGCCAGATCGGTTCGGGTGTACCTCATGCCCCCGGGCTGGGCACAAGAAAACCGCCGCGCGCGACCCGGGCGTTGTTCGTTCCGTTCACCCACCTGTGGCAGCCTGGTTGAGGCACAGCATTCACTCAGTTCTCGATGTCGTTGAGGTCGTCAGCATCGAGGAGGCCAAGAAACGCGATGAGCGCACCTACTGAGTATCAAACCATCTTCCACGATGGCAAGCCCGCCTTCGTGCTGGTCAGGGCGAAACCGTTCTGCCGCTGATTGATCGACGGTAGAACAGCCTAACCTCA
>CAZOWL010000117.1:0-11337 GCA_964583605.1 uncultured Chromatiaceae bacterium | reverse complement strand
CCACTGGCTGGAGCTACTAGATACGGGATAATACGATCTTTGCACCAGCGCAATGCTAGTATAATGTGCGGGCATTAAATGCTAGCCTTATCTGGGGCCGCGCCGCTCAGCAGCCCTTGAGCAGCAAAGGTGAGCACACCCCGTATTCTGAGCCAAGATCACCCGAATCCGCTGGCAAACCCGCGAAAGCAGGCTATCATGATAGGTACCCGCACGTTCTGAAGGGTCGCCACGAGATCGGGCTGTCGCACGCCGTCGCATTACATCTCGCCATTTCTGGACCGTAACCTCCCCATTGTTTCATTGCTATGACACAGCCGTTACGAACGGAGTCAGACAGGACTGAGGTAGGGCCATGGAGCCACGACAGCTTTTGACGCACGCAGGATCCGGCGCATAGCGCCCGGTAGGATAAGAACACCTGTGCCAACCCGAAGGCCCGGAGAAGCAGCCAACGCTCGTTTAATTCGTGCATTGATTACTCGACCGTTTTTTTCGTCACAATGCGCACCTCCCGATAGAGATAGATGAGATGAATATCTACGTAGGAAACCTCGCTTACGGCGTTACCGAGGACGATTTGCGCGAAGCATTCAGCCCTTATGGCGAGATCAGCAGTGTCAGCGTGATTACCGACAAGTTCACTGGCCAGTCCAAGGGCTTCGGCTTTGTAGAGATGCCCAATAATGGCGAGGCCGATGCCGCTATTAAGGCCCTCAATGAGGTTGCACTGAAGGGTCGCAATATGAAGGTGAATCAAGCCCGCCCACGTGCCGACCGGCCAGCACGCGGCGGGGGCGGCGCTCGCCGCTTCTAACCCCGCTGCTCGGGGTCCCCGATCGAGGGGGTCCCGGTCTACCCTGCTTCTTCGCCGCCACACGGGTGCATTGGTCGCACCGCGGTCTGCGCGGCGGAGGAGCAATGCGGCCTTTGGGAGCCGCCGGCGATCTCGATCCCATATCGGCTTGGCGGTGCCTGCGGCATCCATCGTCGGCCCATCACAATCGCCACGGCCGTGGTCGGCTTGTCCTAGCCAGACGCTGCCGCTAGACTCCCACGCTTTTCCCCCGCGACGTTCCCGCCATGCGCGCTTCGCAATTCCCGCTGCAGACCATCAAGGAGACTCCGGCCGACGCCGAGGTCATCAGCCATCAGCTGATGCTGCGCGCCGGGCTGATTCGCAAGCTCGCCGCCGGACTCTACACCTGGCTGCCGCTTGGGCTTCGGGTGCTGCGTAAGGCGGAACGGATCGTACGCGAGGAGATGGACCGCGCAGGCGCCCTCGAGGTCCTGATGCCGGCGATTCAGCCGGCGGAGCTGTGGCAGGAATCGGGCCGCTGGGATCAGTACGGACCCGAGCTCCTGCGGCTGCGTGACCGCCACCAGCGCGATTTCTGCTTCGGCCCTACGCATGAGGAGATCATCACCGATCTGGCCCGCAACGAGCTGCGCAGCTACAAGCAGCTACCGGTTAACTTCTACCAGATCCAGACCAAGTTCCGCGACGAGATCCGGCCGCGCTTCGGCGTCATGCGCGCACGCGAGTTCCTGATGAAGGACGCCTACTCGTTTCACCTCGATGAGGCCTCGCTCGACGACACCTATCGGGTGATGTTCGACACCTACTCGCGCATCTTTCGCCGCTGCGGGCTCGACTTCCGCGCCGTCCAGGCCGATACGGGCAGCATCGGCGGGCACAGCTCACACGAGTTCCACGTACTGGCAGCCTCTGGCGAGGACGCCATCGCCTTCTCGGAAACGGGCGACTATGCCGCGAACGTGGAGCTGGCCGAAGCCGTCGCGCCGGCCGATCCCTGCCCGCCGCCCGGCGAAACGCTGCGTCTCGTCGATACGCCTAACGCCCACACGATCGCCGATCTCGTCGAGCAATTCGGACAGCCGATCGAGCGGACCGTCAAGACCTTGATCGTCGCCGGCTCTAGCGGCACCGATGCCGACCTGGTGGCCCTGGTCGTGCGCGGCGATCACGAGCTCAACCTGGTCAAGGCAGGCAAGCTCCCGGAAGTGGCGACGCCTGTGCGCTTTGCGAGCGAGACCGAGATCCGCGCGGCCATCGGCGCCGGGCCCGGCTCGCTCGGCCCGCGCGAGCTGCCGATCCCGGTGATCGTCGATCGCAGCGTTGCCGCTACGGCTGACTTCAGCGCCGGTGCCAACCAGGACGGCAAGCACTGGTTCGGCCTCAATTGGGGCCGCGATCTACCGCGACCACAAGTCGCCGATCTGCGCAATGTCGTCGATGGCGACCCGAGCCCGGACGGCAGCGGACGCCTGACGATCGCCCGCGGGATCGAGGTCGGTCACATCTTCCAGCTCGGGCGCAAGTACAGCACCGCGATGAAGGCGACTGTGCTCGGCGAGGACGGCAAGGCCGTGACCCTCACGATGGGCTGCTACGGCATCGGCGTCTCGCGCATCGTCGCTGCGGCCATCGAGCAACACCACGACGAGCGCGGCATCTGCTGGCCCGAGCCGCTGGCGCCCTTCACCCTGGCCCTGCTGCCGATGAAACGGGACAAGTCCTACCGGGTGCGCGACACGGTCGAGCGGCTGCACGACGAGCTGCTCGCGGCCGGGATCGAGGTCCTGCTCGACGATCGCGACGTCCGGCCGGGCGTCATGTTTGCTGACATGGAACTGATCGGTATCCCGCACCGGATCGTGGTCGGCGACAAGGGACTCGACGAGGGCGTGGTCGAGTACAAGGGGCGACGAGACGCCGAGACTCGCTACCTTGGCTTGGCCGAGGTCGTGCCTTGGCTCCAGTCGCGGCTCACCCCGTCTGCGGCGTGACAGCCAGCCGCGACGCACCTCGATTTGGGTCGTCCCGAGAGGCGATCCCCCAAATAGATCAGGATAACAAGATGAGCCGAGTGGAAGCCTTCGATCGATCCCAGTTGTTGCAGTGCGGCTTCGGCGAGATGTTCGGGCCTGGCAATGCGCAGCTACCGACGCCGAACATGCTGATGCTCGACCGCATCCTCAAGATCACCGACAGCGGGGGCGCCTTCGACAAGGGGGAGATCCTCGCCGAGCTGGACGTCAAGCCTGATCTCTGGTTCTTTTCGTGCCATTTTCCCGGCGACCCCGTGATGCCGGGCTGTCTCGGCCTGGATGCCCTCTGGCAGCTGGTCGGATTCTGGTTGGCCTGGATCGGCAATCCTGGCCACGGTCGGGCCCTCGGCGTAGGCGAGGTCAAGTTCGCGGGCCAGGTCCTGCCGACGGCCTCGAAGGTCACCTACAAGGTCGACCTCAAACGGATCATTACGCGTAAGCTGGTGCTCGGCATCGCCGATGGCTCGGTCGAGGTCGATGGCCGTGAGATCTACACGGCCAAGGACTTGCGCGTCGGTCTGTTCATTTCGACCGAGGGATTCTGATTCAAGTCGCGCACGCGCGATTGCCAACGCCCGTGCTGCGATAGCGACCCAACGCCCTGGCGACGGATGGCGCTCGCACCGTGAACGAAGTCCCGCTTTCCGGACAGTTCTTTTCGCTGGCGCTGCTCCTCGCTTTCTCAGCCTTCTTCTCCGGCTCGGAGACGGCGCTCATGACGATCAACCGCTATCGTCTGCGCCACCGCGCCGAGCAAGGCCATCGCGGCGCCTTGCTCGCGCAGGCGCTGCTCGATCGGCCCGATCGCCTCATCGGCCTGATCCTGCTGGGCAACAACTTCGTCAACATCCTCGCCTCATCACTCGCAACCGTGATCGCGCTGCGGCTTGGCGGTGACAAGGCCATCGCGATCGCCGCCGGTCTGCTGACGCTGGTCATCCTGATCTTCGCCGAGGTGGCACCAAAGACGCTCGCCGCACTGCATCCCGAGCGCTTGGCCTACCCGGCGGCCTACATCTATACGCCCCTCATCAAGCTGCTCTCGCCGCTCGTCTTCTCGATCGGCCTCATTGCCAACAACCTCCTGCGGCTCTTCGGCGTCCGCCCAGAGGGCGGCTCGAGCCAGACCCTGAGCCGCGAGGAGCTGCGAACCGTCGTGAGCGAGGCCGGGGCGATGATCCCGGAGCGCAGCCGCGACATGCTGATCGCGATCCTCGACCTAGAGGGCGCGACGGTCGAGGACATCATGATCCCGCGCAACGAGGTCGAAGGGATCGATCTGCAGGATCCTGACGCGGACATCCTGCGGGCCATTCGCAACTCGAGCTATACCCGGCTGCCCGTTTTCGATGGCGGCGTGGACAATGTCATCGGGATCCTACACCTGCGCCACGTCCTCGGCCTGATGCGCGAGCGCGAGGAGCTCGACAAGACGCACCTGCGTGAGATTAGCCGTCAGCCCTACTTCGTCCCCGAGGGGACGCGTCTCTATCAGCAGTTGATCAATTTCCAGCGCGAGAAGCAGCGTGTGGCCTTGGTGGTCGACGAGTATGGCGACTTCCTCGGCCTGATCACCTTGACGGATCTCTTGGAGGAAATCGTCGGCGAGTTCACGACCGATCCCGCCGACAACATACCGGAGATCGTCCGGCAGGCCGACGGCAGCCTGATGATCGACTGCGGCATCGCCATCAGAGATCTCAACCGTGCCCTACGTTGGCAGCTGCCGACGGAAGGTCCAAAGACCCTCAATGGCTTGATTCTCGAATACATGGAAACCATTCCGGAGCCAGGCACCAGCCTGAAGCTGCATAGCCATGTCATCGAGATCATCCAGACCGGCGACAATGCGGTGAAGACTGTCAAATCCCATGACAGAGGTGGGCGCAAGGGCAAGACCGATGAGGCCGCGACGCGGGATCGCAGCACGGTCTAATCCCCTGTGCCAATTCACGTCGAGTCCTCAGAGCCGCGTCGCTCCCGCCCGCGGCATCCGCCAAAGGAGATCAAGATGCTTACAATGAATTTCGCGAAGCACGTTTGCTCCCTCGCCCTCCGGGAGAGGGTTGGGGTGAGGGAACGATCAGGGGCGAGGCGACCTTTCATCATCTGGGGTGGCTCGCCTCGCCCCATGATCGTTAGCGCCAAGCGTGTCCCACAACTCGCAATGCCTTGCCTCCTATCCATCCCAGTGCTCGGGCTATGCGCCGAGCTGCCAGACCATGGGGAGCGCGAGACCGGCTGGGGGCATCCCTCCTGCTCGCCCGATGCGACCAAGATCGCCGTAGACCTGGCCGAGACGCACCCGACCGGGGCAAAGCCCTAGGCGCCACGCGGGGCCCGATCGATGGCTGCCACCACGATAATCTGGCTCCGCCGTGACCTACGCCTCGCCGACAATCCGGCCCTGGCGAGTGCCCTCGCCGATGCCGAGCGGCTCGTGCCGCTCTACATCCACGCCCCTAGGGAAGAGGCACCCTGGCAGCCGGGCGCGGCCAGCCGCTGGTGGCTTCACCATAGCCTGACCGCGCTCGATCGGTCGCTGCGCTCGCTGGGCACCCGCCTGGTGGTCGCGCGCGCCGACGACAGTCTGAGCACTCTACGGCGGGTCATTGCGGCAAGCGGCGCGACGCGGGTCTGCTGGAACCGCTGCTACGAGCCGGCAGCAGTCGTTAGGGACCGGGCCATCACGCGGGCCTTGCGCGAAGACGGCGTCCAGTGCGAGAGCCGAAATGGCACCTTGCTCTTCGAGCCATGGGACCTGGCAACGGACGACGGCACGCCCTATCGTGTCTTCAGCGCCTTTTGGCGCCGGGCCTCGAAGGCGCTCTCGGCGCATCCCGTGGAGCACCCGCCGGCGCGGCTGCCACCGCTCCCGGCGGGCCTTGATCATCACGACATCGCTGACTTGGAGCTCTTGCCCAGCATCCGTTGGGATACCGGTCTCGCGCAGAGCTGGACGCCTTGTGAGGCTGGGGCTCAGCAACGGGCGCAGGCGTTTCTAGAGGGCGCCATCACCGACTATGAGGCTCGTCGCGACCCGCCCGCGGTGGGCGGGACATCGCGCCTCTCGCCGCATCTGCACTTCGGCGAGATCGGTCCGCGACAGATCCTGCACCAAATCGCCGATCGTGGCCTAGCGCTGAGCGAGAGTCCCGCTGAGCCCTTCGTCCGTGAGCTAGGCTGGCGCGAGTTCGCCTATCACCTTCTCTACCACTTCCCGCACACCCCCGACGACCCGCTCGATGAGCGCTTCGCCGCATTCCCATGGCGAAGCGACGACGGCAAACGACTCGACGCCTGGCAACGGGGACGCACCGGCGTGCCTTTGGTCGACGCCGGTCTGCGCGAGCTCTGGGAGACCGGCTGGATGCACAATCGTGTGCGCATGGTCGTTGCCTCATACCTCACCAAGAATCTCCGCCTGCCCTGGCAGAGCGGCGCCCGTTGGTTCTGGGACACGCTCGTCGATGCCGACCTGGCCAACAATACGCTGGGCTGGCAATGGACCGCCGGCTGCGGGGCGGATGCGGCGCCCTATTTTCGTGTCTTCAACCCCGTGCGCCAGGCCGAGCGCTTCGACGCCGACGGAGCCTACATCCGCCGCTGGTGCCCAGAGCTCGCCAGGCTGCCCACACGCTATCTGAGCCAAGCCTGGACAGCGCCCAAGGAGGTACTCGCTGAGGCGAAGATCCAGCTTGGCCGTGACTATCCGCAGCCACTCGTGGACCTGGCCGAGTCCCGGCGCGATGCGCTCGCAGCCTGGGAGAAGATCAAGGGCGAGCGCTGATGCAACGCAGACGGGATTGGAGCCTCCCATCAAGGGTCGGCGACCAGCTTCGACGATTACTCTGAAAAGACCAGGCGAAATAAGACAATCGGGAACACGATCGTCTCGCCATCTTCACGAACCGCAGCAATGCTGCCTCCTGTCTTAAGTCACCGATGTCACCAATCACCTTTGAGCCCATCGGCATCGTTCGCTCCCCCTTTACGGACCGTTTCGGCATCCCGCGACAGCCCAATCTGGTACCAGCCGCGCGAGGGCGTCTGGTGCTGATACCGCCGTTTGATCGCGTCGAGACGCTCAAGGGGCTGGAGAGCTTCTCCCACCTGTGGCTGGTCTTTGTGTTCCATGACTCCATGGCTGGCGGCTGGCGCCCCATGGTGCGCCCGCCGCGCCTCGGCGGCCGGCGCAAGGTTGGTGTCTTCGCCAGTCGCGCCCCGTACCGGCCCAACCCGATCGGCATCTCGGCCGTCGCGTATCTCGGTGCCGTGCGCTGCCGCGAAGGCCTCGTCCTGTACCTGCAGGGCATCGATCTGCTCGACGGTACACCGGTGCTCGATATCAAGCCTTACGTCCCATACGCCGACGCGCTGCCCGATGCCCGGCCCGGCTTCGCCACCGAGCCAGCGGGCCGCGGCTGGGAGATCACCTTCAGCGAGACGGCAACGCGACAGATCGCCGAGACCGACCCGGACGGACGGCTCTTGCTACAGGAGCTGATCGCGCAGATCCTTGCCCAGGACCCGCGACCCGGCTACATGGACAGCTATCCGGAGCGGACCGACTTCGGCATGCGGCTCTACGACCTGGAGGTTCGATGGCGCTTGGAGGGCGGGGCCGTCCGGGTGGTGGCAGTCCTCTCGGATCTGCCGCGGCCGCGTTGAGCACCAAGATACGCGGAACGAGTCTAAGCGACGCGCCTTTCGCGTAGTTCGTAGTTCCTCATTGTTCCCGAGTTACCTCCTTCGCATGCAGAGCCGATTATCGCAAGGCCACATCCAACGAAGGGCGGCTATCAACCTGTCCTCGCACCCACTAGCTCACCTGCCCACGCGCGCAGGGCCTCCAGAATCGCGCGCTTCTCGGGCTCCAACGCACAACCGGCCGCCAGCTCGGACAGACGTCGCTCGAATGCATCGAGGGTGAGCCGGCAGCCGGATTCCGGATCGGTCAATCGGGCAAGGCGAAAGGCGTCCCACTCCTCGCGCTCCCGTTGCGACAGGCTCTCAGGCCAATTACGGGCGCGGTATCGCCACAGCATTTCCGGAAGACGCCCATCTTCGAACTGGGGCTGGTGGTGCGCCAAGGCGGTCGGGGTAAGGCGCCGCAAACGGTCTAGCTCCCGGCGATCGGCGTCGGACAAGAAGCCACCCGCGTACAGCGCCAAATCGGGATCGACGGGGGGCAGCTCCTGTGCCCGATCGAAGACGCGACTCAGCCGCTCGCGCAGGCTTGCCTGGGACTTGCTGAGGATGCGCGCATGCTGGCGGACCGAGCTCAAATCGATAGCCCAGCGGTCCGCCGCGTCCGGGGTCAGCGTCGTTAACGGGGCCAAGATGGGCGCGTGGTTGCAGCGTACCGTCTTGATCGGAATTGGGGCCGCGCCCGGCGGCCGAGCCACGGACGGCGTGAAGAGCTGCTCACGGATCTGCTCGCTTGTGAGATCGAGCAGTACGGCCGGGTCATGACGCAGGTCGAAGACCAACACACCGTTAGCGTTGGTCGGATGCGGCGCGACAGGCAGAACCGGGGCCACGCAGCCGAGCTCGGCCGGATAGCGAGCCGAGACGTGCAACAGCGGCCGGCCCTGGGCGAGCATCTGCCTGACCCGATGCCGATCGCGTAGCACCAGAGCGTAAGCGAACAGCCGCGGCTGGCGGTCGCGTAGCAGACGTGCGAGAGAGATCGTCGCCTGGACATCGGCAAAGGCATCGTGGGCGGCACCATGCTCGATCCCATTCGCCACACTCAAGTCTTCCAGCCGGAACGAGGTCGCGCCGTCCTCGCGCCTTGGCCAAATGATGCCATCTGGCCTCAGCGCATGAGCCAAGCGAAGGGGATCGATCAAGTCCCACCGCGAATTGCCGTGGCGCCATTCCCTGGCGTAGGGATCGATCAGATTCCGATAGAGGAGATGGCGGGTGACCTCGTCGTCGAAGCGGAAGCTGTTGTAGCCCGCCCCGCAAGTCCCGGGCTGAGCCAGCTCACGCTCGACAATGGCCGCCAGCTCGGCCTCGATGACACCCTCTGCCTGGGCCCTCTGAGGCGTGATCCCAGTGATCAGGCAGGCGTCGGGGTCAGGTAAACAGTCGTCGGCCGGCCGGCAATAGACCACCAGCGGCGGCCCAATTGGAGTCAGATCCGCATTGGTGCGCTGCCCGGCGAACTGGGCTGGCCGGTCGCGGCGCGGATCACTGCCCCAGGTCTCGTAGTCGTGCCAGTAGAAGCTCGACGACATGCCTCACGGCCCGATGGTCTTCCTTACGCCACCAAAAGGCCAGCAACCCGGCTGACCCGTCGCGCTAGCGGGACGCCTCAGACCTTCTCCTTGATCCGTGCCGCCTTCCCGCTCAGGTCGCGCAGGTAGTAGAGCTTGGCGCGACGGACATCTCCCTTGCGCTTGACCTCGATGTCCGCAATCGTCGGGCTGTAGGTCTGGAACACACGCTCGACGCCTTCGCCGTGCGAGATCTTGCGTACCGTAAACGCCGAGTTGAGCCCGCGATTGCGCTTGGCGATGACAATGCCCTCGAAGGCTTGGAGCCGCTCGCGATTGCCCTCCTTAACCTTGACGCTCACCACGACGGTATCGCCAGGCGCGAACTGGGGGACCTCGCGAGTCATCTGCTCCCTTTCCAGGTCCTCAATAATGTTGCTCATCTCAGCTTTCGCTCCCGTTCTGGTTTTTGCCGCTGTCCCGATACGTCTCTTTGAGCTCATCGAGCAGCGCCCGCTCGTATTCGTTGAGCCCGCGTCGCTCCAGCATGTCTGGGCGACGCAGCCAAGTCCGCCCGATGGCCTGCTGCAGTCGCCAGCGCCGGATCGCCGCGTGATCGCCGCTCAGCAGCACCTCCGGCACGCGCAGCCCCTCGACCAGTTCCGGACGGGTGTAATGCGGACAATCCAGCAGCCCATCCATGTGCGAGTCCTCGCGCGCCGAATCCTGGTGGCCCAAGACGCCGGGCAGCAGCCGGACCACGGCATCCATCACGACCATTGCGGCCAACTCACCGCCACTCAACACATAATCGCCAATCGACCACTCCTCATCGACCTCGCGCTCGATCAGGCGCTCGTCGATCCCCTCATAGCGACCGGCGACGAGGATCCAACCGTTCTGAGCCGCAATCTCACCGATCATGGTCTGATCCAGAACACGGCCCTGCGGGGAGAGGTAGGCCACGCGACTCCCATCGGCCGCGTCTCGCGCCGCCCGAATCGCCGCGCACCAGGGCGCAAACCTCATCAGCATGCCAGGTCCGCCGCCATAGGGCCGATCGTCGACTGTGCGGTGGACGTCCGTGGTGTAGTCGCGGGGATTCCAGAGCTCGACTCGCGCGAGCCCTCGGTTCATTGCGCGTCCTGTGACCCCGTGACCCGTCCAGACGCGGAACAGGTCCGGAAATAGGGTCACGACATCGAAGCGCATCGTCAGAACTCGGGGTCCCAGTCGACCACCATCTGGCCCCGGGCAAAATCGACGTCCTTGACCACCGTTCCCCAAAGGAAAGGTATCAACCTCTCCCGCTCGCCGCGGACGACGACCACATCGTTGGCGCCGGTCGAGAAGAGATGATCGACCCGTCCGAGAGACACACCGCCGACGGTGTGCACGGCCAGGCCCTCGAGATCGACCCAGTAGAGCTCGTCGGCCCGCGGCGCTGGCAGCTGTTCACGGCGGACGGCGATGACCTGACCGATCAAGGTGGCTGCTTGGTCACGATCCTCGTAGCCCCGCAGCCGCGCAATGACCCCTTTGCCATGTCGGCTCCCTTCCGCCATCTCGGCCGCTCGGCCGGTGTCGCCGAGATACCATGGGTGATAGGTGAGGATCTGCTCCCTTGGCTCCGTCTCCGAGAAGACCTTGACCCAGCCCCGTACACCATGAAGGCCCGTGATGCGCCCCAGCACGACGAGACGCGCAGCCTGACTCACAATCTCAGCCGGCGGCGAGGCCGCCCGCCCACCTCGCGGCCCCTGTGATGTGGTCCTATTCTGCTGCCGGCGCGGTCAACGAGCCGGCGTCTTGCCCGGCGTCTTGCCATGACGCCTGCTTCAGCAACTGGGCGACGCGCTCACTCGGCTGAGCGCCCCGACTCAACCAGTGCTCGGCGCGGGCCCGATCGACACGCAGCTTGGTCTCACCACCCACGGCACAGGGGTTGAAGAACCCGAGACGCTCGATGTAACGGCCATCGCGTTTAGCGCGGATATCCGCGACAACGATCTGATAGAAGGGGTGTTTCTTGGCACCGCCACGGGTCAGGCGAATCTTAACCATAGCTCACAAGCGACTCTAAACGGAAAGACGGCGTCTCGCCGGCCAAATAAACCCGCGACTATACATGCATCTTCAGGAAATGAAAACGGGCGCTGGTCGGCCCAGCACTGATGGGGCCCACCACCGGACCGCACGCAGCAATGGGCGCCTATCGCGATTGATCATCGCGAGCCCAAGCCGATAGACATGGATGCGG
>CAZOWL010000116.1:0-11658 GCA_964583605.1 uncultured Chromatiaceae bacterium | reverse complement strand
TCGCAGAGCGGACGGGGCGTTCACGCCAAGCCCCTTACTAGGAAACTCGCGAAGCGCGTTGGCTCCCTCGCCCTCTGGGAGAGGGTTGGGGTGAGGGAACGATCAGGGGTGAGGCGACTTTTCATGGTCCGGGGTGGCTCGCCTTGCCCCATGATCGCTAGCAGAGAAATCATGGAAAACCAACAGATCAAACAGGCCGGCCTGAAGGTCACCCTTCCTCGAGTCAAGATCTTGAGGATCCTCGAGACGAGTGAGCGGCGCCACCTCACTGCCGAAGATGTTTATAAAGAGCTATTAGCGAGGGGCGAAGAGATTGGCCTGGCCACGGTCTATCGCGTCCTCACGCAATTCGAAGGGGCCGGACTCGTGTGCCGGCAGCATTTCGAGGGGGGGCAATCGGTTTTCGAGCTGAATCGCGGGGGTCACCACGATCACATTGTTTGCATCAAATGCGGCAAGGTGGATGAGTTTGTCGACGAAACGATCGAGCAGCGGCAAAGACGGATCGCCGCCGAGAACGGCTTCACGCTGTCCGAGCACTCACTGGTCATCTACGGCATCTGCTCCGAGTGTGCGGAAGCGGGAGAGGCGTCGAAACGATAGGGTTTGGAGCTCATTTCGCGTGATTTCCGCGGCAGGTCGGAAACTATTGAGCGGCGAGATTAGCACTTGTCCGCATTACTGCTCGAGCCCCTCAAGTCAAGTGCCTGGAGCGCAGGAATAAACTGGATTTGCTGGGCTTCGGCGACGCGGGCCTGACAGACCTGACCGTTCGCAACGCCTAGCCCGTTGAGTAGGTGCGGGTTGGAACGCAACGCATTTTGCGCCCCGTTATTGGCCAGTGCCAGTACAAAGGGCAAGATAGCGTTGTTCAGCGCGAAGGTTGCCGTGCGGGCGACGGCCGCCGGGATATTGCTTACACAATAGTGGACGACGCCATCAACCTCGAAGGTCGGGCGACCGTGGGTCGTCGGGCGGGAGGTCTCGAAGCACCCGCCTTGATCGATCGCAACATCGACCAGCACCGCGCCCTGTTTCATGCGGGCGACATCGGCGCGACTCACGAGCTTTGGTGCCGCGCCGCCAGGGACTAGGACGGCGCCGATTACCAGGTCGGCTTCCAGCACGGACATTTCCAGATTGTGGGCGTGAGCGATCAACGTCCGAGCGCGGTTACCGAAGCGCTCCGACAGTGCGCGCAGGACGTGAATATCCTTGTCAAGGACGGTTACTGATGCACCCAAGCCGACGGCCATCGCTGCAGCATGCCGTCCTACGACTCCTGCCCCGAGGATGGTCACGCGGCCAGGCTCCACGCCCGGCACCCCGCCGAGGAGTACACCCCGTCCACCCTGTGTCTTCTCCAGACAATGGGCTCCCGCTTGGACCGCCATGCGGCCCGCTACCTCCGACATCGGAGCCAATAAAGGCAGGTGACCGGTTGAATCCGTCACGGTCTCGAAGGCGATACAGAGGGCACCGCTAGCAATCAGATCCCGCGTCTGAGCCGCATCTGGGGCCAGATGCAGAAAGGAGAAGAGCGTATGATGGGGCTTGAGGCGCTCGCGCTCTGCGGGCTGCGGCTCCTTCACTTTGACGATGAACTCAGCGGCGTCGAACACGTCGGCGGCCGAGGCCAGGACGGCGGCGCCAGCCGACTGATACTCTTGATCGCCAAGCCCGATGCCGCTACCGGCGCCGCTCTCGATGTAGACCTGATGACCCCGCGCCGTAAGCTCGCGCACTGAGGCCGGAGTCAATCCAACCCGGTATTCGTGACTCTTGGTCTCCTTCGGTACGCCAACTCTCATCGCCGCACGATCCTTATCTCTCGGAGGCCGGATTGCTCCACGAGCCTTTGGGCTAGAGGGCCGGCCGTCGACTGTTGCGCTGAACATTTGTTGCCGGGCACAGCTTTCAACTCGGGGGAGGTCGGGTCGGAGGGGACGTGGGGAGCGCAGGAGCCGGAGAGCAAGTCTATCGCAGCATCATTGCAGGGCGGTAACCCTATCTCGACCGTTGCTGGGCCGCAAGCTAGCGTCCAGAAACTGGTCGACCGTGTAGAGGCAGCCCAATCAGATGCCAAGCTTTTCGGTTAGGGAGCTCCTTCATCATCGACGCGTGGACGTCTTTGACCTCGTCGCCGATATCGAGCGCTATCCCGAGTTCGTCCCCGGCTGGCAGATGGCACGGATCCTTCGTGATGAGGGCGGCCGCCAGTACGTTGAGCAGGCCGTAGGGCTTGGCGCCCTGGTTTGGCGTTTCCGCACAGAGGCCGTGCTGGAGCGCCCTGATCGGATTCAGATCTGGGGCAAGGGTGGACCCTTACGCCGCCTGCATCAGGTTTGGCGATTTAACGAGCGAGAGACGGGCGGGACCTGGGTCGAGCTGTGGACGGATTACGCGCTCAAGGGCGGGCCGGCGGCCGCTTTGGCGGGGCCTTTATTCCGGCGTCGCACCGAGGAGGTCGTGGCCGCATTTCGCCGCCGCGCTGACCTGACGCTGGGCTCTTCTAAGCGAAGTTGCCGATCAGGATGACCGTTGTGTAGACGGCGGCGAGCGGCGCCGCGAGTACCAGTACGCCGTAAGTCACTGCGCGACCACCAGGGCGAAACAGCGCGATCACCGTAACCAGTAGCGCGGCGATCGCGGCAGCGAGTCCAGAAAAAAAGAGAGTCTGTACGCATTCCGTCTGGCACGTGCGGTCCTCGTAGGGTCCGGAGAGGAGCGTGGCTCCGGTCCAAACGGTCAGGGCCCAACCGGCGATCGTCAGCAACAAAGCAACTAGCGGGAGCGCTTTCATCGTCTTCCACCTCCATTTTTCGCACGTCTGCCGCTTGCGAGCCCTCAGCGCGCGCTCGGGCCGAGCACGGCAGAGATTACCATGGCCGAGATGCGCCGCGCAGGGCCCATTGCGGTATCGGGCAGGTGGGGTAAGGTACGGCGAAGGATTGGACTTGTCTGCGGCTGGAACATGCCGTGAATCGAGCGCTGTGGTCCGTGATGGACGCGACGGCTGCAGGGTGCATCCCCGCTCGATGTAGAATTCGGGCGGCCTATCGAGGCCGATATGGATCCCGGTGAAGATCTACTACTTCTCCATTCAGGTGTCGCGCGAGCATCTCCTGGCCTATTACGGTGGTCAGGCGCAACGCGTTCAAGTGACGGCCGAGAACCACAAGCGCTTGGACCTCCCCGCACGGATCCTTCGCAAGTACGTCACCCATCAGGGGCTGAGTGGTCGTTTCAAGATCACCCTTGACGATGACAACCGCCTCTTGTCGCTTGAGCGGGTCGGCTAGGTCCCTCGCCTGCTGGGTCGCCGCGTAGGGAGGCCCGCGTCCGCTGTTCCGGTCGCCTGCTCCTGTGTCAACCTCGATGGAGGTCGAAGGTTGACAGCGCCGGGTGCGGCCTTAAGATGCCTCGTCTTGTAACACCCCCTGTGCTGTTGGTCCGTTGCTGACCTCGGAGCCCTGATGTCACCTCCTACTTTGCGTCATGACTGGGCGAGCGAAGAGATAGAGGCCCTGCTCGGCCTACCCTTCAATGACCTGCTTTTTCGAGCTCAGGGTGTGCACCGCGCCCATTTCGACCCGAACCGCATCCAGGTCAGCGCGTTGCTGAGCGTCAAGACCGGGGCCTGCCCGGAGGACTGTGGCTACTGCGCGCAGAGTGCCCATCATTCCACTGGCATCGAGCGCGAGCGGCTGCTCGATGTCGAGGAGGTCGTGAGCGCCGCCCGGGCCGCGCAGGCGCAGGGTGCGACGCGCTTCTGCATGGGCGCTGCTTGGCGCAACCCAACGGACCGCAACCTCGAACGAGTCATCGCGATGGTCGAGGCCGTCCACGAAATGGGCATGGAGACCTGCGTGACGCTCGGCATGCTGAGCGCCGGCCAAGCCGCGCGGCTTAAGGCGGCGGGTCTCGACTATTACAACCATAATCTGGACACCTCGCCGGAATACTACGGCGAGGTCATCACCACCCGCACCTACCGGGAGCGACTGGATACCTTGGCGCATGTTCAGCGTGTAGGGCTCAAGGTCTGCAGCGGGGGGATTATCGGGATGGGTGAATCGCGCCGCGACCGCGCCTCGCTGCTCGGCCAGCTCGCGAGCCTGCCTCAGCACCCGGAATCGGTTCCGATCAATCTGCTCGTGCAGGTCGAAGGTACGCCTCTATTCGGCTTGCCACAGCTCGACCCGATCGAGATCGTCCGCACCGTCGCCGCGGCGCGTATCCTGATGCCGGCGTCCCACGTCCGCTTGTCGGCTGGGAGGCGCAACATGAGCGATGAGCTGCAGGCCCTCTGTTATCTCGCCGGCGCCAACTCGGTGTTCTACGGCGAACGTCTGTTGACAACCGCCAATGCCGAGGTGGAGCGCGACGAACGGCTCTTCGCGCGACTGGGGTTGAGCTTCGAGCGCTATGATCCCGAAGCCCAGGGCGCCCCAGGACCGTGCACGCGCCTGTCTCCGCCGCTCGCTGTCTGAGGCATGCGCCTCTGCTGTGTTCCGACGATGGGGACAGATGCCGACAGATGCCGACAGTGGACTGGGATCGGGCCCATGGTCGCGTGAGACGCGATCTACGCGGTGAGCTCGAGCGGCAGCGCTCGACACAGTGCTACCGTTCCCGGCGACTCCTTGAAGGGCCGCAGCGACCGTGGGTCGCGGTCGACGGGCGGGAAATGCTCGCCTTCTGCAGCAATGACTACCTCGGTCTCGCCGCGCACCCGGACCTGATCGGCGCGTTGCAACGGGGCGGGGCGCGTTGGGGCGTCGGCAGCGGCGCGGCCCATTTGGTGAGCGGCCACAGCGCGGCCCATCAAGCGCTCGAGGAGGCACTCGCCGCGTACACCGGAATGCCGCGCGCGCTGCTCTTCTCGACCGGCTATATGGCCAACCTTGGCCTCATCTCTGCGCTTTGCGGTCGCGGGGGGGCGATCTGGGAGGACCGATTGAACCATGCTTCCCTGATCGATGGTGCGCTTCTGTCGCGGGCTCGGCTGCAGCGTTACGCTCATGGCGACGTGCCGGATCTCATCCGCCGCCTCGGCAGCCGCTCAGCGAGCCTGATCGCCACCGACGGCGTCTTCAGCATGGATGGAGACCTGGCACCGCTCCCGGCCCTGGCGGAGGTCGCCGGCGAGGCCGGCGCCTGGCTCCTCGTCGACGACGCCCACGGACTCGGTGTCCTCGGCGCCTCGGGCCGCGGGAGCCTGGAGCACTGGGGTCTCGGCGCGCATCCCGGGCTCATCCTGATGGGCACGTTGGGTAAGGCGTTCGGCACCTTCGGTGCCTTTGTCGCCGGCTCGGAGGAGGTCATCGAGACGCTGATTCAGCGTGCCCGCAGCTACATCTATACGACGGCGCCGCCGCCGGCCTTAGCCGAGGCCACTCGCGTCGCCCTGTCGCTCGCCGAGCGCGAGGGATGGCGTCGCGAGCGGCTCCGAGACCTGATCGCCCGGTTGCGCGCGGGAGCGGCCCAGCTCGGCTTGCCGTTGGTGGATTCGCCGACGCCGATCCAGCCGTTGATAGCCGGCTCCGCCGAGCGTGCCCTGCGATGGAGCACGCGGCTCGAGCGGGCCGGGATCTTGGTGCCGGCGATCCGTCCGCCGACCGTGCCCGAGTGCAGCGCCCGCCTGCGGATCACCCTCTCGGCTGCGCACGAGGCGAGGGATGTCGACCGTCTGCTGGAGGCCCTGGACGGCACGGTGCGGGAGGACGGAGAGTGAGTCTCGTCGTCGAGCGTCGCGGTCAGGGTGCGGACTTTGTGCTGCTGCACGGTTGGGGCATGAACACGGGTGTTTGGGAGGGGCTGCCGCCGACCCTGGAAGGGCGAGGCCGGCAGCATCGCATCGCTCTGCCGGGTCATGGGGGTAGCCCGCTCGATTTGGACCGACCGGTGCTTGCGGCCTGGGCGGAGGCTTGTCTGGCGATGGCGCCGCCGCGGGCGATCTGGGTCGGTTGGTCCCTCGGTGGCCTGTTGAGCTTGGCCGCGGCGCTACGGGCTCCAGAGCGGCTCTGCGGCCTGATTCTGATCACGACCACGCCGCGGTTCACGCGCGCTCGGGATTGGCCGCTGGCGATGCCAGTCGGCACGTTGGATCAGTTCCAGGGCCACATGGTCGCGGATCCTATCGGCACCCTCGATCGTTTTCTCGCCCTCCAGGTGCGGGGCAGCGAGGCCGCGCTGGCGACGCTGCGGCGGCTGCACGCTGAGGTCGGCCGCCATCCCCCGGCTGATCCGCGGGCCTTGGCACATGGGCTGCAGCTGCTGCGCGAAAGCGACCTGCGTGCCCAGCTTGGTGGCATCCGCTGCCCGAGCCTATGGCTCTTCGGCAGCCGCGACAATCTCGTCCCAGCGCCCCTCGGTGAGCGCGTCGCGGAGCTGTTGCCGAGTGCGCGCATCCACACCATCGCTGGCGCTGGCCACGCCCCCTTCGTCTCTCATCCTGAGGAGTTCGCCGTGGCGATGGAGTCCTTTCTCACGGAGGTCCTGTTGTGAATTCGGTGGCCATCGACAAGGGTGCCGCCCGGCGCGCCTTTAACCGTGCCGCGAAGGGCTATGACGAGGTCGCGGTCCTACAGCGCGAGATCGCCGACCGGATGCTCGAGCGCCTTGACTACATCCGGTTGCAGCCGCGTCAGGTGCTGGACCTGGGCGCAGGAACCGGCTATGCACTCAACGGGCTGCAACGGCGGTACCCGCGAGCCCGGATCCTGGCGCTTGACTTCGCCGAGGGCATGCTGCATCAGGCCAGGCGCCGCAGCCGTTGGCCGCGGCGACCTCAGTGCCTCTGTGCCGATGTCGAGAGCCTGCCGCTGGCCGGGGGCTCGGTCGATCTGATCTTCTCGAACGCAACGCTGCAATGGTGCAACGACTTGGAGCGGAGCCTTCAGGAGTGTCTACGTGTCCTTCGCCCCGGGGGTTTGCTGCTGTTCTCGACCTTCGGCCCGGATACCTTGCTGGAGCTCCGGGCCGCCTGGGCGAGCGCCGATGACCAAGTGCACGTGGGCACCTTCGTTGACATGCACGACATCGGCGATGCCTTGGTGCGGACACGCTTCGCCGAACCGGTGATGGATGTCGAGCGCCTGACCCTGACCTATGGCCGGGCTCGGGATCTCATGCGCGACCTGAAGCTGCTGGGCGCCCATAATGTCCTGAGCCGCCGGCCCCGCGGCTTGACCGGGCGAGGCCGGCTGGCCTCTCTAGAGGCGGCCTACGAGGCCTATCGCCAGGACGGGCGTCTGCCGGCCAGCTACGAGGTCGTCTACGGCTCGGCCTGGGTACCGGCGCAGAAACCGGTCGCTGGCGGCGTTGCGGTGCCGCTCGATGCGCTGCGGCGGACGGCAGCGGCAACTCGGGGATAATGGCAGGGCTGTTCGTCACAGGGACCGACACCGGCTGCGGCAAGACCGAGGTCGCGCTGGGGTTGATGGCGGCCGCGCAGGCCGAGGGCCGGCAGGTGCTCGGGATGAAGCCCGTCGCCTCGGGCTGTGTCCTGGGGCCGTCCGGTCTGCGCAATCCGGATGCCGAGCGGCTCCAGATGCAAGGCAGCTGCCTTGTCCCGTACGAGCGTGTCAATCCTTACGCCTTGATGCCGGCGATTGCGCCCCATATCGCCGGCGAGCGTGTCGGCACACGCATCGACCTGTCGGTGATCGAGGCGGCCTTTGCGGAGCTCGCCGACCAAGCCGAGCTCGTTGTCGTCGAGGGCGTGGGCGGTTGGCGCGTGCCTTTGGGGGACGGACGATTTGTCTCTGATTTGCCGAAGCGCCTAGGGCTGCCGGTCATCCTGGTCGTCGGGCTCAAGCTCGGGTGCCTCAATCATGCGTTGCTGAGCGCGGCCGCCATCCGCCGGGACGGCCTGCAGCTGGCCGGCTGGGTCGGCAATCAGATCGACCGCGAGATGGCCGCTATGAACGAGAACGTCGCGACGCTCCGATCCTTGATCGAGGCCCCTTGTCTGGGACTTGTGCCACATCTCGCTAGCCTGGAGCCGATCATCGTCGCGGGCCGGTTGGAGCGCTCGGCGATCGGCTGACCGATTGATCTATGGCAAGGCAAGGGACACCGCGAAGCGGCTATTCTTCGCTCTCACAGGACGCAGCCGGCGCCACGGCATCCGAGAAGCCGTGTTGGGTTCGTGCCAGGATCGGGGCGTTCTCCTACCTCAGCGTGCACTCGGCGGCAGCCGATATCGCTTACGCCTTCCGCGATTTGGCGCACCCTGTTGCGGTGCCCGTCAACTAATGTTTACGTTAGGTTTGGTTGACAGTTTTGCTCGACCCTTCTAGAGTCGCAGTACGCGACAGGCCGCGCCGCGAGAACGAGAGTCATACGATGTCACGCCGGGCCCTGCCCACTGCAAAGCCCCCCCTCTACACGCCCGAGGAGCGTCGCCGGCGCGATGCCTCGCGATGGACGCTGGTGCAAGGCGTGCTCGCGCCGCTGCAGTTTCTTGTCTTCCTGGTGAGCTTGGCGCTGGTGCTGCGCTATCTGGCCGCAGGCGAGGGATTCGAGGCGGCGACCGCCTCGGTCGTCATCAAGACGCTCGTCCTGTATACGATCATGATCACCGGGGCGATCTGGGAGAAGGAGGTCTTTGGCGTCTATCTGTTCGCGCGTCCTTTCTTTTGGGAGGACGTGTTCAGCATGCTGGTGATCGCGCTTCACACGGCCTATCTCGTGACCCTCTTCCTGGGCGTCGAGCCGCAACTGCAGATGTATGTCGCGCTAGCTGCCTATCTGACCTACGTGATCAACGCCACACAGTTTTTGCTGAAGCTGCGCGCCGCTCGGCTGCAGCAGCAGCTGTCGGATCCGGCTGGGCCCCTCGGGGTGGCCGAATGAGTCGTCACGGGGCCGGGTCACGGGCCGCAGCGAGCGCTGGCTGCAGCGGCCTCGAGCCGCGTCACGAGCAAGGTCAGCGAGAGGTCTTCTGCGGGCTTGCGGCCATCGTCTGGCTCCACCGCAAGATCCAAGACGCCTTCTTTCTGGTCGTCGGGTCGCGGACCTGTGCGCACCTGATCCAGTCGGCTGCCGGCGTGATGATCTTCGCCGAGCCCCGCTTTGCCACCGCGGTCCTCGAGGAGCGCGACCTGGCGGGCCTGGCCGATTGCAACGAGGAGCTCGACCGTGTCGTGGCGAGGCTCCTCGAACGGCGCCCGGACATAGGTACGCTTTTCCTGGTCGGTTCCTGCCCGTCAGAGGTGATCAAGCTCGATCTGGACAAGGCCGCCGAGCGCCTCGCCGCAGTCCATCGAGGCCGTGTCCGGGTGCTGAGCTTCACGGGCAGTGGTCTAGAGACGACCTTTACGCAAGGCGAGGACACCTGCCTCGTCGCGATGCTCGACGCCTTGCCGGCTCGGCCGGCCGAGGACGCCTCGCTGCTCGTCGTCGGGGCGCTCGCCGATACCGTCGAGGATCAATTCGCCCGTCTCTTCGATGAGCTGGGTGTCGGGCCGGTCCATTTCTTCCCGCCGAGGCGCGCGAGCGAGCCGCCGCCGGTTGGGCCCGGCACGCGCTTCCTGCTCGCCCAGCCGTTCCTGGGCCAGACCGCACGGGCGCTGATCGCGCGCGGGGCAAGGCACCTGCCGGCCCTCTACCCACTCGGCGTCGAGGGCACGCGGGAGTGGCTCCGGGCGGCCGCCGAGGCGTGGGGCGTGGCCCCGGAGCGGTTCGACGCCGTGGTCCAAGCGCCGGTCGCCCGCGCCGAGCGCGGCCTTGCGCACTACCGCGATTGGCTTGCCGGAAAGCGGATTAGTCTGCTGCCCGAGTCACAGCTCGAGATCCCTGTCGCACGGTTCCTGGCGCGTGAGTGCGGCATGCGACCGATCGAGGTCGGCGTGCCCTATCTCGACCGCAAGGTGATGGATGCCGAGCTCAAGCAGATGCCTCCCAATGTCAAGCTGGTCGAGGGTCAGGACCTGGAGGAGCAGCTCGATCGGCTGCGTGCCGAGCGTCCGGACCTGACGGTCTGCGGGCTCGGTCTGGCCAATCCTCTGGAGGCCGAAGGTCTGTGTACGAAGTGGTCGATCGAGTTCGTCGTGGCGCCGATCCAGGGCTTCGATCAGGCCGGAGACCTGGCCGAGCTCATCGCCCGCCCACTCATGCGTCGCGCACGACTGGTGGCCTGAGACGATGCAGCTGACGGTCTGGACATACGAAGGGCCACCGCATATCGGCGCGATGCGCATCGCCGCCTCGATGGAAGGTGTGCATTGCGTGTTGCACGCACCTCAGGGGGACACTTACGCCGATCTGCTGTTCACGATGATCGAGCGGCGCGCCTCGCGCCCGCCAGTGACCTACACGACCTTCCAGGCCCGGGACCTCGGGGCCGATACGGCCGAGCTGGTCAAGACGACGCTCGAGGCGACCTATAAGCGCTTTCGCCCGCGGGCGATGCTGATCGGTGAGACCTGCACGGCTGAGCTGATCCAGGACCAGCCTGGGGCGCTGGCGCGCGGTATCGGTCTGCCGGTGCCGGTCATCCCGCTGGAGCTTTCCGCCTACAGCCGCAAGGAGAATTGGGGGGCGAGCGAGGCCTTTTACCATCTCATCCGCGGGCTTCTCGGTTCGCAGACGTCAGCAGCACCTGGCGCCCGCCCAGCGCGCGGCGGCGATCGGCGCCCGCGCGCCAATCTGCTCGGCGCCACGTCGCTCGGCTTTCGCTGCCGAGACGATGTCGTCGAGGTGACGCGCCTGCTCGACGCGGCCGGGGTCGATGTCGCCGTCGTCGCGCCCCTTGGGGCCTCGCCCGAGGACCTGCGCCGCCTACCAGAGGCCGATTTCAACATCTGCCTCTACCCGGAGGTGGCCGAGCTGGCCTGCGATTGGCTCGAGCGGCAGTTCAAGCAGCCGGTCGTGAGGACGGTGCCGATCGGCGTCATGGCGACCAAGGCCTTTCTGCGCGAGGTGGCCACTGTCGCCGGGATCGATATCGATGAGGCCGCGTTTGAATCGCGGCTGACTTGGTACTCGCGGTCCGTGGATGCAAACTACCTCACTGGCAAGCGGGTGTTTATCTTCGCCGACGCCACCCACGCGCTCGCCGCGGCGCGTATCGCCAAGGACGAGCTGGGCCTCACGGTTGTTGGCCTCGGGACCTACAGCCGCGAGCTCGCACGCGAAGTCCGGGAGATGGCGCGCGCGCTGGATGTCCAGGCGTTGGTCACCGACGACTACCTCGAGGTCGAGGCCCGTGTCGCGGAGCTGCACCCGGACCTGGTCCTTGGGACCCAGATGGAGCGCCATACGGCCAAGCGGCTCGGTATCCCCTGTGCCGTGATCTCGGCACCCGTGCATGTGCAGGACTTCCCGGCCCGCTACTCCCCGCAAATGGGCTTCGAAGGGGCAAACGTCATCTTCGACAGCTGGGTGCATCCGCTAATGATGGGGCTTGAAGAGCACTTGCTCACGATGTTCCGTGAGGATTTCGAGTTTCATGATGCGGCGACGCCGTCGCATCTCGGCGGTCAGGTCGAGCAGCGGCCTGGCGCACGAGACGCGATCGAACGAGGCGGTACAGCGGCCTCACCATCGCCTTCACTGGCACGCGAGCCGGCGACCGCGGAGGCGATGCCTGGTTGGACCCCCGAAGCGGAGCGCGAGCTGGGGAAGATCCCATTTTTTGTCCGCGGCAAG
>CAZOWL010000115.1:0-11664 GCA_964583605.1 uncultured Chromatiaceae bacterium | reverse complement strand
TCAGGTCTCTCGCTCTACCTTAAGGGGCTGTCTCAAATTTGGGTACCACTATACCTTCGGCAAACCGAGCGGACGGGCCGACCTTTGAGCAGCGAAGAGTGGATAGGAAAGTTGGAGAAGATGACCGGCAAGATACTGAACCTCAAAAGCGCGGACCGAAGACGAAGGATCGCGACGGCAACTAAGGTGATTGGGTAGACTGTCTCCGTAATCTATCCCCTCCCGGCAGTTGGTTCGTGGGTCGGTGCTGGCAATCCCCGCAGTGTCTTGCGCAATTGCGGACAATTTTGCTATAGAATGGCTCTTGCGCCCCGTGGAAGACGCCCATGACAGACAAAGTCGAGAATCTGATCCTGGAACATCTGAAGGCGTTACGTAATGAGTTACGCGACTTTCGCGCGCGCCACGAGCAGGATATGGATGATCTCAAGTTTCGGCTGGCCACGATCGAGCGCGGTCAGGCGGGCATGAAGCACGAGGCAGCCGATCAGTACGACAATTACATTCGGCAACAGGTCAATATCGATCAGCTCACCAAACGGATCGAGCGCATCGAGCGGCGTTTGGAGCTTTCCAACAGCTAGTCTTGGCCGGCGGGCAGTTTCGCGTTGCTCGCTTCCGGGCTGCCCCTGCGGGCTGCTGGCATTGCCTGGGATGGCGCCTCTGCCTCACGACGAAGGACCACTGCTCCGAGCAGCACGCGCCGCAGGCCCGCGGAATCCGCCGTCGCGCGTGACCGACACAGCTCTGCACACTGCACACGCGGATCGATCGCGCCTCACCCGCGCGTCAAAGGGGATCACAGGAGGAGGCAGGAGGCACAGGAGGCAGGGGGTCTGCCATCTCGTGGCCGAGCCGGTGGCGGGGAACCTTTCGCAAGAGGGGGCAGCGGTGTCAGTTCTCGCATTGCTGCATTCGGCGCCCCACGATGCAGCTTGTTGTCGCCAACCGCTGTCGAGCGCTATGTGGTCGGTTCGCCGAGCCCGCCGGCAAGGCTGGGGTCAAGGACGCCCCCGGCCGACCAAAAACCCAGCTATCTCTATCCATCACTTGTGGTGTGGCGAGACAAGGCCTCGGATTCGCCAGGGCTTGCCGCCGGCTTGTTTCTTCCACGCATCAAGTGTGTAAAGATTCCCGGCACCTGGCCGGACACAATGCGCGACACCCCTAGGCGGGAACCGGAGATAGGACAGCCTCTTGCCGGGCGGGGCCGCGGCCTTTCGGTCGCTGCGATCAATCCGGATCCTCCGTTCGCGGGCTGTGCACGCGGTGCGCAAGCGCTGCCAAGAACCTGATAGTTCACAGTCGATCCGTGCCGGCAGGTCGCACTAGGCCAGCGCTTGTGCGAGCCCAGCTGAACGGCCAGCGGGCTCTGCAGAAATGGCTCTTGGGTCAATGACGGGCTCAGCCAGATGACGGGCAGCTCCTGGCCGCACTGAGCTCAGAGTCCTTGTCCTCCGCGCCCACTCCGGCGGCAGAGGACGTGTAAAGAAGCCCGAGAGACGCCGATAGATCCGCGCTGCCAGCGGCTGGCTCGGAGCTGAGACAGCCCCAGACCGGGCATCGACGGGAAGAACCTCGCCCACCTTCAAAGGCACCAGATCGCCCGTCGCGATGCCATCCAACCCTCCGCCGACCCGCGAGAATCAAACCGACACCCGGCAACCGCACTCCAGCTCGACCTCCACAGGGGCGATCTGGCGCGTCGCCCGATCAGAGCGGACATGCAGGACCAGCAGGGTCGCCGGATCGAACACGACAACGTCTTTCACGCCCTGGGAGAGGTAGAAGGGTGGGCCGATCTCCAGGCGGAGGCCGAGCTCGTCGGCGCGCAGCAGCAGGTCTTGCAGGCTCATCGTCGCGTAGGGGATCCGAGCAGTTGGCTTCAGATGACACCGTGCCCGCACGCTAGCGCGCGCTCGGGCGTGGGTCAAGGCGGGTCGTCGCGCCCACCGGCTCAACGCCTTCGCGACAATCCCCGACACGCGCGACCGCAGACCGGCTCTCCAGAGGCAGAATGGGCTGAGCTACCCAGCATCGCCGTGACGCGCTAATCTGGCCCCTTCGGCGCGCGGTGGCCCCGGCGCGCAACGCGCAGCGGATGAGTCATGGGCGGAGTGAGCGAGACAGATCTAGCAGCCGATCGTCACTGGGAGGCCTGGCGGGATTGGGCACGGGACAACGGGCTCGCGGTCCCGAGCGATCCGGGCTGGCACGCGGCGTGGCGGTGCGTCTGGCAGGGGAGCGAGTACGTCGCCAAGACCTGTGCCCCGGAGGTCCTGGCCGAGCTGCTGCGCGCGGGTGAGCTGGGGCGTCGGCTTGGCGCAGGGGAGATCGCTCGCCAGCTCGCCGCGGAGCTGGCGGACCTCGTCGACGAGTCGTCCCTGATGTCTGCCCTGCGGCGCTTTCGGCGCCGTCACCAGGTGCGCATCATCTGGCGCGACCTCGCCGGCTGGGCCGATCTCGACGAGACGCGGGAGGACCTGAGCGAGCTCGCCAACGAGCGCGATCCGAATTGCCACGGGCAAGGGTCAGCGGGGCGGACCCTATGGCTCACGGCCTCGGCATTCTCGCCCTGCTGCATCGGGGCGTCATAGAGCTGGCGGACACGGATGATCGAGCTCCTTGGTCGGGTGCGCACGGCGCTGCAGCTCGCATTCCGCGATTTCTTCCATTACCAAGGGCTGATCCAGGCCTCATCATTGTCCTTCCTCGCGCTGCTGTCCTTCATACCGCTGATCTTCATGATCCTGGCGGTGGCTGGCCTGCTCTGGGGGAGCACGAGCGAGGTCAGCCGCTTCATCGAGGAGCAAGCGGCCCAGCTGAGCCCTTGGAGTGAGGCCGACGTTCGCACCGTCTCTGCGCGGACCCTGGAGAAGGCCTCGGGGCTTGGTTGGCTCAGTCTTGTCTTGATCCTGTGGACGTCTGGGCTCTTCTTCGCCACGCTGCAGCAGACGCTGCGCCTGCCTTGGACCCGCGAGCGGCGGCAAGAGACCAAGATATGGCGCTTCGCCATGCCCTGGCTGCTGGGCCCCGCGTTGGGTTTCCTGCTGACCTTGGTGATGTTCGCCAACCACCTGGTCGGCTATGTACCCTGGGACCTCATTCCCGTCGAGATCAATACCTTCGCCTGGCCGTTCCTGGCGATGGCGGTGATCGTGGCGCTCCTCTACAGCATTCTGCTGCCTTTTCGCAGCCATCTCGGCATCACGCTGATCACGGCCTTGGCGATTGCGCTGGCGAGCCAGGGCATCACGATGCTCTTCTCGGACGTGATCACCAAGCTGCCGAACTACTCCAAGGTCTATGGGCCGCTCGCCGGCATCGTGCTGTTCCTGCTTTGGATCGAGTACAACATGGCGCTGATCCTGATCGGCGGACACCTGATACGGATCTGGCCAGATGTGTCGTCGGAGTCGCCCGGCGGCGGATCGTGAGGGTCCTCTCTCGAGGCGGTCAGTCTGCCAGCGCGGCGTCTGCGGGTTGCTTTGAGCCGCACAGCGGCTGAAAAGCGCCGTCGGGTGCGGAGCTTTGCTGGAGGACCTCGAGGACATTGGGTGCTCAGGGGTGCGTTAGGTCCCTGCGATGCGGCTTCCTTGGGTGCGCTCGGAATCGAGATCCGCACCGATGTCGCAATCGAGTGAATGTGAGGATATCTCGATTGCGATTTTGACCCACGGGATTCGTCGGTCTGCCTCAGGTTGTCCTCGGTATGGAACGGAGCCCAGCGCCGAGCCCCGGTCTTCCGATTTCATCGGGGCGCGCAGTTGGCATAGTACCTGCAAGCGCAATACTTGTTGCCGGGTGCCCGGTTCGTCGACGGCGCTGCTAAGCACGCGGCGGCCCGTGCCGGCGCTCGGACAGATTGGCGGCCTGACCTCCGCCGCACCCGACGACCCTGTGACGGTACTGGCGTCCGGTAGCGGATGTCACCGCCTTTGACTCAAAGCCTTTGACTCAAACCTTACCATGAAATTCGTGCAGCACGTTCGCTCCCTCGCCTTCTGGGAGAGGGTTGGGGTGAGGGAACGATCAGGGGCGAGGCGACGTTTCATGGTCGGGGGTGGCTCGCCTCGCCCCATGATCGTTAGCGGGAGAAACACAATGATTCGCTGGCAATATCCGAGCTTGTTCTTCGTTGCCTTCTTGATGCCGGGCCTGGCCGGCGCCCAAGATCCGATGACGCCGACCGCGCAGGCCGATCTCTTAGAGCACGTCGTCAAGGGCGTCGACCGGGGTGTCACCTGGCTCAGCGGGGGTGTCGGTGACGCCGAGCGTCAGGCGATCATGGACGCCGCTGTAGGGTCCTATAATCTCAAGCTCGAGTTTGCGCGACAGGATGGGTCCTACTTGGGCGATGTCGATGTCCTGATACGCGATTCGCATGGAGCAACAATGCTCGAGGTATCGTCCAACGGACCCTGGCTCCTAACGAATCTGCCGGCCGGAACCTATCGCGTGAGCGCGAGCGCGAACGGTCGCACATTCGAGGAGGCTGTTGCGGTTCCAGGCAGCGGCCTGAAGACGATCGTCTTCAGTCGCTGGACCGCCGAGGATGACATCGCGCGCGGAGGGTAGCATTATCGATTCCATCTGGCACCGGGTCTTGGCGCAGCAGGGCAAGAGAACCGAGACATAAAAGGCTCGGCGCTCGGCGGCTCTCGCCAGGCTGCGAGCAGCCGCGAACATGAGGAGGCAAGATGAATCTCCGAGCCATCTCCGGCATAGCCCGCCCCCTCGATTTCGAGTATCGAACCAATCGCTGGATTGCCGGGCTCGCCGGCGCGGTCCTGCTCATCGCGACCCTGGTACGCGCCCTTGCAACCGGCGATTGGCTCGGGGCAGCAGGCTGGGGTGCCTGGTCGGCACTCGGAGTATTTCTCGCGTGGGCGCTCGCCCGCGAGCTCGACCCCGACCGCGATCCGGCGGCCTTCCTGGCAGCCGGCTTGGCCGGGGTGGCACTCTTGCTGACGGGTCTTCCCGATATCGCCGCCCTCTTTGTCGTCCTGCTTGCCGTGCGCGTCCTCAATCGGACCACAGGGGTGGGCGCGACGCCCCTCGATGGGATTGGCCTGTTGGGCCTTGGTCTCTGGCTGGCCCTCGGCGGTACTCTGCTCTATCTGGCCGTCGGCGCGGTGGCGCTGACCCTCGATGGTCTCCTGCCGCCTGCGAACAGGCGTCGGGCTCTGCTTGGCGTTGCCGGGGCCGCCGTTGCCGCGGCGGTCCTCGTGCTCGCCGGCGCTGAGCACGAGGCCACGGGCGTTGCGCCCCTACCGATTGCCGGGGGTCTTGCGGTTGCTGCGCTGTTCGCCGTCGTCATCGCGCGCACCCGGCACGTCGAGAGCCTGGCCGATGTGACCCGGGTGCCCCTCGCGGCGAGCCGCGTCCAGGCGGGTCAGGTGGCGGCACTGGTCACCGGCCTGGCCGCCGTCGTCCTCCAGGGCGGTGCCGGGCTAGTGGGCCTGATGCCGCTCTGGGCAGCCATGCTCGCGGTCGTGCTTTACCGCTTGGTCAAGGGCCCGCTCGGATGATGGCCTAACGATCATGGGGCGAGTCGAGCCACCCCAGATGATGAAATGTCGCCTCGCCCCTGATCGTTCCCTCACCCTAACCCTCTCCCAAGGGCGAGGGAGCGAACGTGATGCGCGGATTTTATTGTAGGGCGTCTACTTGACCTCGACGACACCGCAGGCGATGCGTGAGCCGGCTGCGCCGCTTGGCTGGCTCTCGTAGTCGTCGGCGCCTTCGTGGATCACGAGTGCGGCCCCGTCCGCGTCGAGCAGGTCCTCAAGGCGGTCGACAAGGGTCAACACCTCAAGCTCCAGTTCGCCGCTTTCCGGTACATGGATATTGGGCATGTCGCCAGCGTGGGGCCCCTCCTCGACGAGGAGGCCATGTGCGCTGCCCCGCGGGTTGAAGTGACCGCCGGCCGATTTGAACGGCGGTTCGCATGTGCCCGTTGCATGTAGGTGAAAGCCATGGACGCCAGCGGGCAGGCCCGCAAAACTGGCGTGGAGCAAGACACGATTGGGCGTCTGGTGTAGCGTGGTCTTGCCGACTGTATTGCCGTGGCGATCTTGTATCGTTGCCTCGGCCGTCCTCTCGCTCGCTATCTCGCTCCCTAGGGCCGCCGCGGGGAGAGATGCGGATAGGGCGAGCCCTGTCATCATCGTCATCTGGCGCGCGAAGCTCTTCATCAACATCGATACCTCCTGTTGCAGCAATGGATCGGTCTGCGGTCAGCAGTGTGACGAGCTCATCGGCTGCGATTAGGCCTCGGCGTGAGCACCAGCGGCCGGCCTGAGGCCGATCAGGCTGGGCTTAATCTGGCTAGCAGCTGGATCTGGCCAGGATTTGGCCAGTCGATGCCGTTCCGCAAGAATGGACGCGGTTTACCGCCGATGCCTGTCAGCCTCGGAGACGCAAGAGGGATGCCGATCTATTCTCGGCCGCTCTTTGTTCGCGGCCGCTCAAGTAGGCGGGCGCTGTGGACTGTCCGCCATCGCCTGCTTGGTCGGCTTCGGGGTGCCGGTCTCTGGGCTTTGCCAGCCCGAGCGCGCAACGGCGATTTCTGGCCTCGGCTGTGGGCTCGGCGTGTCGGCTCGCTCAACGCTCGGGCCGGGAGGTGCACGGTGTTAACCCGCTGCAATACGCCGTCCTTCAGCAGCCACAGATGGCGCACAGCGCCTACTCTGGCCGAGGATTTTGATCTCAGAGGCTTCGAGCTTGTCGCACGACGGTGTCATGACAACAGCCTCGTCAACCCGATGGTCTAAAGGCCGATCCCAGCGACGAATAGCGCGTAGAGCATCAGTAGGCCGATGCTCTCGTTGCGGCTCAGGAACAGCCGTGTGCGCAGCATTGCGAAGAGGACGATGGTAGCGAGGGTCAGAGCCGCCATCATCGGTGCCGCGACGGCATAGTCGACGGTGGTGCTGCCGGCTATGAGCACGCCGAGCGGTATCGCGCAGTGCCGCGGGGGAAGGTGGCGCGCCACTATGGGAGCTGGAACCGGTATATCGTCTGAGGACTTGCGCGTCATGTCCCAGAGGCCTGGCGGGAGCCACCGACCGGGATACGCTACATCGCCGGGGACGTACTGGACCCGCACTCCCATGGCCGGCGCCATGCAGGATGTGGATGCGGTGGTCTTGCGGCCCAGCCTCTTGTTCGGGGAGGACGATCACTTTCTCGGCCAGATCGCCTCCCTCTCGCGCCGCTCGCCGGTCATCCCTCTGATTCATGATGACCGACAAGGTCGCGCTGACCGGCCTTCCGGGTCTTGAGGAGCTGGGAATCTACTCTCGTCCCCTGCTCGACTGGCTGCGGGCGCCGGGGGGTCGCTACCGCACGCCCTGCGCCGATTGACACGGCTGCGTACAGCCTTAGGGCGAGCCGGGGCGACGATGGCGCGGCTTCGATCCAGCGTCGCCCCAGCGTCCACAGGGCGGCGATGGTGGATTTGATCGTTGGCCCGGTGCTAACGATCATGGGGCGAGCCGACCCACCCCGGACCATGAAATGTCGCCTCGCCCCTGATCGTTCCCTCACCCCAACCCTCTCCCAGAGGGCGAGGGGGCGAACGTGCTCCGCGAATTTCATGGTAAACGACCAGGCCGGCCAACGTCGACGGTCAGCGGTCGCCGGCATTGGTTTCGACGCCGCGGCGCCCGCCGAGCACACGGCAAGCTGACGAGGACATCGACATGCTGCGACTCGACGATCTGAATGAGAACGGCGTGCTGACAATCACGGCCAGCGGCCATCTCTCGAAAGAGGATCTCGATGGGATCACGCCGCAATTGGCGAAACTCCTGAGCCAGCACAGCCGCCTGCGCTTCTACGTCGAGCTTCGGGAAGTGACGGGATTCGGCATTGGTGCGCTGCGCGAGGACCTCAAGTTCGACATCCAGCATAGGCACCAGTATGACAGGACGGCAATCGTCGGCGACAGGACGTGGCAAGCGCTCGCAGCCAAGCTTGCAGAGCCCCTATTCGGCGCCGAGGTCAGGTTCTTCGACACTGACTCGCGGGAGGCGGCGTGGAGCTGGGTCAACGAGCAATCCGCGACAGCGAGGCCCTAGTTGCCTCGAGCAGCCTCGGCAAGGCGTGAGTGCGCGGCCTCGGCCCCCATCTTGCTGACGGCTTGGCACGCGGAAAGAGACTTGCGACGGAGGTGATATGTCCAAAGGTCCCAACAGACAGCTCCTTTGGTCGGTCGCTGCGATGCTGGCCCTCCTCAGCGCGGTGGGCCCTGGAATTGCTGAGATGCCTGCGCTTGCTGACCAGGACATCGCGGACGCGATCGAGGACCAATACCTGGTGGATCAGACGGTCGATGTGAACCGCATCGACATCGCTGTCACCGAGGGGATCGTCGAGTTAACCGGTCAGGTCGACAGTCTGCTCGTCAAAGAGCGCGCCGGTCGGATTGCGGGACGGGTCAAGGGCGTGCGCGCCGTCAGCAATCGGATCCTGGTTGTTCCGTCCGTTGTTCTGACAGATGCCGGCATCGAGGAAGAGGTCGAGGGTACGCTGATGGCGGACCCGGCGGCAGATGCCTATGACGTGGATGTCACCGTCGAGGACAATGTGGTGACCTTGAGCGGTGAGGTCGAATCCTGGGCCGAGATGGATCTCGCGATCAAGGTAGCGAAGTCGGTCCGCGGCGTCATTGCTGTGAACAACGATCTGGATATCAGGATCCCCGATCAGCGCCGCGACAGCGAGATTCGCGACGAGATCGCCCAACGGTTGCGCTGGAGCGTGCTGGTCGAGGACGGCTTGATCGATGTCGCTGTTGCTGAAGGGCAGGTCATGCTGAGCGGCACTGTCGGCAGCCTCGAGGAGAAGCGCCTGGCCGAATCGCTGGCGCGGGTGACGGGTGTCACATCGGTCGACGCCTCTGGCCTGGAGATCAAATGGTGGGCGCAGGACGAGGCGCTGCGCGACAACAAGTATGCCGCCAGATCCGACGAGGAGATCGAGCAGGCGATCAAGGATGTGGCCCTCTACGATCCCCGGATCGCGTCTTTTCAGATCCATCCCGAAATCCTCGGGGGCTGGGTGACCCTTCGCGGCGTGGTCGATAACCTGGCCGTCAAGAAGGCTGCCGGACGGGTCGCGCGTAACACTGTTGGTGTGAAAGGCGTCACCAACCGGCTCAAGGTCCGTCCCGATGTGGATAACCTCACCGAAGAGGTCGTCGAGGCAGACATCCGCGGCCGTTTGATCGTGAACCCAGTGACCGGCGAAGGGATCGAGGTCGAGGTCGAGAACGGCCGGGCGATCCTTTTCGGCACGCTCGGTAGCCGTCTCGAGCGGCTTGAAGCGGAGCGCCTCGCGGGTATGGTGAGCGGCGTGACGCGGGTCAGCAACCAGCTTCGCGTGAGCGAGGATTCCGGCGCCGCCGATCGGCCTTTTGCGGTTGACGATTACCCGACGATGACCGCGACCGTGGAACGCATGACGCCTGCTCGAACCGATCAGGAGATCCACGACGAGATCCACGATGAGATGTTCTGGAGCCCCTTCGTAGACGCCGGCCAGATCGACATCGATGTCAGGAACGGGCGCGCGACCCTCGAGGGCTCTGTGGACACCTGGCGCGAGTATCATGCCGCTGAGGAGAATGCCTACGAGGGTGGCGCACTGTTCGTCATCAACCGGCTCAAAGTCGAGTAGGCAGCGGCTCAGGGAAGTAGCGTAAGCTGGCCGGCAGCATACGCCTGAGGGTCGACCTCCGGGTCGACCCCTGTCCAAGAGGGAATATGGCGATCAATCGCGCGCTGCTTCCTCTTTGTCCGCGACGAATGTCACCTCCTTGAAGTGCCGAGCGAGCGCGGGCAGCAGATCCTCGTGCCCGACATGCTTATGGCAGCCCACACAGGCGAGGTCGATCTGGCCTGCGAAGTAAGCACGGTGCGCAGCCATCGCGGCCGGCTGGCCTTTAGATGCGGACTCCAGGGCCGCATGACAGCGCAGGCAGCCCGAGTCGTAGACGAAATCCTCGCGGTGCTCGAGATTTGCCACCCAGTCCGGCTTGCTGAAGACATATATCGCCTGTGCCCAGGCATCGCGAAGACCGGTCCTCGCCTTGGCGAGCAGGTGGCTTGTGGCGCTGTCGTGCGGCAGATGACAATCGGTACAGATGGCAACGACACCCGCAGGATTGTCACCCCCGTGGGTGCCCTGCGCGTGCGTCTCTGCGAAGGGTGCCATCGTGTGGCAGCGGGTGCAGAATTCGGGCGTCGAGGTGCGCTCGATCATGGTTTCAGTACCAATCCAGGCGGCCGCCATGACGACGGGCACGCCGATCAGGATCAGGACTAGGAAAATCAGGATGCGCCTTCGAAGCTTCTTAGCCATGGCTTGCCTTCCCCTTGTGTTGGTCTACGGTGAGTTTACCTAGCTGGAGAGGGACGGGTCAGACCCGAGCTTCGGCCGGGCCGCCCCGCTCAAGGGACGAGTATTGGGCCAGTGTTGTCCCTCGACGAATGCGGGCTGGCGATTGCCGGGCTCGCTGATCGTCGTGAACCTTCCTCACGGTCCGATCCTGTGCTGACCTCTCGCGATAGAGGGCGGCACCGGCGAGAGTCCGCGCGGTGGACTGTCCGTTGCGATGTGCTCCCGTTGACGATGCGGCATGCTGCCCGTCTCGCTTGAGATCTTCATCCACGAATCCTAACGCAGAAGCTGTGCCACGTAACCAGCGCATCCTCGCGCATGCTCGGCTATGTGGCTTCGTGGCGGATAGGCGGCCTCGCTCAGCGGCAGATGGGCCATGGAGTCCGAGCTACAGCGCGAGCCGAGGGCCCCGCACTGGGGCAAAAACACTGCTGGGCCACTCGCGCTCGGCGTAGCTCGCTACGCGACCACTGCGAGAGACCGCGCGTGGGCCTGCGGTCGAGGGCTTGCACGCGTCCCGTCACGCGCGCCAGCATTGATAGTAGGCTTACAATGAAATCCGCGCAGCACGCTCGCTCCCTCGCCCTCTGGGAGAGGGACGGGGTGAGGGAACGATCAGGGGTGTCAGCGCCGACCCGAAAATGTAGTCCTCTGGCCGGAGTAAACATGTAGAGAAGTTTCTTTTCCGTCTCCTTCCTCTTCCCCGCCTTTTATCCCTTTCTTCCGCATTTGGATCTTGTTCTGCGTGTTCTTCGCTGCCGGTCGGCGGCGGCGAACAATGCGGTCGTCGGCGATGCTTGGTGTAGTGCGGAGGGCTGCCCGGGGTGATACGACGAAGACGACGCAAGTGTCTGCATTGCGGTGAATTGTTCCATCCTGATGCGCGCAATGCGCACCACCAACGCTACTGTGGCGAGGCGGCCTGTCGGTGGGCGAGTAAGGCGGCCAATCGGGATGACTTCCGCGGTGCGGCGAATGTTGAGCGGGTGCGGGCCTGGCGAGCTGAGCATCCGGGCTACTGGCGCCGCGGTGCGGCACAAACGGGCTCTGCGTTACAAGATGTCTGGCCGGCGCAAGCTGTTGAAATAGGGCATCAATCAGAGTTCTTAACGCAAACTGCGTTACAAGATCTCTTCAATACACAACCGATTGTTCTCATTGAGCTTATCGCGAACTTGACTGGTTCTGCGCTACAAGAAGCTATTCCCTCAAGAAGCATCCTCTCGATCACGGTTAGCGCGAGTCGTCTCGCAACTG
>CAZOWL010000114.1:0-11684 GCA_964583605.1 uncultured Chromatiaceae bacterium | reverse complement strand
ACATTTCGCCGCCGAGACCGACTACCTTACCAGATGCCGAAAGGTTGTCAAGGGGCAAACCGTCGGTCGACCCTGTCCGCGGCGGCTGCATTCAGCCGCCGCAAGGACCTAAGGAACCACTCATAACAACTGGTGCAAGACTCGGCCGCTATCGTCGGCTTAGGCTCCGCCAGCCCGACCTACCAGCGCTCCGGTCATTTCTGAACCGACACTCATGCTCGAGGCCGGGGTCTCGCGCTGCTGCACCTGGGCTCTCTCCTCTGGGCTCTGTCCTCGCGCTCGGAGCTCAACGCAGACCCGCCAGCATATGCCCGAAATCCCGCCGCAGCCTGAGCCATTCCAGCTTGAACCACGGCGTGAGACGCTCGGGCTCGTCGATGATCAGCCGATCGACTTCTGCGCCTGTTACCCAGCCGCAGGCGGCGATCTCACTTGGATTCACCTCGACCGCAGGCTCTCCGACCACCGAGCCGATGTACACGGAGCACATTTCGTGCTCTACGCCCAACCGGCCGAACTCGGCGCGATACTGGAACTGATACGCATACCTCAGCTCGGCATCCAGTGCCAGCTCTTCTTGCAGCCGCCGATGCGCAGCCTCAAGGCCCGATTCGCCCTTCCGGGGGTGGCTACAGCAGCTATTGGACCAATACAGCGGCCACAACGGCTTCTCCGAGCTACGCTGCTGCAAGAGCACTTTGCCCGTGTCACTCAGCAGGAAAATGGAGAACGCTCGATGAAGGAGCCCCGCTCCGTGATGGACATTGGCCTTACTGTCGTAACCAACGACCCGATCCTGCTCATCGACCAGGATCAGCGGCTCGTCGTCGAATGACACTACTCGGTAGGCGCTCATCGCTGCGGCCCCTGTCTTGCGGTCTCATTCTCGGCCCGTACCAGTCCGAGACCAGTCAAGCCCTTGTTAGCACAACCATAGCGAACGTTACAAAGAACGGATAACCGAGACAAGGCCCCGAGCAACACGGGCAACCGGCGACGAGCTCCGCAGGTGTGTCCGAGCGGGCTCCTCAGCGACCGGCAGGAGCCGTAGCTGACGCCCGCGAACCGCGAGCTCAGGACGCTTATCTCGTTGATTTCCCGCGCGTACACTGGGTATTTCCCGGTGTCCCATCTAGCTCAGTCCTGTTAGAATCGGGACTCGATACCGGGAAGCGTCGCCATAGTCATTACGGCGCCGAATCGCTTTACGACATGAGGAGAAGCGGCCGCGATGCACTCCCGCTACGGTTTCACCGACTCGCCACTCGCTGAAGGTCCTAGATCATTGCATCGTACGAGGGCAGACCGGCTCCTCGCCACCGCCGGTGTCTCTTGGGCACTGCTCGGCATCGGGCTGCTGCTCGGATTCGCCATCGTGCGCCTCCTGCCAATTGCGCTGGGGGCGTTCGGGGAGTCGCTCACGTGGCTGCATTGGCTGTGCTTCGCGACGTTCGTCGCCTTCATGGGATATGCCGAAGGCTACAAGGGCTTCCAGCGATCGTTCTCGCCCCGCTTCGGCGCGCGCTGCCGCTATCTCTACGACCACCCGAGCCTGGTCCGCGTCACCCTCGCTCCCTTGTTCTGTATGGGATACTTCGGCACCACACGCCGCCGACGCATCGCGAGTTTCTCCCTCACGGCCATGATCATCGCGTTGATCATCGGGGTCCAACATATCCCCCAGCCTTGGCGCGGCATCATTGATGCCGGAGTCTGCGTCGGGCTGTTCTGGGGCCTCGCCGCCACAACGGTTTATGTGGTCCTGGCCCTTACGTCCGAGGATTTCTGCCATTCGCCGGAAGTCGCGTGATCCGGTTACCGGACCCTCTGGTCCCAGCCTCATGGCGCTCCCCCGCCCGCAGCTGTTTTCGTCATCTGGTTGAGCCACTTTCCACATGAAGATCACTCAACAGACCCTCTCGCTGGCCACCCACGCACCTTTGGCTCTCATTGACATCACCAAAGAGGTCCAAGGGCTAATCACCAGCTCTGACATACAAGAAGGTCAGATTACGCTGATCTCGAATCACACAACGGCCTATCTAAACCTCAACGAACGCGAGGCGATGCTCGAGCGGGACATGATCCGCTTTCTGGAGGAGCTCGCCCCACGTGATCGCGAGTACTTGCACAACCGGGCACCGGTGGATGGTCGCGACAATGCCCACGCCCATTTGCTCGGCCTATTTATGAGCGCCTCCTTGACGATTCCCATCGCCGCCGGGCGTCTTGCGCTGGGCGCGTGGCAATCGATCTTCCTCATCGAGCTCGATGGGCCGCGCGACGAACGTCAGGTTCGGATTCAGATCCTCGGAGAGGGCAGGTAGCGCGCCATGACCCCTGAAGAGCTCTCCGGCTTCTTCGTTAATCCGGACACCCTGAACGCCGAGGATCATATCGTCCTCGACTACTACTTTGAGTGTGTTGGGGATCCCCGCGAGGCAGCGGCGCACCTCTGCAGCGAGCAGTCAACGGCACAGTGGCGAAGGACCGGGGTCGACGAGGACTTCCGCCCCCGGTTCGCGGCGAAGATTATGGATCTCCACGTCGAGGGCGCCCTGCGGGCCTTGAGCTATCCGGTGCCCGCGGATACCCAAGGAGGGATATTCGCCTGCCGAGCCAAGATTGCCCACCCGCATGCAAACTTCGGCCCGCGCATTCCCAATCTGTTGAGCGCGGTGGCCGGAGAGGGGCCGTTTTTCTGTCCCGGGATACCGATTATCAAGCTGCTCGACATCCAGTTTCCGAGGGCCTACCTGCACCATTTCGATGGCCCCAGATTCGGCGTCGATGGACTGCGCGAACAATTGTCAGCTTTCGAGCGGCCAATCTTCTTTGGTGTCATCAAGCCGAATATCGGCCTGGCGCCTGAGCCCTTCTGCGAGGCCGGTTACCAGAGCTGGCTCGGAGGCCTTGACATCGCGAAGGACGACGAGATGCTGGCCGATGTGAGCTGGTCGACACTAGAGCATCGCTCGCAACTGATGGGCGCGGCGCGGCGCCGGGCGGAAGCCGAGACGGGCGTACCCAAGTGCTACCTCGCCAACATCACCGACGAGGTCGATCGTCTCAAAGAGCTCCACGACCTGGCCGTCGGGAACGGCGCCAATGCGTTAATGCTCAATGCGCTGCCCGTGGGCCTCAGCGCCGTGCGCATGCTGCGCCGACACACTGAGGTCCCTCTTGTGGCTCATTTCCCGTTCATCGCCGCCTTTAGTCGGCTCGAGCGTTTCGGCGTTCACTCGCGCGTCATGACGAAGCTCCAACGCTTGGCGGGCTTCGACGTCATCATCATGCCTGGCTTCGGTTCGCGGATGATGACCTCTGAGGAAGAGGTCTTGCAGAACGTCGCGGCCTGCCGTGAAGACATGGGAACCATCCGTGCAAGCCTGCCCGTACCAGGAGGCAGCGACTGGGCGGGCTCTTTGCCGACCGTCTACGAGCGCCTGGGCACGACGGATTTCGGCTTCGTCCCCGGACGTGGGGTATTTGGTCACCCAATGGGCCCGCGGGGTGGGGCCGCCAGTATCCGCCAGGCATGGGAAGCGATCTCGCGCGCCGTGCCGCTGCCGGAGTATGCGCGCAACCATCCCGAGCTGCGAGCCGCCCTCGACCATTTCGGCCGCGGGGCACGTGCCGGGAGAGTGCGGGACTAAGAATCCGCGACCGGTCGGATGAGACGCCGAGCCAACCGTTCGCTCGGCTGCCGTGGGCAAGACAGCGACAGTGGCGAGGGTTTTCAATAAGGCACCTTGGCACACCGGCACCGAGACTGCCGTAATCTATCGCGACGAGCGCTGGGACTACGCCGAGCTCACGTCCCGGGTCGTCGCCCGTGTCCGGCGTCTGCAGGGGCAGGGCCTATCGTCCGGACAGGTGGTGCTAGCGGCCGACGAGCCTGGCCCCGACCTCATCGTCATGCAATTCGCATTGGCACGTTGCGGTTCAGCGCTCCTACCGGTAGAGCCGACGCTGAGCACCGAGCAGCGTGGCGCATGGATCCGCGCCGCGGGGGCCGAGTGGCACTGGACTGGAAAACAAGGTGGCCGTCTCGTGCCAACCCGAGTCAGTACCGCCAAGCGCGCCGCGCCGCAGGCCCGAGTCGCGCTCGTCATGAAGACAAGCGGCAGCAGCGGAGCGCCGCGCGCCGCGCTGATCACTCCGTCCAATGTGCTCCATTCCTGTGCGACGACCAATCGCCTCCTCGACCTCGAGCCAGGCGATCGGTGGCTATGCTGCCTACCTCGGCAGCACGTCGGCGGGCTGGCCATCGGCTATCGCTGCGCCCTGGCCGGTGCGACCCTCGTCATCCATGACGGCTTCGATGCCGAGCGGGTACGGGCCGACCTGGAGCGCGCGCGGATTACCCATCTTTCGCTGGTCCCACCGACGCTGTCGCGGCTGCTCGCGCTTGACGTACCACCGCCCAGGGACCTGCGCGTCCTGCTGGTCGGGGGGCAAGCGCTGCACCATTCGTTGGCACACCAGGCGTTGGCCCGCGGCTGGCCGCTGCGCGTGACCTACGGCATGACCGAAACCTTTTCCCAGATCGCGACCTCAGGGCCATTGCAGACCCCGCCTGAGCCAGGCGTGATCGGTCCGCCGCTGGTAGGCGTCGAGATTGACTGCCCGCCCGCCGGCGCGCCGCCGGATCTCATACGCGTACGAGGTGCCATGGTCATGGCCGGCTACACCAACCCCGAGCGTGCCCCCGGCCTGGGTTTGACGGCGGAGGGTTGGCTCGTGACGTCTGATCTCGGGCGCTGGACGTCTGACGGGGATCTGTGCGTCCTCGGGCGCGCGGACGAGATACTGGTAATCGGCGGTCACAATGTGCTCCCCGCCCACGTCGAGCAGAGATTGCTCGACGCCCCCGGCGTCACGGCGGCTGTCGTCACCAGCCTAGCCGAGCCCGTCTGGGGCCATTCCCTCGCCGCCGCCTACACGGGAACGATCGATTCCGAGGACTTGGATCGCTGGTGTCGCGAGCATCTCGCAAGCCCCCAGCGACCCCGCCGCCTCCACCGCTGCGAGCAGCTACCTCTGCTTCCGACAGGAAAATATGATCGCGCGCAGATTCGCCGGTTGCTCGACAGTGGTTGAAGCCTCACCGTCGGCGAGGGCAACGGCTGCGAACGGGCCGAACCTGAGGCTCTGCGGCTGCAACATGACGCGGAACAGGGGACTAAAGCATGAGGGCCAAGCCCAGGACGCCGATCCCGAAACCGGCGAGCAGAACCGGCATACATCCGGTGCCTGACGGCTGGCTGGTCTTCTTGTCCGATTCCGACGTCTTCGGTGGCGAGGGCTCGCGCTCCGACTCCGCCTGTGGTGCGGCAACCTGCTCGTCGTCCTGGTCGGATGAGCCGGCCGCGGCCGGCGCCGACCGGTTCCCAACCGGCGGGGCAGAGAAATCAGTCGGCTGAGGCTCGGCCACTTTGCTGACGTCTTGGGGCCGCGCGGCCGCGGAGGCACCAGCGATCTTTGGCGCAACAGGCTGCGGCGCTTGAGCTTTCGGCGCGTCGGGCTCGCGAGTTGACGGGGACGACTTGGCACCGGTTCCCGCGCTGGGACTTTGAGCAGCCGATGCAGGTTTCGCCGGCGCCTTCTGGTCGGCAGTAGAGGAGGCCGTGCGCGTCGGCGCCTGCGTGTGCGATGATGAGGTCTTTCGGGACGCCGGCACCACCGCAGGGGCCTTTCTCTGCCCGGCTGGTGACTTCTTCGACGGGGCTGGCTTTGGGGCCGAGGCTTTGCTTGGCGAGGACTTGGGCGGTGCGGCCTTTTTCGGCGCCGATCGCGGCTTCTTCGCTGCGGATGCAGTTTCGGTTGCGGCCGGGGCGGCGGCATCGGCGCGCTGGATCGACTCCACGACTGTGCCGTCGGCCTCAGCGAGCTCGCGCGCCTTCTCGGCGGTGTCAGCGGTATAGGTCCGCTTGCGCTTACGGCCGGAATCCCGGCCTCTACCCTGAATCTCAAAACGCGGCATGCCCCCTCCCGGAGTGTCAGTTAATGGCGTTTTGGCGACGATGGGTTTGAATATCAGCCGTAACTCGATGTCTCTGCTTAAAGATAGTACCGCCCACACGCCTTTGGGGCAACTCGTCGGCACGAATGGGCGATGGCGTGCGCCGCAATGGGACTCGCGCGAGCCGATTGCCTTTGCCGCCGCAGTCGTCCAGCACGGTTATTTGCTCGCGAACGATCAGGGGCGAGGCGAGCCACCCCAGATGAGGAAAGATCGCCTCGCCCCTGATCATTCCCTCACCCCAACCCTCTCCCAGAGGGCGAGGGAGCGAGCGTGCCTCGCGGATTTCATAATCACGACTGCGGTCTCAAGCGACAGTGACCGCCACTGTCGGCCTCATGTTGTCACCATTGAGGTCAGGCCATGACCGATTTCCTCGCGTGGTTGTCAGCCCAATGTTGTCTGTCGAGAACCTAAGTAAGAGCTTCAACGCGGGCACGGATCACCCGTTGTTCGACAATGTCTCGCTCGCGCTGGCGCCCGGCGAGTCCGTCGCCATAATGGGCGAATCCGGCGTCGGGAAGTCGACACTGCTCAACTGCATCGCGGGATTAGAGCCAGTCGATACCGGCAGCATCCGCTTAGGCGATACGGAGCTGACCTCTCTGGACGAAGATGCCTTCGCGGTCCTGCGTCGCCGCGCCTTCGGATTCGTCTTTCAGGCCTTCCACATCCTGCCGCATCTGAGCTTGGCCCAGAATGTCGCCCTGCCGCTGTGGCTCCTCGGCCACAGTACGGTGGAAGCCGATGCCCGCGCCCGGGAAATGCTCGAGAAGGTCGGCCTCGCGATCCGCGCGGACGACTGGCCGCGCCACCTTTCCGGTGGCGAGCTGCAACGGGTGGCCATCGCCCGCGCCCTGGTCCATCAACCGGCATTGGTCCTCTGCGACGAGCCGACCGGCAATCTCGACCCCGAGCGGGCCGCCGGCGTGCTCGAGCTGCTCCTCGGAAACATTCGCGAGACCGGGGCAATCGGGCTCCTCGCGACCCATTCTCGCGCCGCGGCGGACCATGCCGATCGCATCCTGCGCCTCTCCCACAGCGGTCTCGTGCCGGAGGCGGCGGCCGTATGAGCGCCGCACTTTGGAACGTCTTTATCCTGAGCCTCACGCGCCGCCGATTGGCCACGACTCTGTGCTTGCTCGCGATCGCCCTCGGCGTCGCGCTGGGGCTCGCCGTGCAGCTCATCCATGCGGCGGCGCTCGACGAGCTCGGTCGCGGCGTGCGACTACTAAGCGGCGACGCCGATCTGCAAGTCGTCGGCCCGCAACGCGGATTCAGCGACCAAGTCTATTTGCAGGTCGCTCAGCACCCGGAGGTCACCGAGGCCAGCCCTGTCTTAGAGCTCCAGGCGCAGCTGCCCGGGCGGCCAGATCAGACGCTGCAAATCATCGGGCTGGATGTGTTCCAGGCCGCAAGGATCACCCCGCTTTTGATGCCATCGGTCGAGGCGGCAGCCGGGGAGGGTGACCCCACGGATGTCCTGCGGCCCGATGCATTGTTCTTGAGCCCAGCGGCGGCGAGACGGCTCGCGCTGGCGCCCGGGGATCGTCTCCCCGTGAAGATTGGACTCCGCAAGGTGACGCTACGCGTCGCGGGCTCGGTGCCCTCGGCGGGGATCGGCCAGGAGCTGGCCGTCATGGACATCGCCGCCGCACAACAGAACTCCGATCGGCTCGGTCTCATTACGCGCATCGATCTGCGGCTGACCGCGGGGCGAAATCGGACCGCAGCGCAGGAGCGCCTGCGCGCCCTGCTGCCGCCGGGCGTCACTGTGATCACACCGAGCGAAGCGGAATCCGAAGCTCGCGGCTTGTCCCGTGCGTACCGCACCAATCTGACGATGCTCGCGGGGATCGCGCTGCTGACGGGGGCATTTTTGGTGTTCTCGACTCAACTGCTCGCTGTCGTGCGGCGGCGACAGGAGCTCGCCTTCCTGCGGGCGCTGGGTCTCTCTCGCCGAGCTCTGTGGCGTGGCCTAATCGCTGAGGGTGCCGGGCTCGGGCTCGTCGGCGGCCTCCTCGGTGTCGTGATGGCATATCTGCTAAGCGCCCTGGCCTTTGCCGTGATCGGCGGGGACCTTGGGGCCGGCTTCTTCCGGGGTATGACACCGCAGCTGCGGATCGAGCCTGTCTTGACCCTCGTCTACCTGGCGCTCGGTGTCCTCGCCGGCATCGGCGGGGCTTGGCTACCGGCGCGCGAGGCGGTGCGCATGATCCCGGCCCGGGGCCTGCGCTCCGGCGACGAGGCGGAGGTCTACCGGTTCACGCCGCGCTGGCGCCTAGCGACCACCTGCCTGGTTATCGCTGGGATCTTGTGCCTTTTCCCGCCGATCGGTGGCATCCCTGTGGCCGGCTATGTCGCGGTCCTGCTGGTCCTATTGGGCGCCGTACTCCTGCTACCCGGTGTGACACCTTGGGCGATGGCCTGGATCGGGGATAGCCGTTCGACCTTGCTGCGGCTCGCGGCGGCGCCCGGCCAGGTCGTGGTGGCCGGGGTCGGCGTCGTGGCAAGTGCGGCCCTAGCAGTCGCGATGGCCATCATGGTCCACTCGTTCCGCAGCTCGGTCGACGAATGGCTCACCGAGCTACTGCCGGCGGATGTCTATGTGCGCGCCTCCTCCAGTGCCAGCGGCTACCTGGATCCAAAGACCATTGCCCGCCTCTCGGAGCTGCCCGGGGTCGTGCGTGTGCGCCCGGTGCGCTTCGAGCGTCTTAGAGTCGGCGACGACGGCATGGAAATGACTCTGATCGCGCGCCCCGTCCAGCGTAGCTCCGGGTTGCCGCTGGTCGCCGGCTCCCTGCAACCGGCCGCAGGCTCAGCCGACAATCCACCGGCCTGGATCTCCGAGGCGCTGGCCGACCGCTCGGGACTCGGCACAGGCGACCGGCTGGATCTACCGCTCGCCGACCGGCTCCAGCCCTTTCGCATCGCGGGGATCTGGCGCGACTACGCCCGCCAGGAAGGGGCGATTGTGATCGAGCTCGCCGATTATCGACGGTTAACAGGTGATCAGCGGACCAACGATCTCGGCCTCTTCTTGGCCGACGGGACGGACCCGGAAACCGTGATGACGGCCATCCGCGAGCGTCTCGGTGAGCGCGTGAGCCAGATGATTTTGCCCGGCGAGCTGCGCGCCATGATCTTGCAGGTATTCGACCGAACCTTCCTTGTGACCTATCTGATGGAGGCGATCGCGGTCATCATCGGCCTGTTCGGGATCAGCACGGCGTTTGCGGCCCTGGCGACCAGCCGACGCAAAGAGCTCGGCATCCTGCGACATCTCGGACTGCGGCGGGGCCAGATCGGGGATCTGCTAGCGACCGAGGCAGCCCTCACGACGGCCGTCGGCGCGCTCGTCGGCCTCATGGCCGGCGGTGCGATCGCCGTAATCCTGATCGAGGTCATCAACCGCCAGAGCTTTCACTGGAGCATGGATCTCCGGCTGCCGTTCAACGTACTCATCGCCTTCAGTGTCTCGCTGGTTCTGCTCGCCGCGCTCGCCGCGCGCCTGGCCGGCCGCCAGGCGATGCGCCGAGAGGCCGTGCTGGCCGTCCGGGAGGATTGGTGAGACAGGCACCGGCAAGGCTTGCGAGGGGCTTGCGCGCCATGAGCATCCAACGCTCGGCCGCCAAGGGCCGCCATTTGGCGCCATGGAAGGCGCTCGCACTGATCGCAACACTCGTTGCAGCGGCGGCCCCTGCGACCATGGACTTCGGCCGTGTCGTTCCCGGGCGAGAGCTGATCTTCCCAGAGGACACGGGCGCGCACCCGAGCTATCGCAGCGAGTGGTGGTACATCACAGGCTGGCTCGAGGATGGCCAGGGCGGGGAACGTGGCTTCCAAGTCACCTTCTTTCGCGTCGCCACGGGCATTGGGGCCGACAACCCGAGCCGCTTTTCGCCCCAGCAATTGATCATTGCGCATGCCGCCATCGCCGATCCGATCATTGGTCACCTGCTCCATGTCGAGCAAACCGCTCGCGCTGTCGAGCCACTGGCCGGCGCGGCACTGGGTCGCACGCGTGCCTGGATCGGGGATTGGGACCTCGCTCTGCAGGATGGCCGTTACCGAACGGGGATCGACGCCGACCCTTTCAGCTTCGATCTGGAGCTGATCCCGCCTGGACCGCCGGTGCTGAATGGAGAAGCGGGCTTCAGCCAGAAGTTTCCCGACCCGCTCAATGCAAGCTACTACTACAGCCGGCCACACCTCGCCGTGCGCGGGACGCTGAGGCTTGGGGAGGAAAGACATCGTGTCACAGGCGAGGCGTGGCTGGACCAGGAGTGGTCGAGCGAATACCTGCCCGCAGAGGCGGAAGGCTGGGATTGGATTGGCATCAATCTGCACGACGGTGGGTCCTTGATGGCATTTCAGATGCGCGGTCGTGACGGGTCGGCCGTATGGGCAGGCGGGACCCTCCGCCAGGCTGATGGCAGCCATCAAGCCCTTTCGCCGGGGCAGGTCCGTTTCTCTCCGTTGCGCGAGTGGCGGTCGCCGCGCACCGGCGCCCGTTACCCAGTTGAATGGGCCCTCGATATTGACGGCCGTCAAATGCAGCTGCGCCCGCTGATGGACGACCAAGAGCTCGACGGGCGACGCTCCACCGGCATCGTCTATTGGGAGGGCGCCTCTCGACTCTTCGAGGAAGACCGCGAGATCGGTCGCGGCTATCTGGAGATGACCGGCTACTGGCAACGCCCGGAAGGGCTCAACAGCCAAGGATTCGAGGCCTCGCGCTCTGCGGCGTCAGCACCCTGAGCCCCTGCGCCTCAGCGGGCGATATCGCTTGCCAGGTCGCTAGGCGTGACCTATCGTAGCGGCGCCCACAGTCGGGCCGAAACACAACTGCGAAACACAACTGGGAGATGGAGACGATGATGAAGCGACTTGTCCCTCTGAGCTTGGCGGGCACCCTGGCCCTTGGCGCTGTTCTGACCTCGGTGCACGCCCAAACGGAGATCCTGCCAGTTGCCGCCGGCGCCGCAACTGGTGAAGTGACCGGCACCGTCATGGTAGTCAACACCGAGAAGCGCATGCTGACCATCCGGAAGCCAGACGGCGAGTTCCAGGTGATTCATGTCCCCCCGGAGGTCAAGCGTCTCGATGAGATCAAGATCAACGACACGCTGACGATTTCTTACCTGGAAGCCGTAGCGATCGATCTGCAAAAGGGTGGCGAAACGGGTGAGCCGGTGGCCGTGGTGACACGGGAGGTCGAACGCGACCCCGGTAAGAAGCCGGCCGGCAACATACAGGAGGCCGTCACAGTAACGGGTGTCGTCGAGGCCGTGAACGAGGCCAATTCGACCGCCACGGTTCGCGGACCGCAGCGGACCGTCAACGTCACGGTGCAGGATCGAGCCTTGCTCACTGAAGTCGGTGTTGGCGACACGGTGACCGTCACCTTCATCAGTTCCGTTGCGGCCAAGGTCGAGTAGCGAGGACGGACCCGGGAGCACGGCGCCGTACGAGATCTGGCCTGACGCCTGAGTTGGGCGGCGCCTGCTCGGGAGTCATGAGTACTCCGACCGGGAGGTTTGGATGGGCTCAAGCTAACGATCATGGGGCGAGCCGAGCCACCCCAGACGATGAAAGGTCACCTCGCCCCTGATCGTTCCCTCACCCCAACCCTCTCCCAGAGGGCTGATCTTTACCC
>CAZOWL010000113.1:7033-11929 GCA_964583605.1 uncultured Chromatiaceae bacterium | reverse complement strand
TGGCCGACGGCGGTACCCTGCTGCTCGACGAGATCAACAGCGCCAGCCGCGAGGTGCAGGCGCGGCTGCTGCACTTCATCCAGGACCGCACCCTGCTGCGGGTCGGCGGGGTGCGCCCGGTCCAGGTCGACGTGCGCCTCGTCTTCGCCAGCAACCAGCCGCTCGAGCCCCTGGTAGCCAGCGACGCCTTCCGTCAGGACCTCTACTTCCGCATCAACGTCTTCCCCATCACCCTGCCGCCACTGCGCGAGCGGGTCGAGGATATCCTGCCGCTCGCCGAGGCCCTGCTGCCAGGCTTCGCCCGCGAGCTGGAGCGGCCCGCCCGCACCTTCACCCCCGCCGCGATCGAAGGTCTGCGCCGCTACCATTGGCCCGGTAATATCCGCGAGCTGGAGAACCTGATCCAACGCGCCGTCATCCTCGCCCCCGACGAACAGATCGACCTCGCCCACCTGCCGATCGAGCTGCGCCCCGCGCCCGCTGCCACACCCTCCCCGACATTGCCGTTCGGCCCCGATGCCTCGCTCGCCGAGGTGGAACGGGTCTGGATCCGCCAGATGCTGGAGCGCTGCGCGGGCAACAAGAGCGAGGCCGCGCGCCGGCTCGGGATCGATGTCACCACGCTGTATCGGAAGCTCAGGGACTGAGCCGACTGCGGACCATTCGCGCCGTGCGACGGCGCTTGCGCTTCGCGGCTGACGCCGGCTGAGAGGTATGCCCATTACGTGAAATTGGCGAAGCAGGTGTGCTCCCTCGCCCACTGGGAGCCGGTGGGGGTGAGGGCGCGATCAGGGATGAGGCGACATTTCATCGCCGGGCTGGCTGCACGTCGAATCGCTCGGCCCGCACAGGATCGTCGAGCCTGCGTTTGCGGAAGCGTCGCGGGCCCGCGGCCTGGGCAGCCTATTGCACGCCGACGCCGTCACCAAGGCGCGCCTGGGGACCGGTGCTCGCTTCGTCGCACCGGGCGGTGCGCCCTGCTGCCTGCCTTGTCCGGCAGAGGAGAAATGCCACGCTGCGAGACCCGTAAATTCGGTGTAGGTGCGGCTTCAGCCGCAACGCAATGCGGCCAGAGGCCATGGCCTCCGTGCGGCTGAAGCCGCACCTACACCCCGTCTGTTCGGCTCGGACGACATCTGGCTCAGTGTCGACTCGCACCCTGGCAAAATCCCACACCCATGGGATTTCGCCAGGGCGCGAGTCCGCCGATCATCAATCCAAACCATTGACGATCAGCGACATAGATCCAGGCATCGATATTGCTCAAGTGACTTGTCCCTCGCGTCGAGGCATCCCGCGGGGCGACACAGAGCCTGGCCGGTCTGTGCAGCGGCCAGGCATGAGTGCGATACCAATAACGACGCCATTTTGGAGGATCGTCATGCAACCACCCCTTTTCCGCACCTTCGCGTCTGGCGCCCTGCTGTGCCTGCTCGGCGCGGCGCTTCCGCTCCAGGCGGTCGAGCTGCCTGGCCCCCTGGTCGATACTCAGTGGCTCGCCGAGCACCTCGATGAGGTCGTGGTGCTCGATGTCCGCCGTGATCCGCAGAGCTTCATCCGCAAGTCGGGCGGTGGCGGCGAGGTCGCCGGCGTGCAGGCCTGCGGCGCCAAGGGCGGCGGCGGAGGCGTCTCCGGGCACATCCCAGACTCGTCCCTGATCGCGTGGAAGGAGATTGCGGTGAAAGACAAGCGCGGCAGTAGCGAGCTCTACGATCAGGTGCCAAGCAAGGAGGCATTCGAGGCGTTGATGCGCGCGCGCGGTGTCAGTCAGGACAGCGCCGTGGTGATCACCCATCCCGGCGATGGTGCGCCGGCGGTCGCCGATGGCACCCGGCTCTACTGGACGCTGAAGTATTTCGGCCACGACCAGGTCGCGATGCTCGACGGCGGGGTCGCCAAGTGGGCCGACGAGCGGCGCAAGATCGAGTACGGCCGCACCAAGCCTGGCAAGGGCGATTGGCAGGCGACGGCCGAGCGCCGCGAGCTGCTCGCAAACCTGGATGACGTGCAGCGCGCCAGCACCACGGGCGATGCCCAGCTCCTGGACGTGCGCACCCAGGACTACTACCTGGGCCTGCTGCACAAGTCCGAGAAGGTGGCCGCCAAGGGCCATGTGCCCGGGGCCAAGAACCTGCCCTTCAACCTCTACGTCAAGGAGAGCGGCAAGGGCTCGATCTTCTATGGCACGGACGAGCTCAGGCGCGTGTCGGAGCAGCTCGGTATCGCCACCGACAAGCCGACCGTCGTGCACTGCAACACTGGCCACCTGGCCAGCTCCGGCTGGTTCGTGATGCACGAGCTGCTGGGCGATTCGCGAAGCAGCCTCTACGACGGCTCCATGAACGAGTGGTCCGCCGATCCGGCGCGCCCCGTCAGTACGCGGTTCGAATAGCTCGCCAGGCTCGGGTGCCCCCCGCCGCCGGGGCGGCACACCGCCTGTCGGATCCAACCGCCTCACTGATCCATTTCGAGGAGCTCGCTCATGTCGACCATCACGACCCAATACCCGAAGGCCCCGGCCGGCCTGGGAGCGCCCCGCGAGGGGCTCGGCAAGCGTCTGCTGGCCCGCCAGTGGCCATTCTGGCTCGGCGGACTGCTGGTGGGCCTCGCCGAGATCGTCTTCTACTTTCACACCGATATGTTCATCGTCGTGACCACGGGCCTCGCCCAGATGTTCGCGGTCACCGAGGAGCACCTGTTCGGCATCGACTGGGTGGCCCGGGTTTACGAACCGGGCATCCACTGGACCATCATCGCCGCGCTCCTGGGCGCACGGCTGGTGGCGGTCACGGAACGGGAGTCCCGCGGCTGGGTGAAGTACAACTGGAAGATGCTGGCCCTGGCCTTCATCGGCGGGCTGCTCTTCTCCTTCGGCACACGGCTCGCCGCCGGCTGCACCACGCACCACTTCATGGGTGGCATCCCGGCCATGAGCATCGCCTCCTGGGTGGTCCTGCTCTCGGGCATCCCCTTCGCCTTCTTGGCCTTCCTGATCGCCATGAAGGCGGGGCTGGGCGGCTACTTCAAGCACCAGGAGACCCTGAGCACAGCACGTGAAAACCAGGGCAATCCGGTCAATCCCCAGCCGGGCTACGACCCCAGCTACAAGCCATGGCACAGCCTCACGCGCTGGGTCCTCAACGGCTTTCTGATCCTGACCATCTTCGTCATGCCGCTGTGGTTCGGCCTCACCGGCTGGATCTCCGGCTCGGTCAATCACATCGGTTGGACGGAGGTGCTGTGGATGGCGATCCCCGGCCTGCTGCTCGGCTTCGGCATCGCCAAGACCGGCTTCGGCACCGAGTGCTCGGTGATGGCCCCGGAGGCGACCTTCACCGAGGAGGCCTTCTACCTCAAAGGGGGCGTGCCCCAAGCCACCTACCGGATGTTCCGCGGCATGCTGCCCCTGCAGGGCTTCATGGTATCGGTCGTCGTATTCAATCTCTTCATCATGCTCTGGTGGCTGACCGGCCAGGGCACCATCCCCAACGCCTCGGGCCATGCCGGGCTCTACTGGGGGCACATCCTCGGCGGCCCGCTGCTCGCCATGGGTGCGGTCTTCATGATCGGCTGCGAGGTGCGCACCTACGCCCGGCTCGGGCTGGGCTACTCCACCGCGCTGGTGGCGCTGCCCGGGTTCTACATCGGCTACCTGCCCTACACCCTCTTCCAGGACCAGATCGATCCAATCGTCTTCGGCGAGGGGCTGACGACCTTCATCACCATCCCCGAGTGGGCGTCCTTCACCCTCGGCGGCAGCGAGGTCGCCTGGGCGGTCGGCTACAGCCTGCTGCTGATTGGCATCCTGGTGATGTCCTTCCAGGCCGCGCGCAACTTCCTCGGACTGCGGCTGCGCGAGATCCTTGCCAGCAACACAGATGAGCTGGTGTTCCGGACCAAGCCGCGGCTCGACACGGCGGATGCCATCCTACCGCAGCCCGCGACGAGCGGCTGAAGCACCAGGAATCACGCTCGCTCGCGGCGAGACGAGCGTACCGCCAGGGATGGCAATTCCTGCCGTGCCACCAGCTAGAACAGAGGAGAGCGCCTCGTGAAAACACCTCGCATCGGGATTGCCACCGCCTTGTTGGCCGCTGGAGTCTCTATCCCCACCATGGCCAGCAACTATAGCGTCGGCGGACCCAATCAGGACCGCTATTTTCTTCCCAACTGGGGCGAGAACGGGCAAACCATCACGATCTTCCCTTCCCTCGAGGGCATGACAACCGTGACCGCCGGCCCACCTGGCAGCAAACCCGCCCACATGGTGCCGGACCCCGCCGGCAAGCACATCTTCGCCATAACCCACGGCGGCAATAGCATGTTCGTTCATGATGCGAAGACCGGTGAGCTTATCAAGCAAATCACCACCGGGTCAGAGCGCTCCGAGAAGGGACAGGGACATCAGTATTATTGGAGCCCGGATGGCAAATTCCTCTACGTCACAGAGCTCGACGACGACGCGGTGGTCGAGATCGATGCGGAGAAGCTCGAGGTCAGCCGGCGCGCCGAGAACGTCGCTGACTTCCCGTTCGGCATGGTACCCGCGTGGAGCGAGGGGTACCTCTATGTGGTCGGTGAGGGTCCGGGGCCCGTCGAGGTGGAGCGCCCTGGCACCTCCGTGACCCAGTTCGATCTCGCGACATTCAAGCCGGTAAAGGAAATCCAGGTGGGCAAGGCACCACACGCCGCCGCCTACAGCAACGGCAAGGTCTATGTGGGGAACATCGCCAAGGGGCACCGCTCGGTCTCGGTGATCGACGCCACCCAGGGCGACGTCGTCAAAACCATCGACGTCGACTATGAGAACCCCCACTTCCTCGAAGAACCAACGAACGACAATCACTTGATGATCGTGGCCTCCAAGGAGGTGCCAGAGCTGGTGCTGATCGACGA
>CAZOWL010000113.1:0-6933 GCA_964583605.1 uncultured Chromatiaceae bacterium | reverse complement strand
GATCGGCGTTCCCGGACTGGAGGTGCGATCCATCTCCGAGCCGTCGCCAACCGTCATACACATGCTTCAGTGGAACGCCGAGCTCAATCGCATCTATGCCGCTACCGAGGGCAGCGACGAGCAGAGCATCCGCCCAGGCGTATCCGTGTATGCGGTCAAGTCCAACGGCTCCCTGAAGAAGCTGGCCGACATGTTCGCGGACCTCCCCGACAACGAGAAGATCGCCGGACACCACGGCACATTGAATTGACATCCGCACAGCCGTGGGTAAGAAAAAGGGAGACCCGCCGAGTCTCCCTTTAACGATCACGACCAAGGTCACCCTATCATTCCGCTGATGTCCGATGATGTCCGATGGAAGCTCTGGCTTGTCGATTAAACCATCGTGCAACCATCGCACTCCCAAGCGCTCGGACACGGCGCTTCAGCCCTCGGTGTCTGATCTGTGGCTCAGGGGTCGGCCTCGCCCGCAATTCCGGAAAAGGCCCACCTTCATCATAGGAGATCGGCGTCTATGTCTCTCAAGTTCCGCCTCTTACCTCAGGCGCTCGGCAGACGGCCCGCTCGGTGGTCGGAGTCAAGAGCAAGGCCCGGTGATCGATACCCGGCGCCTTGCCGACCGCATTGATGAGCTGGCGTCCCATACCACCCCCGTGCGCCTGCTGGGCACGAGCGCCGCCCTCCCGCAGCAAGCCTGACGACCCGCTCGTTAAGAAACGATTCGACTGAACCACGCCGTCAAGAAAGGTGAAGAAATCATGATAAGAAAGACCCTGATCGCCCTCCTGATTGGAGGGCTGGCCGTTTCGGCCGCGAACGTCCACGCGCTGACCAGCGTCCTCAACGAGACCGACATCGAGACAGTCGCCTTGAAGGTCGCCAATGAAACCGTGCAGGGCGGCTACCAGTTGATCACCATGGAAAAGGTCAAGCAGATGCTCGACGCAAAGGAGGATTTCGTCCTCGTGGACGCCCATCCGCAATGGGAATTCGATATGGCCTACATCGAGGGTGCCGTGAATTTCGGCTTTCAGTCCAACTATGCCGGCGTCTGGGACGAGGATGTGGCCGATGGTTCACCCACGCAGGACGATTATCGAGCGGTGCTCGGCCCGGATCTGAACAAGCAGATCGTCATCTACTGCGGTTTTACCAAATGCGGTCGCTCGCACAATGCCGCCGTTTGGGCGAAGGCGCTCGGTTATACCAACGTCTATCGCGCGCCGGGTGGGATCACCGCCTGAGTAATCTGGGACAGACCACGATTTTCTCTGTGGGACGGCTCACCGCCGTCCCGCCAGCGCCGACTTCTGCGCACTGGGATGGCCGGGCTGCCCCGTTGTTTCCGTAATCATACTTTGCTGAGCGGATAGCCAATGACGATCAAGCCAACCCCACAAGACCCTGCCATGCGCGATGGCTCGGGCGTGCGCCCTTCCCTTTGGAGCCGCACGCGCCTGTCGCCCACCCACCGCCTCGCCGCCGCCTTACTCGGCGGCTACGCCTTTACCCGGGGCTTGGTTGCCCTGGGTGTCGCGGGGTTGGTGGCGCTCGGCTGGGATTTCCACGAGGCCGAAACGGCCGTGCTGCTGCTCGCCTTCCTGCTCTTCCTGCCGCTGTTCCTGTTGGCCTTCGCCGCCACCAGCCTCGCCCGCGTCTGGATGGTGCTGGTCGGCGGGGCTGGGTTCATGACCGCTGCGGCCTGGGGATTGCAATGGGTGCTGCTGGCATGAAGCGGCGTACCTTAAGCGCGTTCGTCGCCGGGCAGGGGCGGCGCGTCGGGTGCCCGATCCAACACGGCCAGAAAGTCCTCGCGCCGGCCCTGGGCGGCTTCGGCGCGCAGATAGTCCAGAGTCATCACGCTGGCCATTTTTTCGGCGGCCGCGCTGGCAATGAACTGGTTGACGGATACGCCGTCCCGGACGGCGAGTTCCTTGATTTTCGAATGCACGGAATCGGGCAGGCGGATGGTCAGGGCGGTCATGGGAGGGTCTCCAGATGTTGAAGGAAATGGCCGGGCGTGATGGCTTCCACGCCCAGTTCTTGCGAACGCCGAAAGTCCTTGATGTTGTGCGTGACGATGAAGCGACTGCCGGAGGCAACCGCACATTCGAGCACCATGTCGTCGTTGGGGTCGCGCAGGAAGGGGCGCTAAAGATAGTGGATGTCCTGCAGGTGGGAGAGCGAAGCCAGGTAGCGCAGAAAGCCCAGCATCTGCGCATCGCTAGTGCCGAGGGGCCGATGTTCAGGCCGCGTCAGCACGGCTTGCCATTCCATGTACAGCGCCACGGACAGCGCCGAGGTGAACTGCGGCGACGGCAGGCTGCGCAGCAGTTGCTGGCTGGCACCGCGCTGCGAGCGCATCGCCGCAACAAGAACGGAGCTGTCGAGTACGATATTCATGGTTATACCAACATAACTACTTTCAACCTGATCCGCAAACACAGCCCCGCTTTGGAGAGCCCACGATGTTTCCGAACTTCCGCCAGGCCATGACCTGGCTGCACACCTGGCTGGGCCTGGTGCTCGGTTTCGTGCTGATGGCTGCGTTCTTCTTTGGTGCCTTGTCGGTGTTCGACCGCGAGATCGACCGCTGGGCGATTCCCGCTGGGTTACTGGCTGGTCGGTCTGGCTGGTTTCAGCATGCTGGTGGCCAATCGCCTGCTGCCGGCCGAGATGACGGACAAGGGCGATTGGAGACGCTGGCGTTCTGGGGTTTTTGGGTGCTGGCTGTGGTGCATGCGTTGGTGCGCAGTGCGCCGGTGGCGCAGGCGCGGATCAACCCGGCCTGGCGCGAGCAATGCCGGAGCATCGCCGTCCTGGCGGTGGCCGCGGTCGGGCTGAACTGGCTGACCACCGGTGCGAACAAGCGACCAGTTGCGGATCCGTAACCCATTGATTCATGATTCGTGTATAACGCCTACCGCAGGCGCGCTCGGCAGGTTACACACCCGTTGCTACGACGGCCTGGCGGGCCAGATTGGCTTTGCGGCACGGGTATGTGAGCCGCACCGACAACCGTGCCCCTCCTTTAGGAGCCGCCTTGGGGCGACAGTGCGCCGAGGGTGGCACAGGCGGCCCAGTGCTGCATGGCGGTGTAACCGGATCGGGTCTCGTCTCGAGCGACAAGGCCGAGGTCGCCCCCAAGGAGGCTCCTACGGGGCGCCCCCGGCCGCCGAGCCAATGGACATCAGGTTGCTCCGTCGATCCTGCGAACTTATGGGTCACGATATAGGCAGGAGGCCGGCGGCTGGAAGCCGACTGCGCGACTTAGCAACCGTGCAGAAACAACCTCAACAGGCTCCCGCAGCGCTCTCCCCTCACCCCAACCCCTCTCCCCGCTGGGGCGAGGGGCTCTCGGCCCGGCTGTGCCAGTTGTTCTTGAACCGTCCCTTAGGTGGTATCTTATCTCGCAGGAGTTGCCTTGGCGGACCCTGATCAAGAGGCAACAGCCGGGTGACCCCGCATTGCCCAGGCCGCGGACGGTTCACGGACCCTCGATGACGCAGGCGCCCGCCGCTTGCATCTCCGCCCGCGCCCGTTCGCCGTTGGCGGGAGTCGTCGGTCGGGTCGCGTCGCCGATCAACAAGACCTCGAAGCCGGCGCGGCAGCCGTCGACGACCGTCGCGCAGACGCACACATCCTCGGCCAGTCCGCCGACGAACAGTCGCCGCGCCCCGTCGTGGGTGAGTTGCTCGCTGAGTCCGGTCTGATCGGACGCCGAGTTCTGATCCTGGTCGAAACGCACGCCCTTGGTGACCTTCACCGCGGTATCGGGAATCCGCAACCGCGGGTGAAAGCGAGCGCCCTCGCTGTCTTGGAGGCAGTGCGGCGGCCAGGGTCCGCCGCGCTCGGCAAAGCTGATGTGGGCCAGCGGATGCCAGTCGCGCGACAGATAGATCGGCACGGCCTCGGCAAGGGCCGCATCGATCCAGCGGTTCAACACCGCGACCACCTGATCGCCCTCGTCGATTGGCAGCGCGCCGCCAGGGCAGAAATCGTTCTGCACATCGACGACGATCAAGGCGTCGCCCGGCCGTAGCCTGATCTCGGTGTCCGTCATGGGTCACCTCGCGAATCATGGGTTGGGTCCGCCACCCTGCGGTGCTCCAATGGCCCGAGTGACCGGACACGCTCTTCGACCTGCTGGTGGAAACCCGCCAAGCGGTCGCTGATCTCGACTGGATAGCCGGCCTCGGCTGGTGGGATGGCGCGGATCGACTCCGGCAGCCGCGCCACCTGCTGCTCGGCGTGCGCGCGGGCCGCTTCGAGCTCCACACGGCCCGCCGGCAGACGCTCGCCATCGCGCATCACCGCCTCGAGCAGCGGTCGCCCGGGGAGGGTCTCGTCGGCGCGCGCGATCCAATCGCGCACGAAGCGCCCATTCTCCTCGCTGCGGAACACCTGCTTGCGCCCCGGGAGGACGGGCTTGTTCGGGCTCAGCTTCAGGCGCCCGGCACCGGCGTATTCGCAGAGCTTGTAGGCTATGTCGAGATCCGGGGCGTCGCTGGAGACGCCCATGCTGGTGCCGACGCCGAAGCCGTCGATCGGGGCCTGGGCCGCGAGCAGATCGGCGATCTTCGCCTCGTCGAGCCCACCGCTGGCGATGATCTCGACCGCGCCGAGTCCCGCCTCATCGAGCAGGACGCGGGTCTGGCGCGACAGTGCCAGCAGATCGCCCGAGTCCAGCCGCAGCGCGCGCACCTTGAATTCTGCGCCCAGGCGCTTGGCCAGATCGATGACGGTGCGCACACCCTCGAGGGTATCGTAGGTATCGACCAGCAGCACGGTCTCGGGATAGTGCCGCAGGAAGGCGCGAAAGGCCGCGGCCTCATCGTCGAAGGCCTGGATATAGCTGTGCGCCATGGTGCCGGTGACCGGCACCCCATAGGTCTTGCCGGCGAGCACGTTGGAGGTCGCCGCGACACCGCCGATGTGAAACGCGCGCGCGGCCTTCAGAGCGGCATCGATCCCGTGCATGCGCCGGGCACCGAAATCGATCACCGCACGGCCGCCGGCGGCCTCGACCACGCGCCGGGCCTTGGAGGCCAGTAGGGTCTGCACATGCACCTGGTTCATCACGAAGGTCTCGACCAGCTGCGCCTGCGGCAGCGGCGCGACGATCTCGAGCAGCGGCTCGTTGGCGAATACCGGCGTGCCCTCGGGCATCGCGTAGACGCTGCCGGTGAAGCGAAACCCGCGCAGCCACTCGAGGAAGTCCTCGGAGAAACCGCCGAGCGAGCGCAGGTAGGCGAGATCCTCGTCGGCGAAGCGTAGCTGCTCGAGATGCTCGAGCACGCTGTCGAGGCCGCAGGCAAGCAGATAGTTGCGCTGCGGCGGCAGACGGCGGACGAAGAGACTGAAGACGGCCTCCTCGGTCATGCCCTCGGCGAGCTGGACCTGCATCATGGTCAGCTCGTAGAAATCGGTGAAGAGCGCGCGGTCAGGTGACATTGGTCGGCCCCAGTGTGGCTTCGAGTGTGGCTTCGAGTGTGCGTTGGTGGAGCTCGGTGTCGGCCGCGTTGACGACGGCATCCAGATCGGGTTGGGCGGCGATATCACCCTGAACACACTCGATGGTCACGCCGCGATGGGTTCGTTGCGTCATGCCTCACCTCGGGCAGATCCATGGTTGGGGGATGCGAGCATCGCACCAGCCGAACAGCGCGCCTGTCCGCGGACTCTACTTGGCCGCTGCATCAGGACATGCGAGGCGGCCGGCGATATTCAAGATCGGTCACAGGATGGGGCCGTTTCGAACCCCGGGTGACCAATATAGCCTATCCTCAGTCCTCGGCTGGCGAGGCCGGCGGGCGCCTGCCGCGGGCGCATTGGCCAACCCACGCGGGACCGCGCGCCAGCTTCCCTATAGAATTTCATTGACTACAGTCAGATACACACAGCGCCGCTGGCATCGGGCGTGGCATCGACCTCGAAGGCCTCCGCTCCCGACCTGACGAGCGGGCGGTCGGTTGTCGCAACGCCTCTTAGAGCCTATAATCCGCAGCCTCGAACACCGCTTTCCCGCTTCCGCAGCGCGCACGCGAGCGCGCGTCCCTTCTGCGAACGCAAACACCGCCCTCCCGGAGTCATCCGCCAGTGTAAGCAACCGGCTCGCAAGGGTCCGATGGACACATGACATCGTTCAACGCGATGCCGCACGCCGACCGCCTGCGCACCCCCTGACCAGGTGGCCCGGAACCATCCGGAAAGACTCCGGCCCCTGTTTGTCCCCACCGAGAGAATCGGCCGGCCTTCGCCGTTGGATTTCTCTGCCGAGGCACTCGGCCAACCCGCGAACGGATCCCTACGTCCATGAACAGCCTGCGCCAGGAATGGCTCTCCAATATCCGCAACGACCTGCTCGCCGGTCTGGTGGTCGCGTTGGCGCTGATCCCGGAGGCGATCGCCTTCTCGGTCATTGCCGAGGTCGACCCCAAGGTCGGGCTCCATGCCTCCTTCTGTATTGCCGCGGTCACCGCCTTCGTCGGCGGGCGGCCGGGCATGATCTCGGCCGCTACAGGCGCCATGGCCCTGCTGATGGTGGTGCTGGTCAAAGAACACGGCCTGCAGTACCTGCTGGCGGCCACCGTGCTCACCGGCGTGCTTCAGATCCTGGCCGGCGCGCTGCGCCTCGGCAGCCTGATGCGCTTCGTCTCGCGCTCGGTCGTCACCGGCTTCGTCAATGCGCTGGCCATCCTCATCTTCATGGCGCAACTGCCGGAGCTGACCGGCGAGGGCATGACCTGACCGACTCCACCAGCAACAAGAACCGCGAGTGCGTCGGCCAGGGCGTGGCCAATGTCACGACGGGCTTCCTCGGCGGCATGGCCGGGTGCGCCATGATCGGCCAGTCGGTGATCAACGTGAAATCGGGCGGCCGCGGCCGGCTCTCGACCCTGGCCGCCGGTGTCTTCCTGCTCTTGATGGTGG
>CAZOWL010000112.1:2371-12075 GCA_964583605.1 uncultured Chromatiaceae bacterium | reverse complement strand
ACCCTCTCCCAGAGGGCGAGGGAGCGAAGGTGCTACGCGATTTTCATGGTAATGATCCCGGGCTACCGGAGAGGAGCACTACGCATGGTCGGATTCACGAGACCCGTTTTGTTGCTTGGCGCCGTCATATTGTTCGGCGGTATTCCTGTTGTCGCCGATGAGGTTCACGAGCAGATGGACGCGGCGCGGGAGGCCTACGATCAAGGCGATCTTCGCGGGGCCGTTGAGTCCCTGCAGTTTTCTGTGGCTAAGATTCAAGAGCAGATAACGGGCAGACTCTCGCAGCTATTGCCGGAGCCCTTGCCTGGCTGGCGCGCCGAGGAGCCGCAGTCGCAGAGCGCCGGTATCCTCACGGCGATCGCCGGCACGAGTCTCGCCCGGCGCTATTACAACGAGGAGGATGGCGCCGAGGTGGAGATCAGCATCATGACCGATTCCCCAATGATGGGGATGTTAAACATGATGTTTACGTCGCCTTTCCTGCTGCAGGCGAGCCCAGGGACGAGCGCCTTCACTCATCACGGCTACCGGGGCATGTTGGAGCATGCCCAGGGCAGCGACGAGTGGCAGATGAAGCTAATGGTTGGCCCTCGCACGCTGGTGCTGCTCGCTGGCCGCGGATTGGAGCAGAAGGACCCGCTTCAGGCCTATCTAGAGGCACTGGATCTTGCCGCTATTGAGAAGGCCATGACCGAATGAGGCCAATGGTACTGCCGAGTCGTTACGCCGAAGTTCGCGACGCCCGTTCGCTCCCTCGCCCTCTGGGAGAGGGTTGGGGTGAGGGAACGAGCAGGGGCGAGGGGCGAGGCGACATGTCGTCATCCGGGTTGGCTCGCGTCGCCCCACGAGCGTTAGACCGGCCCGGGCGTCCTCGTGTACCACCCCGCGTAGGGCTGGGTCAGCGCAACCGGCAGCGACGCAATTGCTCACCGTACGTCCGTGCGTGCTGATCAACCTGTTGGGCGTAACGCTGAAGCCAATGCTTGCGCCGATAATCACCGCGCTGAAAGCCCGTATGGCCTTCATGATAGGCGAGGTACTGATGGTAGGCGTCCCACATGGAGATGCCGAGCTGGCGCCGGCTGATGCTGGCATACCAGCCGATGAAATCCGCGGCATCTGCAAAATCGCTGCGCCTCGCGCGTCGGTTGCCGGTCTGTTCGCGATACCAATCCCAAGTCCCATCGATCGCTTGTGGGTAGCCATAGGCACTAGAGAGGACTCTGCCCGAAGCGGATTTGGGACGTGCGTCGTGGCGGAACGAGGATTCGTTGCGGATGATGGCGAGCTGGATCGGCACCGGGACGCCCCAGCGGCGCTCGGCCTTTCGCGCGGCTTTGTGCCATTTGGGTTTCTCAGTGAAGATCGCGCAGGCGTCGTCGGGTTGGCGTGGGGGCTTGGGGGGCGCGCTGGCGCAACCTTGCAGGAGGATCGCGATTGCGGCGGCTAGAGCGCCCAATGAGGCTGTTGTCCGACGCGCCTGGCGAGCGTTGTGGAACCTCGCCCTGACGCCCTCTGTCGATGGATGAGAGTACATTCCGGCGACGTCTGTTTGGCGGCAATCGATTATCCACAAATTTACATCATTTTGGCGAGAAATGTTAAAGCTTGTTGGGAGGCGGAAAGCCTAGATGACCCCCGTCGGCCGGGAGAACGGCGCCGTCTATCTGGAGCGATGTCCTGTATCGCGCTCAGAGCGCCGGCTCGACCATTGAGCCTCTCCCTCATCAGTGTCAGATATAAGATGACGGCACGAGGCTCTATTCAGCAGGATCTATGATGATTGACAGCCCCAATCTACCATCCGGCTTCAGGGTATCGGCGATACTCTTGGCGGCGACCTTGATTTCTGCGTGCAGCAGTCTGGACCTGGCCGGTTTAGGTAACGCGCCCTGGTTGGCCAAGGCAGATCCGGAGATCGAGCCAGCGTCGGCGCTCCAAGAGGCCGAGCCCGAGCGGGACGTCGAGGCCGCGCCCGAGTCGACGCCCAAGCCTCAATCCGCGCCTGGCCGGCTATACGAGTGGCAGGGTGATGGTCGGAAGGTGACCCGGGTCCTTATCAACACCGACGAGCAGAAGGCCTTCTTCTACCACGGCGATGCGCAGATCGGGTGGGCGACCGTCGCAACGGGCGTGAGCAAGTTTCCTACGCCAACCGGGCAGTTTGAAGTCATCGAGAAGAAGGCCGATAAGCGCTCGAATCTTTACGGCAAGATCTATAACAGCGCCGGGCGTGTAGTCAAATCCGATGCGCGCATGGGGCGCGATGCGATCCCCGCCGGCGGCCGTTTCGCCGGGGCGCAGATGCCCTATTTTCTGCGCCTGACGTATGATGGCGTCGGCTTGCATGCGGGGTCGATACCACGGCCTGGGCAGCCCGCTTCACACGGCTGCATTCGCTTGCCGAAATCCTTCGCTCCGGTATTGTTTCGGCATGTCAACCATGGCACGCCAGTCACGATCGTTGGCAATGGGCCCTCTTACGGCAACTATGCCGAGCAGATTCGGATCGCGGCGCGTGAGCGCGCGGCAGCGGAGCGCGCCGCAGCCGAGGCAGAGGCCGCCGAGGAGGCGCGTCTGACCCTGGCTTCGGGCGAGGCGCCGGTCGAGGCGGAGCAAGCGGCATCACGACAGCCCGGAAACGCCTCCAGCCGGAAGGCAGGGCAGGATGCTGGGGCCCAGCAGGACACAGGCGCGCCTGAGCCATCAGCATCGCCGTCAACAGGCGAAGAGGTAGTCAGCGCGTCTGCGGCTGGGCCGGAACGCGACCTGCCGCAGGGCGAAGCTGTCGGCACTGGTACCGTCCGCGAGGAGCCGAGCCGTCCGTCTGAACCGGCGCCGCCGGTGACGACTGCCGACGAGGCGGCCACGGACACACCGACGCCGGTCAGCCCCGTTCCTCAGCCGTTGTCAGATCAAGCCGCATTGGCCGCGCCTCCGGAGCCGCCTGCGGCGGAAGCGATTGGCCCCTCATCGCAAGAGGCGCCGGCGACTTCCCCCGCGGCGGCCGAGCGCTACGGACCCTGACATCTTCCGGCGTCCCCCAAAATCCCCCTGCGTCTCCCGGTGACGTGCCAATCCCTAGTCCGCCCTCTTCCTTGCGGCGCGCGTCTATGACCATCGCGGCACCGGCCCGTTGGCGGCATCCGCACGGCGCAGTGTTCCGGTGGCACAACGCATCAACAAGTGGCACGGGGGTGGCTCGGCTGGCTCGCGCGAGCAGTCGCCGAATCAGGACCTGTTGGTCCTGTCCGGATTACTGTTTTTCAGCCGATGCGCGAGGCGAGCCCAGGCCGTTCTCAGGACACCAAAGCCGTTGCGAGTCGCCGCCGGCGTCGTGACGGTCTGTGGGTGCGGCTCGGCGAGCGTCAGCGCAGGTCGGTTCGCCGTGATTGCCTCGAACATGGCCTCCGCGCTGAGCGGAGGACTGAACAGGTAGCCTTGGCCTTCGTCGCATCCCTGTTGCCTGAGGAATGCGAGCTGCTGGGGTGTCTCGATGCCCTCGGCCACGGTCTTGACCCCAAGGGCACGCCCCATCGCCACCACCGCGGCGGCCACCTCGGTGTGTCCTTTGTCGCTCCCGATATCGTGAACGAACGACACGTCGATCTTGATGCGGCCGATTGGGAATCGCTTCAGGTAATTCAACGACGAGTAACCGGTGCCGAAGTCGTCGATGGCGATCTGCGATCCCAACAAACTGATTCGATTGAGTACATCACGGACCCGATCGGGATGGTCCATCAGAACCGATTCGGTTAGCTCGATCTCGAGTCGGCGTCGATCACTCGCCGGCGCTTCTTGCAGGCGGTTGAACAAGCGCTCGGCGTGCATGGGACGCAGCTGGGCGGCGGAGACGTTGATGGCCACACGGAACTCGCGATCGATGTACGGACGCCAGTGACTGATCTGCTTCAGTGTCTCGTTCAACACCCACTGACCGAGTGGCAGGATCAGGCCAGACTCCTCGGCGAGGGGAATGAAGCGGTCGGGCGGCACCTGCCCGCGCGACTGGCTGTGCCAGCGCAATAGTGCCTCGCAGCCTATCATTTGCCCATCTGTCAGTCGGAACTGAGGCTGAAAGCAGAGCGACAGCTCGTTGAGAGAGATCGCACGGCGGAGATCGGCCTCGAGCTGCAAGCGGTCGTGATAGCGCGCGCCCATGCTCGCGGCATAGAAGCGGTAGCCATTGCGGCCGGCCTCCTTGGCGCGGTACATGGCCATGTCGGCGCAGCGCATCAAGCCTTCCGAATCGCGGGCGTCCTCCGGGTAAAGGGAAATGCCAATGCTCGCACCGATGAACAGCTCTGTGCCTTCGTGCGTAAAGGGGATCGCCTGGAGGCCGCGGAAGATCTTGTTGGCGACCTTGGCTGCATCGTCCGAGCGGCTGATCTGCGGGAGGATGACGGTGAACTCGTCGCCTCCAAGACGCGCGACTGTGTCGCTCTTGCGCACGGAATCCTGCACGAGCTCAGCGACGAAGCAGAGCAGGCGATCGCCGACGCTATGCCCGAGGCTGTCGTTGATCTCTTTGAAGCGATCGAGATCGAGGTAGAGCAGACCAATCATGCCACTCCCCCGGCGCGCCTCGAACAACGCGTTGCGCAGCTGATCCTGGAAGTGCTGACGATTGGCAAGACCCGTCAAGCTGTCGAAATAGGCCAGCTGGTGAAGCTGTGTCTTGACCTGCTGCTGACTCGTAATATCGGAGAAGAGCGCGACGTAATGGGTCACGTCGCCGGATTCATCGCGAATCTCGTTGATGCTTAACCATTCCGGGTAGCGTTCGCCGCCCTTGCGTCGATTCCAAATCTCGCCTTGCCAACGCCCGGTATTGGCGAGCTGTTCGCGGATACGGCGAAGGTGCTCGCTCTGCGTTGCATGCTCGTCGAGGACGCGAGGGGTCTTACCCGCCACCTCTCTGAATGCGTAGCCTGTGATCGCCGTGAAGGCTGGGTTGACCGCGATGATCTGACGTTCTGCGTTGGTGATCATCACGCCCTCGGAGGTGTGCTCGACGACGCTGGCTGCGAGCGCTAAACGAGCCTCAGCGGCCCGCTCGTTTGTAAGATCGATCAGCGCGGTCCGGAATGCGCCGTCCCGCTTGTGGCGTATGCGATTCGTCTGGAGCCGAACAGGAAGAGTTGACCCATTTCTCCTCAGTAGGTGGAGCTCGCAGGTGCGTTGCTGTGCCCCTGCGGCGAGCTCGCGGAGGTGAGCGGCAAGCTGTGCCTGAGTGTCTTCGGTGCAGAAGCTGCGAAGATGACGACCGGCCATCTCCGACTGGTCGCGATCGAGTAGTCGGAGCGTTGTGCGGCTTGCGCGGACAACGATCCCCCCCTCGTCCAACAGCAGGTACCCAACCGGCGCCTCATCGAAGAGGTCTTGACAGCGGTCTAGGGCGGCTTGGAGCTGGTCCTTCAGCTGCTGCAAGTCTTCGTTATCGGGCACTTGGCCTATTAGAGCGAAGGTCGTGGCATTCAGTGAGTATAGGGTCCGCCGCCGTCAACGGTATGTCGTTGCGGTCACACTTCACTGGGGCCGGTGGCGGATTCGCCGCGCCGACCCGCGCGACGCACAGCGGCCAAGCGGAGCGACGGCTTCGCACTGTTATCGGTGGCAAAGCGGTTCGGTGCTTCTCATTGTCACCTCGCCGGCGTGGAAGGTGCGCTCCCCCGAGGCCGTCAGGACGCGCAACGCGCCGGTATCGGTTATGCCCCTGTGGATGCCCTCTATCGTGCGCTCACCGACGATGAGGGTGATCGGCCTGCCCTGGTAGCGGTCGAAAGTCTGCCACAGAGGCAGGAATGGGGCTAAGCCATGCTGCTCAAAATCGTCCAACGCGGCGGTGAGCGCCGCGATCAAGCGCGCGGCGAGCCGGTTGCGTTCGGGACGGCGACCGCCGCAGGCTGTGTCGAGATCCGCCCATGGCTGGTCGATCTTCCCTGCACCCTCTGCACCGATGCACAGATTGAGGCCAAGCCCAACGACGACATAAGCGTGTCCGTGAGCCTCGCCGGCCGCTTCAAGCAGCAGACCAGCCAGCTTACGTTCCTGCCACAGGATGTCATTGGGCCACTTCAGCGCGACGTCCGACAGCCCGATGTCCTGTATCGCGTCTGCTACGGCCGTTCCGGCGGCGAGGCTCAAGCCCGCGAGGTCGGCTGGCCCGCAGCTGAAGCGCCGGAGTAATGAGAGGAGAATGCTGCGGCCGAAAGGGGAGACCCAGGTGCGACCACGCCGGCCCCGCCCGTGGCACTGGTGCTCGGCCAAACAGACCCGTCCGCTGGGGGCTCCCGACCTTGCCAGCCGCAACAGGTGCTCATTCGTCGACTCCAGCGACGCATGTACTTCGATCTCGTCAACCTGGAGGCGAGCGTGTGGGGGCAGCGCGCTATAGATCTTGGCGGCGTCGAGGAGCTCTAGTGGAGATTCGAGCTGGTAACCGTGGCCACGGATCGCCGCGATCGGAAGGTCGAGCTCGTGCCTGAGCTTGCCAAGTGCCTTCCAGATTGCAGTGCGGCTCAAACCGAGACGAGAGGCGATCGCCTCCCCGGAGTGCCTCCCGCCGCTCGCGAGGATCTGCAAAACGGCGATATGGGTCGCGCTTGGATGAGCCACGCTTGATACTCAGTCTGGTTGGCCAAGCCAGGCGTTTCGTGCCTTCGTGGCAGCCGCCGGGGGGTCGTTCATCAGGCACAGCTCGCAGGTATCGGCGGGCCCGGGTCTTGGGCGAACACGAAAGCGCATCAGTTCATCGCGGCGAAAGACGTACAGCGGGACGGCGATGTTCGCCTTCAGCGCGGCCATTGATCTCGCGCAGTTGTCGGCGGTGACTCGCAGCCCATCGACGGCCACGAGGACGTCACCAGGTGCGATGCCGGCGCATTCCGCGGGACTGCCGTTGAGCACATGGCGGACGACGGCGTCGCCACTGGCAGCCTGCCAGCGCAGACCGATTGACGGCGGTGCGCAGTGGTGCTCGGCCAGGTTGTCGACAAGCCCTCCTCGATCGTCCGGGCCAAGGGCTGGCCTGAAGCGCAACGCGAGACCGACGTCGGCGAGGAGATCTTCCAAGTTGAGCTCGGCCGTGCTGCGTAACGCCTGGTCAAAAAAGACCTGCAGGTCTTGCCCGGCAACTTGTGCCGCAATGACTTCGACCCCTCGCTCAGGGACCGGTCGCCGCGTGCGCCCAAAACGTTGCCACAAAACGCGCATGACGTCATCGAGAGAGCGCTTCCCCTCGGTACATCGCCGGATCCTCAAGTCCAACGCGAGGGCGATCAAAGCGCCCTTGTCATAATAGCTGACCAGTGCGTTCGGCGCGTTCTCACTCGGCTTGTACAGTTTGATCCAGGCATCGAAGCTGGCATCGGCGACGATTTGGCTCTCGCGACCAGGGTTGCGCACGACCCGGGTCATCAGGCGCGCCAGGAGCGAGAGGTAGCTGCGCACGTCAATACAACCGCTCCGTACGAGCGCGAGATCGTCGTAATAGGAGGTGATGCCCTCATAGACCCAAAGATCCCGCGTGTAGGCCTCTTCGGCCAAGCTGGCCCCAACAAGGGCTTGCGGGCGAATCCGCTTGACATGCCACAGATGGAAGTACTCGTGGCTGCACAGGCCGAGGAAGCTCAAATAGCCGTCCCCGCCGGGATCTCTGCTGAAGGGGCTCAGGTCCGCGCGATTGCACATCAGGCTGCACGAATGGCTGTGCTCGAGCCCGCCGCAGCCCTCGCTGACAGTCGTGATCAGGAAGAAGTAACGATCAAGGGGCAGCTCACCAAAGAGCTGCGCATGTTGCATGCAGAGTCGATGCAGGTCGCGCGTAAGGCATGCTGTTTCGGCGCCGTGCCGGCCAGTAATCACGATCCAGTGGGGCACGTTCTCCACCTGGAAGGGGATCGATTCGAATCGCCCCATCTCGACCGGATGGTCGATCAGTTCAGCATAGTCGGCGGCTTGATAAGCGCCGAAGCCAAAAGGGGGCGCATCGAGTGGTTTTAGGCTGGTGGCCAACCCCCAATTCCAATAAGCCCGTCCGGTTGGCGGGGCCAGAACGACCCGGCAAGGCACGTCGTCGAGCCCTAGGACCCGCAGGAATAGGCAGGCGCCGTTGAAGAAGCCGTGCGAGGCATCGAGATGGGCCGTGCGTACCGACAAATCCAAAGCAAAGACGCGATAGCGTATCGTGACGGCACCGATCGGCGAGGATACGCGCCAGCTCTGTTTGTCGGTCTGCTCGAGCACTCTTGCTCCGGTGGCATCCTCAGCCTGAATTGCCAGAAGATGGCGGGCGAAGTCACGAATCAGATAGCTTCCTGGGGTCCAGGCCGGTAAAGTGACGCGTAACTCTGTTGTAGCTGGGCTCGGCACCGATAGCTCCACGGCGAATTGATGGGCTTCGGGCGAGACGGGTGACACTCGGTACGTCAACAAGTAGTCGTTGTTCATAGTCTCGGGACAGGCAACAAGCGCTCGATGCCGTCGTCTTGGTCAAGGCGAGGGGCTTGACGCCGGTGCGAATGCCTTGGAAAAGCGCTCTTGGCGGGGATCACAAGCACCGAGCAGCCTATTCCAGGGCGGGAAATGGCAAAGCGGTGAGCGAATGGAGTCATGTAGCGGTTGCTTTGCATGAGAGTCCCCAAAGATCGGCGTAGCCGCATTACGCCGAAACATTACTACAGCGCAAGCAGTCAGATCTTGACATTGCATTATTATCCTTTAGATTATGCAGGAGTCGACTTGAATTCACTTCAAGATCGCGGCGCGCACTGAGAACAGACAAAACTACAGTTGGAGGTATTGTTACTGTGGAATACGCTAACCTTAGCGTCGACGAAATACAGAAAAAGCTCGACCAGCTGCAACAAAATCAGGCGGATCTTGAACGAGCGCTGGAGACCCGTCGCCAAGAGCTGAAGCATGAAGTGGTCCAAGAGGTGAAGGATCTGATTCTCGGGCGCGGATACGAGCTTAATGAGATCCTGCCACTGCTTACGGCTCGCCGGCGTCGAGGTGCGGTGTCGAGGGTCTCGGCACGTCCTTACACTCAGTACGTAGATCCAGATGATCCTAAGAACGTCTACGTCCGTGGCGTGATACCGCGTTGGATGAAGCAAAAGATGCAGGATAAGGGCTACGACCCCTCCTTGAAAGAGCATCGTGATGCTTTCAAGGCCGAGTACTTGACAGCTGTCGAGGGCTGACGGGCTTTTGGCGGAGAGCCGCAGCTGGCGCCTGACAGGCTTTGCTTGGCTCCGAGATGACTCCTGCTTCATCTCTCCGGTGGACCCTGTTGTTCTCGGGTGTCGGATAATCGGCCGCGCGGGCTCACTCTAGAGCTTGCGCGCAACCCTCGAGGGACCTTTTCCGCATCGTTCTGGGAGCTATCTTTACCATTAGTGACCTCAGTGACCAGCCCAAATCTGGCATCTTGGCCTTGGGCAAGGCACCAGCATCGGCAGTCCAGAGAAGGATGCAAGCACCGACCTAGCCTTCCGCCAAGGAGGTCTTGACGGACGCCATCAAGACCTCTAGCTCCAAGAAGCGCTGGGGGATTCTGTGTCCTTCTCACCCTACAGCCGATCAGATTCCGTCGGGTTAAGCACTTCGCTCCGGCTGATTGTCGTACCCCGATCCGCAGAGGGATCTTAGTGTGTCAGCCGATGTCCCACCCGGTAGCGTACACGCCGGTAGCGTAC
>CAZOWL010000112.1:0-2271 GCA_964583605.1 uncultured Chromatiaceae bacterium | reverse complement strand
CCGGTAGCGTACACGCCGGTAGCGTACTCAGGCCTCACCATTCGAGGAGGCTGAATCTGCGGTGAGCATTCCCCTTTTGCGGGAGCTATCGGATCGCTGTGCGGCAATCGGCGATGAGGTCCCGGCCGACACCACGATCCGCTGGGCACTGCGCAGCCTTGGGTGTGCTGCGGGGCTCGAACATCTGTTTCTCGCTCGGCTCGCCCCTGATCGTGAGGAACTGAGCGTCGTCCACGAGTGGAGCGAAGACGGCGAGACCTGCGCGGCCAAAGAACTTCTCGGGCTACCGCTCGACGAGCTTGCGGCGTTCTGTGACACGCTCAAGCGCGATGGAGTGATGCTTGGCGGCCGCCTGTGGCCCCCCGATGGTGCGCCTTCAGCAATGGGCGCGCTCGTTGGCAGCGATTTTTTTGCCGTGCTTATTGGCGGTCGACTGCGGGGATTTCTCGGGACGGCTCGCACGGCATCCTCTCGAAGGCTGTCTCGCCGCGTGATCGACCTGATGCGCGTGTCAGGGCAGCTCATGATTTGTACGCTCGATGCTTTGTCGACCGAAGAGAGACTGCGCGAGGGCCGCGATCGCTTGCGTCGGGCTCAGCGCATTGCGCGGATAGGCTACTGGAGTCTGAGCAGGGCCACAGGCGAGGCGGAATGGGATGACAACGCTCGGGAGATCCTGGGTGTGTCCGCCGATCGACCCGCTGGTCTCAGGCTGCTCAAGGAGCTGGTGCATCCCGCGGATTGGCCGGCCCTGGAGACCTCTCTGATGCGGAGCTTGACGGAAGGGAGTCTCCACAAGCAGGAGTACCGGGTCCTGCAGCCGGAAGGCGGGGAGAGATGGATCGCCTGCTGGGGGGCTGCGGAGCGCACAGACGGCGGGGCTGTCGAAGGCCTGGTCGGTATCGTGCAAGATATCAGCGAGCGGCGTGACGAGCAGGAGCGTCTCAGTCTCATGCAGTACGCCCTGGATCAGGTGGCCGATGGCGCCTTTCTCGTCGACGCGCGAGGACGACTGCACTACGTCAACGAAGGGGCTTGCCGCGCGCTCGGTTACGCGCGCGAGGACCTCGTGTCCATGTCGTTCTATGAGGTCGATCCCTACCTGCCGCCCGAGCGATGGCGGGAGCTCTGGGCCCTCCTGCGAAATGAGCGCTCGGATACCTTCGAGTCCCTGCATGTGCATCGCGATGGCCGTCTCATTCCGGTCGAGGTGAACGCCACCTATATCTCCCATCGACGGGGGGCGTATGTTCTGGCTCTGGCGCGCGATGTCAGTGAGCGTCATGCGGCCGAGGAGAAGCTGCGCCAGTCCGATGCGGCCTTCGAGAGCTCGGCCGACGGCATGCTTGTGACCGACCCGCGCATGCGCATCGTGTCAGTGAACCGCGCCCTCTGTGAGATCAGTGGCTATGAGCCTTCCGAGGTCCTCGGCCAGACGCCCGAAGTGCTGGGCTCCGGACGCTCCGAGGACGGCCTGCCGTGGGTCGAAATGTGTGCGTCGGCCGAGCGCGGCGACCGTTGGCAGGGCGAGGTGTGGAACCGGCGCAAGGACGGCGCGCTCTATCCGGCACAGCTGACGCTCAGCGCCATCCGTGACCGCAATGGGGTCGTGCACAACTACGTCGCGGTGCTCTCGGACATCACCGTGATGAAGCGCTCCCAAGAGGAGCTGGAGCACCTCGCCCACCACGACTGCCTCACCGGCCTGCCGAATCGCCTCCTGTTCGACGCCCGGCTGATTCACGCGCTGGAGCGCGGGCGTCGGGATGGACGCTGTGTCACCGTGCTCTTCGTCGATCTCGATCGCTTCAAGGCGGTCAACGACAACCGGGGGCACCTGGCTGGCGATGAGCTGCTTCGGCAGGTCGCCGAGCGACTCGGCCAGTCACTGCGTGCCGACGATACGGTCGCCCGTATCGGCGGAGATGAGTTCGCGGTGATCCTCGAGGGCGCCGCAAATGATGCGGAGCGTGCCCTGGTCGCCCGCAAGCTGGTGCAGCGGCTTCGCGAGCCCTTCGCCATCGAGGGGCAGGGTGTCTCGATCGGCGCGAGCATCGGCATCGCTCGTTATCCGGATGACGCCGTGGACGCAGCCACGCTGGTGAGCTGTGCGGATGCCGCCATGTACCTAGCCAAGAGTGCCGGTGGGCAAGGATTCTGCTTGCATCAGTCCGGTTGCTCCTGATGAGGCGCCGTAGGACGGCGCCTCTCACCGGTACCATGAAATTCGCGCAGCACGATCGCTCCCTCGCCCTCTGGGAGAGGGGTGAG
>CAZOWL010000111.1:0-12237 GCA_964583605.1 uncultured Chromatiaceae bacterium | reverse complement strand
GCCTGGCCGAAGCGCTTGATGCGCCCGATGCGCTGCTCCAGGCGGGTCGGGTTCCAGGGCAGATCGACGTTGATCAGGGTCCCCAGCGTCTGCAGGTTCAGCCCTTCGCAGGCCGCATCGGTGGCAACCATCAGCCGCACCTCGTGGTCGGCCACCAGGCGTTTGAGGGCCTCGCGGGCAACACCGACCGCCCGGCCATCGCGGTACAGGCGGCTGCGGTCGGCACCGGCATAGAGGCCGACGGTCTCGGCGGGCAGCTCCGCGGCCAGTGCGTCGGCGATCCAGGCAGCGGTATCGTAGTACTGGCTGAAGATGATGCAGCCCAGCTCTAGCCAGCCCTCGTCGTGCAGGTAAGAGCGGATCGCGCTGAGCTTCGGATCATCGCCGACGCGATCGAGCGCTTGAATCAGACTCTCCAGCGCGGCACGCTCGGCATCGCTCTGGACGTCCAACTCCAGGTCGAGGTCTTCGGTCTCCTCCTGGACGGTTCGCCCGGCCAGCAGTCTGGTCGCCGTGCTGACGCCGGCGATGACGCTGGAGCACACCCGCTGTTCCATCAGGTTCTTCATGAACCCGCCGCCCTGACCGCGCTGGCTCAATAGCTGGCCGAAGGCGCGCGCTTCTTCGTAGGCGCGGTCGAATTCCGGTGTGGTGCGCAGAGCGATATCCTGGAAGAGTGTGTTGAACTGGTGCGGGTGTCGGACTAGCCCGGCATCGGGGTGCACGTTCACGGCAATGCGCTCCAACAGCCCGCGCTGCTCCAATGTCGTGCGTTTGCGCAGCACCACATGCCGCACCAGCGGATTCTCCCGCTGGAAGAACGAGGCACCGTCGATGACCCGAGCCAGCTCCGTCTCCAGGTCGTCGCGAAGATCCCGCGGAACCTCGCTCAATGCGCCAGCCAGATGGGCGTGGCGCGGCAGATCCAGGTCCTCGCGGAGGTTGCGGAACAGCCGCCGCGCGTTGGGCTCGTTCGTCGATTCCATCGTCGGCAGCGGGGAGCGCAGCAGACGCCACCCATAGTCCAGCTCCGCGCCCCGCTCCTCGCCGCTCAGGATCGGGAGCACGCGCGAGGGGTCGTGCCAAGGCGCCAAGTCATGGCCGAGCACGAAGCCGCTGCTGCCGCGATGCAGCACCCGCATCAGGTCCCAGACGTCCTCGCGGCGGGTCTGGATCGGCGTCGCCGTGCCCAGCAGGACATGCTCGGCGCGATCGGCAACCGCGAGCATGAACGACAGCAGCGCGTTCGGCTCGCCGGCATGCCGCCCATAGCCTTGACGAGCACGCGCCTTGTGCGCCTCGTCCAGGATGATGAGCTCGAAGGTCAGGCCGACGAGGTGCTCCTTCTCCTCGGACGGCTGGACCATCAGGCCGGTGGAGACGATGCCGATGCGCAGCGGACAGCGGGCAATGTGCTCCGGCCCGCTCGGCGAGATCGCCCGCTCCTCCGGGTCGAGCCAGACCTTGCGGCTGGAGTGCCAGCGCGCGCAGGGGATGCCGAGCTTGTCGAGCATCTCCGTCTGCCACTGCTCGCAGAGCGTAGCCGGGGCGAAGATGACGATGGGCCTCCGCCGTTTGCGGGCCTTCTCGGACAGCAGACAGAGCGTCAGCGCCGCGGTACCGAGGGACAGGGTCTTGCCGAGACCGACCTCGTCGGCGAGGAGCAGGCGGACCTGGCCGTGGTCGTTCCAGTGGCGCAGACACTCGGCGACGAAGCCCTGCTGCCAGGGCTGCAGCGTCATCCCCTCGCGGTACAGTGGCGACTCGATCAGGGCTGCCGGCGTCAGCGTCTCCTCGCTTTCGATCGCCGGGAGCTCCACCTCCTCGCGCCGACCACGGCGCCGCACCTCGCGACACACGGCCTCGGGCAGCGGTCGGGCCGCGTTCCAAAGGAATTCGAACTCGGCCTCGATCCAGGCAACCCCTTCGGGCGAGTCGTCCTCCCAGAGGATCTCGTAGTGGCTCTGCCAGCCGTGCCGGGTCTCGTTCATCGAGCCGATGAACCCGACCTTGCGGCCGTCGGCACGCTCGATGATCCCGGCCTTGCCGTGGACGAAGCCACAGACGCTGTCGGGCGCCACCCGGATCGCCGGCCCGCGTTTGGTGAGGAACGCGTCCAGCCGCTGGTAGCGCTCGCGGTTCAGCAGCGACTCCGCCTCGATCGAGCGCTCGTTCCAACGCCCGAGCATCCGCGCCTCGCAGATCCGCGCCACCTTCAGGTCCTCGGGTGCCAGATCCACATTGCAGACGATACGAACGTCGGGGATGCCCTCCAGCCACTCGTGGGCGATCTCGAACAGCGAGCTGGTGAAGTATCCGGCGATGCGCCGATAGCTGCGCGCGCCTTGGAGCTGCTCGGCGAGGAAGCTCCGGTCGAGGCGGTCGGTACGCGAGGACAGACGGCGAATGGTCATACGTTCAGGATGGCAGCGCGCATGCGGCAGGCGCCCGTGCCAACGCCCCAAGCGATGCGCGGTTCAGAGTAACCCCTTGAATTGCTGCACTGTCAGGCCGGCATCTTGGGCAATGCCACCCATTGTGAAGGCCTTAATCGGGTTATGGCGAGGAATGGTCACAAAGCGCTCGCCCTTGCGCATCACAATATGCTTGCCCTGGCGGACGACCAGAAACCCGGCCTTCTCCAATGCGCGAACCGCGTCTTGATGATTGACGCCGGGAATCTTCGGCATCGTTAGGCCGCCACGTCGACCTCATGGGTCTCCTGACCGCCGGTTGCGTCCTGGACGGCGGCCAAGTACTCGGCGATGGCGTCGCGAATGTTCTCCAATGCCTCGGTATCGGTATCGCCTTCCGACCAGCAGCCGGGCAGCCCAGGCACCGAGACGCTGATGCCTTCGTCACTGCGATGAAATACGACCGTGTAGCGCATACGATGTTCTCCAGCGGCGTGACCTATCGAAACTTCGTCGCCTGGCGGTTCAATTCAATCTCTCACGGAGACACGGAGTCACCAAGATTTCTTCTCTTTTTCTCCGTGTCTACGTGTCTCCGTGAGAGGCCCTTCTTCTCTCAACGCTCATTGTAGGCGTTGGTTGCGCATCCGCCCGGCGATCGCCTCGGCGGCGCGGCGGATCTCGAGCTGACGGGTCTTGGCGGCGAGGAATCCGGCCATGTCGATCAACTTGGGGCGCTGTCCCAGATAACCCGGCACGGCGTCGCGCAGGTTGGTCATGACGACCTCGGGCTCCTTGTCGGCGAGGAATTCCTGGATCGCGACGAATAGCGCGCCGAGCGGGGTTGGCCCGATCTCGGTGCGATCGGTCAGGTCGCGCGGCTTGAATTCGGTGGCGGTCTTCAGGCGCGCGCCGTTGGGCCTGACGCTCGCCATTACGGCCGCGTAGTCCTGTACCCGGAAGGCCTTGGCGAAGTTCTGGTAGTTGTCGAGCTTGGCGGCGCCGGTGGTCTCCATGTCCAGCATCCGCAGGTAGAAGCGCTGGATGTCGGCGATTGCCGCCCAGGTCTCGGCGGCGAGGCCGTCCGGCACGAGCAGGCTGTTGGCGCTCTCGGCCGCCTGCTCGACGATCTCGTCGACGACGGTCGTCTCGCCCTTGCGGCGCGGGCGTAGCGCGAAGGTCGTCACGTCCTCGCCGCCGATGCTGGTGAAGCCGGTCAGCACCTTGAGTGCCGCTGCATAGCCGGCCATCTGGAGGTCGGAGTCGTTGAAGACGGGCGCGCCCATCTTCGCCTCGGTCTCGTCGTTCAGGTGCAGCATCTGCTTGATCTGGGCGTCGACCTCGCGCTTCACCGCCGGCAGGATGCGCTGTTTGAAGCCGGGGCGCTCGCCCGGCGGGCGCTTGCGCAGCATCAGGATCACGGTGCCCTGCACATAGCCGCCCTTCTTCAGCTCCGAGGTGGTCTCCGTGGCGATGTACCAGGCGCCGACCACCTGGAGCCCGGCGGCCCAGAAGATGCTCACCATGTCGGACCAGACGCCGGTGTCCTGGTGCGTGAACATCACGCACTGCATGCCATTGTCCGGCATGTGCTCGGTCATCGCCCTGTAGGCGTCGACCATACCGCGCCGGAAGTCGTCGCCTGAGCCCTTGATCGCGAGATCCCGGCGGGAATCCCAGGTCCATTGGTCGAAGGGTGACGGTGGGTTCTTGCGGAGCCAGGCGATGAAGAATTCGGTGATCTCCTCGTACTTAACCGCGTCGGCGTAAGGAGGATCTGTTACGAAGACATCACAACTCTCTGACGAATGCGCCGCCGCATGGGTGCGGATAAATGAATCGGCAAGTTGTGTCGTCTGGGGATACTTGGCGAAGATCGAACCAGCCAAATACCGAAACCCACGCGTACCGTAATTCTCGAGAGTGTTGAGTGCTTGGTTATAAAATGTGCTCTGACAGGTCGGGTCGCGGCCCGAAGCAAGGTTTCGCATATCCCAGCGGGCGAGCTTTGAGAGCCTATCGACCGCGTCACAACACAGAGGCACTAGAAACGGAATCCCGTTGGCTGCACGGAATAGTGTCGAGGCGAGCAACAGTGCCCTCGGATTGAACAACTGATGCCAATACATCCAGCCGCGGGTGCGGATCGGCTCGTCAGTCTTGTCTCCCGGCTCTATCGCCATATCCGGCACCGAACCGACGTCCTGCCACCGTTTCAGGTTCTCGGCGACGACGGCCTCGACCTTGCGCTCGCGGGCCACGTCCTCGTCTCCGGCGGCGGCAAAGAAGGTCGCCGGCCGACGTGAGCCAAGGGTCTCCGCGCTTATCCATTGGATGCAGTACAACCGCTCCTGAAAGATGTCGTCCGGCCGTGGCCTGAAGTCCTGCTTCTCCCAGCGACGTAGCCGATTTGCCGTGTTTCCCTCAGCATCAAGAAAATCACCACGAATCGTCTTGATCGGTGTCCGGTAGGTCTTGCCGTCGAGCGTATAGACCAGGTTGCCATCGCGCACCGTCCCGAGCTCAGCAGTCCCCATCTCCGCTTTCGACGCGCCACTGTGGATCTCGATCTCGAAGCGCTTGTTCGCGTGATCCGGCACCAGCTTCGCGACGACGCTCCGGGTCTTCGAGATCACCCAGCTCGGTGCCATCGGCACCATCCAGCCGGTCTCCGGGCAGCGGGTCTCCAGGCAGTAGAGATAGGCCTTGGCGCGATTGCCCTGGCTGTCGTGCTCGATGCCGAGGGCGGTGATCTCGCGGTCCACCGCCTCGGCGACCTCGCGCTGTGCCCGCTCGATCTCGGCCCGCCGCTCGGGCGAGGCGCCGATGATGTTGAGCGCCCCCCAGGTCAGCATGCAGGCGATCGGGCTCAGGTCCGAGGCGTAGACGTCGCAGCCCAGGCGCGCCGCCTCGAACGGGATCGAGCCGCCGCCGCAGAAGGTGTCGCCGACGCGCGGACGGTGGCCGAAGCGCAGGATGCCGAGCTGCTCGACCAGCTCTTGATGGGACTGGGCCGCGATGCCGAAGCGGCCTAGATGGGCGTTGACCTCCGGCCAGATCGGGGCATAGAGGGCGGTCTGGTCCAGCTCCTCCGGGCGCTTGCAGAGGGCCGCGCGCGCTGCATAGGTCGGATAGGTCGCGAGCGCCCGGGCGAGTAGCTCCAGCCGGTAATCCGGGTGGATATCCCGGCGCCAGCGGATCGTGAGGCCCGGATAGTCACCCAAATCAAGGGGGAACTGCGCGACCTTGATCTCCTCGACATCCTCCTCGTCGCCCTTGACCCGAGCCGCGAAATAGCTCCAGGGGCTCGCCAGCTCGATCCGACGGGCGATCTCCGCCGGGCCGAGCTTCGGCTCGCGCCGCGCCAGGCCGCCGTCGTCAAAGGCCATCAGCTTCTCGAAGATCTCCAGGTCCTTCTGCGGGTCGTCGGTCTGCGGCAGCAGGCTGCCCAGGACGATGGCGCGCACCAGGATCAAGGGCTTCCTGCCTTTCCAGTATGAACCGAGCGCGGTCAACGTCTGCCCAGCGCCGGCCTTGCGCTCGCGCTGCGCCTCGAACGAGACCTTCTGCGCCGGGAACACCGCCTCGATCAGCGCTGGGGCATCCTGCAGCGCAAAGGGCTCGATGCGCGGAGCGATCGGTACGTCGCTGCGGTAGTTCATGACGGGGTATCACCTCGGCCGGCCGGCTCCGGCGGTGGCTGACGAATCCAGTCTTCCAGGGACAAGTCCGGAAATCGGCGGAAGTGACGGAAGTTGCCGGTTGCCAGCTCGGCACCGCGGGCCAGGGCGATGGCCGCGATCATCAGGTCGGCATCGGCCAGGGTCTCGCCGCTGCGGCGCAGGGCGGCCTTGTGCTGGCCGAACTGGCGAGCGGCCGGTCGATCCAGCCCGACGATGTCGAGCGTGCTCAAGAGGTCCGCGACCAGCGCGCGGGCCTGGTCGGGGTCCGCGGACTTGGCGGCACCGTATTCCAGCTCGCAGGCCGTGATCCAGGTGGTGACGACCCGTGAGTGGGTGTGCCGGCGCCACTGCAGCACCTGCGGATTGCCCCGCAGGATCTCGACGCAGACGTCCGTGTCCAGCACCTTCACAGATCGACCTCGCGGCCTTCAGTCCGCGCGTCGTAGATATCGGAGACCATGGCATCCAGCGCCGCATCGCCGCCGGGCCAGCGTCCACCCAGGCGCTCCCAGGCGGCCAGTTGGGCGTCCCGCTCGGTCTCGACGACGCTCGCGGGCACAGCCCCGGCCTCGGGGGCCAGGGCCTGTTCCAGCAGCAGGATCGCCTCGCGGTTCAGGCTGCGCCGCTGTTGCCGCGCGCGCTCGCGGAGACGGTCGAGCAGATCGTCGGGCAGGTCTTTGAGGGTCAGCGATGACATGGGCGGAGCCGGCGTCTTGGAGTGTGCAACCATTCTGGTTGCGGCCGTGATGGCCGTCAATGCGGCACGCGTTGCTGTCGCGGCGCCTGATCCTCATTCATCGAACAACCCCAAGGTCCGGTTCGGCTCGGTGGGACCGGCCTTGCGAGTCTCCAGCCGCGGCTTCAGCAGCTCGTTCTGTGCCACGTCGCCCAGCGCATAGCGCAGCGCGACCCGCCAGCCCTTGTCCGCATCCTGAACACCGCCAGTCGCGATCGCAGTCATGCCGAACAACCACCAGCGCTCCTCCGGCCGCAACGCGAGCCAGTTCCGGACCGCGAGGCGGATCTTCTCGGGGTCGAGGCGTTCGACGGCCCAGGCCAGCACGCACAGCTCCTTGCCCAGCAGGCGGTCTACCGGCGTATCGCCGACCTTCCAGGATCCGGTCGCCAAGTCGTGCTCCTTTAGCCGGGCGTTGAATGCGCGCTGCACCTCGGCTCGGACTGCGGTCCAGCGGCCACGCTCCAATAGTACCCGATCGAGAATCTGCTCCGGCGCCGCTCCGGCGCTCATGCCCAGATGCTCGCTGATCAGCACCCGTGCGCTATTGCCGCGGGGGATGCGGACCACGAAGTGGTGCGGGTCCGAGGTGGCTGGCACGCCAAAGCCCAGAGTGCGATGGGCATAACGCGTGCGCGCTGAAGGGGTCTTCGTCTCTGCCATCTATTCTCCTCTCACGGAGGCACAGAGACACGGAGGTATCAATAATTGCTCTCTCTTTCTCCGTGTCTCCGCCTCTCCGCGAGAGAACCTTCCTGTCATTCAACGGCCCCGTTGATGATCCGGGTGATGCCATCCTTCATCAGCGCCTCCGTGCCTCGGTGAGAGAATCCCTATTCCTCCTGGATGACATCGCCCGCCGTAAGCGCAAGGCCCGCCAGCTCCGAGAACTCCTTGAGAGCGAAGCCGTCGCCGAAGCGAATGCCCCCGCGGATGGTCACCTGCACGTCGGCCTGCTCGTCGCCGATGACCTCGCGCATGCCGCGGATGGCGGTCTCGATCGCCGCGGCCGTGAGCTCCCGGTCGTTGAAGCGGATCTGCACCGCCTTCTCGCCCTCGCCGATCAGGATCTGCACGCCGCGCATCAAGGTGTCGGAGCGCTCCCGGAAGCGTTGGATCACGCCGAAGGCCTTGTCGGTCGTGTCCAGGGAGACCCGCTTGCCATCCGCAATCTGGGCCGGCCTTTGGTCATCGATGATAACGCGCTCGTCGCCATCGGCCGGGATCTGGAACTTGGCGGCCTTCTCCACCTCCCCCGCCCTCGCGGCGATGAGCACCGCGCAGCCTTTCGTCGGGACCTCGAACGGCGCGGTGTAGAGGGCCCCTTCCCTCGGGTTGGTGCCATCGAGCGTGTAGCGCATCTCCGCCGGCGGCGTGCAGCGCAGCTCCACCTTGCGGCCGTCGGCCAGCCTGTGGATCTCGTGGCGGATGGTGAGCTCTGCCGTCCAGCGTGTCGGCTCGCCGGTTTGGTACCGGCCGGTGCTGTCGACGGCGAGGAAGTACAGCGTTGCCTCTCGCGTGCGGTAGTTCTCCAGGTCCTGGACCTGCTCGTCCTGCTCGCTGACCGTGCTCGTCTTCAGCACGTAGACCCGGGGGCTCTCGCCAGCGTTGCGCGGGGTCAGTGTCAAGGTGGTCTCGCCGCTATCGCGGTCGGTGCTGAGCACCGTGAGGTTGACCGAGGTCCGCTCCGGCGGGAACGGGCCTTTCTCGATCTGGCCCTCGGGCGTCTGTCGCCAGCGCCCCTGCTTGAGCGCCTCGTCGCGCAGCACCTCCAGCCCGCGTGCCCCGGGCAGCCAGGGCCAGGTGGGATCGGTCTTGGCACGCATCACCAGATCCCGCCAGGGCACACGGCGATCCGCGGCCGGCCAGAGGTAGGTCTCGGCCATCGCCCAGTAGTTGAGCAGGTCGTCCGCCATGTCCAGCGCGAGCTTGTTGTCGCAGCGCCCGCTGGCCAGCAGCCTCTCGATCTGGGCCTCGGCGGAGTGGTCGCCCTCGCCGAAGCTCAGGCCGTTGTCGATGGTGGCCATCACCAGCTCGCCGTCGCCGCCCCCAATGGGACCAGGGAAGAAGAGACGGTTGTAGGCGCCGGAGACGGCCTTCGTGAAGCGCTCCTCGAGCTCCTCGAGCTTGTCGCGGGCCTCGTCGTAGAGCGTGTCGCCGGGCTTGAGGTTGGCGTGGATCTTCTCGATGGCATAGAGCTCGCGCAGCCGGACCTCGACCTCGTTGGCGAGGTGGCTGTCGTTGCCCGACAGGATCAGGACGTTGTTCTTCTCCTGCTGGAACTCGTAAAAGCTGCGGATCGACTCAGGGGGCGTGCGCCCGTCGGGCTGCACCACCAGCAGGATGCGCGCACCGGACAGCCGGACTTCGTCCAGCCGCGGCATGATCTGCACATCCTGGTAAGCGGCCTTGGACTTGCTCTGGGCCTTGAACAGGCCGGTCAGCCGATTGATCAGCGCCTGCTCCAGCTTCGGGGCCGGGATCTGTTTGGCGTCACGCTCGATGCGCCGGCCGAGGTTCTCCGTCTCCTTGAAGTAGAAGAGCTCGCCTTCGCGGTGCAGGTACCAGGCGCGGTCGCGCAGCCGCTCCAGGCCAGCCAGGAATTCGTCGGCCTTGCGGTAGGGGGCGACCAGGTACTCGATGATCTCGGCCTGGGTGAGGCCGCTGTGTGCGCCGACCGCACGGGATAGGGATGCCGAGAGCAGGAGCTTGCCGACCTGAGCGGCGGCATCGCCGCCGAGGTCCGCGTCGATCTCCTCGGCACGGGCGTTGCCGTGGTCGGCGATGTCGTTGACTACGGCCGGTAGGAGCGCGGAGTTGACGCGCTGGATCTCGTCGCGGACCTCGACGTCGTTCAGGTCCAGGTGCTGGGTGCCGACCAGGAAGACGTCGTTCGCATCCCGCTTCCAGACGCTGCGCAGCAACCGCGCGGTGAACTGCATCAGGCCGCGGGTCTGGCGGAAGCCTTCGTTTTCTTTGAACAGGGCGACCAGATTCTTGTACGAAGGGTGAAAGGGGTAGGTCTCGCGGACCTCTTCGGCCACCTCCTCCATCGCGCGGGCGGTGATGTAGCCGCCGTCCTCAGCCGCCTTGACCTGTTCGGCGAAGGCCTCGGCGACGGAATCGACGACAGAATCCTCAGGCAGGTCGGTGAACAGGCGCTTCTTGAGGATCGCGTAGATCTCGTTGCCGGCTAGCTGGACCGGGGTGATGGTCATCGCCTGGCGCTGCGCTTCCTGCTGCAGGTTGGACATGACCCGGGCCAGGTCCCTTGTTTGGGCGTCATAGCTGCCCGACAGGTTCGCGATGACGACGCAGCAGCGCGGGAGCTTGATGGCGGCGGTGAGGAGGTTGCTCAGGCTGTAGGTGACGACATCGGCAAGGGAGCCTCTACCGACAGCGCGTGTCGAGGCGTTGAGCAGATAAGGCGGCAGCTCGTCGAGCAGGATCAGCGTGGGCGCGGCACCGATGATCTGGAGCCATTTGGCCTCGTCGACGCCGCGCGGGCCGTCGGCCCAGTAGGGTCGGATCAGCTCGGCCTGACCGAGTTGCTCGGCGATTTCGCCCCAGATGTAGTGGTCCGGATCGTTGCGGCCATTGAAGGCGGCGATGCGCGCGGGGCCGAAGTCCAGTCGCTCCGCCAGATCGGCTGGCAGCACCTCCGCGCGAAGGTGCGGATGCTTCGCGAGCAACCCGACCGCGATCATCAGGTGCGTCTTACCGCCGCCCATGGCCTGCGCCAGCTCGAACGCAGCCTGATCGGAGCGGCCTGCCAGGCGCAGCAGCCCCTCACGGAACAGGACCTCCATGCCTTGGGTAACGTAATTGCGGGCGAAGAACTCGCGTCCGTCGCCCTGGTCGTTGATGAGACCGGAGAGATTCTCGATGGCCTCGGTCATCCGGTAGTCGTGGACCATCGGATGAATCGCACACGCATCACGAACAGTTGCCAACACGGTCACCCCCAGAGTCCCTCTTGTGCGCGCGGGGCTGCGCGACTTCGCAGGATGCGCGGCACCCGGACGGGGCGCCCAGATCGGGGCCAAGCGCTCACGGTTCGATACTTTAGAAGCCAGCGTTCGACTTTGTGAAGTCAGCTAACGATCATGGGACGAGGCGAGCCACCCCAGATGATGAAAGGTGGCCTCGCCCCTGATCGTTCCCTCACCCCAACCCTCTCCCAGAGGGCGAGGGAGCGAACGTGCTTCGCGAATTTCATGGTAAAGGTTGCCGGACCTCCGCGAGCGGCGGACATCTGGCTACCGCGGTTCACATCAGTCCCCGACCATCTCTCCGCGCGCGTCGGTCGCATCTTTTCCTCCGAATGCTCCTGCGCGGTGCGGCGTAGCGGTCAGATCGGAGCCCGGCCGAAGCATCAGCGTTTCGGGTTCTCCCCCGGGCGATACTGACATCCTGCCATCATACGGCAGATGCCGAGAGTCCCACGACGCCCGACGGGGCGTGGAAAGCTGGCTTCGAGCGCTGGCACCAGGTCTACCCCCCAGCTTGGCCGTGGCGAACTATGCCTCGAACACGATTTGCTGCGGTCTCGGTGCGATCGTTGCGACGCCGAGCACTTGGTGGCCGTCGACTGCGAGAGGTGCGGTTTCTGCCCGAGCTGTGGTGAGGAGCTGGAGATCGAGTCGATGGAGACGCTCCTGGGTATGTCGATCACTCCTCTGATTGCAGGCGAAGTGCACGGGGTCGCGAGATTTCTAGGCTACAGACACTACCGGCCAACGACGAACCGTTCCATGGCAGGGTCGCCAAAGTGGCTGGGATCTCGCTGCGCGACGGCGCGCAGCGACTAACGACGGCTACTCCAGCGGGAGGATCCGCTGCGAGAGACCTCTGCTTATCCACGTATAGTGCTTTGGATCCACTCCTCTGGAGAGCGACCACTGAGCCAGGATTCCGCGAGAGACCGCAATGGGTCGATAGCGGCGACACTGGAAAGTCCGACTCCGAGGCTGATGGAATGAAATCAGACACCTGGTACGCCGGTAGCTGCAACTTCTGCTTTACATTGGTTTCCTGCGGATCCGCGAGCCGGACAAGGGCTTTGCAGTCAGCGTGCACGAGACGCCGAAGCGAGTCCAGCGGACCGGAATGCTCGCTCTCGATCCGTCCGCGCTGGGAAGCCACATGGGTGGCGACAGGACTGCCGGCTATCCCTGATCACTGGCCGCGCACGGACCCCTGAACTGCTCCGGCACATTGCTCGGGCATTGGCCACAGTCTTCATTCCCCGGCACGGCGAAGTCGATCTTACGGGGGTAGGGCAGATCGAGCCTGTCCATGAGGGCGACGAAGTCCTCCTTGGAGCGGCCGCCACCGAGCCGCGGGTTACGGGCCTTCTCTTGGGCGATGCTGGAGACGAAGCGCTGCTCGTAGTCGTGCCCTG
>CAZOWL010000110.1:0-12410 GCA_964583605.1 uncultured Chromatiaceae bacterium | reverse complement strand
CTGAAGAGCCACCGTACGTCCCAAACACCCCTCCTGCGTCTGGTGCGCGGCGAGCGGACCTTCAGTCCCATCGTCGATCTTGGCGAAGAGCATGCCCGCGGACTTGTGCCGAGCTTTACAGACGAGGCCTTTGTCAAACCGCCTCAAGTGGCCTTGATCCACGGGGGTTGCTTCGTCGACTGTCTGGTCGATGCGCGCGACGGGCAAGAGTACGATGTGCCGGTCAATGCGGCGTGCGGGACCCCTGAGTCCCTCGCCCTTGCACCGGGGAATATCCCGGTCGAAGAGGCCGTCTCCCGCCTCGGAGAAGGGCTTTACATCAGTAACCTTTGGTACTGCAACTGGTCTGATCGCAACGACTGCCGGGTGACCGGCATGACGCGGTTCGCCACGTTCTGGGTCGAGCACGGCGAGATCGTGGCCCCTTTATCTGTGATGCGCTTCGACGATTCCCTCTACCACTTGCTCGGCGATCGACTCGAGGGCCTCACCCGCGAGCGGGAGCTATTGTTGTCGGCCGACACCTATGGTGGGCGTTCGACGGGCAGCGCGCTGTTGCCAGGCATGCTCGTCAGTGGTCTGGACCTGGCCCTGTAAGCCGAGATTTGGATGCGGAGCGGCGGAGCGACTGAAACGGTTCCACGGCCGGTGGCCCTGGCGCGGCACCCCTGGCGCACGCTGCGGCTGGTTGCCGTGGTACAGCCCGTGGCGGGTTGGACCGAGGGACCAGGCCCCACGAGACGCCTTCGCTGGGCGGCCTGCCGTCGGCCCAACGCGGCGTGTCATGGGCCGGGGCCCCAGCCCGGCTGCCTGACCGCGAGTGGTTCCTGTGCCACCGCTTATTTCATGCGAGAGCTCATTACATGACGACAACAGTCGCCAATCTGCTCGAGGATCCTGCGCTTGGGCTACATCTCCTCGCTGGCGAGCCTGGTCTCCAGCGCCAGATACTCTCCCCCGAGCTGAACCGCCCAGCACTCGAGCTGACCGGCTACTTCGACGCCTTTCGGCACGAGCGTATCCAGGTGCTCGGCAACGGCGAGGTGTCCTACATTGAGGGACACCGCGATTCGCGTGATTTGATGGACAACCTGCTTCGCATCTTGGCCGGCGACGTGCCCTGTCTCATCGTGACCAATGGCCGGCAAGCCCCGGATGTCGTCATCGAGGGTGCCGAGGCGAAAGGAGTCCCCGCACTGTCCTGCCCGCATACGACGACGAAGCTCAACAAGCGACTTTGGGAGCATCTCGATGCGGAGTTCGCACCCGAGACCGCGTTGCACGGCGTTCTGATGGATATCCATGACATCGGCGTGCTGTTGCTCGGCGACAGCGCCGTCGGCAAGAGCGAGTGTGCCCTCGAGCTCATCCGCCGCGGCTTCCATCTGGTCGCCGACGATATGGTGATGATCAAATGCCTCGGCGAGTCTGTCCTGGTCGGGCGGGCCACCGAGCTCCTCCCCTATCACATGGAAGCCCGCGGACTCGGCATCATCGATATCCGGATGCTCTACGGGGTGGCTGCGGTCCTGCCCAAGAAACGCATCACCTTGGCCATTACCCTCGTGGACTGGGATGCGAGGGCCCAATACGACCGGACGGGACTCGACGAGTCGAGTCTCTCGATCTTGGATGTGGCAATCACGCATCTGACGATTCCAGTGCGCCCGGGCCGAAATGTCGGCACCCTCGTCGAGGCTGCGGCGCTCAATCAGAAGCTCAAAGACCTCGGCGTCGACACCTCGCGTCTAATGGAGCAGCGTCTGCGCGAACGCATGGCGGAGGAGCGCGCGAGCCGCATCGGCGAGCCGTAGCGCCCGAGGGCTGGATCTTTGCGTGCTGGCTACTACTCCCACTCGATGGTCCCGGGTGGCTTGCCGGTGATGTCGTAAACGACCCTGGAGATCCCGCTGACCTCGTTGACGATCCGGCGGCACACCGCATCGAGAAAATCATAGGGCAGATGTGCCCAACGTGCGGTCATGAAGTCGATGGTCTCCACGGCACGGAGCGCGATCACGGGCTCGTACTGGCGATTGTCTCCGACGACGCCGACCGAGCGCACGGGAAGATAGACAGCAAAGGCCTGGGACACCTGCTCGTAGAGCCCGGCACTGTGTAGCTCATCGATGAAGATCTGGTCGGCGAGGCGTAGCGTGTCGGCCGCGGCTTTGTCGACCTCGCCAAGGATCCGCACGCCGAGGCCGGGCCCCGGAAAGGGGTGGCGGTGGACCATCTCAGACGGCAAGCCGAGCTCGATGCCGATGCGTCGCACCTCATCCTTGAAGAGCTCGCGCAACGGCTCGAGGAGCTGCAGATTCATCTGCTCCGGAAGCCCACCGACATTGTGGTGGGATTTGATCACGTTCGCCTTGCCGGTCGCGGCGCCGGCCGACTCGATGACATCCGGGTAGATGGTGCCCTGGGCGAGCCATCGAACGTCGGCGAGCTTGCCGGCCTCCTCGTCGAAGACATCGACGAAGGTGTTGCCGATGACCTTCCGCTTCTGCTCCGGGTCCTCGATGCCGCGCAGTCGGTCAAGGAAACGCCGCTCGGCATCGACACGGATCACCCGGACCCCCATGTGGCGGGCGAAGGTGCGCATCACCTGATCTCCCTCGTCAAGGCGGAGCAGGCCGTTGTCGACGAAGACGCAAGTGAGCTGCTCGCCGATGGCCCTGTGCAGTAAGGCCGCGACGACGGAGGAGTCGACGCCCCCTGAGAGGCCAAGCAGCACCTGGTCGGAGCCGACCGCAGCGCGTATCCGCTCGAGGCTTTCGGCGATGATGTTGGCAGGCGTCCAGGCCTCTCCGCAGTGGCAGATCTCGTGCACGAAGCGCTCTAGGATCCGTTGGCCCTGCCGTGTATGAGTCACCTCGGGGTGAAACTGCAGGCCGTAGAGGCCGCGCGACTCATCGGCGATGCCGGCGAATGGGGCATTGGCCGTTTCGCAGATGACGGCGAAGCCGGGCGGTAGGGCCTCGACCCGATCGCCGTGGCTCATCCAGACATCGAGCAGGCCATGACCCTCGGGACTCGTATGGTCTTCGATATTGCGTAGCAGCCGCGAGTGACCGCGGGCGCGGACCTGGGCGTAGCCGTACTCCTTATGTCTGGACGTAGCGACCCGGCCGCCGAGCATCGCGGCCATCACCTGCATCCCATAGCAGATGCCGAGCACCGGTATGCCGAGCTCGAACACCAGCGGGTCGAGCGGTGCTGTGTCGTCCGCGTGAACGGATCTGGGGCTCCCTGAGAGGATGATGCCCTTGGCGGCAAAGTCTCGGATCGCCTCGGGCCCAAGGTCGTGGGGATGAAGCTCGCAGTAGACGCCTGCCTCGCGGACGCGCCGGGCAATGAGCTGGGTGTACTGGGAGCCGAAGTCCAGGATCAGGATGCGATCGGCGTGGATGTCTCGGGCGGTCATCGAGGTGGATCAGGTGTCGATGCGATAGTTCGGTGCTTCCTTGGTGATCTGCACGTCGTGGACATGCGACTCGCGCACCCCTGCAGTGCTTACACGGACGAATTCTGGCTTGGTGCGCATCTCCTGGATATTGGCGCAGCCCGTATACCCCATGCTCGAGCGCAGCCCACCGACGAGCTGCTGGATGACGTTGATCACACTGCCCTTATAGGGGACGCGGCCCTCGATGCCTTCCGGCACCAGCTTCTCTTTCTCGACATCGTCCTGGAAGTAGCGGTCGCTCGAGCCCTCTTTGCTGCCCATGGCCGCGAGCGAGCCCATGCCGCGATAGGACTTGTAAGAGCGGCCCTGATAGATCTCCACCTCGCCTGGGGCCTCGTCGGTGCCGGCAAAGAGCCCCCCGATCATCGCGCTGTGGGCGCCGGCGGCGATCACCTTGGCGACGTCGCCCGAGTAGCGCAGCCCACCGTCGGCGATCAGCGGAATACCCGTGCCTTCAAGGGCCTCGCTGACGTTTGCCACTGCGGTGATTTGGGGCACGCCGACACCCGCAACGATGCGTGTCGTGCAGATCGAGCCGGGTCCGATGCCGACCTTGACGGCGTCGGCCCCGGCCTCGGCGAGGGCCTGGGCGGCTGCCGCGGTAGCGATATTGCCGCCGATGACCTGCACATCGGGAAAGTGCCGTTTGATCCAGGTGACGCGGTCGAGCACGCCCTGCGCGTGTCCGTGCGCCGTGTCGACGACGAGGACATCGACACCGGCCTCAACGAGGGCGGCGATACGCTCGTCGTTGTCGGCGCCGACGCTCACGGCAGCCCCGACGCGCAGCCGCTCCTGGGCATCGCGGGAGGCCTTCGGGAAGTCCTTGGCCTTCTGGATGTCTTTCACGGTGATCAGACCGCGCAGCTCGAATCGGTCGTTGTCATTGACAACCAACACCTTCTCGATGCGGTGCTTGTGCAGCAGGCCCAGGATCTCCTCCTGGCTCGCGCCCTCGCGCACCGTGACTAGTCGGTCCCGCGGCGTCATGATGCTGGCGACCGGCTCGTCGAGCCGTGTCTCGAAGCGCAGGTCGCGTCCGGTGACGATGCCAACCAATTTGCCGCCTTCGGTTACCGGTACGCCGGAGATGTTGTGGGCCCGGGTGATCTGCATGACCTCCCCCACGCTGATTCCCGGGGCGACCGTGATCGGATTGCGGATGATGCCGCTCTCGTACTTCTTGACCGCTAGCACCTCACGGGCCTGACGCTCGATGCTCATGTTCTTGTGGACGATGCCGATTCCGCCCTCCAGCGCCAGCGCGATCGCCAAACGGGCCTCTGTGACCGTATCCATCGCCGCCGAGACCAAGGGGATCTTGAGCTCGATGTCACGGGTCAGTCGCGTCGTGAGGTCGGTGTCCTTCGGCACGACCCGTGAGTGGGCAGGGATCAGGAGGACATCGTCGAAGGTCAGGGCTTCCTGGATCAGGCGCATGTGGAAGGCCTCCAGTCGGAGGTAGAGATCAAGAAAAATAACCTCTAATGATAGTCGGCCATCGTGCCAACGTAAATGACCAGTGCGACGTCAGTGATGACTGGGATCGATTGCGATTTCCGCGCCGTCGCGGTTCAATCAAGCGTCTTCGCCTGGAAGAATGGGGCCCCGGCGAGCCGTTTCCACGAATAACCGGGCGGCATGCGGTAGAATGTCGCTAGCCGCGCCCAGAGCTTCGGGTGTGTAGAGGTGACGGGCGCACTGCGCCGGTAGGTGACCAAGGGTACCTAGGGCGCAAGCCCTGATTCGCAAGCGCAATTCCAAGGACCGACGAACAGAGCGGCCACCAGGCCGGCGATCCTGCCCATGCATCATGCTCGCTTCGACATCCAGTTCACCGGAGATCTGATTCCCGGGACGGACCCCGCAACCGCGCGGGAACGGATCCAGGGTCTGTTCGGCCTGTCGGATGCCGCCGTCGATTGGCTCTTCAGTGGCGAGACGGTCACGATCGAGCGTGGCGCCGACAGCGGCACCGTCGCCTATATCCGAGAGCGTTTCCGCGATGCGGGAGCCCTGGTCCGTGTCCTTGCCGTGCGCGATCGAGGCGGAGTGCCTACTTGGGCCCCGGTTACCGGAGGTCGCGACGGGGCTCACGAGGTTCCCCGCCTGTTCGGTTCGTCCCGCCCGGATTGGCTCTAACTCTTCGTCGATAAGGCCTTTCACTACTTCGAGAAGACGCTGGCCGGCATCCTCTTGGTGTTGATGTCGGCGGTGGCCGTGATCGCGGTCATCGAGCTCGTTGCTGTTCTGTACAAGGATTTGCTGAGTCGCGAAGGCTTTCTATTGGCGCTCGACGAGCTGTTCGAGGTCTTCGGCGTGTTTCTGATCGTGCTGATCGCGATCGAGCTCATGGCGAGCGTCTACATGTACATGATGGACAAAGCGGTCCATGCCGAGATGATGTTGTTGATCGCCATCACGGCCTTGACGCGAAAGATCGTCGTCATCGATCTGGAGGCGAAGGCCGGTGACCCCCTCTACCTCGTTGGCCTAGCTGCGCTGCTGGGGACGCTGATCGGTGGCTACTATCTGGTGCGACGCCCCGAGATGGGGCGCAGGATGGACTCGGGTCATTAGGGCCACGATGCGGAGATTTTGAGGTCTTAACTGAGCCAGTGCCTGGTGCCTAGCCGTGTCGCCGTTGGGTAGATCCCAGTGGCGGCGGACCGGGCGACGGCGGAGGCCTTTCTTGCTATCCGACCAGGTCGGCACCAATCTCGCATACTCAAAGGGAGCGAACAGGTACCAAGATGGCGCGTCACATTCGGTCCTATCTCCTCACCGGGATTCTGACGGTAATCCCCATCCTGGTCACCGTCTTCGTGTTCGATTTTTTTGTCGACCTACTCTCCGGCATTGGCCGACCCAAGGTCATTTTGCTGGCCAACGCGGTGCGTCCGTTCTCGCCGGATCTGGCCCGCGTCATCGTCGAGGTGCCCTGGCTGTCGTCGGGCTTGGCGATTCTTCTCACCCTAGGCCTCTTTTACCTGCTCGGCTGGGCGATGACCCGGATGGTCGGTCGACGACTGCTTCTTCTCATGGAAGGTCAGATTGCGCGGATTCCGATCGCCACCACCGTCTACAGTGCGACGAAGAAGCTGATCGATGCGTTCCGATCCGACAACAGTCTGTCGAAGAAGGTCGTATTGATCGAGTTTCCCAACGCTGGCATGAAGACAGTGGGCTTTGTCACTCGCACCTTCCAGGATCAGGATTCCGGAGAAGAGCTTGCGGCGGTCTATGTCCCCACGGCCCCGAATCCGACGAGCGGCTATCTGGAGATCCTGCCGATGGAGGAGCTGGTGCCGCTCGATTGGACCGTCGACGAGGCCATGACCTTTGTCGTCTCGGGCGGGACCACGGCGCCGGGGGAGATCCGCTTCCGTCGCTCCGCGGGAGTTGCCCCCAACCTGGGACCGGCGCCGCTGCGCCAGCCAGATCGGCGAGCGACCGCAGGCCAGACCGCCTCGCGTCCGCTGCCGGAGGCGTCCCCTGCAGACACTTGAGTGCCAGGCCGAAGCTCGATCAGTCGATCGGCATCCAGCCGATCTCCTTGAGTGCGTTCGGATAGGCCCGCGCACCAAGCGCCTCGGCCAGCAATTGGGCACCGAGGCAGACCCCAATGATGGTCTTCCGTGCCGCGAGTGCCTCCCGCAGACAGGCCTTCTCGTCATTGAGCCAGGCGTGCTCGCGCACGTCGTGGACACGCATCGGCCCGCCCATGACGACCAGCCAATCGTAGGTCGGTGGTGACGGCGGCGCGGCGCCATCGAGCAGTGGCGTCAGCGTGTGGCCGCGCTCCGCTGCCTAGTCGGCAATGGCGGTGGGGCCTTCGAACGGGACGTGCTGTAGGCATTGGATGCGCATGGCGTCGTCAGCGCCTAAGAGGGCCGGCCGCGGCGCGGTAAAGCCCGACGAGGGTCTTGGCGTCGGTGATCTCCCCAGACAGGCACCACGCGAGTGCCTGCTCGAGCGGCAGCCAATGGATCTCGATTACCTCGTCCGTGTCGTGGTCATGGCCAAGTGTCTGCAGATCGCGCGCGAGGTAGAGATAGATCATCTCAGTGAAGACCCCCGGCGAGCTATGCAGCCGCCCAAGGTCGGTCCAGTCGTCGGCGGCGAGCCCGGCCTCTTCGGCCAACTCCCTGCGCGCCGTCACAAGCGGCGGCTCGCCCGATTCGATCTTTCCGGCAGGCAGCTCCCACAGCCACCCGCCCGCGGCGTGTCGATATTGCCGCAGCAGGCAAACACGATCCTCGGCATCTAGCGCAACCGCGGCCGCGCCGCCGGGGTGGCGGATGATCTCCAGCGCCGTATCCCGGCCGTTCGGCAGGGTCACGTCTTCGATTCCGACCTCGACGATTCGCCCGCGGAATACGGTTCTTCGCTCCCTATCTTGGCCTGTCAACTCAGCTGTCCTCCCGCGACATCGACGCTGGCATTACCCGAAAGAACTGATTGCACCGCAAAGAACGCGAAGGGTTGCAATGTGAGGTTTAGGCGGGGCAGCCATCTGCATGATGGCCCATGTGTACTAGGCACGGCACTGTCTTCCTTCTTGTCCCTTGCGCCTTTGCGGTTCCGATCGCGAGCCAAAAATTATCACGGAAACGGCCATCGTCGGAACCGTCTTCGTCGAGGATGCGGCCATCCTGGTCAGCTCGCGGTCTCGAGGCGGATCAATACGTCGGCGCCCTCCTCGGCATCGCGACCCGCGCTCGCGCCCGGGGAAGAAGTCAAGTCGAAGCGCTCGCCGCGGTGGGCGATGCGATACCCGAGGCCCTCGATCAGCCGCCCGGCCTCCTTCGACTCGTAGTGGTAAAAGACCATGCGGTGCCATTGCTCGGACTGGTACTCGATTGGGATGTCCTCGACACCGGTATGAGAGGGATTCCGCCGGCTCGCACAATCATGAAAGATCCACTCGCCGCGTGCCGCATAATGGCTTAGCACCTCGGGGATTGGCCGGGTGTCGCCGGTGTAGAGGAAGCGTCCGGCCAGGCCGAGGCCGAACGCGGACAGATGCTCGTGATGACGGACCGGAAAGACGCTGAAGGTCAGGCCCTCATGCCAGAACCGCTCACTAACAGGCACCAGCTGGAAGGCATCCCAGAAATTGCTGCCCCCCTCGGCGAGGATGTTGGGGTAGTCGGCCAGGCGGCGCTGCAATACGGACACCAAGGTCACGGGGCAGTAAAGGCGCGGTGGGGTCAGTCGGTTGCACTGTCCAGTGGTCACCCGGTAAAAGAGGCCCTCAAGGCCACCGACGTGGTCCAGGTGTGCATGCGTGACGAACAGGCTCGTAGGCAGCTCTCCGTAGGCGTCCAGATAGCTCTCGAGCGTGTCGGGGCCGCAATCGATCAACAAGATCGGTCGGCCGCTGCGTTCCAGCACGGCTGAAGACGAGCCCAGCACGGCGGCTTGGGCGTTGCCGACACCAAGAAAACGCAAGCTTAAAGAGGACACCTTGAGACTTCTCCTTGCTTGACGGCGAGAATCGGATCGACAGGCACAGATAGCGCGGGCCATCCGCGGAACCGCCGTAACCTGGCTGTAACCCGCTGTAAATAAAATTCCGCCACCGCTGACAGTCGTAATCCTGATTGACCATCGAATCTATGGCCACGATCCTTATTGTCGACGATGAGCCGGATATCCGTGAGGTGATTCGCTTCGCACTGGAAGAGGCGGAGTTCCGCGTCATTGAGGCCGGACATGCCGATGAGGCGCGAAAGCTCCTCACAACGGAGAACCCCGATCTGTTGCTGCTCGACTGGATGCTTCCTGGGCGCTCGGGGCTTGAGCTGGCGCAGCAGCTCAAGCAGAGCCCGAAATCGCGGACGCTGCCCGTCATCATGGTCAGTGCGCGGGGCGAGGAAGATGACCGTGTCAAGGGCCTCGATACCGGGGCAGACGACTACATCGCCAAGCCCTTCTCGCCGCGTGAGCTCGTCGCGCGCGTGCACGCGGTGCTGCGCCGAATCAAGGTCGAGGATGTGGCCGACGATGTCGAGATTGGCGGACTGCGGATCGATAATATCAGTCATCGGGTCAGCGCGAACGGCCGCGCGATCGAGATTGCGCCGACCGAGTACCGTCTGCTGCATTTCTTCATGACTCATGCCGATCGTGCATTCAGCCGCTCGCAGCTCCTCGATCAGGTCTGGGGTGATCAGGTGTATGTTGAGGAGCGTACCGTCGATGTCCATGTCCGGCGGCTGCGCAAGGCCCTCGAGGAAAGCGGACACGATCGGCTTCTGCAGACGGTGCGCGGGGTCGGGTATCGTTTCTCGGACAAATGACCGGGGGCAGCGGCAAGCAGATGACGGGTGACTCGCCCAGGGCCGGGATCCGCTGGCGGACACTGGGTGCGCTGCGCGAGCCACTGTCCTTCGAGCTGGCTCTGTTGGGGGCGCTTCTCGCGGGCGGTCTGATTCTGGTGCTGTTCGGCGTCGGCGGGCGCTGGATTTGGCCGATTGTGCTGCTTCCGTATCTCGCCCGGCACCTCTATCAGTTGGCTCGCGTATCGGTGTTGGTGCGGCGTCGGCATCGGCTTGCACCGCCCTTCCCGCGTGGTCTCTGGGGCGAGATCTACCGGACCATCGCCCAGTACCAGCAGCGCCGGCGTAAACGGCGCAAGCGCCAGGTCCGTTTCGGGCGCCGCTTCCGGGAGGCGGCGAACTCCGTGCCGGATGCGCTCGTGATACTCGACAAGCACAAGCGCATCGAGTGGGCCAACCCGGCGGCGGGCCCGCTGATGGCGGTCTACTGGCCCCGCGACGATGGCCGGCCGCTGACCGAGATCCTGCGCCATCCCGAGCTGGACGACATCATCGATGTCGGGGAGTACATGCGCCCGTTGGATCTGGCGCCGCGGCACAACCGCACTATCATGCTGTCACTGCGGATTACACCGTTCGGGGAGCGCAAGCGCCAGCGCCTGGTCGTGGCGCGGGATATTACCAAGATCTATCATTTGAATGTGATCCGGCGCGATTTCGTCGCCAATGCCTCACACGAGCTGAGGACGCCGTTGACCGTCATCGCCGGGTTTCTCGAGAGTCTGGCCGACTCGCCGCACACACCGGAGGGCCACCGCCGGCCATTGCTATTGATGCGCAACCAGTCTGAACGGATGCGATCGATCATCGAAGACCTCCTGACATTGTCTCGGCTCGAGATGGCCGATCAGTCGGCCAAGGCGCAGCCAGTCGATGTTTGGGCCGATTTGCAGCAGCTGCTGCATGAGGCGCACGCGCTGAGCGAGGGCAAGCATTCGTTAGCCGCTGAGATCGACCGGGATTTGATGATCGCAGGCTACCAGGCCGAGCTCCGTAGCGCCTTCTCGAATCTGATCTTCAATGCGGTCAAGCATACGGCGGCGGGCAGCGAGATCCAAGTGACTTGGCAGGCCGACGCCGAGGGTGCCTATTTCGCCGTCGCTGATAATGGCGAGGGCATACCGCCAGAGCACCTGCCACGCCTGACGGAGCGCTTCTATCGGGTCGACAAGGCCCGCTCGCGTCTCTCTGGTGGCACCGGACTCGGGCTCGCCATCGTCAAGCATGTCCTGAACCGTCACAATGCCCGCCTGCTGATCGAGAGCGAAGTAGGGAAGGGGAGCACCTTCACCTGCCGCTTCCCGGCCTCACGCGCCCTGCGCCGCCCCTCGGCGGAGAGGCGCAGAGCGGGCTGAGCTGAGACCTCGCCGCGGCCCGACACCTCGCATTTGATGCCCGCAAGGTTCACCAGCCACTACCAGCGCGGCAGCGGCCCTCGAGCCATCGTCTCGATCTGCTCTTCCAGTTGGTGGATCTCGCCTTGCCAGTAGTGATGGGTGCCAAACCAGGGAAAGGCGATCGGGAAGGCCGGGTCCTGCCAGCGCTGCGCGAGCCATGCGGCGTGACGGATGAGCCGCAGCGTACGCAGGGCCTCGACGAGGTGGAGCTCTCGGTCGTTGAACGGGTGAAAGGTCTCGTAGCCCGCGAGGACTTGGCTCAACTGACGACTCATCGCCAATCGGTCGCCCGAGAGGAGCATCCAGAGGTCCTGCACAGCAGGCCCTTGGCGGGCATCGTCAAAGTCGACGAAATGCGGGCCAGCCGCGGTCCAGAGGATATTGCCTTGATGGCAGTCGCCGTGCAGGCGAATCGAGGCGACCCGCCCGGTCTCGTTGAAGGCGGCACGCACGCCGTCGAGGGCCTGATCGACGACCTGACGAAATCGGGATTTGAGATCGATAGGCAACCAGTCCCCATCGAGCAATAGATCGCGAGATGCCTCGCCAAACGTGTGGATGTCGAGCGTTGGGCGGACCTGGAAGGGCCGCATGGCGCCGATCGCGTGGATGCGCCCGATGTAGCGGCCGAGCCAAGTGAGCACTGCGAGGTCATCGAGCTCGGGTGCCCGGCCGCCGCGCATCGGTGTCAGCGCGAGGCGAAATCCGGCGTGGTGATGCAGCGTGCGGCCATGGAGCTCGAGGGGCGGGACCGCAGGGATCTCATGTGCGGCGAGCTCGGCCGTGAAGCGATGCTCCTCCAGGATCTGCTCATCAGACCAGCGATGCGGGCGATAGAACTTCGCGACGATCGGGGCCTCACCCTCGAGGCCGATCCGATAGACGCGGTTCTCGTAGCTATTGAGGGCGAGAAGGCGCCCGTCGGTCAGCAAGCCGAGCTGCTCGATCGCGTCCAGGATGCGATCGGGGCTCAGGTCGGTATAGGGGGTGGTCGATGATCCGCTCACCGGCCCATTCTAACCCGCCCAGCCGCAGCGGCGCTGCGCACGACCGGCCTTATTACCCCTTCAGCCGAGCCGGCCGTAGTTACACTTGGCTCCTGAGCCGCGCACCGTGCGCATTGCGTACCGTCGCCCTGCATGATGGTTACCATGAAAATCGCGTAGCACCTTCGCTCCCTCGCCCTCTGGGAGAGGGTTG
>CAZOWL010000109.1:0-12600 GCA_964583605.1 uncultured Chromatiaceae bacterium | reverse complement strand
GCGAGGCGACGTTTCATGGTCGGGGGTGGCTCGCCTCGCCCCATGATCGTTAGCGTGACGGTGAATTAGGCGGAAGCCACGAGGTGTGGCGACGCCTCAGGATGGGGCGCCTGCGTCCGGATCGCACCGAAACGGGGCGCTGCTGCCAGCCGTTGGGAGATCCCGGTTTGTGGCGGCTAGCGTGTGGCGGTGACGATCGCTTTCGCGGCGCAACCGCGCGGGACGGAGCGAACCGCTGTTCGGTGCGAAGGGCGAGCGGATCCGATCTCTCGCAACGGTGATGAGCGCGGCATCCTATGACAACGCGACGCGCCTACTGGTCGTCATCAGTCTGGGCCTTGGCCGCCGGCATCGGGCGGGTGTCGTTCCGCGAGCTGAACAGGAGCCATTTCGACTCGGAGCGAGACAGCTTGATGCGCAGGTAGGTCTGGATCAGCAGATAGAGAGTCACGATCTGGCCGGGCCTGAACCCCCTGATCTTGTCCCAGATACTGCCGCTGCGCCACCAGCTGATGAAGGGCGCGGTGACCCGCCGATCGACGACCTCCTTCCCCCAATAGGCATCGAGCTCGCCCGCCTCGAGCCTGCTCGAGTACTCGGACAGCTTTGCCGCGATTTGCCTTGCCCGGTCAGTAGGGGCGGGTAAGGGGTGTCCATCATCGTCGAGCCAGAGTGGCTCTGTCGAAATCGGCTCGACGCCGTCGCGGCCAATCGACACCCGTAGCAAGATGGACTCCCGATCGACCTCCGTGAGGTCGGCCTGGTAGTGCCTGGTCGGGCCTCGCCAATCGACCGATGCGTCGGTGAGGTTGGCCAGGCTGTACGCAATTACCGCCCCCTTGTACCGCTCGATGCCCTGAAGCGCGTGGCTGTGGTGTCCGAGGATCAGCCCAACGCCGCGGTCGACGGCAGCGTGGGCGAGTTCGACCTGTTGGGGCGTGGGATAGTGTGCGTACTCCAGTCCCCAATGCAGCAGTAGGACGACCTGATCGACAGCCGGGCGAAGGGCGTCGACGGCGTCAAACAGGGCATTGGGCGTGAGCTCGGCGATACCTGCCGTTGTCGCGGTCGCGGCCGGTGACGGTTTCGTCGAGGCGTGGCATGCGGCGATCAGACCGAGATGCACGCCGTGGTAGGTCAATGTCAGCGGACGCCATGCCTCGTCGCGGTCCGGCCCGGCACCGATGTACTGCACGCCGGCCGCAGTGAGATGCCGGCGCGTCTCGGCGAGCCCCTCGGCGCCAAAATCGAGGCAATGGTTGTTAGCCAGCGAGACGACGCCGATGCCGGCGCGCCTGAGCGCCGCGGCGTAGGCCGGATCGCCGCGCAGGCAGAGCTTGTCGGCTTGAGGCGTTCCGCCGCTTGCCAGCACCGTCTCGAGGTTGGCCACGACGAGGTCGGATTCGGCGGTCAGGCGAGCGAACGCGTCGAATACGGTGGTGGCGCCCGCCTGGCTCGCTATGGCGTCGTAGCGCCCGTGCAGCATGATGTCGCCGCAGGCGCCTAATCGGATCCTCGGATGAGACATGGAGTGGCTAGGTGATCAGGTGTCGTTAATCCCTGATGCGACCGGGATGCGACCGGGATGCGACCGAGACGCGACCGATCGTGACGGCATCTCGGGTCACCGCAGCGCGGTCTGACACGCAGCATTAGAGTCGTTCAGCGTTCACGCAGCCCACAGGTCTCGCTAGCCTTCGACTACGGGAGATGGCGCGCCTGGCAGGACTTGAACCTGCGACCCCCGCCTTCGGAGGGCGGTACTCTATCCAACTGAGCTACAGGCGCGTAGTAGGGGCTATGATGCCTGGCCCCGTGCCCCTCAAAGCCGTTGAACTCAGGCTTTTCCGGGCGATAGTCTATCGAGCCGAGGGCGCATCGCAATAGGAGAGACAGGGATCGGTTACGACACGCCGCGGGACAGGATACCGCGACGGCGGGAACGAGTCTATGCCCAGACTTGGCCTACCGCGTTGATGCTAGCGCGGCCGCGTAGAGGCCCTGATCGGGTCGCCAGTCCCCAATAGTCGTCCCGAAGGCCTTGGGCGCACCCTGCCGCTCGAGGCCGAGCCCGCGGCTCTCCCGGGGAGCGGCCGGCGCGCGGTAGGCTGGAGGCAGGCCTGGCAGGCTGTCCCGCGTTGCCTCCTCGAGCCCGGAGCCTGTGGGTCCCTGGCCCGGCCTTCAAACGACTTGCATGAGGAGAATCCCAGTGTCACAGAGTTATGACCGGGTGGCGATCGTCACCGGAGCGACCTCCGGTATCGGGGAGGCAACGGCCAAGAAGCTCGTCGCCTCGGGCTTCGGTCTGGTGGGTAATGGCCGGAACGCAGAGAAGCTCCAAGAGCTTGAACGGGAGCTCGGCGCGGCCTTCTGTGGCGTGGTCGGTGATGCCGCAGATGAAGCCCTGCCGGGGCAGCTTTTCGCCGCGGCCGTCGAGCGCTTTGGCAGAGCGCCCGATGCCGTCGTCGTGAACGCGGGTCGAGGACTGGGCGGTACCGTGAAGGATGCCGAGCGGGCCGAACTCGAGCGGGTGCTGCGGATCAACGTGGCCGGTGCCTTCTCGCTGATGCAGGAGGCCGCGCGGAGGATGGTCGAGGCTCAGCACGAGGCCTATCCGCGCTCGCCTGCCGACATTATCGTGATTGGCTCGGTCTCCGGACGCCAGATCTCGCCTTTCAGTGCCGTGTATGGCTCGTCGAAGTTTGCGGTGCATGCCTTGGCCGAAGGGCTGCGCCGTGAAGTCGGACCGAAGGGTGTACGGGTGTCTTTGGTCGAGCCTGGGGTCGTGCTGAGCGGCTTCCAAGCGGTCGCTGGCTATAGCGACGAGCTGGTGGCGGGGTTCGAGGAGCGATTCGGTCCGGTACTTATCGGCGAGGATGTCGCGAACGCGGTCCACTTCATCCTGACCCAGCCGCCTCATGTCCACATCAGCGACATCGTGATCCGCCCGACGCGTCAAGATTATCCGTAATGGGCCGTCAAGGGCTCGCTGAGTCACTTCCTCACCCAGGGTTCTTGTCCTTGGTCGGGGGACCGGTCCCTGGCGGCTGATCTGAGATCAGCCGCACACTCCGAGAATATCCCCTTGGATCTGTAATCCTTTCTCCGCTTAGCATCCGCCCGCGCGTCCCTGGCGGCTCGTTCTGCGAACCGCCTCCCTTCGCATCGACCAACACAGAGAGCTTAGCGCGATGAGCAGATCTAAGACCGACACGTCTGGAATACGCCGACGTGATTTCTTGAAAGGTATGGCCTCAGCCGCGGCGGCGGCCGGGACCGTCGCCGCGCCAGCGGCCCTAATCTCCCCGACCGCTGCGGCCGGGCCGATGACCGCTAGGGCCGGCCGCCTGCAGCCTCCACCGCGGCTCCTCGGGAGCGGCGAGCGCTTCTGGCGGCAAGTGCGCCGCGCCTTCGCCCTGCCGAACGACTACATCCATATGAACACCGGGACTACGGGCTCCCAGCCCGAGTTCTCGCTGAATAACCTGGCCGTCTACAACTGGTACAAGAGCCAGGACCCGCGGGACTGGCGTGCCAACCTCAATGCCGATTTCCCAGAGCTTTTCCCACTCGAGAATGGCTCCGCGATCTATCTCCGTCAGCAGCATGTGGCCGACGCCTACGGTGCTGACCGCGACGAGATCGTCCTGAGCTACAACACGACCGATGCGTGCAACATGATCTTCGCCGGCACGCCTTGGGAGCCGGGTGACCGCATCATCACGACCAGCTTCGAGCACCCGGCCATTGCCGGGCCCGCCGCCTGGGCACGGGACTACCACGGTGTCGACGTGCGTGTCGTCGATATTCCCTCGACGATCGATCAGACGAAGACCGTGTTCGATGTGCTCGATTGGTTCGAGCCGCACCTGGCTGCCCCGCTTCCGCAGGGCAAGAAGCAGTACCTCGCCTTCTCGGAGATCTTCTACAAGCACGGCATGCGCATGCCGGTGGCTGAGCTGTGCGCGCTCGGGCGTAGCTACGGCGCGTTCTCGATTGTCGACACGGCCCATGGCTGGGGGATGCTGCCGATCGATTGTCACGGCTATGGCGCGGACTTCATTGCCGGGGCGGGCCACAAATGGCTATGCGGAGGGCCGGGGACCGGCATCTGCTATGTGCGCAACAGCGGTCAAGACCCGTTGCCACCCTTCGCTATGGGCAACTTCTTCCTCTATGGCAACGTCTTCGATGAGCCGAGCGGCAATTTCGCGAGCCGCGACTGGCCGCCAAACGTCTCTATGCAGTTCCGGGGCGAGCTGAATCGGCCCGCGGTGTTCGCGATGACCGACTCGCTGTCATTCTTCACCGAGATCGGACTCCAGGCGATCTACGACCGCGGCGTTGCCCTCGGCAGCCATCTCAAGGATCTGATCCGGACCCAGTGGGGGAATTCGGCCCTCTGGGTCGACCCGGGTGAGCCAGCGTTCGCCACGGCGCTGACCTCTTTCAACCCGTTTCAGGGCAAGGACGAGCCGGGCATGTACGCACAGCTGCGTGCGGCCATTAGCCAGATCGTTGACGATCTTGCCACCGAGACCCCCAAGATCTACGTCCGGTATGTCACCTGGCGCAGCAGCAGTGCGGCACCCCAGGATGACCGTGTCGGCTTCCGCGTCTCGACGCACGGCGTCTATAACGATTTCGACGATATCGATTACGTCTTCGATCGACTCGTCTATCACATCAACGCGAGCGGGCTGTCTCAGCCCTCGTAGCGGATCCTCCTACGGGCCAAGGATGGCCCTTACCCCTTCCCATCTTGGGCCTGCTGCACCGGGTGTCATCGGCCGGCGCAGCGGCGGCCCATCAAATACTCGTCCGATCTAGGCTTGACAAATGGTGTCCGGGTTCCTCTCCTTTAAGGGGAACCTGTGGCCCCGGCAGGCGCGTTGCCGCGCTCTGGTTGGTCCCGACGCGTGCCGGTTGTTGGTAAATTGCTTGCTATGAGTTGTAGGAGTTGACGGACGATGACAGAGCGAAAGCTTCTCGCGGTGTTCGGCGCCACCGGCGCCCAAGGCGGTGGGCTCGCGCGGGCGATCCTCGCAGATCCTGAGGGTGGCTTTGCCGCGCGGGCGATCACCCGCAGCCCGAGCTCTGCGGCTGCGCAGGAGCTCGCCGCGCAGGGCGCCGAGGTCGTCGCCGCCGATATCGATGATGCCGACAGCCTGCGGCGTGCCTTGGACGGGGCTTACGGCGCCTTTTTCGTGACCTTTTTCTGGGCCCATTTCTCCCCCGAGCGCGAGAAGGCCGAGGCGCGCGGCATGGCCGAGGCCGCCAAAGCCGTGGGCCTCCGTCATGCCATCTGGTCGACCCTGGAGGATACCCGCCGCTGGGTACCGCTCTCCGATGACCGGATGCCGACCCTGATGGGTCAGTACAAGGTCCCTCACTTCGATGCCAAAGGCGAGTCGAACGCCTATTTCGGCGAGCTTGGGGTGCCAACGACCTTCCTCTTGACGTCCTTCTACTGGGACAACCTGATCCACTTCGGCATGGGGCCCAAGCCCGGACCGGACGGGCGGCTGGCCTTCACGCTGCCGATGGGTGACAAGAGGCTGCCCGGTATCGCGGCCGAGGACATCGGCCGCTGCGCTTATGGCATCTTCAAGGCGGGAAGCGAGTACCTTGGCCAGACTGTAGGCATTGCCGGCGAGCACCTGACCGGCGGTCAGATGGCCGCCGAGCTCGGTCGGGCGCTCGGCCAAGAGGTGGTCTACGACGCCGTGACGCCAGAGACGTTCCGATCTTTCGGGTTCCCGGGTGCCGAGGATCTCGGCAACATGTTCCAGTTCAAGGGCGACTTCGAGGCCGATTTCTGCGAGGCCCGTGACCCGGCGTTGGCGCGGGTCCTGAATCCGCAGCTGCAGGATTTCCGGACCTGGCTGGAGCGCAACAAGGATCGGATCCCGCTCGGCTGAGCTGGCCTTTGAGCCTCAGCCTCCGGGCTTCGACGGTGCGGAGATCGACCGGCTTGGTCAGCTTCGCCCCTTTGTGCTTGCCCATGGGCCTCAGACCCGGAGGTCTCAATGGCTCGAGCGACGTGGCGGCCGTCCGATGCGAGCGAAGCCCTGATGCCAATCGCTGAGGTCGCGACATCGACTGCGCCGACCGCGATCCCGCCGACAGGGGCCGGCGAGCGGATCGAGGTTCGGCTGTTTGGTGGCTTCCGGGTCCTGCGCAATGGTCGTGCGCTGGCGCTGCCCACGCGCAAGACCGAGGCGCTGCTCGCGGTGCTCGCCCTGAGTCCCGGAACGGTCTGGAGCCGCGAGCGCCTCAGTGACCTGCTCTGGTCACGGAGCGCCCCGGCGCAGGCGCGCGGTAGCCTGCGTCAGGCGCTGGCCGCCTTGCGGCGGGTCTTGGACGGGCCGGGGTGCCATCCGATTGACGCGCACCCCGACGCGATTCGGCTCCGTGCCGATTGCGTGACGGTCGACACGGCGGCGCTCGAGGAGGCCCTGCAGGCGGGCTCGCCGGCCGCGCTCGACCGCGCTGCGACGCTCTACCGAGGCCAGCTGTTGGACGGCTTTGCGCTGCATGAGGCCCCGTTCGAGGACTGGCTCGCGGCCGAGGGCGAGCGCCTGCGGCGGCTGACGATCCGAGCGCTCACGAAGCGCCTCGGCGAGCTGGTCGCGGCGGCAGATGTCGAGTCCACGCTGGAGCTCGGTGAGCGCCTGCTCGAGCTCGATCCGACCGCCGAGGAGGTGCATCAGGCCCTGATGCGTCTGGATATCGAGCGGGGCGCGCTCGGCTCGGCGATGCGCCGATTCGAGTGCTGCCGTAGGGTCTTGGCCGAGCGGCTCGGGGTGCCCCCGTCGGCCGCAACTCAGGAGCTGAGACGCGCCATTCGCGCCCAGCCAACGCAGGAATCAGTCGCGGGCGCGCTCCCCGTCGTGGCGGTGCTGCCCTTCGAGGACCGCTCACCGGGGGCCAGCCAGGCGTACTTGGCGCTCGGCTTTGCCGAGGACGTCATCCGCGCCCTGGCCCGCTTCCGCTCGCTTCGCGTGCTGGCCGCGCAGTCGTCCTTTGCCTTGGCGGAGGCCGGTAGTGACCCCCGCGACGCCGGCGCACGGCTCGGTGCACGCTATGTGCTGGCCGGCAGCGTTGCAGCGGCCGGCAGCGTCCTGCGTATCCGGGCGGAGCTCCTCGACGCGGCCTCCGGGCACTGCCTTTGGTCTGAGCGCGACGACGTGCACGCCGACGAGGTCTTCGCCGCGCAGGACGAGATCTCACGAGCCGTGGCGGCGGCCCTCTCCGTGCGCATCGATACGGAGCGGCTTCGGGAGGCGGCACATCGGCCACTCGAGAGCCTCGAGGTCTACGATTGTTGGCTCCGCGGCGTCGCCTGCCTGCGTCAGGGCACCTTCGAGAGCCTGACCGAGGCGCGTCCGCTCTTCCAGCGCGCCCTGGCGATCGACCCCGGCTTCGCCCGAGCCTACACCGGCCTCTCCCTGACGCACTTCAACGAATGGAGCTGCATCGCCTGGGAGCGCTGGGACGAGAACGAGCGCCGCGCCTATGAATACGCGGAGCAGGGCGCACGCCTCGACGACACCGACCATATGACCCACTTCGTCCTCGGCCGGATCCTCCTCTACCGGCGCGAGCTCGAGCGCGCCGAGCGGCATCTGGCCCGTGCCGAGGCGCTCAACCCGAACGATGCCGACATGCTCGCCCAGTTGGCCTTCTCGGATGCCTGCCTCGGGCGGGCCGCGCTGGGTGCCGAGCGAGCCGAGCTGGCGCGACGGCTAAATCCGTTCCACGACGACTGGTACTTCGCCTTCGCGGCCGGCACCATGCTGCTCGCCCGGCGATTACCCGAAGTGATCGACATGGCCCGCCGGGCGCCGCATGCGGCCACCGATATGCACGCCTGCCTGGCCTGCGCCCACGCCCTGCTCGGCGAGCTCGACGAGGCCCGACGGCACCGCGACGCCTTCCTGTCTCTGTTTCAACGTCGGATCACGTTCGGCCGCCCGCCCGAGGCCGATGAGCCCGTGCGCTGGCTGCTCCATGTCAACCCGATCCGCCGACCGGAGGACCGCGAATACCTGCTGAAGGGCTGGGCCGACGCCGGCTTCCAGGTCCCGCCCCTGCCGGGCGAGTAAGGGGCTGTGCAAGATCGAGTTGATCACCGCCAACCGGTCAGCCGGGAGCGTCGCCCTCGAGGGCGACACGAGGATTCCACGCTCGCCGACGAAAAGCTCGCGCGTATCATGGCACACTGCGGTTTCGATACCGCTCGGCCGAGAGGCCGACCTGCCGATCCAGTCCCTTGAGCGACTGAAAATGCCGGGGACTCTGGGCCAGAGTCCCCGGCTTGGGTCAGCGATGCCCGTCAGGCCGCCCGGCGCGGCGCCACAGCGACGCGCTGGGTCAGTCCATGGTTGCCTCGGCTGTCGGGCTTGAGGTCAGTGCGCTCGGCGATCAGGGCACGTGCGAGTGCCTGCTGTCCACCACGCAACGCTGCTTCGATCAGCGTGAGGTCGAGCAGGTCCCGCTGCGCGTGGCTGCCGCCGAAGCGGTTCGCGCGATTGCGGACCGGTCTCAGTAGACGGACCGTCTCGCCGTAGTCCCCGGCGGCGAATGCGAGGATCGCGCGGGTCCCCGGGGCGCCAACCTCCCGCGCAAAGTCGGCGTTGTCGCCCGTGCGTTGGGTCGATCGGCGCCGACGAAGGCCATCACCGCATGCGCATCGTTGAAGGCGTAGTTTCCGGCCCCGGCGTGGGGCTCCCAGGCATCGGCGACCGCCGCCCAGCGCGAGCCCAACCTGACACCGCGCAGGTGCAGACGCCAGAGCAAGGCGGAGGCATCGACCAGGCCCAGCACCATCTCGGAGCGGGCGCCGTGGATGGGTCCATCGAACAGCTTGAGCGCGGTCTCGGTGTCGTCCTGATCCAGGTGGAACAGAGCCAGGTGCCACCAGTTGTGCACGGCAAAGAAGTTGTCCTGCGACCAGGCGTCGGCATCGCTGGTCAGCCAGGCGATTCCCTCCTGCTGGCGTCCCTGCATCTCCAGGCAGTGAGCGACCGCGTGCCAGGCCCAGGCGTCCCGGGGCTCGAGCTCGACGGCCCGCCGACCGCTTGCCTCGGCCCGGTCGTACAAGGCGGTCTCTTCGAGACCGAAGGCGTGCATGCCAACGATCGCGTGATAGCCCGGCATGGCAGCCGACCACTGTGGCAGCGCGCGCGCGATGCGGTCGCGGAGCATCCGCGAGTCGCCGGTGTAAAAATCGACGAGGTGGCCGACCTGAAGCGCCAGGGCATCACGCGGATGCTCGACGGTGATGTCTTCCAAGACGCGTCCGGCGGCCCGCCACTCGCTGCGGATCAGGTGGCCAAGGGCACGCAGGTGGGCCCGTTCGCGATCCGTCATCGCTCCTCCCCAGGCCGCGTCATAGCTCGTCTGAGCCAACGGGAACCCCGTCGGCTCGGTACCGAGTAGGTGCAGGTACCCGTGCTGCACCTGACCCATTGCGAAGCTTGGATCCTCGGACAGCGCAGCCTGGATTGTGGCAACGGGATCGCCCCGATAGCACTGCAGCTCGCGGACCGCCCGTTCGTAGGCCTCAACCAGAGCTGGGCTTGTCGCCGTGATGGGGTTGCCGAGCTCGTCTCGGCGCGTCGTGCTCGTCTGTCTCATGGCCGTCTCTCCTCGTTCAATGCCCGACCGTTTTGATCGGGCTTGATGGAAAGACTAGCTGCCCAGCGTCAAAGAGCTCGTCGCTGTCGCGTGAAAACGCCGTGAAAAATCAGATCCAGCCGATGCGCGGGTGAGACGCAGGCCGCCCCGGCAAGAGACGCGGGAAGAAGAGACGCGGGAGGCCGGCCCGCCCTCCTAGCCTCGATGGTTGCCGAGGCACAACCCCGGTCACGGATCTGGGTCAGCGGTACCCGAGCTTCGCTCAAATTGTTAGCGTTGAAATCGGCATAGGCGTGCGTTTACCCTCGATAACGACTATGCCGCTTTCGCTCACATGGTAGTGCTTCCTGTCTTCCTCGTGATCGTAGCCAATGACTGAGCCCTCTGGAATACGGACGTTCTTCTGCAGAATACAGCGGCGTAGCTGCGAGTTACGTCCAATATCGCAGTTGTCGAAGATCACGCATGCCTCGATCTGAGATCCCGCATGGACGAAGACGTGCCGGCCGAGAACGGAGTCCCTGACGAGACCTCCGGAGATGATGCAGCCGCCCGAGACGACCGAATCAATAGCCTGTCCCCGACGATTTTCCTCGTCAAACGCAAACTTGGCCGGCGGATCGGGGTAGCTCGCAGTGCGCAGTGGCCATTCGCGGTTGAAAAGATTGAGCTCGGGCGAGATGGCGCGTATATCCATATTGGCCTCATAGAAGGCATCGAGGGTGCCTACATCGCGCCAGTAGGGATGCTTGTCGGGGTCCTCCCCGGGGATCTTGTTCAGGTTGAAATTGTAGGCAAACATCTCGGCCCGGCCGATGGCCTTGGGTAAGATATCTTTCCCGAAATCGTGGGAGCTGTTGGGATCTTCCTGGTCCTCCTCGATCATCTTCAAGAGCATGTCGGTGCTGAATACATAGTTGCCCATGGAGGCATAGACGCGGTGCGGATCGCCAGGGATGGTGGGGGCATCGGCCTTTTTCTCGTGGAATCCGATGATGCGCCCGCTGTTTGCGGCCTCGATGACGCCAAAGTCTTTAGCGAACTTCTTGTCTGTGGGCAAGGCGGCGATGGTGACATCTGCACGCTTTTGCTGGTGATACTCGATCATCTCCCGGATGTTCATCCGGTAGATGTGATCTGCACCAAACACAACGACGATATCCGGGGCGGATTGCTCGATGAGGTTGAGGTTCTGGTGTATCGCATCGGCGGTTCCTCGGTACCACTCCTTGCCTTTGGTGCGCATCTGGGCCGGCACCGGGATCAAGAACTCGTTCTTGAGAATGCCCCCGAACTGCCAGCCATCGCTGAGGTGCTGCAGGAGGGACTGGCTGCGAAACTGAATCAGCACGTAAATGGAGTAAATCCCGGAATTGACCAGGTTGCTGAGCACGAAATCAACAATTCTGTACTTTCCACCGAACGGGACCGCGGGCTTGGCACGTTCACGGGTCAATGGGTATAGCCGCGTTCCCTCGCCTCCGGCTAGAACAAAGGCAAGAACCTTGAGCTGCATATCTGCTCCTATGTCTTTGGATGTTCTCGGTGCGGCGATCGTTGGGGTCGATCTACAGGAATGGAAGAAACACCACAGCCGGTTTAGGGGCCAGTTTGGCCCCGATGGAGGTGACGGGCAAGGTGGAGGTGAGGGCTCGTACTGATTGGACCAACGCAAGTGGGCGAAATCGGCAAGCTGTTTGAAGGGTCCGTCGGCGTCGTGTCCATCAGCGATCGCGAACGGTTCCGCTTGGAAGATCGCGGCGTCTTTGAGGTCGAGTTGACCGGCGTCTACCGAGGGGGAGTCCCCAGACATCGACCGCACCCAAAAAAAATCATGAGCATCCAAAGAGAGCGCCTGGACCAGATCGATTTCTCCGACGTAGCCGACCGCACCGACCTGATGCCACCAGACCAACAGCCGGTGCACTGTCCAGCTTCTGCCCTAGCAGCGAAAATAGATATAAAAGGCTAGTACTTAAGTGTATACATTGATAATGTTCTCGGCATGTCCGAGGGCATCTAGTCCTAATGCGTATCGGCGCTTAGCCTTTGGCTGGGCGCTGCGAGCCCCTGGAGAGCTGGGAAGCAATCCGCGCGTCGGTTGCCCGGAGCCCGGGCCGGCAGCAGCACACGCTTGAGGCAGACCACGAAGGCGCGGCGCAGGCTATCCTGCTCGGGTGCCGCCGACCAACTAATCAATCCGACTTACCAGCACCAGCTAGAGATCCTCATGAGCGGCGACTGATCTCCAGCCGGATCAGATCCGCAGCGACATTGCGTTGTCCGCCAACTCCCTATCGGCGCTATCGGCGAGGAGCTACCCGTCGAGCAGTAGAAAGCAAATCTTCGGCTGCAAGCGACGCATCTGCGCGGGCAGATTCGGCTCGATGAGCTCGTCAAGACTGGTCCAGGCCCTCCATGCCTTCTCACAGTTGTAGGGTATGATCGACAACAACGGCGGCAGTGCGATGCCAGAAGGGATCTCTCCGGCCGCGGCGAGATCCTGATAGAGCAGACCGACACGGGTGTGCAGCCGCACTGGCATGAAGGGATCAACGGCCGACTGGTACCTCAGCAGCAGTGATGAGCCATGAATGACGAACGCGCAATTCTCGGTATTCATCGCCAATGGATTGAGTTTGAGAAGTCCGGCCGTGGGATAGAAGTTCTTGGTCTATGCGAACATGATGTAGTCTGGCTGGTTCCAGGGCGCGGCATAATTAGAGGCGTCGCTGAGGTCAGAGCGTTTCTATCCGGCCAGCCGGGGATCAAGGTCATTGGGATCGAGATATCCGAGCTTAGAGTCGAAGTCTCTGGGACGCTCGACGATTCGATCAACCCCAAGACGGGGCGCCACATCTTCGCCTGTCAGCGCACCTTCGATCACGCCGCCAAGCCCAACCAGGGAGGTGGTACCCCCTGTCAAGACAGCTCCTCACCGAAAATAAGATGTAAAGG
>CAZOWL010000108.1:0-12602 GCA_964583605.1 uncultured Chromatiaceae bacterium | reverse complement strand
AGAGCGCTGGCAGCAGCGCGACGATGGCCGCGAGGCGCGGATCCTCCGCCGGCGCTGTGGCGCGCTCGGATTCCCGCAGCACCCGCCGCACCGTGTTGCGCGAGACCTTCAGCGTGCGGCTGATCTCGCGCAGCCCCTGCCCTTGCGCCGCGAGCACCCGAATGGCCTGGCGCAGCTCCTCAGCGAGCATGGCTGTCCACCGCCGCGAGGGCGTGCTCGAGCGTCCCGGCGTCAAGCTGCTCCACCACTCCGAACACCAGGCTGCTCTGGCGGCGGGCTCCAACCCCTTCGCCCTGGTGATGCGCGCCCGCGTGACCGCCCTGGTCAGGTGCTGCGATTCGGTGGCACGGCTGGGGCACAAGATCCGCCGGACGCGCGTCTTCTATCAGCGGGGCTGGACGCGCGAGGACATTCTGAGCCTCTTATATCGTCATCGATTGGGCCCTGACGCTACCTGACGCTACCCGACGCTCTGGAGGCCGACTATCATCGACACAGTCGCGAGATCGAAGCGGCGCAACAGATGCGGTAGGTCACCGCCGCCGAGCGCATTGGCTGCGAGAACCCCTGGAGGGCACCTCGAAGGATTCGAGCTGCCCGTGCGGGGCAGGGATGCCTCACGCCGTTCGGTCGCCCAAGCGACGGAGAATGGAACGAAGCGGATATCGCATTCTCGCTTTGCGTCTTGAGACATTGCCCGGATGGCATTTTTTCAAAGTCCCCTGGAGGCTGCTTCAACGATGACGGCTGCATCCCTGAAAGAATCGATCAAGCGCGAGTTGCCGGCCTTGCTGCGCGATGATCCAGCGTTTCGCGACGAGGTGCTGGCGTTGACGCGCCAACACCACCCGACGCGCGGCGAGACCGAAGATTGGTTCCATGCCTTGCTGGGCGAGCTGCGGCGGGATCGCGAAGAACAGAGTCGCAAGTGGGATGAGCAGAAGGCCGAGGCCGAGCGCGATCGCGCGGAGCAGGCACGCAAGTGGGATGAGCAGAAGGCCGAGGCCGAGCGCGATCGCGCGGAGCAGGCACGCAAGTGGGATGAGAACGATCGGCGCTTCGACCGGGTCCATGAGGAGATCATGGCGCAGGCCAAGAAGTTCGATCGCGGCATCGGTGCGCTGGGCGCGCGTTGGGGGATTCAGTCCGAGACGGCCTTTCGCAACGCCCTGGCCGGGATCCTCGAGGACAGCTTTGGCGTGCAGGTGCTAAACGTCAACGAATTCGATGACGAGGGTGTGGTGTTCGGACGTCCGGAGCAGATCGAGCTCGACATCATCATCAAGAACGGCGTGCTGCTGATTTGTGAGCTGAAATCCTCGATCGACAAGGCCGGGATGTATAGCTTCGAGCGCAAGGCACGCTTCTATGAAGCACGCCATCAGCGCAAGGCGGCGCGCCTGATCGTCATCTCGCCGATGGTCGACGCGCGGGCGCGCAAGGTCGCCGAGCGGCTTGGCATCGAGATCTATCATGATTCTACGGACGTGACATCGCTCGATGGGGGTTGAGCTCAGGCCTTGATTGCGCTAGGCAAGGGCTGGACAAGGGGGGAAGAGCCGACCTGACTTGAGGTCCCCTCAAGCGATCGGAAACCGCTTGCTGCGACGCGTCTGGCGCAAGTTCCCGGCCGGTAAGGATATTGGCCATCTACCGGAATCGAGCGTTGCCTGGTGCGGGAGTGATCCCGCCTGCGAGACGTACACTGAATGCCTCAGGCTGCATGGCATCTCGCCGTCACGGCGAGATGCGCCAGCCGGATCTTTCGGATTGAGAACGTTTTCTATCAGGCATTACTTCAGCTGGGCGACCGAGAGCTTGCGCAGCGTCGCGCGGCGCTTGACGAAGTGCGCGTCCATGCGCCCGATGATGCCGTCGAGGAAGCGCACCGTCTCGACGATGTTTGGCCCCTTGTTGAGCATGGCGCACTCGGCCAGGATGCTCATCGCGGCGTCCGACACCTCGGCCCGCGACGGGGCCCCCTTCTTGGCCATGCCTTCGAGGATCTGGGTCGCCCAGATGACTGGCACATGCGCTGCTTCGCAGAGCCAGAGGATCTCCTGCTGGACCTCTGAGAGCCGCGCGAAGCCAACCTCGACCGCCAGGTCGCCGCGGGCGATCATGACGCCGACCGGTGGCGACCGGAGCCCTCGGAGCAGGATCCGCGGCAGGTTCTCGAACGCCTGCCGATTCTCGATCTTAAGGACGACGCCGAGCCGGCTCGCACCGAGCCTATACAGCTCCTCGTGGAGCTGCGCGACGTCCTCCGGGCCGCGGACGAACGACAGGGCCACCATGTCGACGAGCTCGACGACTGCCCGCAAGTCGGTTCGGTCCTTCGCGGTCAGGGCGGCCATCCGCAGTGCCGTATCCGGAAAGTTGATACCCTTCTCGGCCCGCAGCTTGGCGCCCTGCGGCCCCGTGTGCGTGATCCGTACGCTGATCCGCTGGCCATCCGTCTCCTCGACGATGCCGCCGATCTTGCCGTCGTCGAGCCAGACCCCTTGCCCCGGCTCGACCTGCTCGAACGCGGCCTCGAGGGTGCAGTGGATCTGCGCTGGCCGAAGCACCCGGCCGTCGGCCGCCAGCTCGGCCTCGGCACCCGACTCCTCGGCGCGGGTCAGCACCAGGAGGTCGCCGGGGAGCAGCTCGATTGGACTGACGACCTCCGGCACACCACGGATCCGGGCCTCCCCGATCGCTGCGCCGCCGCGAGTTGCAGTGATGGGCGTGCCCTCCTCGACGAAGGCGGTCCGATCCGCTTCAGCAACGAAGGAGAGGCCGTGCGCCTCGCCCAAGCGCAGCTCGTGCGCCTGCCCGCGGGCGTCGGTGAAGCCCAGCCGATCGCCGGGCAGGAGATCTGCGAGGAGCTCGCCTTCGATCTCGAGCCGATAGCGGACGTCCGCCGGGGCTGGCTCCGGCGCCCTGTGCGCAGTCACCCAGACGCGTCCTGCCCGCACGACCCGGCCGAAGACATCGCGCTTCGGCGCGATCCGCAGCACCCGGCCGCTCGCGCGCAGATGGCCCGTGCGGAGCTTCGGGCCTGCCAGGTCGGCCTGGATGCGGCAATGGCGCCCGACCGCCCGCTCGGCGCGGCGCAGGTTCTCGACCATCGCCGCCCAGGCATCCGGGCCATCGTGGGCGCAGTTGATCCGCATCACGTCCATCCCGGCCACCAGCAGATCCTGGACCAGCTGGGGGTTCGCAGCCGCCTCGCTCGGCATGGTCACCATGATGCGCACCGAGCGGTCGCGGGGCTCGGGACCGAGGAGCGCGCGGGTATGATCCCGCAGCAACAGCGGGCCAGTGCGGAAATCCACCGGCGGCTCGGGTGACAGGTCCAGGTTCCTTGCGGTCAGCTGCCCGAGGACCCCCAGCACCGAGTTGAGGCTGGCCAGCGCATGTGGCTCCAGAATGCCGAGCGAGGACAGGCCCAGCGCGCTCAGCTCCTGCTGGAGGGCGCGGATGTCCTGCTGGCGGATGCTCAGGTAGTGGAGCAGATTGCGGGCGCTGTGGCGGTGGCCGGGCTCGATCTGCGCGAGCTCGGCCGCATAGGCCCGCTCCAGCTCGAGGGCCCCGTCACGGAGATTGACGAGCTGGGCAATCGGCCTTTCGAGCTGGTACGGCGTGGTCGTGGTGATCATGGCTTGACGGCTGGGGCTTGACGGCTGGGGCTTGGTGGTTGGGATGGGCGGTTGGGCTGAGTGGCTGGGCTTCGCGGCTCGGGTGGCGGCTCGGGTGGCGGCGATTGGCGAGTGGGGCGCGCCGGGACCCACAGGGGCACGATAAGCCAGGATTGTTACCGTCTTGCGACTTCGGCCGAGCGCTGGGCAGCCGGGGTCACCTGTTGGCTACCACAACATCGATCTAGCCTTCCCGCCGCGATCGGCTAGGCTCAACAGGTATGGCGCCCGCGCGCGGGCGCCGGATCGGGCCCGAGGCGAGCGGGGCAGGCGGGCCTTTGCTGCACGGCCGGCCCCGAGGAGCCGGCTCGGGCATAGGGCGCACCCGACGGGCCCCCTCGCCAGCGCGCGGGCCAGCGAGCGGCCCCGTGACCTGTGCGCCCGCGCGGGCCGAGCCGCCAAAACCAGGATAGACGGAGGCCATCGATGAGCAATCGGGTCAATCTGGGCTTGACCTTCTACGGCGGCGTCTCGCTCGCGGTCTTCGAGGCCGGGATCGCCTACGAGCTGGTGCGGGCGACGCAGTTCAGCCGCGCGCGGTCCAAGCCAGCGAGCGTGCCCGAGATCCACGTCGACGTGGTCACCGGCACCTCGGCCGGGGGCCTCGCTGCGGTCCAGCTGGCGGCGGCCTTGGCCGGGACGAACACCGAGGGCGTGCTCGCGGGGCTCGTCTCGATCTGGGCCAACGATGCCGACATCCAGTCCCTACTGCCGAGCGCCGACTTCCCGCGTCAGGCGCTCCTCGACAACCAGCGGCTCGGGGACCGCGCGCGGGATCTGCTCGAGGTCGCGTCGGTCGCCACCAGCGAGCGGCCGCTGGAGGAGGACCTGGATATCTTCCTGACGCTGACCAATCTGAGCGGCCTGCGCGAGCCGGTGATCCTGGCCGACGATCCGACCTGCCCGACCTTCCCGTCGACGCGCCACGTCGAGTACGAGCACTTCAGCGCCGCCCAGGTGACGGACCCCGACGAGCGGCAGCGGCTCGTCGAGGCGGCCCTCATCACGGCCGGCTTTCCGATCGCCTTTGCGCCGGGCGTCAAGCCGAGCTCGGCGATCGACGAGGGCCGGCCGGCGGCTGAGGCGACGCGCTTCGTCTACGTCGACGGCGGCGTCATGGACAACCGGCCACTCGGGATCGCCCTCGACACGATCGCCGAGAAGCCGGCCCCCAAGCGCCTCTTCTTCTTCATCGACCCGAACGAGACCTGGGTGCCGCCGGCCTACGGTGCCGACGACCTCGATCAGCGCCGCCTCGACCCGGCCGGGATCTACTCGAAGATCGGCAGTGTCGCGCGATCGGACTCCATCTTCCGAGATCTCGCGCAGGTCCGCGGCATGTACGACGCGCTGGCGGTGCTCAAGCCGCTGTCGCGCGCGGTCTGCCAGGACCGGCAGCTCCGCGACGGCCTGCGCACGGCCTATGGCGAGGTGATGCAGCGCCAGTTCAATCCCGAGGCCTGGGCCCTGTGGCTGCTGGTCAAGGGGGCCGTCGGCGCCGCGGTCGAGGCCGAGTGGGCGCGCGTGAGCCGGCAGGATCGCTTTGCGCTGCGGGCCCGCCTGCACGAGCTGGTCGACCTCCTGCAAGAGGATGGCAAGCTCGATGCGGCCCTGGCCGAGCAGATCAAAGGCGAGATCGACACGGCGGCGGGCTGGGCCGGCTACTATCAGGCCCTCGGCGCGCTGCGCGCGCTCGACAAGCGCTTCCGCCAGCTTAAGTATCAGCTCTGGCACGAGCACTTTCGCCACGAGCCGAGGTGGCGGGGCGCCGACGGCGGTGCGCGTCGGGCGCTGCGGGCCGACCTGCAGGAGGCCGTCCGAGCAGCCTTTGCCGACCTGGCGGCCGCAGCGGAGACACTCGGCGAGCGGCGCAAGGCGCTCGCCCAGGAGCTGCTTACCAGCCAGGTCCTGAGCCGGCTGGCGGTATCCGACCAGCGGCGACGGGAGATCGATGCGCTGTTCGACGACTATGCCCAGGCCATGCAGGTCCTCGAGGCCCTGGCCGGCATCCGCTCGACCCCGAACCTCGCCGTGCGGTGCATCACACCGTTCGACATCTATTCGGACGAGACAGACCTCGCCACCGCCAGGCCGCTCGCCGGTGGCGTGCTCGGCGCCTTCGGCGGGTTCCTCGACAAGGAGTGGCGCCTCAACGACTTCTTCGTCGGCCGCCTGGCGATGCGTGCGCAGCTCCGGCGCGAAGGGCTGATCCCGCAGGAGGCCTTCGACGCTTACTGCGCCTGGTCGGCCGAGCGGGATCGCGGGACGATCGCCCGACTCCAGCCGGGCTCGGCCGAGGCACTGGCGATGGCCGAGCTGGCCGCGCTCAGGCCCCCGGCCACCGGCTATCGTGGCGATCCGGCCAAGCCGGCATGGCTGCTCGACAGCGGCGAGATGGCGATCGACCGGCTGCCTGGCTCGCGCCTCGCTCGGATCGTGCGCAAGCTGCTCGGCTCGGCGCGGCGCATCCTGCGCCTCAACCGGGAGCAGATGCCTTACCGCGCCCTGCGCGCTGTCGCACCGGCACTCTTGATCGGCGGCTGGCTGGCTTGGATCCTCGAGCAATCGCTGCGGCCCGTCCCCCATCCCGCTGGCGACACGACGAAGGCCTTCCTGGACCGGCTCAAGTGGTACCTGACCGTGCTCCTCATCGGCGCCGTCCTCGGCTTCCTCGCCGCGCAGCTGGTTCCGGGCTAGTCCCCGCGCAACGCGCTCAACGTTCGTAGACGAGCCGATCGGCATCGACCCCGAGGGCCAGCAGCGCGTCGCTCACGGCCGCCACGAACCCACGCGGACCACAGACGTAGAAGTGGTGGTCGAGGTCGTCGATGGGGCCGCGGAGATAGCCGGCATCGATGCGCCGCCCCTCGTTGCAGGAGCTGTGTCCACGGGTGAAGGTGAAAAGGCCCCGCGCCCCGAGGTAGTGGCTCAGCTCCTGGCCGCAGATCAGGTCGTCTTCGGTCTTGTTCGAGAAGAAGAGGCTATGCCCCGCCAGGTCGTTGTCCTGTGCAAGCCGACGTAGGATAGCGAGAAAGGGCGTGATGCCGGCCCCGGCCGCGATGAAGACCCCAGGCCCGCGATAGGCGAGGGTGCCGAAGGGGTCGCTCAGGGTCAGGGGCGCGCCGGCCGCCAGGCCATGCAGGGCAACCGTGAAGCCGTCGCCGTCGGGGTAGCGCTTGACCATCAGCTCCAGGGCCCGGTCGCCTGGCAGCGAGGTCGGCGTGAAGGGGCGGCCCTGCCCACGCCAGGGATCGCGCTCGATCCCGAGCTCGACGCCCTGGCCGGGCTCGAAGGTGAAGCCCTCCGGTCGGGTTAGCACGAAGCGGCGCGTGTCATGGGTGACGAAGCCGGTCATCAGTAGGGTCGTTGCAAGCGTCATAGCAGACCTCCGTCAGCATCGATCGGTGGGATGGCCCGGCGCTAGATCGCCGCGGCTGCGCGTAACTGCCGCACGGCACCTCGCGCGCTTCGAGGTGCCCGGTTGGGGGCAGGGATGCCCCGCTGTGCCCGGTCGCCCGGGCGACCGCGCTCACGGCCGGCCGGAATCGTAACGCCCCAGTGTTCGAGGGGATTGCCCGAGGGCCCGCCTGCCCCGTCCCGCCCGGCCCCGTCCCGCCCGGCCCTGAGTCCCAGGGCCGACCGCTAGCGATCGCGGCTCGACCAGTCGCCATCGAGCCCGGCACTGACGCTCAGCGCGAGCCATTTCACGATATCCTCGCGGGTAACGAGCCCAGCAAGCCCCCCTCCGCGGTGACGACCGGGATCTGGTTGACCCGATGCTCGGCCAGGTACTTGAGCGCGTCGATGGCCTTGTCGGTCGGGGTCAGCCGGTGGAGCCGGCCGGTCGGCGTCATGATCTCCGCCACCTGCGTCTCGACCCGCCGGCCGCGATCTAGGCGCCGCACATCGGCAAGGCCAACGAGGCCGAGCAGCTGCCCCCCCTCGACGACCGGGAAGACGCGCTGGCTGCTCTCCAGCAGGTGGGCGTCGATGAAGTCCTGGACGGTCGAGCTTGGGGCGACCTCGATGAAGTCGCGGTGCATCACCCGGGTCACCGGCAGGTCGCCGAGGGTCTGTCGCCCCATCGCCTGCTGGTAGCCGGTCAGGGCGGCGTGGTTGAGAAACCAGCCGATCAGCGCAAGCCATAGCCCGGCCACCGGGCCGCTGCCGAAGATGGGCACAGACAGGCCGAGGATCATCGCGATGCCGCTGCCGATCAGCAGCCACGCGAAGCCTTCACCCGCCGCAGCGGCCCAGCGGGTCGCGCGCAGCAGGTCTCCCAACAGCCCCCAGAGGAGCGCACGCAGGACCCGCGCGCCGTCGAGCGGGAAGCCCGGGACCATGTTGAAGACCCCGAGCAGGATATTGATCGGCCCGAGCCAGAAGAAAATGGTCGCCAATGGCGAGAGCTGGGCGAGCGCCGCCGCCGGGTCTGCGGGATCGACGGCGATCGGGCCCGCCATCAGGGCGCTGAGGTAGATGCAGAGCGCGCCGAGCACCAGGCTGGTGATGGGTCCGGCGATAGCCATCGCGAGCTCCGCGTGCCAGCTCTCGGGCTCGTCCTCCATGTGGGCCATGCCGCCGAAGACGAACAGCGTGACCTGCCTGACCTGGATCCCCAGCCGGCGGCCGACGATCGCGTGGGCCAGCTCATGAGCCAGGACCGAGACCAGGAAGAGCACTGCCGCTGTCACCGCGGTCAGCCAGACGGTCGCCCGCCCCCAGTCGGGATGCCAGGCCGGTAACGGGCCGCCGGCCAGCGCCAGCGTGATCAGCGCGAAGATGATGAGCAGACTCCAGTCGAGCTGCACCATGACCCCGGCGACGCGGCCGAGCCGCACGCCCCGGGCCTGCGCCTGCCGATTCCCCGCACCCGGTCCGATCAGGATCTTCTGGCTCATGCCCCGGCACCATCAGAGAAGAGGAGAAGAGACTCGGTCAGGCTCAGGGCGGGCGGGTCGGGGTCGCGCGCCGCGGTCGCGAACGGCGCCATCCGATCGATCAGCTTGCCAAGCCCGTCCGCGAAGGCCGCGAGCGGCGCGGCGGTCGCCTGTCCCCCGGCGATCGCCGAGCCCAGGTAGGACGCGAGCAGCGTCAGGAACCGCTCGGACTGCCCGCGATGGAGCCAGACGATGGCGGCGATGTTTCGCTGCTGCTCGGGCGAGAAGTCGCAGATGGCGCGCGAGACCTTGCGGTAGATGTTGCGCGCAGCGAGCATCAGGACCTGGTCGGCGCGCTCGGGGTCGCGCTCCTTGGCGCGGTCGTAGAACCAGAGCTGGCAGGGCACGGTGCGGGTGTAGAAGAAGTTGCCGCGGATGTCGATCATCAGATCGACGGCGCCGGTCTCGACCAGCCTCTGACGCACCTTGGCCTCGTCCCGCCCGGCGCTGGAGGCCTGGCTGGACATGACGACGCCGGCGCGGCCGTTGGCGTTCAGGTAGCTGTAGAAGTATTGCAGCCACAGGTAGTTGGCGTTCGACACCTTCTTCGCCTTGTTGACGCCGGGCAGGCCGAACGGCAGACGCTTGTCGCCCTCGACCTTGTCGGCGCCCACCTCGTCGACGTTGAAGGGCGGATTGGCCATGACGAAGTCGCAGCGGCCGGCCAGCTCGTGCGGGTCCTTGTAATAGGTGATGGCCTCGTTGCCGGCCCGAATGGTGCCTTCGAGCCCGTGCACGGCGAGATTGATCTGGGCGAGCCTGGCCGTGGTCTCGTTCTTCTCGTGGCCGTAGAAGGTGACGCGCTGCATCGTGTCCTGGCCGGCGTGCTCGATGAAGTGGCTCGATTGCACGAACATGCCGCCGGAGCCGCAGGCCGGATCTAGGATGATGCCGTGGTCGGGCTCGATGACGTTGACGATGGTCTGCACGAGCGCCGGCGGCGTGAAGAACTCGCCATTGTCGTGGGCGCCCTGCTTGGAGAACTCGGCGAGGAAGTATTCGTAGATGCGGCCGAAGACGTCGCCCGAGGCGGTGCGCAGGGCCTCGGTGTCGAACTTGCGCATCATGCTTTCCAAGAGCGCGTCGTCGAACCGCTCGTACTCCTTCGGCAGCTGGCCGGCGAGCGGCGGGAAGTGCGCCTCGACGGCCTCCATCGCGGCGGTCAGTGCCGCACCGAGCCGGCCGCCCTTGGGCTGGTCAAGGATCCGGTCGTAGCACGCGGCCTCCGGCAGTCTCATCGCCCGGCGGCGGGTGAAGTCGGCGTCGTGGAGCGGGCGACCCGGCATCCGGCCTGCGGCCTGATCCGCCTCGATCGCGGCGAGCGCCTCGTAGTAGCGGTTGGTGGCCTGGCGCAGGAATAGCAGGCCCATGATCGGCAGAAAGTATTCGTTCGAGGCGAGGCCCGAGTTGGCGCGTAGATCGTCGGCCATCCGCCAAAGGTCGGCGTCGAACTGGGCGATATCTGTCAGGTGATCGGCAATCATTCTGGGTTGATTCGTTCCGGTCCGTTTCGTTGTGACTGTCCATGCCGTTCAGACGTCGGCCCAGGGAAACGCCGATGATTGGCCGTCCTGGCCAAGATCGGTACGGCGCTCGACAATGCGGTTTCCGAGCCCCCTCCTGTTCAGTGCCTTATCGGCACTGAACAGGTCCGGGCATCCTGCCCGGCGCGAGACGCTGGTCAATCAGCCTGTTCCGAGTGGCCCCAGGGATCGATCACCTCGATCCCGCAGCCCGCGAAATCGCCCACATTGCGGGTGGCCACGGCGGCGCCGTGCGCGCGCGCGGTGGCGGCGATCTGGCAGTCGGGAAAGCTGATCGGACGGCCCGCGGCACGGCGGTCGGCGAAGATGGTGGCGAAGGCTTGCGCGGCAGCGCTGTCGAAGGCGAGCACGCGGCCCGCGAAGTCTTCCGCGATCATGGCGTCGATCTCGGCGATGATTCGATCGCGTCGGCGGCCCGCGGGCAGGATCGCCGCGCCGCGCCGCAACTCGGCTTCGCCCACCGCGCTGAGATGAAGGGCGGGCGCATCCTGGCGACCGAACCAGTCGAGGACTGCCGGGGACGGGCTCGACCGCATCAGCTCCGAGATGACGTTAGTGTCGATCAGGATCATCGCCGATCTCGCCTCAATCGAAGCGGGGCGGCTCGGGCATCGGCTCGCGCGGGGGCAGGTCGGGCTGCACCCCGCCCAGCGCGGCAAACCGGCGATGGATGGCTTCGCCGAGGTTTTTGGGCGCCGTCGGTTTCCCGATGGCTTGGCGCAGGATTTCCCGCGCTTCCTCCTCCATCGACCGGCCGTGCTCGGCCGCGCGGATGCGCAGACGACGCTTCAAGGTATCGTCGAGATTGCGGATCGTGATGCTGGCCATGGCAACCTCCATCGGCTTTCCGGAACATTAAGCATTGATTGCGTTGAAATCAAGCTCGCTTGTCTGCCCTTTCCAGGCGGATGCCGGACTTCCCGCCCGGAAGCGCTGAGCGGGCCGCCGACGCGGGAGTTGCGACTCGGATGCCTGAGCTGACTGCGGCTCGGGCTGCGCGGCGTCGTAGACACTCTGAAATACCGGCGGGGGTTTGGGGTCGTGCCGCAGGGCGGGCGCATATAAACTTCACTTGAGACAGTAATCTGCGGCACTCTCTGGGAAACCCTTTTAGGAGTTTCCCATGTCCGTCAGCATCCTTGAGCACGTGTCATCACTCCGGACTTTCGCGTTGATCGGCACAAGCTCTATCCGTTGCTCGAAATTCTGCTGTTGGTCGGCTGTGCGGTGCTCGGCGGCGCCGAGGGCTGGGAAGCGATGGAGGATCTCGGCAAGGAGAAACCCCGCGGCCACCCGCGCGACCATTGACGCCGCCCCGCCGCGGGGTCTAACTTGGGGTCGTCGCCCGCCTCGGCGCGCGCGGCCCGGCCCCATCCCGACGACCCACCGACGACACCGAGGCCCCGGATGGAAGCACACAAGCTCAAGACGATCGATGACCTGCTGCTGAGTCCCGAGGAACGCGTCGAGCTCATCGGCGGCGAGATCGTCCGCCGGCCGATGGCCCGCTTCGAGCACGGGCAGGTACAGAGCCGTGCCTCGCGCGAACTCGGCCCGTTCGACCGCAGATCCGGCCCCGGCGGCTGGTGGATCGCGACCGAGGTCAGCGTCGCCTACGAGGCCCACGAGTGCCCGTCGCACGACATCGCCGGCTGGCGCAAGGAACGGTTGCCGACGATGCCGAGCGGCGTCGTCGAGCTGGTCCCGGACTGGGTCTGCGAGATCGTCTCGCCGGGCCACGAGCGCAAGGACACGCTGCACCTGCCGCTGCTGCTGCGCCGCCACGGGGTGCCCTTCTACTGGCTCATCTGGCCCGAGGACCGGGTCCTGATCGCCCACGCCCTCGAGGGCGGCAACTACCGGATCGTCGCGACGCTGAAGGACGAGGCCCGCGCGCGCATCCCGCCCTTCGATGCCGTCGAGCTCGACCTCGCCTACATCCTCGGCGCCGACCAGCCGGCGCCGGACTGACCCGCGACCGGCGCCCCGAACCGGACCGACCCCTGGCGCTGGCCAGCGCCCGTCGGGAACGGTATATTTCGGAAAATTTTCAGGGTTATCCAGCGAAGTGCCTTGACCGTCGGCGGGGCGCCGCCAGCACGCCCGCCCCGCCGCCCCTGCCCGCAAGGCCGCCCGATGACGCCGGCGATGACCTGACAGGGTCGGGGAGCCCAGATGCACCAATTGCTGCCGCTCGGCACGACCGTCCAGTCCGCCTCCGGACACCCCTGCACCGTCGAGACCTTCCTCGGCGGCCGCCAAGGAGAGGTCTACCGCGCCAACCTGGTCGACCGGGTGCTGGCGCTGAAGTGGTACTTCCCCGAGCAGGCCACGCCCGCTCAGCGCAACAACCTGGAGGTCCTGATCCGCAAGGGTCCGCTGTGGAAATGGGTGTGCTCGTTGAGGGAGGTGCCGAAGTGGTGGATGAAGGCGAC
>CAZOWL010000107.1:0-12915 GCA_964583605.1 uncultured Chromatiaceae bacterium | reverse complement strand
CATCACCCATCACCCTACTCGATCAAGCAACCATCAAAATCGCTGACCGCACTCATCTCGGAATGGTCGTCGGTCGGCAGGCCTCCTCGTTCGAGCTCGGCACGTTCGGACAAGCGCTGCATCGAGCGTCGACCGTTTACGAATATCTGCAGACGGGTATCCGGCTCATCGGCACGCATAGCAGCGCGACACGGTTTTGGCTGAGCAACGAGGGCGACCTGTTGCGTGTCAGCCAACATTTGAAAGGTCCCGCCGGCCTCGGCCGCTGTGTCGCGGACCTATTCACACTGGCTATCACGCTCAGCACACTGCGACGATTGGTCGGTCCGGACTGGAGCCCTGAAGAGATCCGATTACTGGCCGGTGATGAAGCCTTGTTGGGGGACCGGCACTGCCTCGGGGATGCCTCGGTCATTCCCAGGCAACGTCATTCGTCATTCACGATCTCACGTTCTCTGCTGGAGCTACCGGTGCCGATAACGAACGCTGGAGCAGCACCGGCCAACGAGACCCTATCAGTCGCAGGCAACCCAATGCCAGCGGACTTCTTGAGCTCCATCGAGCACTTGGTCATGTCGCTGATGGGCGATGCCTACCCCAACATCCAGATCGCTGCAGAAGCGGCCGGCATGAGCGCCCGCACTCGGCAACGGCGATTGGCACTGGCAGGCATCACGTATACCGACCTGGTCACCGCAAAAAGGATCCGACTGGCTAGGGACTGGCTGACCGTATCGGACGTGCCAATCGTTGAAATCGCTGCGATGCTCAGCTATACAGACGCCTCGAATTTCGCGCGCGCCTTTCGGCGTGAGACCGGGATGTCACCGCAGGGCTATCGGCGAAGCCAGGTGCGAGGGCAGCTCGCAGCGACGCGGCGCGGGCTGCAATGACTAATCCTTGGCAGCCAGTCCGTCGTGTCTAGGATCATAAGCGACCCAACGGTCTCGGCCGGACTCCTTGGCCTGATAGAGGGCGCGATCCGCCGCACGGACTAGGCCCCACACCTGCTCGAACTCGTTCTCGCGGGACTGCGCGGCGATCCCGAGCGAGATGGTGACACTGACTTCGGAATCCTCCCCGATCGTGTGTCGCGTCTCGCGGAAGCGCAGCAGCACGCGCTCCGCGACCACCGCCGCCTGCCGCTGATCGCTGCCCGGCAAGACGATCACGAACTCCTCACCGCCGTAGCGGGCCAGCAGATCGTTCCCGCGGATACAGGTACGGAGCATCTCGGCCGACCTTTGCAGCCCGACATCGCCTGCCTGGTGACCGAGGGTGTCGTTGATCCGCTTGAAGCGGTCGATATCGGCAAAGATCAGGCTGAGCGGCGAGCGTTGCTCCTTGGCATGCGCGAACTCGGCCTCGAGCAGCGGGTCGAGGTAGGCGCGATTGTGAAGCCCGGTGAGGGCGTCGCGCTGACTTCTCTCCTCGAGCTCTTGGGCGCGGGATTGGAATAGGTCGACGGTCTGGCGTAGGTTGCGCGTCTCCTCGAACAGCCTTAGATTGCGGACAAGCATCAGCTCCTGGGCTTGCTCGATCAGCAAGTCGGCCTCCTGCGCCGCGACGAGATTGATCTCGAACAGGACCTCGGCCTCGCCGATCTCGCCCCGCATCTGTTGCAGCATTGCGCCGACGGCCTCGCCATCTATGCCCAACAGCCCCTTGGCCTGCGCCGCGACGGGGGCGAAAGAATCATCGGAGCGATCTGCCGCGAGCCAGAGATCGGCGATTGCCCCCGATGTCGCGACGCAGCGGACGAATTCCCTCCGATTCTCGTCTCCATCACTCGTATTCTCTCCATGACTGGCGGCAACGGCCTGACTGAAGTGTTCTGGCAGCCTCCACTCCTGAAGGAGCCACGCACCGACCTCGACGTGATCGTTGCCGAGGGCCTGTCGCTCGATCTCGCAGACCAGGTCGTGCCGGTACTGGATCCTCGATTCTGGGTCGTAGAGCCCGGGCATGGCGCGGTCAAGGGCCAGCATGCCAATGTCCTGCAGCAGACCTGCGAGGAACAGTTCCTCGCTATCAGAGCGACCGAGTGCGAGCCCAAGCGATCGCGCGCCGATGGCCGCCAAGACCGAGCGACGCCAGAAATAGTCCAGATCAAGCCCCTTGGCCCGGCCCTGCCGTAGGGAACCCGCAAGGCAGAAGCTCAGCGCGAGCGTGATCGTTGCATTGAGGCCGAGCAGGACCAGCGCCTGACGGAGGTTGTTGCTTTGCCGGCGTCGGGCATAGAGCGGCGAGTTGGCGATGCGCATGATCTTCGCCGTCAAGGCCGGATCGAGCGAGATGATATCGGCCAAAGAGGCCATGGTGCTATCTGGATTGTTCGCCAGCTCGATGATCTGGGTGGCGACACCAGGTGGACTCGGTAGGGATTTCTGAAGCTTCAGGCGAGCTTCCAGCGCCAGTTTCATGCATGGATGCCCTAACTATGGCTTCCTGATGAAGAAGCCGAAGACTCTATCACTCGGTGACCAGAGCGTGCCAGGAGTCGTGGCGGCGTCGCCCTTGAGTCCGGCAGGCCAGGCCTAACGATCATGGAACGGGGCGAGCCAGGCCGGATGATGAAAGGTCCCCTCGCCCCTGATCGTTCCGTCACCCCAACCCTCTCCGAGAGGGCGAAGGAGCCGACGTGCTTCGCGAACTTCATAGTCAAGGGCAGCCGGTAAACAGCCACCAATCGCCTTCCGGGGGCAGGAGCCATACAGGCATGCCCTGAGGCCTTGGCACTCGGCATTATATCCGCGCACGTTCTCGAAGTTGATCATTTCGCGCCATCGGTCGGCTGGGCATTATGAGACCGATCTCACCGGGCCCCGAGTGTTGGGCCCATTCGATCCCGAAGATACTGGCGCGCCGCGTGCGACGGGTTGATCCGGGCCAGGGATGCGCGCAATCGTTCGACGTAGTCGGGCGGGAATCCCCAGATCGGGAAGTCGTCCTCCTTGACAAGCCCACGCTCTTCCGGCGCCAGGTCGTATAGGAGGGTCATCAGAAGGTCGCTCGACACCCAGGGGCTCGAGCGAAAGTAGCTGTGACCGCTGCCGCCGGTGCTGCCTTCGGCGCTCGTCACATCAATGATCCGCAGCTCCGGATGCGCAGCCATGAAGGCCTTGGCATGCGGATTCAGCGGGGTACGGTTCAGCAGCTCGCCGGCGCGCTCGCGCCCGCGGAACATGCGCTGCGAGAACCTCAGTGCGCTATCCGCCTCCGACACGTAAAGCGTGAGCGCGTCGGCGATGCGCAGGCTGCCATCGAGGAGGTAGCCGGCGAGGATGTCCTGATCGAAGTCGCTGCCAATCAGGATCACGTTGCCGAGCTTGATGGTCTGGTCGATCTCGTCATCGTCCATCAGGTAGGCATACATACCCAAGTCGGCGAGCATACGGCTCACGAGCCGCGTGCCCGCGCTGTAGCCGATGATGTGAATGCGCTCGGCATCGCTCTTCTGCGCTAGCTCAATGACCAGGGCACGCAGGTAGCGCGCCGAGTTGACCGCGTTATCGAGGTCCGCGAAGTAGGCCCACATGCTGAATTTGGTCGGCCAGGAATAGGCGATGAACGCGCCGTTGTAACCGAGGAAGTGCCACAGCTCAGCAGCGACAAGTAGCGGATTCTCGAAGTTGACCTTGTAGCCGTGGACGTAGATGTAGACGTCCTTTGAGTGGGAGCCCACTAGCCGCCGATTGACTTCTTCGATGAACCGGCGAGTGGGCTCGGGGCTGCGCTCGGTCTCTTCGTCGCTTGGGGGGACGGTCCTTGCGAGCGCACCGAATTCGTCGATGCCGGTGACCTCCAACGGATACTCATCGGTGCGATCCTTCAGGAGCGCTATTCGTCGGGCCTCTTCGAAGGTAATCGAATCGTACTGTCCGAGTCGTACTTGCGCGAGGCCGAGCTGCAGCATGCGGGCACGCCAGTAGGTGTAGTGCTCGTATTCCTCGTCATCAGGTGCCGCTCTCTTGCGATCGGTGGCGTATAGGATCCCCGGCTCCAGGTCGCGCGCGAGCCGATCCGTGCCCATGAACGGATCGATGACACCCTCCTCGTAGACGCTCGGAGCCGGCATCAGGAAGATCTGATTGGGTTTGGGCTTGGTCCCCGCGCAACCCGCAGCGAGCGAGGCGGCCACGAGGATCAGGGCAGCGAGCGCCGACCGCGGTCTCCTTCTGTGCGTTGTTCCCTGGGCATTATCCCAGCCATCGTTCGCGTCGGCATAGCCCAAGCAGAGCTGATCTCTTGTCGGAAAAACATGAAGCAAACCTGGGCGGGATGCCAGCCTTAGCGCTCAGCCTCGCACACCGCGTCTTCTGGGTCCGCCGGTCCCCCGATCCGGCCAAAGCGCTGCATTCAGCCCACCGGTCATTGAAGCTTGACCGATAAAACACCTCCCGGGTATTGTTATCGCCGGTGGTGCCCCGTCAGGGGTGAAAATGGGAATAGGGTGCGGATGCGGATTTGATTCCTATCCAAGGCCCTAGCTGCCCCCGCAACTGTAAGCGGCGAGCCGGCGCTCAACCGGTGCCACTGGCCCTGATCTCAAAGGGCTGGGAAGGCCGAGCGTCAAGCAACGACCCGCGAGCCAGGAGACCTGCCATCGAGACGTCGCCAGCCGTTGTGCGGGGTGTCGCAACGGGACGGTCCATGCGTTTTGGCGGCGTGGGTGACCGCGTCGTCACGGGACGCATGCACCGCCGGCATCCTCTAGTCACAGTACGTTCCCAAACAACGTACGCGGCGGCGATTTCCCTCCCGATAGATTGACGTGGTTGCGGTTGTTGCGCATGCCGGCGGCGTGCGCGCGTCGTTCACTGACCACTGGACAATCTTGCAATGACTGATCAAATCGATCGTTCGCTTTCGTTTCTTCGGCTCGCCGTATCGATAGTTGGGCCCGCTCTCGTCGCCGTCATGGAACCGGTGCTGGCCTCAGGCGACACACTCCCCGCAACCGTCGTGACGGCGACCCGCATCGCGATGCCGGTCGAGCAGCTCGGCAGCTCGGTCACCGTGATTGGCGGCGAAGAGCTCGAACGCCGCCAGACTCGGATCGTCTCCGACGTCCTGCGTGACGTGCCTGGCCTCGCTGTCAACCGCAGCGGCGTCGTCGGCAACCTGACGCAAATCCGAATTCGCGGCGCAGAGCCTAATCAATCCCTCGTCGTCATTGACGGCGTGCGGGTCAACAACCCCGACGGCAATGGCTTCGATTTCAACAGTCTGTTGAATCTCGAGATCGACCGCATCGAGGTGTTGCGCGGCCCCTCCAGCGTGCTCTGGGGCAGCGATGCGATCGGCGGGGTCATCAACGTGATCACAAAGGCGGCCGAGAGGCCGACACAAGCCTCAGTCTCCGCCGAGGGCGGCAGCTTCGGTACCCGGCAGGTCACAGGCAGCTTTGGCGCGCACAACGACGGCTATGACGTCCTGGCGGCCGGGACCTACTACGAGACCGACGGGCAATCCTCCGGGGCGGAATGGCGCGGCAACCGCGAAGACGACGGGGCGAGGGTCGGCCAATTTAGTCTCAAGGCGGGCGTTCGGCCTAGCGAATCGCTCGAATTCGATATCGTTGGCTACTACAACGACGACAATACCGAGTTCGACGACTTTGTCGGCGGTCTGGAGAAGCCCGTCGTCGACGCCGACCAGGAGACCGACAAGACCGAGTACTCGCTGCGCGCCCAGGGTAAGCTGAGCCTGTTGGACGGTGCCTGGGAGCACATCGTCAGCCTGGCCCGCTATGACATCGAGACCGAGGCACGATCGGACGGCAGCAAGACCTTCGAGTCAGAGGGTCGGGGCGATGAGGCCACGTATCAGACGAATTACTTCTTCGCGACCCCGGAGATGGGTGAAGGCGAGCACGCCCTGACCTTTCTCGCCGAGCACCAAGAAGACGAGTCGGAGAACAATTTTTTCCAGAAGCGATCAATCAGCAGTCATGCCTTCGCATTGAATTACAACGTCGGCCTCTACGATCAGCTCTTCTTCACGGCAGGCATCCGCCGCGACGACAACGAGCGATTCGACGATACGACCACCTATCGGCTCACGGCGGCCTATCTGCAGCCGGACTGGGGCACGCGCCTCCATGGCAGCTACGGCAAGGCGGTCAAGAATCCGACCTTGACAGAGCTGTTCGGCTTCTCGGGTGCCTTTGTAGGCAATCCCGACTTGGAGCCGGAAACCGGCTTCGGCTGGGACCTGGGTATTGAGCAGTCGTTTCTCGATGGGCGTTTCAAAGGGGATATCACCTACTTCGAGAGCCGCATCGAGGATCTGATCGTCGGTGCTGGCCGCACGGTTGCAAATGTTGATGGGCGCAGCAAGGCCCGCGGAGCCGAGCTTTCGGCGCAGGCGCGGCTCACGGACGCACTGGATGTGATCGCGAGCTATACGCACACGGACACCGAGGACCCCGACGGCAAAGAACTGGTGCGGCGGCCGAAGAACCTGGGCAGCCTGATCCTGAATTACGCGTTTCTCGAGGATCGCGGCAATGCCAACGCGGCGGTCCGTTACCACGGCCCACAGAAGGATTCCGCCTTCGACCAGTTCTTCAATCGCTCGCTGGTCGAGCTCGATTCCTACACGCTGGTCGATGTGAGCGCCTTCTACAGGATGAACAGGCATCTCGAGGTGTTCGGCCGCATCGAGAATCTGCTGGACAAGGAATACGAGGAGGTCTTTGGCTATGGCAGCCTGGGACGCGGGTTCTACATCGGGCTGAGGGGCGTCCTGTGAGCGCCGTAGGGTCCGCTGCGCGGACCCTGTGCTGGGATCGGCAACGGCGATGGTCCGCATAGCGAACCCTACGCAGCTCGGGTCTTCATCGGTGCCACGCTAGGGCGATCGTGGAAATAGAGACAGCTTCCGAGTTACCGGCTCCAGCGCTGGCACGTCTCCTGGGGCTGCTGCAGGATGGTGGTCCGATCCTCGCGATCCTGCTGGTCGTGTCGATCCTCGCTGCGACCTTGATAGCGCTGAAGCTCTTGCAGCTCGTGCGGCTGCGCGTCGGCGCGCGCGGCTTCATCGATCCGGCATTCGAGGACTGGCGGGCGGGTCGCGTCGGCGAGGCGCTGAGGCGACTGGATGCGACAGCGAATCCGATCGCGCCGGTGCTCGCCGTCGCGATGCGCGGCCTCGGTCGCGCAGGCGCGGTGGCGACGAAGCGGCTCAGGGAAGAGGTCCTGCGCGAGGCTGCGGCGCAGCAGCAGCGGCTGGGCCGCCATCTACGCGGTCTCGATGCGATCGCGACGCTCGCGCCGCTGCTCGGCCTGCTGGGCACCGTGCTCGGCATGATCGAGGCCTTCCGCGAGCTGGAGGCAGCCGGCGGCCGAGCGGATCCGGCGCGGCTCGCCGGCGGCATCTGGGAGGCGCTGCTGACCACCGCAGCCGGCCTGGCGATCGCGATCCCGTCGGCAGCGGCCGGCCACTGGCTGGAGAGCATCGTCGAGCAGGTCCGTCACGACACCGAGGATGCGGTCACCCGCCTCTTCACCGGCAGCTTCGCGCCGAGCGGATTGGCCGCAGCCCCCGTCGAGGTTCCTGCCGATGGGAATTGAGCCGATTCGGAGATCCCGTCGCGCTGTGCGCTTGGCGCCGTTGGTCGACGTCGTCTTCCTGCTGCTGGTCTTCTTTATGCTGGTGTCGCGGCTGGATGTGCCGCAGACGCTGGCCCTCGAGCCTCCGTCGGAGGGCGGATCCGGCGCGTTTCAGGGCGCCGTGCTCGTCCGCCTGGGCGCGGACGGGAGCCTGGATCTTAATGGGCGGCCGCTCGAGGTCAGGCGCCTCGCGGGCGCGATCGCTACTCTTCTCGAGAGGGATCCCGGGCTTCGCGTCCTGGTGCTTGCGGCGCGCGAGACACCACTCGAGGACCTAGTGGGGATACTCGACCGGCTGCGACGCGCCGGCGTAGAAGACCTGGCAGTGTTGGAGCCATGACGATCCCCCAGCTGACACCCAGCCAGCGCGGCGAGCCGATCGGCCCCCTCGCCGATATGGTATTCCTGCTTCTGATGTTCTTCCTGCTGGCGGGGATCCTGGAGCCGGCTCCGCCCGTCAGCGTGGACCCACCCGTGGCCGAGCATGCCGAGACCGAGGACGGCAGGCGGCTGCGGGTCCTGCTCGACGCCGGCGGACAGATCGCCTTCGAGGGCGAGGTCTTGGACGCGACGGGGCTGGCTGAGGCCGTGGCCATGCGGATCGCCACCGAGGGTCCGCGCGTCGCCGTCGTCGAGGCCGATGGGCAAGCCTCGGTCGACGGGGTCTTGAAGCTCGTGGCGGCGCTCCGCGGGCTTGGCCTCGAAGACATCAGGCTCGCCACGCGGCCGCTGAGGATCGGGCCCGATGACGACGGCTAGTGCAGCAGCCATTCGGGAGCGATGGACTCCGTTCTGCCGAGATCGCCGAAGCTCGATGTCAATGGGTCCTGAGGGCCCCTGTCCATCCCACGTCAATAGATGCTCGACTGGCCGCCAGGCCTTCACAAGGCGGGAATGGGCCATCGCCTTCGGTGTCGCCCTCGCCCTGCACATCCTGTTGGCGTGGTTGCTTGTGACGGGCAGGCCGCCCATCTCGAGCCAGCCAGCTGGGCCGAGCGGCGGCCGGGCCGTCGCCAGTCTCGCGCTGGGCGGGATTCCGAGCTCACCGCTCCGCTCGCCGAGCGCGGAATCTCAGGAGCGGACAATGGCGAGGCCGGTGGGCGCCGCCGAGACCTTGGCGGTCCCAGTCCCGCCGCCAAAGCCGCGGGAGATGACCGAGGCCGTAGCGCTCGAGGCGAGCCCGCCGCCCGGCGATCGGGCGAGAACGCGGCCGGAGCCGCAGCGCGCCGGCGAGGACTCCCGACGGGCACCGGCGCGGGGCGCGGTCCGCGAGGTCGCCAAGCAACGGCCCGCGAGGGGGGATCGCGCGGATCAGACGGCCGGACGCGGGAGGAGCCCGACCAAGGGTCAGGCCGCCGGCGATGATCGAGCGGCCGAGCCAATACCCGGCAACCCCCGGCCGCAATACCCGCGCATCGCCCGCAGCCGCGGTCATCAGGGCCGCGTGCTGATCCGCGTCGCGGTGCTCGGCAACGGCCTCGTTGGCCGGGCGATGGTGGCCCAGAGCAGTGGACACGGATCCTTGGACCGGGCCGCCCTCTCCGCCGTCGAGCGATGGCGGTTCAGACCAGCACTGCGCGACGGCAAGGCCGTCGCCGCCACCCTGACCGTGCCGGTGGTCTTCCGTTTGCGGGACAGCGGATGAGCGCCCGGGTGCCCGCCCTCGTGCTCGCGCTGAGCGCGGCGGTGAGCCTGTTCTTTGTGTTGCTCAACCCACCGAGCGAGGCCTTCATCGCGGGCGGCCAGGTCGGCGGCACGCAGGTCATTGGCGACGGTTTTCCCAAGCGCCTGATCGATCCGCTGGGCCGGGGGCACCAGCTCCTGGCGCCACCTCGCCGCATCGCCTCGGCGATTCTGGCCGGCGACGAGATGCTCGCCGGACTGGTGCCCACAGATCGCGTCGTTGGTGTGACCTACCTCGTCGACGATCCTGGGATCTCGAATGTTGCCGACCACTACCCCGAGGAGATCCCGCGCATCCGTACCGAGATCGAGGCGCTGCTTGCCCTGCGGCCGGATCTGGTCCTTGCCTCCACCCACAGTGACGCCGCCGGCGTGCGCATGCTGCTCTCGGCGGGTGTCGCGGTCGCGCGCTTCGCGACCTTTGACAGCTTCGAGGAGGTGGCGCGCAACCTCGAGCTCCTCGGCGAGATCCTCGGCGAGCCGGAGGCCGCGCGGACCGTCTTGGCGGAGATGGGGCAGCGCCTGGCCGCCGTGCGAAAGGCCGTGGCCGGGCGCCCGAGACCGCGTGTGCTCTACTACAGTCTGAGCGGATCGATCGGCGGGCGGGGTACGCTGGCCGATGAGATGATCCAGCTTGCCGGCGGCTACAACCTGGTCCGCAAAACCGGCGTCACGGGCTATCAACGGATCACCCGCGAGCTGGCGATTGCGCTGCAGCCCGAGGTCATGATCTTGAGCGGTTGGTCCGGCAGTGACGATGCTGCGGGCGACGAGCGGTTGCGCACGGACCCGGCCTGGCAGGCGGTGCCAGCGGTGCGCAACGGCAAGGTCTATGCGCTGCGTGGGGCTTGGGTCACCTCCGGGTCCCAGTTTCGGGTCGCCGGCGTCGAGGCCCTGGCCCGTCTGCTGCACCCGGAGGTGTTCGATGCGCCGGCTCCATGAGCTCGCGCGGCGCCGGCTCACGCTCGTCATCGCCTCGACGTCGGCCCTCCTGATGGCCCTCTTGATCGCGGCGATCCTCGTCGGGCCGGCCGACATCGGCGCCGGCGATCTCTGGACGCTGGTGCTGCGCCGGGCAACCTGGCTGCTCCGACAAGGCAGCGCGGGTCTGGCCGATGGTCTGGGCCTCACCTGGCAGGAGACCATCCTCTGGCAGGTCCGGCTGCCGCGCGCACTGACGGGTGCCTCGGTGGGTGCGGCTCTGGCCGTGAGCGGTGCGGTCCTGCAGGGACTCTTTCGCAATCCGCTGGCCTCGCCGAGCGTCCTCGGCGTCTCTTCCGGCGCCTCGCTGGGCGCCGTGATCGCGATCTTCTTCGGGCTCGCAGCCCGCCTGATCTGGGCGCTGCCGCTATTCGCCTGCGCCGGTGCGCTCTTGACCTTGCTGCTCGTCTACACGATCGCGACGCACCACGGCCGAACGCCGATCGCGACGCTGCTGCTCGCGGGGATCGCCGTGGGCGCCTTCAATGTGGCGATGAGCGCTTTCATCGTCGCGCTCGCCCTGGAACAGTGGGAGGTGGGCAAGACAATCATCTTCTGGACCATGGGCGGACTCGACGGCCGCACCTGGGATCACGTGCTCCTGATCCTGCCGATCCTGCTCGCCGGGCTGGCCATCGTGCTCGCGTTCGCACGCGAGCTCGATGCCCTGCTGGTCGGCGAGGTCTCGGCCGCCGCAGTCGGCGTCGATGTGGCCCGTACACGCCTGGTCTTGCTCCTTGCGACCGCGCTGCTCACGGGCGCGGCGGTGGCCGTGGCCGGAGGCATCGGCTTCGTCGGCCTGGTGGTGCCACATATCGTGCGGCTCCTGTTCGGCCCGCACCATCGCGCCCTGCTGCCGCTCTCGGCCCTGGTCGGTGCGTCGATCGTGGTCGCGGCGGATCTGCTACTGCGCGGCCTCCTCCCCGAGCACAACATCCCGCTCGGCGTCGTGACCGCCGCGATGGGCGCACCCTTCTTCCTATTCCTGCTCGTTCGGCAGCAGGAGCGCTTCACCCGCGCGTGAGCCATGAGCCGGAGCCATGAGCCGTGAAGAGGAACGATAGCGTTGAAGTTGGGGACGGGCGCATGATCGAGCTGCATCATCTGCGGGCCGGCTACGGCGCGGCGATGATCCTGAACGACCTGATGCTGGATCTGCGCGCGGGCTCGATGGTGGGTCTGATCGGTCCCAATGGAGCGGGGAAGACGACACTGCTGAAGCTGCTGATGGGGCTGATGCGACCGATCTCGGGAGAGATCTTGGTGCTCGGCCGGCCTGTCGCGGCGTACCGGCGCCGTGCCCTGGCGCGCCGGATGACCCTCGTCCCGCAGGACACGCAGATCGGCTTCGCCTTCGACGTCCAGGACATCGTCGCGATGGGACGCAATCCGCACCTGGGTCGGTTCCGCGTGCCCGGTGCGCACGATCTCAAGGTGATCCGCCAGGCGATGGCCGACACCGGCGTGACGCACCTCGCCCACCGACCCATCGACACCCTCTCCGGAGGCGAGCGCCAAAGGGCCATCATCGCCCGGGCAATCGCCCAGGAGACGCCCATCGTCCTGCTCGACGAAGTCACTGCGAACCTGGACCTCTGCCATCAGCTGGACATGCTCGGGCTGGCGCGGAAACTGGCCTGCGATGGGCGCCTCGTCGTCGCGGCCATTCACGACCTGGTGATGGCGTCGCGCTTTTGCGACCGCCTCCTGCTCCTCGCCGATGGCGGCCTGCGCGCCGACGGGCCGCCAGGCGCGGTGCTCACGGAGGCCAATCTGAGACGCTATTTCCAGGTCGAGGCCCGGATCGGCAGGGTGCGTCACGGGGCTGGCCTGAGCATCGAGCCGCTTGCCTCGCGGCCCGCCGTCACGAGCTGAGAATCCATTGGCGTTCTCGATAGGGCCTACGACACCAAAGTGCATGCACGGTCTTCTTTCTTCCTGGAAGAACCTCTATGCCTACGAGATGCCCCTCGGCGTCATAATCAGCGTTGATACCCGGCTCGCTTGCTTCTGTTCTCTCTACTGGGCAGACAAAATCTCGAAATAGGCGGCATCCGCCGCTGGATCAAGATCGGATTTCATGGTGCTCTGCAACTCCTCGATGTCAGCAACCTCCGTTTGGATCGCCCTCAGGTGTTCCCAGATCAGGGTCTCCATGTCGGCTAGCATGGCTTGCTCCAGTGCCTTAGCACGCATGTTACCGCTGCTATACTCCACGCCAGACTTCACCAGAGCACATTCCGAGGTCCGTGGCACATGCATTGGTCAGATGTCGTTAAGGATCCGAGCCTTCAGAATCTCCCTTACAAGATCGAGCTCAATCGCCACGGACAGATCGTCATGACACCCCACTGGCCGCTCCATTCCGAGATCCAGAGCGTGCTGCAAGGGGAATTGAGCCAACGGCTCTCGGGCGGCCGCGCAGTCCCGGAGTACGCCATTCAGACCAGCGCCGGGGTTCGAGTGGCCTATGTCGTCTGGCGCTCTGACGGGCGTTGGAGGCAGATCCGCGCCGCGGAAGGCCAGCCGGCCCCGATCGCGCCGGAGATCTGCATTGAGGTCCGGTCGGCCAGCAATACTGGTGTTGTTTCGCTCCTTAATCCGCGATCCACCGGCTGTATTTTCAAAGATTGGC
>CAZOWL010000106.1:0-13090 GCA_964583605.1 uncultured Chromatiaceae bacterium | reverse complement strand
GGCGGCAGAGGATCGAACCCCGCAGCAACGGCGCGAGGATCTCGAGCAGGTCGTCAGCGTCTTGCGGTCCTATCTCAAGTAAGACCGACTATCCGGCTTGAAGACAGCCTGCATCGGAGGCGTCGATGCGACTGAACCAACCCACCGCTCGTCTGGCGGCTGCCGTCCTGGTGTCGAGGGGCCCGCTACGGTCGATGCGGTCGGCGGGATCTCCGTTCGCGTGCGGCAGGGCGAGCTGTTTGGCTTCCTCGTCGATCTCTCCCCGGTGGCCTGGGGATCGTTCGCAGCGGCCGTGGTACTGATTCGCAGTCGTCTCGGCTTTATCTGCGCCTCTTCGTCGCCGTCGCCGTCGCCGTCGCTGTCGCCGTCAACGAGGTGTTCGAGGCCCAGACCCTGTCCAACTTCTTCCGTTTCCCGATGATTTTTTTCTGTGGCCGCTTCTTTCCCACCGGCGACCTGCCCCCGCTCCTCCAGCCGCTCGCTTGGCTCCTTCCCCTGACCTACGGGCGCGATGCACTGCATGACCCGGCGCGCGGTGGCAACGATCTACCCATCCTCCTCGACCTGGGCATCATCTGTGGCTATGGCGTGGGCCTGTTCCTGCTGAGTCTCTTAACTATCCGGTGGCGGTGGATCGCATGAAGCCGTGTCCGCCGTCAACACTTTGTCCCACCGAGCGGGAACAAAGTCCATGATGTCTGACTGAGCCCAGACCGCGCGATGCCAACTGGAAGGTGTCGTTTCGCTGTCGCGCTGACCGCCTTCATCCTGCTCACGGCCTGGAAGCCAACGCCCTGGCTGGTGGTTGTGGTCGCGGTGCTTGCAACGGTAGTCGTCGGCCCTTTCTCGGAACCGGCCTAAACATCGTCGGCCGCGGGAAAGGTCGGAACCTTTGGAGACTGCTTGCGGCCTTTGCCGTGCCTATCGAATCGGCCAATCATCACCCGATTCTCTCCTGCCAAACTGCTGGACACGATCGGACCCAATCTGCTCGGTGGCCTGCCCGTTGGGCTACGGTGGCCTAGACCGAGCGTCGTCCTGGCACGCCGCCGGAGGTGCGCTTGTTCGTCATCACGGGCTATCTTGGCGGTTTGACCACCTCCTCGACCTTCTCGGCGGAAGTTGTGAGCCTGCTATCGTGTGAGCTTGCTATCGCGACGCGAGATGCTCTGGAGCTGCCTCGCGATGGTTGCGCATCGGCTCGGTGTGCTAGCCATGACTGCCTTGGGGATCGGCTTGGCGCATTGGTGGTCTTCTTGCAGCGGATAGTCCTTGTTCCCTCGACCTCTGGAGATCGCGAGCATGCACGGGTGCTTTCTCAAGTTCTATGTGGCGGAGAATCGCCGCCACCACCGTAAGCTGGTTTACGAATGGCTTTTGGAAGAGGCCAAGAAGGCCGGTCTGCACGGTGGCTCGGCCTTTCGCGCGATCGCTGGATTCGGCCGACACGGCCGGCTGCACGAAGAGCATTTCTTCGAGCTGGCGGGTGATCTGCCGGTCGAAGTCGGGTTCGTCGTCACCGAGCAGGAGGCCGAGCGCTTCCTGGCCCACCTCGCCCAGGAGAAGTTGAATCTGTTCTACATCCGGGTGCCGATCGAGGCAGGTTTCACGAATGGGAGCGCATCGTGATCGAGGTCTGGAGCCATGACGCGACCCAGGCCTCGGAGCCAGCCTGGCCGCAGGAGGCAGCATCCCATGATCCCTTCCGCCGGGATCAGCAACACCTATGATTGTTACCTGATCATTACAGGCGCGACCAACTGCTGATCGCTCTTTGGGGCGACGTGATGACGATCGGCGGTGCGAAAACGCTCGACGCACCGCACCCACTCTCCGGCCGGGAAGAGCGGGCGGCCGTGCACCTGCTTGGCCGCCGAAATCAGCCGGCCTCGAGCAGCAGGAAGTCCCACTGGAAGTTCGTGAAGAGCTAACCGGCGTGATAGAGGGAAAAATAGAGTAGACAAAGGAGGACCGGGATCAAGCGCTCCGCCGGCGGACCCGGCAGCCAGGGAGCAGTGTAGAGCCACAGCGACAGAATCGCGCCCCCTAGGCCACCCCGAGATCAGTGCCCAGGCACCGCTCGCGAGCTAGAATACCGATCCTGCGACGACTGCCCCACCTCCTCGGCGGACGGCACTCATCGGCCCCGCAGCGCTCAACCCGGCTGTGCCCGTGCTGCGACGCGGGTGCTCTCCCGCGCGTCTTCCGGCGCAAACAGCAACCGCTCGCGCACGCCGAGCGCGGCCGCAACATGCCGCGCAACGCTCTGGCCGATCCAGTTCGGCTGGTGGGCGTCGGAGCCGATCACGAAGTCGAAGCGCTCGACAAAAGGCCCGTAGTAGGTGCGCCAATCGCAGCGCCAGACGTAGCGGTTGTTGAGCTCGATCAGGCACTCCGGGGCGACGCGGGCGAGATCCGTCTCCAACGCGTTGGGGTGGGCGACGATGACCGGATTCCCGCTCGCGAGGAGCCGGTCCAAGGCCGAGTAGTCCTCGGCGCGGTCGAAGCAGTGAAAGATCCGGTAATCGCAGGCGACAGCGAGTGCCGCGTCGACCCATTCGTGACCATTCACCTCCATCCCGACCTTGAGCCCGGCCGCCCGGACGGCGGCGGCATAGTCATCGAACCGTTGCGCGATGTGCTCGAAGTGATCGCTGATGCCGACGACCTGGGCGTGTCTCAGGCTCGCGACCAGCTCGATCGTCTGCTCGGGAACAACCGCATCGTCGTAGCACGACCAGGTCGTATGGATGTGGAGGTCTTGCGGCAGTATCGGTGATCTCATCAACGGGTGGACCTCGGCGGCACGGGCGATTCTCTCCCATCACGATACAGGCCGGCGGTGTCCATGTCGTGACGGAGCAAGGCACTCGCACCATGATGCCTCGCCTGCAACGCCGCGCTGGCAAGGCAAGTCCGGCGCAGCGCTGGCGGCCCGTTGGCGTCCGGTTGTCAAGCGAAGCGCACAGAGTCAGGCTCGGCGATCCGTTGGCCGGCGGCACCTGGTGCTATACTCCTAACGATGATTAACAACCGTAGAAAGCACTAGCCATGGCAGAGGCAAATCTGCGGGCGGTGCTCGAGGCCCACGGTATCACGGCCTCACCGCACCAGCTTGCCGAGTATCTCATCGAGTCTGTTGCGGCGATGGAGGAGGGCGCCCTGATCCCGGCGGCCCAGGAGCTGCCGGAGGCGGAACTCGAGGTGTTGCGCAGCGGCGGCTTCGACGTGGATGCCGGCCCCTCCGAGCGGGACGATCCCATCGCCCGCGCCTCCGCCGCCTACTCGGCCCTGATGGAGACCGCGCTGACGATCAAGTCGGTCGCCGGTGCGCTCGGACGCAACGAGAGCCGCATCCGCCAGCGTCTCCTCCAGCGCTCGCTGTACGGTATCCGTCGCGGCCGTAGTTGGCTGCTGCCGCTCTTTCAGTTCCAGGTCGAGGAGCGCAAGGGGACGCGCACCGTCAAGGGTGTCGTCCCCGGCATCGAGCAGGTGTTTCCGGCCCTGAGCCCGGACCTGCATCCGGTCACCGTGTGGCGCTGGTTCACCTCGCCAAGCACGGAGCTGACGGACGATGCGGCCTCGGACAAGGCCATCAGCCCCCGGGACTGGCTGCTCGCCGGCCGCGACCCCAGGCCGGTGGCCGACCTCGCGCGAGACCTCTGAGCCCGGTCTTGAGGAGTGCGCGACCCCCTGCGTTGCAGTCTCTAGAGACCAAGCATGTAAGCTACTTCATCCGCCGGACATCGAGGTCAGCTTGCGAGTCGCAGTCCCGCACTCCAGTAAGCCACGCGTACCGCCCAGCCTCGCTCGAGTGATGCACGCCCGAGGCCGATCCGTTGCCGAAGCTTCCGAGCCCGCCTCAGCCCAGCGACCTGGCCAGGATCGAGCCGGCGATCATTCGCCTGCGAGCGGGCACCCGTGTCTGGCGCGCCTACTTCCGGGGTGGCCCTCATCCGGGCCGCTGGAGCCAGATGCGCACCTTCGGCCCGACCACGGCGCGGTTCGACCATCAGCTTCCGGGCGCGCGCGGTGAGCCCATGGACCAGACGCGGGCGATCCAGTACCTGGCCCTGGATGGCGTCACTCCTCTGGCCGAGGTCTTCCAGGATTCACGCGTCATCGATCGTGCCGCACGCTTGCCCTGGCTTGTGGCCTACGAGCTAGCGGCGGATGTGGAGCTGCTCGACCTCACCGGGGCCTACCCGACCCGTGCCGGTGCCTCAATGCTCATCAATTGCGGCCCCCGGCCGCGGGCGCGCGCCTGGTCGCGGGCCTTCTACGAGGCCTACCCGCAGATCCAGGGGCTCCACTATGCCTCCTGTATGCACGAAAATCGTCCAAGCCTTGCCCTTTACGAGCGAGCTGCGGTGGCCATTCCGGCGCGGCCATCCTTCCACCGCGCCCTGGCCGACCAGGCCCTGCGCCTGATGCTGCGCAACGCCGCCGTGCGGCTCAACTACTTCCTGCTGTAGGCCTGAGGGCTGGGGTCACACGTCCGGGGGGCACGACAGGGTTCCTTGCCGGGGCGCGGCGGGGATGGCCGACAAATCGGCTGCTCCTTGAGAGCCGTTGGATTCATTGCCTATGAACCGGGCCGAGCGCATCTTTCGACTGCACGCCCTGCTTCAAGAGAAGCCGCGCTCGCTCGCCCAGCTGCAAACAGAGCTCGATGCATCAAGGGCGACGGTGGTGCGCGACCTGGGCTACATGAAGGACTTCATGGGTGCGCCGATCGCCTACGACCGGGCCAGCAACGGCTATCGCTACCAGCCGACCGCGCCGCAATTCGAGCTCCCCGGCCTCTGGCTGAACGAGAGCGAGCTCTACGCCCTGCTCGCCAGCGCGCACCTGTTCGAGTCGGTTTAGCCGGGCTTGCTGACGCCCTACATCGGCCCGCTACGCGCCCGCGTCCGCGCCCTCCTCGGGCAAAGCGGACATAGCGCCGCGACGGTCGACGAGCGCATCCGCCTCCAGCCCTTCGCCCCCCGTCACACCCATCCGGAGCGCTTCGGCACGGTCGCCGGCGCGGTGCTCGAAGGCCGCCGCCTACTGATCCACTACCATAGCCGCGAGCGCGATCGGCAGAGCGAGCGCACCGTCCACCCGCAACGCCTGCTGCGCTATCGGGACAACTGGTACCTAGCCGCACACTGCGAGACGGCCGCCGCACTGCGCCTCTTCTCGCTCGACCGCATCCGCCACGCCAAGACCCTGCCCGAGGAGGCCACCCAGACCGATCCGCGGGCGCTCGACCGTTTCCTCGGCGCCAGCTTCGGCATCTTCTCCGGGAGCGCCAAGGACTGGGTCGTGCTGCGCTTCGGCGCTCAGGCCTCGCGCTGGGTCGCCGACGAGACCTGGCACCCGGACCAGATCGGCCATTGGTTCGCGGGCCGCTACCAGCTCCAGATCCCCTACTCCGACCCCCGCGAGCTCTTGATGGACATCCTCAAGTACGGCCCGGAGGTCGAGGTCATCGCCCCGCCCGCGCTGCGGGCGATGGTCGCCGAGCGGCTCGCGGCCGCCGCCGATCTCTATCGGCAGGACGACGGACCGCCGGCCTGAAAGACCTTGGTCGCGACAGGCTCACTCTGTGAGCCACTGCCTGTGTTACAAAGGGCCGAAAAATCGACAGCCACAAGGACACAGCCATGCGCCCGGGGAAACCCAGTGAAGGACGACTGCTGCTACGCTCATAGCGCCAACCACAGCGGGGACTGGCATCCCCTCAGTGCTCACTTGAGATCGGTCGGCGATTTGGCCCAGACCTTCGCCGGCCTCGCCCCCTGGCGAGAGGAGGCCGGTCTCGCCGGAGCGCAGCATGATATCGGCAAGTACGGCGACCGTTTCCAGGCACGCCTCCGGGGCCAGGATGCGGGCCTGGATCATTGGTCGACGGGTGCCTGGCTGGCTCTGACACAACACCAAGCCGTCGCCGCGCTGGCGATTCAGGGCCATCACATCGGTCTTCAGCGCGGTGATTCGGCCTCTCTAAGGGGGCTGGAGCCGGGCCGACTAGCCAGTCAGCACCCACTCGGACTGGCGCTCTCCGAGCCCGACCTGGCGCGGCTGCTGGAACGTGCCCACGGCGACGGCCTCACGTTCCAAACGCCGCAGATTAGAGCCGTGAAGAACTGGGCCAAAGCGGTCGCCGCCATGCTCGACGTCCGGCTGCTCTTCTCCTGCCTGGTCGATGCCGACTTCCTCGACACCGAGGCGCGGCCTCCTGTCATCCACACGGCCACGGGTTTCGCCGACCAAGAACGTTACTGACGCCGATGGACGAGCCCCTACGGCGTAGCGCGGTACTCCTTGCCTTGTCGATCGTCCACGAGAATCGGAATTCAGAGTCCTCATGAAAACTTACAGGATTGCCCTTGAGATATCCGGCCCATCAGCCCTCTGGACCCGCCCTGACACGGGAGACTCACCGGTTAGCTATCCAGCGCCGACTTATTCCGCCGTCAAGGGTATTTTCGAATCGATTCTATGGATTCAGGCCGTACAGATCATTCCCGAGGTGGTCGACATTTGCTCGCCAATTGTCTTTCACAGCTATCAAACGAATTACGGCGGTCCGTTGCGAAAGCCCAAGTCCATAAATGAAGACAATCCGTATCAGTTGCTTGCCAAGGTGCTTATTAATCCTTGCTATCGTCTCTATGCTCGTATCGAGCGCAATGACAAAGACCACTGCCGCTTTTCTGATCGCACTAGCCGTTGGCGCCATAACACTACCAGTCCTCAGCACGCCTACCAGGAAATGTTCAATAGGCGTCTGAAGCGCGGGCAGTCGTTCACCATTCCGTTTCTCGGTTGGCGCGAATTCACTCCGGATTACGTCGGGCCATTCCGCTCAGAAACTCAGGTTTCCCAAGAGATCAATATGGTATTGCCAAGCATGTTGCGCATGGTCTTTCCAGATGGTATCCAGAGCGATCTGCGCTACGAGTTCGATACAGACGTGGCAATTCGTAACGGTAGCCTTCACTATCCGGAGCGCAGTCATGTTGGCTGAACTGTTGGAGGTCGCATCCGTATTAGAAACACAAGGCATCGGAGCTGAGCGATGGCATCGCGACCTAAAGACATTACCAAAAATATCACCCGCAAAGCCGTGCTGCCTAGCCAGGATTTCCCGAGATGGCTCTATCAGTAGCATCGAACTCCCTAGCATGAATCAAGTTGCAGGACTCCGCAAATGGCAGCATGGAGGCAACGGCTATTCTTTTCCAACCTTGAACGTCCCTCCACTTTTCAAAGCCTATTCCGGAGAGAAGCCGACAGAGCGCGAGAAACAGCACTTCGACTCAACCAGAAGATCAGTCGGAAAAGGGCAGCTGGACGGACTCAGCGAGATGGATAGATATACGCGAAGCGAGTATTGTTTATGGGACCACAAACAACAGATTCGAATTGATAAGTGCCTGCATGTACTGAGCAAGAAATTTTTCAATTTCGTAGGCAAGCCCCCCGCCGAGTTCGCGCCCTTGGCGAGCCTGGAGGCAAGGATGCAATTGACAACGGCCAAGAATCTACATGCCGAACTGGCTCGGTTCTTTCGGCAATCCTTGGAGACCGATACCGATTCACATCAGTGGTACGGTATGCTTTGGCACGGCGGATCAAACGCCCCGGGTAATGATATTTCACTGCTCCTGGAGATCGATGATCTCTCTCTATGCCAAGACGCTTACCCTGTTCAGCACTCGGAGACCACCCGTTGGGTCAACTGCCGGTTGCTAGCAAGTCAAGCGCCAACCACGGAAGTGGGCGACACTCCCGACGCATTCGGCATGCCGGCGGATGCCAAGGGCGAGAAATTGGACGATCTCACCGTGCCGGTGCTTGGCAAGGTCATTTTACGCTCGATGAACCATGAATCACCATGCCAATATCGATATCGGCAGATTGGCCCTGATTCCTACCCAATCGGCAAGGTCGCCAGGCTAGGTGCCAAAGCGGCGTTTGAGTGGCTTATTGCACCCGAGCGAAAGAGCTTGACATGGGACTCCACATCGATGGCCGCCGAGCACAAGGAAATCGTGTTGGCATACCCAACCGACCTGCCACCAGTAATACCAGCGATGACCATGATGTTCACTGGCGCACATTCGCCAGCGATGCGCGAAAGGCGCTTCGAAGATTGCGCTGAAGAGGTCATTTCCTCGCTCAGATCTCTCGGGAAGCCAATCGAGACCATTGATGTACGCGTCTTTGCGCTGCGCAAGGTGGATCCCGCTCGAACTCAGATTTCTTGCCATCGCATCGTGAGCGCGGCTCAATTAGCGCAAGCCGCGAAGATCTGGCGCGCCGGATGCGGCAACGTCCCACCGATACACATCCGGGACTTCGTATCGGACTCTCGCGAGCCCCGCAAGAAACCAACGCCCGTAACAGTGGATCCGGCAGTACCGTTTCCGTTGCAGGCAATTGCCTGTCTCAATACAGTCTGGCCGCGGGAGCTGAAACAACCGAAGCGGACAAAGACGTTTTTCGCGGCAGATGGGGTGGATCTATTGCTCGGCATCGACAGCGGTCTGCTCGCCCGCGCTATGCATGCCTCAGTGACCAACTGGCCCAACCTCCTCTCGGCGCTGCGCTCTAGCACCCTGAGATGGGAGGTTCTCGCTTTGCCTGCAAACACTGCAAGCCAGAAGCGGTTCGCGCCGTCCATTTTGGGATTGCTGCTCTACAAGTTCAACCGACATAAGGGGGTGTACATGCGACAGGCGCCGTTTCTCGTCGGCCGAGCACTGAATCTCGCCGACGAGCTTCACTACCGATACTGCACTCATGTACGCAAGAAAAGCTATCCACCGCAACTGGTTGGAAACGCGTTGATGGCAACGGCTATGGAGACACCTGTACGTGCTCTCGCGCTTCTTGGTCAGCGCATCCTACCTTATCAGGCGTGGGCTCGGACTTGGCAGGGCGAGGATGCCGGATTGGTGCGGTTTTTTCTCAACGAGCTACGGGGAGTGTGTGATGACCTTGCGCCGATCTTGAGCTTGGAGCAGAAACGCACGAGCGATACCGAAAAGGCGGAGCTTCTGCTCGGCTATCTTTCTTCTGCGAAGACCGCCCCCCAAGACGGCGGTGCAACACTTTCCAATCCTTGAGCCACGGAGGCTGCACATGAACTCAGATACCATCAAGCGTGTCACCGGATTGCTAATCATCGAGGCCATCAACTCAAATCCTAATGGCGATCCAGATCGCGAGAGTGACCCGCGCTACCGACCCGATGGTCGTGGCGAGATATCGCCGGTATCTTTTAAACGAAAGGTGCGCGACTTGATAGAGGACAAGGAGGGGCCGGTCTGGAAAAGGCTATCTGCCGATTTGAATATTTCCGCCGACGAATTCGCTATCCTAGAGTCCCGGGGAAGGAACCGTAAGCAAATCGAACGAGAAATGAAAGACGGGATCTTTAAGGCCAAATACTGGGACGGCCGTTTGTTCGGAAATACTTTTCTCGAAGATGCCATGGACAAAGGCACCATCAAGACGGGCGTTGCTCAGTTCGGGCTTGGCGTTTCCATATCGCCCATCGAGGTGATACGTCACACCAACACGAACAAGGCAGGCGTTGAGGAAGGCAAGAACGCTGGCATGGCGCCCATGGCGTGGCGGGTGGTGCAGCACGGTGTCTATACGATGCCTTTTTTCATTAATCCAAGCATGGCATTGAAATCGGGTTGCACGAAGACCGATATCGAACTCTTAAAGCGGGTGATTCCCTACGCCTATGCTCACACGCGTTCGGCCATCCGGCCTTTCGTCGAGTTGCGCCACGCCTGGTGGTGCGAGCATTCCAATGCGCTTGGCTCCTGCTCCGACTACGCAATTATCGATGCGTTGCGACCGCGAAGAATCGGAGAAATCGACGAACCCTCAAGCCGTTGGGACGGACAGTACAGTTCACCGGAGGGCTTTGCGCGGTCAGGCGTCGAGTGCGTCGATCTGGTGGCGGTGGGATGATCTGGCTGGCGCATAGCGGCAGATTGGCTCAGGGGATCCCGGCGCAGAGCTATCAAGAGCATGTCGGCCAGACGATCGCGCGCTCCACGCGGTACGCGGAGCGCGTCAAGTGCCACGCGCCGCGTCTCGGGGTACAGTTATCGGCGGTCGTCTCTGCCGCCGCCGAACTGCATGACCTGGGCAAACTGATCGATGATTTCCAAGCCGTTTTGAGAGGCGAGCGGGATCGCTGCCTGATTGCAGATGGAGCACGATACAACCACGCTGATGCAGGGGCGGCCCACCTCCTGCGGGCCGACAACCCCTTCGCCGCGCTGCTCGTTCATAGCCATCACATCGGCTTGCCTCCCTTTTCCAGAGAGTTTGAGCGGGAACGGGATGGGCTACTTTTCCGCAGCGAATCACCGGCTCAGCGAGCGCTCACCGAACGGACGCTCAAGATGCAGATGGAGCGGCATCGCTTCCTGTTTCCTGCGATTCCTAGCACGGCGTTCAATCCGCTCCCCGTGGGCTCGGTCTTCTATCGCCTCGCGCTCTCTTGCCTCGCGGACGCCGACCATGGCGACACCGCCCGGCACTACGGGGAGAATGAGCCCGATGCGCCCGAGCTTCGGCCTACCGAGCGACTTGTGGTACTCGACAGATTCGTCTCCGGCCTCTCTAAAGGGAGAGACGACGACCGAACCCGCCTACGCTCGGCCATCTATCGCGCGTGCCGAGACAATCTGAGCGACGCGCGCCTCATGGCCTGCGACAGTCCAGTCGGTACGGGCAAGACGACCGCCATCATGGCCCATCTGCTTTCGGTCGCCATTCGGCGCAAGCTAGATCGAATCGTCGTGGTGTTGCCCTATACCAATATAATCGATGAAGCCGTCGCGACGTACCGAGAAGCGCTCGTGCTAGAAGGCGAGTCGCCTGAACTGGTGGTCGCCGCACACCATCACAGGGCGGACTTTCAGGACCCAACGGCTCGCGCGTTCACGGCTCTATGGCGGGCCCCGATCGTGGTTACTACCGCCGTGCAGTTCTACGAAACACTTGCCGCGGCATCACCCTCCGGGCTACGGCGGCTCCATGCACTGCCCGGATCTGCATTCTTTATCGATGAGGCTCATGCGTCACTCCCCGTGCATCTGTTGCCGCTTGCCTGGCATTGGCATCAGGAATTCGCGACGGACTGGGGTTGTCACTGCGTCTTCGCGTCCGGATCACTCACCCGTTACTGGCGCCTACCCGACATCGTGGGGACCCCTGCCGAGATACCTGACCTCCTGGAAGTGCGTCTACAGCGTGATTCACACGACCGCGAGCAGCGGCGGATCAACATACGGCGGCGAGAAGATACGCTGGATCTCGGCGAATTGTGCCACTGGCTTAGCGATGAAGACGCGCTCCCGGGGCCACGGCTCTTGATCGTCAACACGGTTCAGACGGCGGCGGTCATTGCCGAGGAGTTAGCCAACCGGTCAGGTCGCCAGTCAGTCGAGCACCTTTCTACTGCGCTTCTCCCAGACGACCGAAAGCGGACGCTGGAACGGATCAGGCAACGCCTCCGACCTTCGTCGCCGGCGCCCGCCGTGGATGTCTCGCGGTCCAGTTGGACGTTGGTGGCGACCACTTGCGTCGAGGCCGGGGTCAATCTGAGCTTCCGGACTGGCCTGCGTGAGCGTGCTGGGCTTGTGAATTTGCTCCAGGCCGCTGGGCGCATCAACCGTGAAGGCGAGTTGGCCAGTGCTGACATCTGGACCTTCAGCTTGAAAATGGATTCGCGTCTCACGCGCAATCGGGCCTTCGAGGACGGGGCAAAGGTGCTCGAGACCTTGTTCAAACAGTACGGCAAGGTCTCGCCCGGCCTGTGTCCAGAGGCGCTAAGATTGGAGATTCGGGACCACAAACGCAAGGCGTTTCAGAATTCACCACTAATGCAATCGGAGGAAACCGCCGATTTCCCCGAAGTCGCCCGACTCTTCCGCGTCATTGATGGAGATAACGTCCTCGTGCTGGTGGACCAAGACATGGGCGAGTGTTTGGACAACGGCGGGCGACTTTCCTGGCTCGACCTACAACGCGGATGTGTCAGTCTCTATCGCAATCGCGTCGACAATCTTCGTCTGCAAGAGCTCACGAGCTATCCAGGCGTCTATCGATGGACTCTCGGCTACGACGGATTCATTGGCGTCATGCGCGGCATTCTGGACGTGGCGGCATTCGATGACATGGGGGGCGGGTGCGTATGACCACCGACATGACCGCAACGAAGAGGATATCCGCGATAAGCTGGCCCGAGCATATCGTCATGGACCCCAAGGTCATGGCCGGACGACCATCGATCAAAGGGACCGAGATCTCTGTCGAGCTGATCCTGGAACGCCTCGCTGCTGGCTGGATGCAACGGGATTTGCGCGCGAGCTATCCGCAGCTCACCGACGAGGATCTTCGGGCGGTTTTCGCCTTTGTCGCGCAGTGCTTGCGTGATGTGCCGCGTCGGGAGCCGGCTGATCGCCCGTGACCGTCGAGCCCGTCAACCTCTCCGCGCTGAACCAGTACGCCTACTGCCCCCGGCGCTGTGGTTTGATCTATCTGGAAGGCGAGTTCGACCAGAACATCCACACCGCACGGGGGAATGCTGAGCACGAGCGGGTGGACCAGGCCGCGCATGTCGCGGGCAAGGATGGTGCGCGCGTGGACTATGCCTTGCCCGTCTGGAGTGAAACCCTTGGACTCATCGGCAAGTGCGATGTCGTCGAACACTGGCCGGACGGGAGTGTGTATCCTGTCGAGTATAAGCACGGGCCGAGGCGCAAGTGGCTCAATGACGATCTGCAACTCACCGCCCAAGCCATCTGCCTCGAAGAGATGTTCGAGCGCCCCGTCCCGCGGGGGGCGATCTACCATGCCTCCAGTCACCGTCGTCGCGAAGTCTTGTTGACCGACGAGCTTCGCCGACTTGTCGTGGAAACCACGCAGGCCATCCGTACCATGCTCGCCGAGGGACGCTTGCCCGCTCCGGCGAACGATACACGCTGCCGCGAGTGCTCCCTCAAGGATCTCTGCCAACCGGAGGCCATCGCCGCGCAGGCTCGGCAGGCAACCATCAGGCAGC
>CAZOWL010000105.1:0-13753 GCA_964583605.1 uncultured Chromatiaceae bacterium | reverse complement strand
TCCCTCGCCCTCTGGGAGAGGGTTGGGGTGAGGGAACGATCAGGGGCGAGACGACCTTTCATCGTCCCGGGTGGCTCGCCCCATGATCGTTACGATGAAATCCGCGCAGCACGTTCGCTCCCTCGCCCTCTGGGAGAGGGTTGGGGTGAGGGAACGATCAGGGGCGAGACGACCTTTCATCGTCCCGGGTGGCTCGCCCCATGATCGTTAGCCGAGCGCCCCTCGACCGCGGCATCCGGCCGTCGGTGAAGGCGACGGATCGCCGCCAGGCGGACCTGGTGAATCCGTCGCGGGATCTCCTCCGGTGTGCGCGCCTGCGCCGGGACCGAGGAGAGGTCTAAAGCGCAGAGTGCCTCTTGGAGCTCGCGCAGCGCTCGCGCCTGCCGGTACTCCCGCTCGGAGTATCCGGCGCGGCCGCGATAGTCGGCCTCACAGGCAACAAGCATCTGCGCGAAACGCTGCGGCCGACGGCAGGCATCGGCCCCGTCGAGCAGCTCAAGGACGGTCGCGGGGCGCAGCTCCTCGAGCTTGTGCACCAGGCCATGGTAGCGGGCCGTGATTACCGCCAGATCACGGACCCGACTCGGCACTCGGAGCCGCTCGCACAGCCCTTGAATCCTTTCCTCGCTGCGCGCCTCGTGGCCGCGGTGGCTCGGGAGGATCTCCGCCGGCGTTAGCCCCTTGCCCAGGTCGTGGGTCAGCGCCGCAAAGCGCACCCCGATATCCGCGGAGAGCCGAGCCGCCATGTCAACGACCATCATCGTATGCACCCCGGTATCGATCTCCGGATGCCATTTGGCCGGTTGCGGGATCCCGAACAGGCAGTCGATCTCCGGGAGCAGCCGGGCAAGCGCCTTGCTTTCGAGCAGTGTCGTGAAGAACACCGAAGGCCGGTTCTCTCCGAGCGCCTTGGCCAGCTCTTGCCACACCCGCTCGGGCACCAAGGCATCCACTTCCCCCGACGCAACCATCTGCCGCATGAGCGCTAGCGTCTCATCAGCGACCCGAAAACCGAGCGGCGCGAACCGGGCCGCAAAACGCGCCACACGCAGGATCCGCACCGGATCCTCCGCGAAGGCCGGCGAGACGTGACGCAGCATCCGCGCCCGGAGATCGGTCAGGCCGCCGTGGGGATCGATAAGCCGGCCCTCGGCGTCCTCGGCGAGGGCGTTGATCGTCAGGTCGCGCCGCGCGAGGTCCTGCTCAAGGGTTACGTCGGTCTCGGCGTGGACAGCGAACCCACGATAGCCGCGGCCGACCTTGCGCTCCGTGCGGGCCAACGCGTACTCCTCCTTGGTCTGTGGATGCAAGAACACCGGAAAGTCACGACCGACCTGCTGGTAGCCCAGGGCCAGCAGGGCCTCCGGCGTCGCGCCAACCACAACATAGTCGCGCTCCGTCACCGCTCGCCCTAGGAGGCGATCGCGCACCGCACCGCCAACCAAATAGACCTCCACGCTCAGGCCACCGGCGGCGGGCGCGCGCCACTGTCGCGCGGGCTCGATCTGTCCGCCTCGTCGGTCGGCGGCGCGCCGGCTGGCCCTCGCGCCCCGCGAACGAAACGCGCGATGGCGCCGAATACCCGCCGGACACCGTGCCAGATCCGAGGTAACAGCCAGATCAACAGCACGCAGAAGAGGGCCAGCGCAACGATGAAATACATCAACGCCGCGGCCGAGATCACCAATGGATCCGACAGCATCGCCAGGCCGGCCGGGAGATCGACGTAACCGGCGGCGCCGAGAAGCCCGAGCACCAGGATCACGGCGTAGAGATTGATGCCGCTCGCCCAGCCCGCACCCAACGTCAAGGCGACGGTCGAGATCAGATCGTCGATCGGCATCTCCCTCCTCGTCGGGGCTGTTCGCGGCCCAAGCGGTTACAATACACCAACAGATGAAGGGCCCGCCAAGCGTGGGCCGAGCCGCAGTGCTACTTGCTTGCTCCGGACACGATCATGCTGGGACTCATCCGCTACCTGCTTCTGTTCGCAATCATCGCCTACGGCCTCTGGCCCTATTACCATGTCTTTCGACTGGACACGGTATTGGGCGAAGAGGATCCCACAGGGCTCGAGGACCTGGTGGATCTCGCCGCGATCCAGCGGAATTACAAGGAGAGGTTGAGCACCGGCTTGGGCGGGCTGATGCCATCGCCAGGGGGGGACATGGCGCCGTCGATGCAGCGCCTGGCCCGCGGCCTCGACCGGCTCGGCGAGGCGGCCCTCGATCAGTACGTGACGCTCGCGTGGGCTCAGGAGACACTGCGCGATGCCGCGCGGGAGGCCACGGAGCAGAGTCCGGCCTATCTGATCAGTGCCGTCAGCTTCGCGTTCTTCGAGTCCTATGATCGCTTCCTCATCCGCCTCGGTGAGCTCGGGGAGGGCCCTACGCATATCCGCATGCGCTTGGACGGGATGACCTGGCGGGTCACGGATATCATTCGCTAACGGAAGAAGCAGCATGCTCCCGCAGACGACCCGGCGCTGGCCCCAGCGTCAGGAGACCCGCCGACTTTACAATGCATTTCGCGAAGCAGGTTCGCTCCCTCGCCCACTGGGAGAGGGCTGGGGTGAGGGATCCCCTGCTATCAACGGATCTCCTGTTGCAGCAGTCGCAGGATCCGCTCAGCCGTCTCCGAGGCCTCCCGGCGCCCTGCCGCATCGAGCACGGCCACTCGGGTCTCGTCGCCTTGGGCTGCGAGGCGGACCTGGTACTTGGCCACCGGATCGGCATCGTCGCCGCGCCAGAAGGCTAAGCGTGACATCAAGCCCTTCTTCTCCGACGCCCGATCCGTATCCGCATAGCGGACGAAAAAGAGGCCACGGGAATAGTCTTGGTCTTCGACAGCAAACCCGGCCCGATCGAGGGCCAGGCCTGTCATCCGCCAGGCACGCCGGAACTCCTCACCGATGACGAGCCCGGGCCCGCCAGACTCACTGACCAGCCGCGCCGACGAGCGCTCTCCCGTGCCCGCGGCGATCACGCGGCCCGCACCCTGTTCGCTGACGCCGAGAAAAACCATCAGCCGGCGAAGCATCTCCGCCTCCTTGCCCGGATCACTGCCGCTCGGCTCCCAGACGGTCGTCGCGCCTTCGCCGACTGTATTGCGGACAAGCCGCTCCTCCATCCCGCGGTGAGTCAGGTAGACCTCCGTCGTCCCTTGGTTGACACCGGGCTCGACGCGGACACGGAACTGATCGCGTGTCGAAGTCGCGTACAGCCCATCCGCGACCTTGCGCAGCATATTGGTCACGAAGTCCTGACGGATCTCGGCGCGGTTCTCGAGCCAATCGGTGCGCATGACACCGGTCGCCGGGTCCTGCTCGGCGAGCAAGATACCCTGCTCGCGCCAGAAGCCGACGATCTTTGGCCAGACCTGCTGAGGCGTCGCCTCGATCTCGATCCAGCGATTGGCTCCCTCGCGGCGCAGCTCGACGCCTTGAAACTCCGGCAGCACCTCAGCGGACGAGGCCAGCTGCTGGCGGCGGCTTCGCTCGCCCTGAAGCTCGGAGTACGTGGCCGTCCCCGATCCCGGCACCGGGACATCGAGGGCATCGTCAAAACGCAAGGTCGTGAGGTCAGGCGGGACCTCGAGGTTCTCGGCCGCCTCGCGTTGTCGCTTGTAGGCGAGGCGCTGGTCGGGGGCGATCTTCTCGAGACTCGAGTTGCTGCCGCAACCGACGAGCAGCACTCCGGCGAGTAACACGACCCCAGGTCGATGGGCGTTGCGCATGGATGTGATTGAGGTCGTATCGACCTTAGCTAGATTCAGCAATCCGCTCGGTTGCCCGTGGCGGCCTTCTCATTGGCCCAGTACCGATTGGCCCAGTACCGATTGCCCAGTCCCAGCTCGGCGACGTCCCGGGTGTAAGCCCTCAATGCCCGCTCCAGTGCCTCAGCGACGCGTATCAGCCGGACTCAGAGCAGGTCTGCCTGCTGCATGGCCTCACGCACCACAGGCTCGAGCTCCGGCGAAAGCCAGGTCAAAGGCAGACGAATCCCGCGCGGAGCCAAGCCGAGCTCATAAACGGCCCATTTTACCGGGATCGGATTGGACTGCACGAAGAGCTTTCGGTGCAGCCCATCGAGCTGCAGGTTGATGGTCTCCGCCGTGGCGCGGTCGCCGCTGAGCGCGGCATCACAGAGCGCGCGCATCTGGCGCGGCGCCACGTTGGCCGTCACGGAGATCACGCCGTCTCCGCCGCGCAGCATCAGCTCGCAGCAGCTGGCATCATCACCGCTGAAGATCGCAAACGAGGTCCCGCACAGCTCCCGCAGCCGCGGCACGCGGCTCAAATCACCGGTGGCTTCTTTGATGCCTACGATGTTCGGCACCTCGGCCAATCTGGCCACCGTCTCCGGCACCATGTCGCACGCCGTGCGGCCCGGCACGTTGTAAAGGATCTGCGGGATCGCCACGGCCTCCGCGACCGCCTTGTGGTGAAGAAAAAGGCCCTCCTGCGTTGGCTTGTTGTAGTACGGCGTGACCAGCAGCGCGGCCGCCGCACCCGCGGCCTCGGCGCAGGTCGTCAGATGAACCGCCTCACGGGTATCGTTGGCGCCCGTGCCGGCAATCACCGGGATCCGCCCAGCCGCGAAATCAACGGTCAGGCGAATCACCTCACAATGCTCGCGTGCATCGAGGGTAGCCGACTCTCCGGTTGTGCCGACCGAGACGATGGCCGAGGTACCGGCCTCGACATGAAAATCGACCAATCGGCGTAAGCTGTCTTCAGCGAGGCGTCCATCCGGATGCATCGGCGTGATCAGGGCCACGATACTGCCGCGGAACATGTGCTGCGCCCCCAAAGCTCGGCAAAAACTGCATGTTAGCTTGGGGCATTTGATCGACACAACCCGCCTGTCGGCACAGACATCTGTTTCTGGAGCACACGGGCACCATGCTACACTTCCTGCACTGTCTAGCCTGGATGCCCTACCGCCGCGAGCACAAGTCAACCGGACATGGCCACGCAGAAGACTTATCTTGTCATCTCCGCCCTAGGAGAAGACCATCCTGGGATCGTCAACCAGCTCTCCCGCGCCATCCTCGATCACGGCTGTAACATCGAGGACAGTCGCATGACGGTGCTCGGCGGCGAGTTCGCGGCCATTCTGCTGGTCGAGGGTCGGTGGAATACGTTGGCGAAGGTCGAGAACGGGCTGCCGGAGCTCGGGCGCCAGCTCGGCATGACCATCATCTCCAAACGCACTGGCGAGCGTGTGACGAGCCGCAACCTGCTCCCATATGCTGTCGATGTGGTGGCGATGGACCACCCGGGCATCGTCAACAATCTCGCCGCCTTCTTTGCCGAGCGCAACATCAATATCGAGGACATGGCCACCAGCACCTACGCCGCAGCACACACGGGAACGCCGATGTTCTCGGTGCACATGACGGTCGGGATCCCGGCCGACGCGCACATCGCCGGGCTGCGCGAGGAATTCATGGATTACTGTGACGGTCTCAACCTGGACGCGGTCTTGGAGCCGCTGAAAGGCTGAGGTCAGCACCCACGGCGCTGCGCCCGGCAGCAGACCGGGGCCCGTCACCTGGTTGACCGCGGATCCCGCCCACCTGACGACAGAGGTCCGAACCATGACCATTGCGATCGGCGACCCTGTGCCGGACATCCCCCTCCTCGTTACCGGCAACCGAGCCCTTCAGCTGTCTGACTTTCGCGGCCAGAACCTCGTCCTCTATTTCTACCCGAAGGCCAGTACGCCGGGCTGTACGCAGGAAGGACAGGATTTCCGCGATGCCGCAGACGACTTCGCGGCCAAGGGCACAGCGCTCCTCGGCGCTTCGCGCGACAGCCTCAAGGCGCAAGAGAACTTCAAAAGCAAGCAAGCCTTCCCTTTCGAGCTGGTCGCCGATACCGAGGAGGCACTCTGTCGGCTCTTCGATGTCATCAAGCTCAAGAAGATGTACGGCAAAGAGAGCATGGGTGTCGAGCGCAGCACCTTCCTAATCGACGCGCAGGGCGTCCTGCGCGCGGAGTGGCGTAAGGTCAAGGTCAAGGGCCATGTCGCCGAGGTCCTGGCCGCCGCCGATCAGCTCACGCAGGCCGGATAGCCCTGACTGACACTGACTGACCCTGACACTGACAGAGGGCCGCGATGCGCCCGCTTCGTCTGACCCTGTCCTCCAGCCGTCACGCCGTTGAACCGCTGGCGAGACCGCAACGCCTGTCCTCATGATCAAGCGCCAACACGACCAGCCCTGTCTGTTTGTCCTCGACACCAACGTGCTGATGCACGACCCGACCGCGATCTTCCGCTTCAAAGAGCATGACGTGTTCCTGCCGATGGCCGTGCTCGAAGAGCTCGACGCGGCCAAGAAGGGCATGTCCGAGGTCGCGCGCAACGTGCGCCAGGTAAGCCGTTTTCTCGATCAATTGATGCGTGATGCGAGCAAAGAGCAGATCGACGCCGGTCTGCCGATCAGCCCGTTCAACGACAACAACTGCGGCGGGATCGTGACGCCGGCGAGCGGCCGGCTATACTTCCAGACCAGCCTACTCGAGCTGCACCTTCCCGAATCACTTCCCGGCACCGTCGCCGACAATAACATCCTGGCGACGGCGCAGGCGCTGCAGTCACTCGACGACCGGCGCACGATCGTCATCGTCTCCAAGGATATCAACCTGCGCATCAAGGCCGCGGTGCTCGGTATCCCCGCCGAGGACTACACCAACGATCAGGTCCTCGAGGACGCCAATCTGCTCTACACGGGCCAGGAGACCCTGCCCGCCGACTTCTGGGAGAGCCACGAGAAGGTCGTCGATTCCTGGCAGGACGAGGGCCGCACCTTCTACCGGATCTCCGGACCGGACGTGCTCGACTGGTACCCGAGCCAATGCCTGACGATCGAGAACGACGAAGGATTCGAGGCGATCGTCCGTGACAAGCCGGCTCCGAGCTCGGCCTTGATCGAGCTGGTCAGCGATTACCGCGCCCCGCGTCATAACGTCTGGGGCATCAACGCGCGGAACCGTGAGCAGAATTTTGCGCTCAATATGCTGATAGATCCCAAGCTCGACTTCGTGACCTTGCTCGGGCCCGCCGGAACCGGCAAGACGCTGTTGGCGCTTGCGGCCGGTCTGGCGCAGGTGCTCGAGCGCAATGCCTACCGCGAGATCATCATGACGCGGGTCACGGTACCGGTCGGCGAGGACATCGGCTTTCTGCCTGGCACCGAAGAGGAGAAGATGACGCCCTGGATGGGCGCCCTGATGGACAACCTCGAGGTCCTGACCCAGACCGAAGGCGGCGACTGGGGACGCGCCGCGACCCAGGACCTGCTGCGCAACCGCATCCGCATCCAGTCGCTGAACTTCATGCGCGGGCGCACTTTCCTGAACAAATACATCATCCTCGATGAGGCCCAAAACCTCACCGCAAAGCAGATGAAGACCCTGATCACGCGCGCGGGCCCGGGGACGAAGGTCATCTGCCTCGGGAACATCTCCCAGATCGACACGCCCTATCTGACCGAGACCAGCTCCGGTCTGACCTATGTCGTGGATCGATTCAAGGGCTGGACCCACAGCGGCCACATCACGCTGATCCGGGGGGAGCGCTCACGACTCGCCGACTTCGCCTCGGTGGAGCTCTGAGCAGGATGGCAGGCGCGCCGCCAATGCTGGACTGGACCTGCGGTGCACCGCCGTCACGGCCATCCCGCCTCAGTGATTGAATCATCGTCTATTTGGAGACTTGCTGATGCAGCTGACCCGACGCCGCTTCACATCGCTACTGTTGGCCGCCCTCGGCGCGACCACGCTGCCCGCCTGGGCCACCGAGCTCGTCGAGGGGCAGGATTGGCGCCCGCTCCCCACACCTCAGCCGAGTGACGCCGAAGGCCAGATTGAGGTCCTGGAGTTCTTCTCCTACGGTTGCCCGCACTGCGGCGATTTCAACCCGCTGGTCAAATCGTGGGCGACCAAGCTACCCGATGACGTCGCCTTTCGCCGCGTGCCGGTCACCTTTGGCCGTGCACCCTGGGAACAACTGGCGAGGCTCTTTCACGCACTCGAATACACCGGCGATCTCGAGCGGCTCGATCAGGCGGTATTCGGTGCCCTGCACGAGCGGCGCAAGCGACTCTACTCGCGTAAGGCCATCCTCGATTGGGTAACAGATCAGGGGGTCGACCGCGAGTCATTCGCCAAGGTCTTCGACTCCTTCGGCGTGCAGACACGCTTGGCTCGCAGCGAGCAGCTGGCCAAGCGTTATCAGGTCAACTCGGTACCCTTGGTCGTCGTCGACGGACGCTATGTCGTCGTGGGAGAGAAGGCCACGCGCTTCGAGGACCTCCTCGTCATCGCCGATGGCCTGATCGAGAAGGCGCGCACCGAGGTCTGATCCCTGAGGCGTGGCGCCGGTCCCGGCACAACTCAGGCGAGCGGCTAGCAATCCGTTTCTCATTGTCTGCGTAATTGGTCGATAGAGTGGAGGCTCTCGCCGCTAGCCCGTCGCTCTGGTCGGCGGCCAGTCCGGGCCTCGAGCATCGATGACCAGACAGCCGAGCAGCCCACCGGATTCCGTCCTTGACTTGACCGCACCGGTCGACGCCCCGGCGGGGCGCCGCTGGCGGTGGCTCGGGCTGACGCTCGCACTGCTCGCCGTTCTCGCGGGCGCTGCCTGGCTACTACTCGGCGAGCGCGCCGCCGAGCCCATCCGCTTCGAGACGGCCGAGGTCCGCCGGGGTGACCTGACTGTCACCGTCACGGCGACCGGGACCTTGCAGCCGGTCAACCAGGTCGATGTCGGCACCGAGGTCTCAGGGACCATTATCCGCGTCGCCGTCGACTTCAACGATCGCGTCGGCACCGGGCAGATCCTGGCCGAGCTCGACCCGGAGCAAGCCCTGGCTCGGACGCGGCAAGCCGGGGCCGCGCTGGCCCTGGCCCAAGCGCGCGTGCAGGAGGCCGAGGCGACCGTGACCGAGACGACGAACAAGTTGCGTCGCACCCGCGACCTCCTCGAGAAGCGACTGGCCTCGCCCGAGGAGCTTGACACAGCTACCGCCGCAGCCGAGCGGGCGGCGGCCGCCTTGGCCGTCGCCCAGGCTCAGGTCGCACAGGCCCAGGCCGAAGTCGATGCCAACCGCCGCACGCTCGAGAAGACGGTGATCCGCTCGCCGATCGACGGCATCGTGCTCAAGCGCGTGGTCGAGCCCGGGCAGACCGTCGCCGCGTCACTGCAGACGCCGGTGCTCTTCACGTTGGCCGAGACCCTCACGCAAATGGAGCTCAACGCCGCGGTTGACGAGGCCGACGTCGGCCAGGTGTCCGCGGGGCAGACTGCGACCTTCAGCGTCGATGCCTACCCGAACCGTCGGTTCCCCGCGCGCTTGACCCAGGTGCGCTACGCCCCGGAGACGATCAACGGCGTCGTGACCTACGCCGCACTGCTGAGCGTCGCCAACGATGACCTCGCGCTGCGCCCCGGCATGACGGCGACCGCCGAGATTCTCGTCACGGAGCTCGAGGACGTCGTGCTGATCCCCAACACCGCGCTGCGCTTCCGCCCGCCTCGCCCCGAGGTGAAGTCCAAGCCCGCCCGGCGCAGCCTGCTGGGGATGCTGATACCGCGACGCTCGCGCTCGGCGCAACGTCCAGGCGAGATCGAGGAGGACCCGCGAGGCCCAGCCCACGCCTGGGTCCTCGCCAGCGGCGAGCCCCAGCGGGTCCCGGTGGCAACCGGCCCTAGCGATGGCACCTTGACGCAGGTCCTCGATGACAGCCTGCCCCCGGGGACCGAGGTGCTGGTCGATGTCGCGCGCTCGCGGAACGGGACCTGATCGGGATGGCCGGCGACGCATCAACCCCTTTGATCGCGCTGCGGGACGTGACCAAGGTCTATGGGCGCGGCGCCGCCGCAGTGATGGCCCTGGCTGGGATCGATCTAGCGATCCGGCAGGGGGAGTTCGTCGCGGTCATGGGGCCGAGCGGCTCGGGCAAATCAACCGCGATGAACCTCCTCGGCTGCCTCGATACGCCAACCTCCGGCTCTTACCGCTTCGCCGGCCTGGCGGTGGAGCGGCTCAGCCGCGATCAGCGCGCGCGGCTGCGCCGTCGCGCGCTCGGCTTCGTCTTCCAGGGCTTCAACCTATTGAACCGCACATCAGCGCTGGAGAACGTCGAGCTGCCGCTGATCTATCGGCGCACACCGCGCGCCGAGCGCCACCGCCTGGCGAGCCAGGCCCTGGCAAGGGTCGGCCTGACGGGGCGCGAGCGGCACACGCCGGGCGAGCTCTCCGGCGGCCAGCAGCAGCGAGTGGCGATCGCCAGGGCAATCGTCACGGACCCGCGGCTGCTGCTCGCCGACGAGCCGACCGGTAATCTGGACACCGCGCGTGGCCATGAGATCATGGCGTTGCTGACGGAGCTCAACCGAGGGCGGGGGATCACGGTGCTGATGGTCACGCACGAGGCCGAGATGGCGGCCTATGCCGATCGCATCATTCACTTCCGCGATGGGTTGGTCGTGCCCGAGGGTCCGCACGAGGCGACCCCCTGATGCTGTGGAGCACGCTGCTGCTGGCGCTGCGCGAGATCCGGCGCAACCTACTGCGGTCGGTGCTGACCATCTTGGGCGTCGTCATCGGTGTCGCCTCGGTCATCGTCATGGTCACCCTCGGTGACGGGGCGACCCGCCAGGTGCAGAACCAGATCGAGAGCCTCGGCACCAATCTCCTCATGATTCGGATGGGGCGGCACATGCGCCCTGGCGGGAGCGCCAACACGCCGCCCTTCCGGGTTGCGGACGCCGTCGCCGTGCAGCGGGACATCGCGGCCGTGCGGGCCGTCGCGCCGTCGGCCACCCAATCGATGACGGCCATCTTCGGCAACAACAATTGGTCGACGACCGTGGTGGGAACCGACAATCGCTATTTCGAGGTCCGCAACTGGACCCTGGAAGAGGGGCGTCCATTCACCGAGGGTGAGCTGCGGGCCGGACGCGCCGTCTGCGTCATCGGTGCGACGATTCAACGCGAGCTGTTTGCGTATCAGCGCCCGATCGGGGAGAAGCTCCGGCTCAAACAGCTCGCCTGCGAGGTGATCGGCGTGCTCGGCGCCAAGGGGCAGAGCACGATGGGCTCGGATCAGGATGATCTGGTGATCATGCCGTTGCGCACCTTTCAACGTCGTATCGCCGGCAATCAGGATGTGACGCTGATCCAAGTCTCGGTCTACGACTGGATGCCGACCGCCGAGGCCAAGGCCGACATCGAGCGCCTGATGCGCGAGCGGCGCCGCATTCAGCCAACCGACGAGGACGATTTCGCGGTCAGTGATATGAAGGAGATCACGAACATCCTGACCGGTACGACCCAGATCCTCACCGGGTTGCTCAGCGCCGTCGCGGCCGTGAGCCTATTGGTCGGCGGCATCGGCATCATGAACATCATGTTGGTATCGGTCACCGAGCGGACCCGCGAGATCGGCATCCGGCTCGCGATCGGGGCTCTCGAGCGAGAGGTGCTCCTGCAGTTCCTCGTCGAGGCGGTCGTGCTCTCGTCGCTCGGCGGTCTGCTCGGCATCGCGTTGGCGATCCTGGCCTCGATCCTGCTGACGAGCCTGCTTGATGTCCCGTTGGTGCTCAACGGCGCCATCATCGCAACGGCCTTCCTGTTCTCTGCCGCGGTCGGCATCCTCTTCGGCTACTTCCCGGCGCGCCGTGCCGCCCGGCTCGACCCGATCGAGGCGTTGCGGCGGGAATGAGGCGCCGAGAGGGACGTCTCTTGTCCTGACTGAGCGACCGCGAGATCTGCCGCGCGAGCAGCCGAGCGGCGGTTGAGCGGCGATCCTGGCGACGCGCTCTCCCAGCGGCGGACATCATTGATCGCGTGGCCCTGCCTCAGGACGGCGCAGCGTGATAGTTGGAACCGGCCTCGCTACCGAGATCGAGACCCTTTAACGGGAATACCATTGTGATTTCGAGCCCAATTTGGATTTCGAGCCCGCAGAGGCTTGCTGCACTAGCCGTCCGCTACTGGGATCATGACCTCGTAGCGGCGTAGGAAAGGGGGTGTGAAGGGGTCGCTGTAGTAGGCGTAGGCCGCCGAGCCAGCCGCCTCGTAGCCGTGCTCGGCCATCCAAGCCCGCAGCGCCGACTCCTTGTCAGCTAGGATCTCGTCACTGGCAGAGCCGCTGAACCGGACGGTCGCGAGACGCCGCGCCGGGATCCGCTCCAACCGGACCCGATCGCTCCCCGGGGCCGGCAGCTCGCTCAGATCGTACTTCCCCGGCATGACGAACCGCACCGTCCAGGCGCCGGGCTTGGTCGGTGATTGCGTGACCGGGGCCGTCATCGCGATCTTCTCGGGGCGCTCCTGCGTGACCGGGGCGGTCATCGCGATCGACTCGCCACTGCGATCCCGCGCGAAGATATAGCCGGCCAATGAGCCAAACCCCTGTCGCAGCGCGCCCCGCCGCGAGCCTGGATGCGTCGCCTCGGCAACGATCAGTGGCGGGTAGTCGCGCAGCTCGAACGGTCCATCCTGCGCTAAGACCTCGTAGTCTGGCGTCTCGACGTCCTGAATGACAAAGACAAACAAGGCGACGGCGACCACGGCGAGCAGGATCAATCCACCGATGATGATCAGTGCAAGCTTCATTGGGGACCTCGTGTCGATTCCGCTCCGAGAGCCCTACCGGCGCGACCAACGCCCGGCGAGCAACGAGCCGGTAAGATTGTGCCAAATCGAGAACAGGGCGCCCGGCACCGCGGCAGCGGCGGAGAAATGCTTGATCGCCAGCGCAACGGCCAGACCGGAGTTCTGCATCCCGACCTCGATGGCCAGCGTGCGCGCCGTGCGCTCGTCACAGCCGAGCGCACGTGGCGCCCAATAGCCAGCGGCGAGCCCAACCGCATTGTGCGCCGCGACGGCCAACGCGAGGGCCCAGATCACCCCCGCCAGGCTCGCCTGGTTGAGGCCGACGATGATGGCGATGATCACGACGATGGCGGCGACCGACAGCACCGGGAAAAGCCGCTTGAGCGGCCCAAGCCAGGGACCGATCAGCCTGTTCACCAGGAGGCCGAGCGCGACTGGCAGCAATACGATCTTGGCCACCGACCAGAGCATACCACCGACCGGCACGGCCACCCGCTCGCCGACATAGAGCCACGTGAGCACGGGCGTCGCGAGGACGGCGAGCAGGGTCGAGGCAGTCGTCAAGGTGATCGACAGCGCAACATCGCCCCGCGCCAGATAGCAGATGACATTCGAGGCCGTCCCGCCTGGCGAGGCCCCGACTAGCACGAGCCCGGCAAGCAGCGCTTCCGGCAAGCCGAGCGCCACACCGACCGCCCAGCCGGCGAGCGGCATGACCAGATACTGAAGCCCGACGCCCAAGCCAATCACCTTTGGCCGGCTCAGTACCTCGCGGAAGTCGGCGCTCGTCAGCGTCATACCCATACCGAACATGACGAGACCCAGGAGCGGCACGATCAGCGGCTCGAGCGCCGCAAAGGGCTCGGGCTGCCAATAGGCGAGCCCGGCACCGAGCAGCGCCCAAAGCGGCATCAGAGTCGTGAGCGTCGTCAGCATCGCCTGACATCGATGTGCACAGGTGCCGCGCACGTCCTCACCGGGCCTGCCTCCGGCTCCGCCGAGCGCGGGGCCTCACCGAGCAGCGGCTAACGATCATGGGGCGCGGCGAGCTACCCCAGATGATGAAAGTTCGCCTCGCCCCTGATCGTTCCCTCACCCCAACCCTCTCCCAGAGGGCGAGGGA
>CAZOWL010000104.1:0-14412 GCA_964583605.1 uncultured Chromatiaceae bacterium | reverse complement strand
CCCTCTCCCAGAGGGCGAGGGAGCGAACGTGCTTCGCGAATTTCATAGTAAGGCATTCTATCGTGGCCCAAAAAATGCCCACGCCCAGGCGGCGGAGCCCCAAGGTGGGGCTCCGCTGTTCAATAGTAGGGCAACGATGATTCAGATCACGACACGAAGAATGCTCTCGATGCACCAGAACAGGCTGCGGGGAGCCGGCCTCTTGCTCGTCTCGCTCGGCGTATCCCTGCCCGGCATCGCCTGGGCACAAGCAGCGCCCGGCCCAGATTTCGGCAATACGGCTTGGGTGCTAACCTCGACGGCCTTGGTGCTCTTCATGACCCTACCCGGCCTGTCGCTCTTCTACGGCGGCCTGGTGCGGGCGAAGAACGTGCTCTCGGTACTGATGCAGTGCTTCGCCATCACCTGCCTGGTCTCGCTACTCTGGTTCGGTTACGCCTATAGCCTGGCATTTGGGGGCAGCGGCGATTGGCTTGGCAGTCTCGAGAAGGCCTTCATGGGCGGGGTAAGCGTTGATTCGCTGACCGGCGATATCCCGGAGACGGTGTTCGCGATGTTCCAGCTGACCTTCGCGATCATCACGCCTGCGCTCGTCGTTGGCGGTTTCGCTGAGCGCATGAAATTCTCGGCGATGATGCTGTTCACCGCCCTCTGGATGACGGCCGTCTATGTCCCCGTCGCCCATTGGGTCTGGGGCGGCGGATGGCTCGGCCAGATGGGGCTGCTGGACTTTGCCGGCGGTACCGTCGTACACATCACCGCCGGCGTGGCGGCGCTGGTCGCGGCCCTCGTGATCGGCAAGCGCGACGGCTTTCAGCAATCCCCGATGCCGCCGCACAACATGACGATGGCGGTCACCGGCGCCGGGATGCTCTGGGTCGGTTGGTTCGGCCTCGGTATCGTCACCGGCATGGTCGCGGGACTCGGCACAATCACGCCCGCCTCGGGGTTCGTCGGTCCGGCCGGTGCTGTCGTGATCGGTGCCGTTGCTGGGGTCGCCTGCTTCAGTGCCACGCAGTTCCTGAAGCGGGTGCTCAAGGTCGACGACTCGCTCGACGTGTTTCCCGTGCATGGCGTGGGCGGGATCCTCGGCACCCTCGCAGCCGGGATCTTCGCCTCGACACAGCTCGGCATCTTCAGCGGTCAGGGCTTCGCCTCCGGCGTCGACAGCATCGGCCAGCAGCTCTCCATTCAAGCGATTGGCGTGGCTGCGACCGTCGGTTATACCGCGGTGATCACGTTCGTGCTGCTGAAGATCGTCGACCTTCTGGTCGGCCTGCGCGTCGGTCGCGAGGACGAGATCGGCGGGCTGGATATCGCCCTGCACGAGGAACGCGGCTACGTACTCTAGAGACCGGCGAGCGTCTTCCCGCCGAGGGTGTTGGCTGGGGACGCGAGCCATTGCGTCCCCAGTCCGACGCAGATCAGCGCGCCATTTCTTCCTCTACCCGCCCCCGGGGCTAGCCGGGAGCCGCAAGGCCCACCGGGTCCAGGAGGTCCATGAAGATCTGCTTCAGTGCGGCCTCAGCGACTCGATCGTGGCTTCGCACATCTGCACGAGCGACTCCGAAGGCCTGCCCTTGCGCGTGGCTTCGGTCAAGCTCTCGAGCGCGAGTCGCGCGATCTGCGCACGGTCCCTGACCTGCGCCAGCGCGTTCTTGAGGTGGTCGATGACCTTGTCCTTGGCGTATATCTCCCCGATCAGCTGATCGAAATGGGGCTCGCGGAAGTGCTCCATCAGCGCGGCGACGACCGGCTCGTTCCCGGCGAGGTACTCGAAGTTGAAGTCCTCAGAGGAGAAGTCCTTCAAGCCCTTCACGCTCTTGAGTCTTTCGTCGGTCACCCGCTCGAAGCCCATGCTCCAATCGGCGTACTCGCGACTCTCGATCGATCTGCGACTCAGCATCTGGATACTCTCGTGCCGCGAGTCCTTTTGGATCCGCGCGAATAGATCAGCGACGACCTGATCCTCGCCCTCGATCACCTGCAGGAAGGTGCCGTTGCAGTAAAGCAGCATCCCTGTGACGCCACGCGCCTCGTTGTTTGCCCGAAACTGCAGGAGGAGCGCCAGAAGCTCCTCGGACGACAACGGCTTCTTGCTCTGGCTGACATAGGATATTTGGATCATGTTGCGCCTCTATCGCAAGCGACTGCTCAATGTCTCGTTAACCCGATCGAAGGTCGGGCGCATACAGCAGGCCAGGCTGTCCCGTGGACCGTCGGGCTGACCCTCAAAAGCCCTGCGGCCATCGGGGCATTTTCAGGCAGGGAATCTCGCGATGACAGCCCTCCCGTGGGCAGACGCGCCGGTCGCTTTGGCGGCATTCCCTCTGTCTTTGGGACAGATGACGGCAAACGCCGCGCCAGTCAAGTATGCTGCAGCTCCGAAGGAAAAACAGGCCGGCGGAGCGAGCAATTCCCGGGAGGCGTCGCTCCCCCAGGTCCATGATCGCGGTCGCGAGCGGTGATCCCACGGCCGCGGCAGGCAGCCGAGCAAGCACCTGATGTTCTGCCAGTCACGCGCCCTATTGTATTGCGACGCCTCGTGGCGCCACGCGCGCAGACGGCGCAGAACTGGCCGATACGGATGATGCCGATGCTTCGAGTCTGGAGCCGCTCCACGAAGGGGGTGCGGGGCCTGGCCGGTGCGGCCAGCGCTCGGCGGCGCGCGCCGAGCACTGCCGAGCAAGGCCAGCCTGGGGGCGTTAGGCGACGAGCGCTGGCCGCGCTCGGGGCGCTGCTCGTCACGGCCCCTGCCTGGTCGGCCCAGGACGCTGGCGGCAGCTACAACTTGCTGCTGAAGGCGCCGCTAGCCGGCGACTGGTTCGTGATTTCACGCTCCAACATCGCATCGCGCGACGATTTCGGTGACCCATTCCTCGGCTACACTGGCGCCTCGATCGGCTATCAGCTCACGCCGCGATTCAGCGGTCGGCTCGGTTACCGGCGCGCCTGGCTCCGTCTTTCGGACGACTGGCAGTCGGAAGACCGGCTGATGTTAGAAGGTTATTTTGCCGATCAGCTCAGCGGGTTTCGTGTCACCAATCGGCTGCGCGCGGAGCTCCGCTACTTCGACTGGCGCGACGACGACATCCGGCTGCGAAACGAGCTCACCGTCGAGGCGCCGTGGCGGCTGACGCCGCTCGGCCTCAAGCCCTACCTCGAAGAAGAGGTCTTCTACGGCATCAACGCCGGCCGTCTCGAGGCCAACTGGCTCGGCGGCGGGCTTGCCTGGCGGCCCGTCAAAGGTGTGAAGCTCAAGCTCGGCTATCGTTGGAACCGGTTCCGTGTCGGCGATGACTGGGCGAACCGCAACGTGCTGGTCACCGGAGTGAGCATCTTCTTCTGACCGCCGACCGACTAAGGATGCCTCCCTATCGACGTCGTTGACACAGCGGTCCATCCGTTCAATGCGGAGGGCTCGATGCTGCAATGGACTGCGGTACACGGCATAGCTGTTTGTTGGGGTTCGTGCCTCACCCCAACCTACGAGCCACGGGCCGAGTTTGCAGCCAGCTCGGCAAGATCCCGATCGCGCATGCCGAGCAGGTAGAGGATGCCGTCGAGGCCGACGGTGGCGATCGAGTGCCGGGCGCGCTCCTGGACGATCGGCTTCGCGTGAAAGGCGATGCCGAGGCCGGCGATGCTCAACATCGGGAGGTCGTTGGCGCCATCGCCGACGGCAATGACCTGCTCGAGGCGGATCCCCTCGCGGGCAGCGATCTCGCGCAACAGCTCGGCCTTGCGCGCACCGTCAACGATCTCGCCAACGACCTCCCCGGTCAGACGGCCATCGCGCACCTCGAGCTGATTGGCGTAGACGTAGTCGATGCCGAAGCGGGCCTGCAGATGCTCGGCAAAGTAGCGGAAGCCGCCCGAGAGGATCGCGATCTTGTAGCCCAGATGCCTGAGACTCGCAATGAGACGGTCGGCCCCCTCGGTGATCGGGAGGCGGTCAGCGATATCGGCTAAGACCCGCGCATCGAGGCCCTTCAGCAGTGCCAGACGGCGGCGGAAGCTCGCCTGAAAATCGAGCTCGCCGCGCATCGCCGCGGCCGTGATACTCGCGACCTCCTCGCCGACACCGGCCGCTGCGGCCAGCTCGTCGATCACCTCGGCCTGGATCAGCGTCGAGTCCATGTCAAAGCACACGAGGCGCCGGTTACGGCGGAAGATGTCATCCTCCTGGACCGCGACATCGACGGCCATGGCCTGCCCGAGCCGCAGAAAGGCGCCATGCAGGGCTGCGAGATCGGCGACCTGGCCGCGCAGGGAGAGCTCAACCGATGCTGGCCGAGATGCCGGCAGAGCGGTTCGGGAGATGCGCCCGGTTAGCCGGGTGATCTGATCGATGTTGAGACCATAATCGGCGACGACTTGGGCGACCTCCGCCAGGTGCGGCGCGCGAATCTCCCGCCCCAACAGGGTCAGGATGTGCCGCGGCTGGCCCTGCTCCTGGACCCATGCCTCGTAGTCCGTGGCGGGGATCGGCGTGAAGCGGACGTGCAGCCCGAGCCCGTGCGCGGCGAACAGCAGGTCCTTGAAGACGGCACAGGAGGCCGAGTCCTCTGGTAGCTCGACCAGCAGCCCCAAGGCCAGGCTATCGTGGATGACCGATTGGCCGATATCGAGTACGGGGATCTCGTAGCGTCCCAGAATATGCGTCAGCTTCGCCGTGATGCCTGGGCGATCGTGCCCGCTGACATTGATGAGGACGATCTCACTCACCGCGGCCGATCTCTCAGAAGGACACGCCGATCCCGCCGCCGACACCACCGCGACCGCTGCCGATCCCAATCGACACCCAAGGCCGCACCGGGATCGCGACCGAGGCATGGTCCTCCGGCTCGGCGGGCCAGATGTAGGGCTTGTAGCTCTCCAACAACGCAAACCGGTAGGCCGTGTCGCCGACCGTGCCCGCCTCGGCGCCGAGGATGCAACCAGTCGCAGTGATCAGGCGCCCCGGCGCCAGGTCCGCCGTCTCCAAGTAGCCGGGACGAACGATGACGAAACGGCCGATCGACGAGGTCTGCAGCCGCGGTTGGGCACATTCCCCGAGTGGGTAGCCGAGGACCTCCAGCTCGGTGTGGTCGTGGAGGTTCCGTGCCTCGATAAGGACGCCGCCCCACTGCACCAAGCGGCCGGCGTAGTGCGGAGCGGCCGCGGCGGCAGCGGGTGTGATGCTCCGATCTCCGAGCGCGGTCGCGCAGTCCGTCGTCGCGCAGCCGGCTAGCAGCTGAAGCCCGACGAGCAGGGCGACCAATGGACCGCGCAAGCGGATTCCTGGGCGGCGTCCGTGCGCCCTGCGGAGATGATGCTCGTACAAAGACACGCTCCGCCTTTCTTCGCTCCCCGATGGTTACCAAGGATGATACCAGGGGCGCCGGCCGTAGAAATACCAAGGATCGTACCAGGGATGAAAGAACGGATGTGGGGTTACATAGACGGTGTCTGGTGCCTGCGGCCACAAATACCATTCCTCGGCCACCACGACCGGATAGCGATAAGGATACTCGCCGACCGGTCGAGTCTCGACCCGTGCCAAGCGCCCGCGGAGCGTGAGCGACCGGCCCTCCGGGTATTCTGCGGGATCAAGGAACCTCGGAATCTCGGCCAGGAAACGGCCTTGCCCAGCGGCCTCGTCGAGCGGCTCGCCCGCCGCACGCAGCGGGCGCGCGAGCAGCTCGATCTCGGTCGCGCGCGGCTGGTTCCGCACGGCGAGAATGGTCCCGCCCCAGCGCACCGGCCGGCCGACGTGGGAGGTCGGATTGCGCTGCGCCTCGGCAACCGCAATGCTGTCGGTCGGCGCCTGACGGATGGCTTGCGGTATGTGCGTCGCACAGCCCGTGGCGAGTGGCACCGCGAGGACGAAAAGGACGAATAGAGATCGCCAGCTAGCCCAGATCCCATCCCGCGTGGACCTGACGCGCCAGCTCGCGGGCCTGCTCGACAAGACGCCGCCGCTCGGCTCGCGGATAGCCACGGCCGTCATCCGCCGGCAATGGTCGCGTTCGGCCCCTGTCATGCGCGAGACGTGAGGGCGAGCGGGCACTGCGGCACCTGTGACCTTGACATCACCAGGGGATCGGCTCCCCATGACGAAAGAAGCCGCCGCTCGGCCCGTCCGGCGGCAGGGTCGCGGCCCAGATGATGCCTTTCACCCCCTCGGCCGGTGACAGCGTGGCGTCAGGCCCACCCATCTCGGTGCGGACCCATCCGGGGCATACGGAGTTGATCTTGATGCCCGTGCCGCGCAGCTCGTCGGCGAAGATCCGCGTCACCGCGTTGAGGGCCGTCTTCGACAGACGATAGCCGGGACAGCAGCCGTTCATATCGCTGAGCTGTCCCATACCGGAGCTGACGTTGACGATGCGCCCCTCACCCTGCATCAAGGGGATCAACGCCTGGCAGAGACGGAGGGGACCGATGGTGTTGGTCTCGAAGCCGGCCCGCAGTGCATCGGCGTCAGAGGCGAAGACGCTCGCCGCCCCTGAGCTGGAAGACGGGTCCGGGAAGACGCCCGCGTTGTTCACGAGGACGTCGAGGCGGCCGAATGCCTCCTCGAGGAAGCGAGCCAAGCGCTCGATCGACAGGCCGTCGGTGACATCGAGCTGATGGAACCGGACGTCATGGCCGGCCCCTCTGAGGGCTTCTGCCGCCTGCTCCCCGGCCTCGGCCCGACGCGCCGTCAGCACGACGCTATAGCCCCGCTCGGCCAGGCCGCGACAGGCCTCGAATCCGAGTCCCCGGTAGGCCCCCGTTACCACTGCAAGCGGCATGCGCGACATGATCTCACCTCCAGGATTGGCCAATCACTGCGTTATGATGGTCATCGTGAGGCGATCCGCAATGGCCTGACAGCGAGCCCGTCAACCTTCAGCGAGCGGCGCGGCGCCGGCGGCACCGTGTCCAAAGACGATCCGGCCGGAGGTCCCGTCTGTGAATGAGACCTCCCCGACCCCGTTCCGGCCCCTCTGATCCAACACCAGCTCGCCGGTCCCTTGCCGGCCATCGTTGCACCGAATGTCCAGGACGGCATCGGGAGATCCAGCCAAGGCGTCATAAGCGCCACGGCAGACGCTCGACCCGCTGCTGACACGAAAGGCCGCGGCAAAGGGATTGGAGTAGTAGCTCCCCAGGTAGAGCCGATCGGCGACAACCATCGCGAAAGGCCCGGACGTGCTGTAGCCTGGCGGTAAATCCGTCTCCCAAGCCCAGGAGCGATGGTGATCCAGCACGCGGCTCGCACAGGCGCTGTAATCGGCCATCGGTAGCGTGTTGCAGAGCGTCTCGGCGTACTCGATCGGCTCGACGATCGTACAGCCGCCGGCGACGAGCGCGGCGACACCAAAGAGCGGCCAATACTCTTTCATAGACGTCCTCGACATGAATGATCCCATATAGCTCAGCACGCGGCGACGCCGGGTGACGCTCCGTTCCCAGCCCCTCCCCTGATGGCGGAACAGCCGACCATCGGCGGCGATCGCAAGGCCGGTAGGTGCTGAGTGACTCGGACCGCCCCAGCACCCGGCCTGCGATGGGTTAGAATGCACGCCCATGCTGCTGTCGCCCAAGTTCCGGTTTCTGTTTGTCCATATTGCCAAAACCGGCGGCACCAGCGTGCGCACCGCCCTCGAGCGCCTGCGCCGGCGCGACCCCTGGTTCTGGCCGATGATGGTATGCAGTCGCTTGAGTCACCTCAGCGGCCACCGCATCGCCAGCAAGCTGCCGCGGCATGCCAAGGTTATTGCGGCGAAGGAGCTCTTGCCACGTGAGCTGTTCGAAAGCTTGTTCAAGTTCGCGTTTGTGCGGAACCCGTGGGACCTCCAGGTAAGCTCCTTCCACCATATCCGGCGCGAGCGGCCGCAGTATCTCGGCGGCCACACGGAGTTCGGCGACTTCCTGCGCTGGAAGCTCGACTCGACACGCCCATATCAGTATCACCTGGACACCTCGATCGAGCTGCAGACCGATTATCTGATCGACCTGCGCGGCCAGATCCTGGTCGACTTCATTGGCCGTTATGAGCGTCTCGCTGAGGATTTCGCAACCGCCTGTGAGCGCATCGGTATCGCGACGCCGCCACTGCCGCACCGCCGCCAGGCGACCGACCGTCAGCACGACTACCGCTGCGACTACGACGAGGAGACGGCCGAGCTCGTCGCGCGGCATTTCGCCCCGGACATCAGGCTACTTGGCTATCGCTTCGACCCTGACTGACCTGCCCGCGCTGACAAGTATCGCAGTTGGTCCGCGCAGCGGACCGTACCAGGTGCGCCGTTACCTGTAACCAACTGCCAAGAGGAAGACCAACAAGATGCCCCAACCCTTTCAAGAGATCGCCGATGGTGTCTACTGCATCGAGACCGGCCTCTATCGACACGGACTGGCCGCCTGCTACCTGGTTCGTGAAGGGCATCATCTGGCCTTCGTCGATACCGGCACGGCACGGACGGTGCCGACCTTGTTGGAGATCCTCGCGGCCCTGGGTCACGGACCGGAAGAGGTCGACTACGTGATCCCGACGCATGTCCACCTCGATCACGCCGGCGGCGCGGGGCCGCTGATGCGAGCCTGCCCGAACGCCCGGCTGGTGATCCACCCAAAAGGCGCTCGCCACATGATAGACCCGTCGAAGCTCACCGCCGGGGCGATCGAGGTCTACGGCGAGGAGGCCTTCGAGCGCGATTTCGGACAACTCGTCCCCGTGCCCGAAGATCGCCTGATGATCGCCGAGGACGGTCAGATCATCGACTTGGGGGGGCGACCGCTGACCTTCCTCGACACGCCCGGCCATGCGAATCATCACGGCTGCCTCTATGACGCCAAGACGCGTGGCTTCTTTACCGGCGACACCTTTGGCATCTCCTATCGCGAATTCGACACGGACCAGGGGCCGTTGCTCTTCGCCCCCACCACACCGGTCGCCTTCGACCCTGACCTCTGGGAGCGCAGCCTGGATCGACTCATGACCTATCAGCCCACCGCGATGTACCTGACCCATTATGGTCGAGTCGACGGGCCGGCCACGCTCGTCGGCGGCTTGCGTCAGAGCATCCAGGATCTCGCCGGTCTGGCGCTTGCCGAAGAGGGACGCGACGACACCGAGCGCCTCGCCCGCCTCGAGCAGGGCATCACGGTGAATCTGATCGGCCGGGCGCGCGAGCACGGCGTGGCCCTCGACGAGGTGGAGCTCAGGCGCCTCTTCGCCGTCGATATCGGCCTCAATGCCCAGGGCCTCGAGGTCTGGCTGCGACGTCGCGAGCGACGCGCGGCGCAGGCATAATGCCGCCCCCTAGAACCGATCCTTCACCGAGCACCATGACGGAACCGAATCCACAAGCACCCAAACCTTGGTATGGCCGGCGCGGCGAGCTGCTGGTCGCCATCCAATTCATCATCCTCTTCGCCTTCATCCTGACCCCGAGCTGGAGCCCCTTAGCCACACCGGAGTGGCTCGCCGCCACCGAGATAGGCCGCTGGGTAGTGCTGATCCTCTCCTGGGGCATCGCCATCGGCTTCGGGGCCCTGGGCTCGATGCATCTGCGCGAGTTCATCACGCCGCTGCCGTATCCGGTCGATCACAATCAGCTCGTGCAGCGCGGCGCCTACGCCTTGGTCCGCCATCCGCTCTACAGCAGCCAGATCTTTGCCGCCTTCGGTTGGGTGGTCTTCAGTCTCAGCCTGCCGCACCTGCTGATCCTGATCCTCGGCTTCGTGTTCTTCGACTACAAGGCCTCGCGCGAAGAAGAGTGGCTCACGGCGCGGCACCCCGAATACACCGACTATGCGCGCCGTGTGCGCAAGTTCATACCTTGGATCTACTGATCGGCACGGTGAAGCGGGGACATGCCTGAGCTGCCGGAGGTCGAAACCACTTTGAGGGGCCTGCGGCCCCACCTGACCGGGGCACGGATCGAGAGACTGCTGCTGCGCGACCGGCGGCTGCGCTACCCGGTCGCCGCTGAGACCGAGGACGCGGTCGCCGGCCAGCGCATCGCTCAACTGCGCCGGAGGGCCAAATACCTGCTGCTCGAGCTGCAGCGGGGCACGCTATTGCTGCATCTGGGGATGTCAGGGAGCCTGCGCATGGTGCCAGTCGCCACACCGCCTGGGGTGCACGACCACTTCGACCTGGTGCTCGACTCCGGCCTGAGCTTGCGTCTGCGCGATCCGCGTCGCTTCGGGGCCCTCCTCTGGACCGCCGAGCCACCCGAATCCCATCGGCTGCTGCGCCACCTCGGCCCCGAGCCGCTGGATCCCGAGCTCGACGGGGCCTACCTGTATCGTCGGGCTCGAGGCCGACGCATGGCCGTCAAGCCCTTCATCATGGATGCGCGCCATATCGTTGGGGTCGGGAACATCTACGCCAGCGAATCACTGCATCGTGCCGGGATCCACCCTGGCCGGCCCTGCGGTCGCATCAGCGAGCGGCGTTTTGAAGGCCTCGCGGCCGCGATCCGATCGGTGTTGACCGAGGCCATCAACCTCGGGGGCACGAGCCTGCGCGACTTCGTCCAGGAGGACGGCCATCCCGGCTATTTTGCTCTGTCACTGCGGGTCTATGGTCGGCAAGGGGCACCCTGCCTCGGCTGCGGGACGAGCCTGCTCCACCAGCGGATCGGCCAGCGCTCGAGCGTCTATTGCCCGCGCTGCCAACGTTAGATCGCCGCTCGCTCGCGTCTTCCGCCCACATCCGCCCGTGTCTCAGATCCCCGGCCTGTTCTCGTACCGCCCCTACTGGGCGCATCGCTTCGGAATTGCGCCGGTCCTGCCGATGTCCCCGGAGGAGATGGAAGTCCTCGGCTGGGACTGCTGCGACATCATCCTCGTGACCGGCGATGCCTATGTGGATCACCCCTCGTTCGGCATGGCCCTGATCGGGCGACTGCTGGAGGCGCATGGCTTTCGCGTCGGCATCATCAGCCAGCCCGATTGGACGCAGGTCGACGCGTTCCGCCGCCTCGGGCGCCCGGGCCTCTTCTTCGGCATCACGGCGGGGAACATGGACTCGATGGTCAACCGCTATACGGCCGACCGACGCCGGCGCTCCGAAGATCCCTACACGCCTGACGGCGAGGCCGGCCGGCGGCCAGACCGCTCGGTCGTCGTCTATGCCCAGCGGGCGCACGAGGCCTTCGGCGATGTGCCGATCGTCCTCGGCGGCATCGAGGCCAGCCTGCGCCGCGTGGCACACTACGACTACTGGTCGGATCAGGTGCGCCGCTCGGCGCTGGCCGATGCCAAGGCCGACCTACTGATCTACGGCAATGCCGAGCGCGCCATCGTCGAGGTGGCCCACCGCCTGGCGCGCGGCGACCCGATCGGCACGATCCGTGACGTCGCCGGCACCGGCTTCATGACCCGCGAGCCGCTCCCCGAGTGGCAGCTGATCGACTCGACGCGCCTCGACGCACCCGGCCCACGCGCACCGCAGCCCGATCCCTATCATCCGGAACGGGGGGTGGAGCCGTCAGGCGAGGTCAGGCTGGTGCTGAGCCGTCGCCCAAGACGCCCGGACCCGGAGCGGGGTCGGCAGGTCGTGCGTCTGCCTTCGTTCGAGCAGGTACGGGACGACCCGGTACTCTACGCCCACGCCTCCCGGGTGCTGCATCAGGAGACTAATCCAGCCAATGCCCGGGCACTGATGCAGGGTCACGGCGACCGCCTGCTGTGGCTCAACCCGCCGGCCCGCCCGCTGACGACCGCCGAGCTCGACCGGATCTACGAGCTGCCCTACAGCCGGCGACCCCACCCGGCCTATGGCGCGGCCCGCGTGCCGGCCTGGGAGATGATCCGCTTCTCGGTCAACATCGTCCGCGGCTGCTTCGGTGGCTGCACCTTCTGCTCGATCACGGCGCACGAAGGGCGCCAGATCCAGAGCCGCTCACCGGGCTCGATCCTGCGCGAAGTCACCGAGATCCGCGATCGCACACCGGGCTTTACCGGCATCATCTCCGATCTCGGCGGCCCGACGGCCAACATGTGGCGTCTCGGGTGCCGCAATCCGCGCGCTGAGGCCGCCTGTCGACGTCTCTCGTGCCTGTTCCCGACGATCTGCCAGAATCTCGATACCGATCAGGGTCCGCTGGTCCGGCTCTATCGCCAGGTCCGCGAGATCCCCGGAATCAAGCGCGTTTTGATCGCGTCGGGTTTGCGCTACGACCTGGCCCTGCGCTCGCCGGACTATATCCGCGAGCTCGTCACTCATCACGTCGGCGGCTATCTGAAGGTCGCACCCGAGCACACCGAATCCGGCCCGTTGAGTCTGATGATGAAGCCCGAGATCGGTGCTTACGATCGCTTCGAGGCCCTGTTCGCGCGTTTTTCGCGCGAGGCCGGCAAGGAGCAGTATCTGATCCCCTATTTCATCTCGGCCCACCCGGGCACGACCGACGAGGACATGCTCAACCTGGCGCGCTGGCTCAAGGCGCATCGGCTGAGGCTGGACCAGGTGCAGGGCTTCCTGCCGACACCGATGGCCCTGGCCTCGACGATGTATCACACGTCACGCAATCCGCTGCGGCGCGTGACCTACGAGGCAGAACAGATCCCGGTGCCTCGCCACCTTCGGCAGCGGCGCCTGCACAAGGCCTTCCTCCGCTATCACGACCCGCACAACTGGCCGCTGCTGCGCGAGGCGTTGCTGGCGATGGGCAGGGCGGAGCTGATCGGCAATGGTCGCCGACACCTGGTCCCGACCTTTCAGCCGGCCGGCATAGGCGACGACAAGCGAGAAGGTCGGCGCCGGCCTGAGGGACCGAGCGCCGACGGCCGGGGCCGCTCGGCACGCCGCCGACCCGACGGGAACCGCTCGCGGCGGAGAGAGTGAATCGCACGTTATCCGCGACCGCCTGGGCCACGAGTGGCATCAGCGGGCAGGCATATCCTCGAGGAGGCGCGCCGCGGCGACCGCCGCCTGCCCCAGGGCGAGCCTGCCGTCATTGGCCGGTACGAGTCGATGGGCCAACACCGTGAGACCGAGCCCACGGAGACCGTCGGCGACGGCCTCGAACAGGGTCCGGTTCTGGAAGACGCCGCCGGAGAGGGCGACCGTGGTCAGGCAGTTCTCTGCAGCAAGACCGCATGGAGCGCTCCGGCATGCGCTGGGTGATGTCTGGCGCCCGCGCCATGCTGGACATGCGTTGCATCTACCTCAGCAACCTCTGGGACGAGTTCATCGCCTTTCGCATTCAGCGCGAATCCCAGCGCCTCTATCCAGGATCTGCCGCCAATGATGACGATTTCAGCCAGCCTCTCGCCGCGTAGCGGGAGCGGAAGACGGGTTGCACCCACTTACGGTGAGCCAGCAGCCCGAACCTACGGTGAGAGCATGGGCTACCACAAGGCTATCGGCCGTCCGCTGAGTATTCCTGACGGCCAGATCGCAGCTACCGCCAGGACCAACGGTCTCACGGTTGCTACCCGGAATACCAGCGATTTCGAAAATTGCGGGATCGAGTTAATTAACCCTTTCCTTCCCGACAAATAGCGCTAACGATCATGGGGCGAGGCGAGCCACCCCCGACCATGAAACGTCGCCTCGCCCCTGATCGTTCCCTCACCCCAACCCTCTCCCAGAAGGCGAGGGAGCGAACGTGCTGCGCGAATTTCATGGTAAAGCACACGCGGCACCGTGCAGAGCCCTGCGGATTGCGTAGGGAACAAAGGCTAATCGCACCCAACCGGCTGGGGAATTCCATCTTTAGATCTTTGATATCGTCAGCCGCCACGCGATTTAAAAGAAGAACATCTCTACGGGCGTAGCGGCCAAATCGCGAATGGGGGGATGCGCTGCGCCTTCCCGCCCTATGCCGCATCATCTCGCCCATAGCCCGATCTAACGATTCCTCTGTGTTGGCTTCCAGTTTGCTGGCACTGTCGCCGTCTGCTCTATTACCTTTGACGAGGCTAAAATCGCTTCCGGGTGGTGCGGACACCCTTCTGGCCTACAAGATCGTCTGTGTACGCTCCGCCTGTGTTGTTCACGATGGCTCTATTGTCCTTACCAGGGCGTCCCTGTCCGCCACAGGCGCAACACTCGATACGGGTGGATGGCTAGCCCTTACCCGACCGGGACTTGCACCCGGCAAGAAGCCATGCCATTACCCATAAGTCTGGCGGCCATGGATGCGACCCGGCGCAAGTGCCTGATCCAGGGTGGCGCACCTTGGTCCGGGGGCCTGAAGATCGCTCTCGTAACCCGCTGATCTCGTGCAACGGATCGACTTATGGGTAATGGTATGGGCAAGAAGCGCCAAGCTTCGCTTGGCGTACCAACAAACGGTTCAGATCTTGGCTCGCTTCGCTCTCACGATCTAACCTTATTCGTTGGGCCTGTTCAGTAAGCGTTTAGCCCCCCCCGGGTTTTGGGACGCGATACCGTTTGCCGTGATTAGGCAGCGGCGGGCA
>CAZOWL010000103.1:0-14461 GCA_964583605.1 uncultured Chromatiaceae bacterium | reverse complement strand
ACCCCAACCCTCTCCCAGAGGGCGAGGGAGCGAACGTGCTTCGCGAAATTCATTGGAAAGGGAAAGATATGGACCCGTTGAAGATTCTGCTCGTGGACGACTCCAAGACGGCGCGCTATAAGCTGCGGCTTGCGCTACAGCAACATGGGGTCGAGGTCCAGGTCGCTGAATCGGCTGAGGAGGCATTGTCGCAGATCAAACGCCTCAATCCCGACGCCATCTTGATGGATCACACGATGCCGGGCATGAGCGGATTCGAGGCATTGGAGATCCTCAAGGCCGATCCGGAGACCGCGCCGATCCCGGTCATCATGTTCAGCGCCCACGAGGATGAGACATTCGCCGCTCGTGCCAAGCGGCTCGGGGCGCTTGGGATCCTGCCGAAGGCCAACCCGGCCGATACCGCCGAGAAGCTGCCGGGCGCACTCGATCAGATCCGCCAGACCTTGGCTGCCGCGTTCGTCACCGCGGCCCCGGCAGCCGCTGCCGGGCAGGCTGGAGAACATCGGCCAGCCGCGCCGCCGATACCTCCGCCAGCGCGGCCCCGGCCCGTCTCCGTGGCCACGTCGTCGACAAGCCAGGTCGAGGCATTGTTGGCTCGCCACATTGGGCGCCTAGAGCAGGAGCTCCGCGCCGAGATCGACGCCCGAGTCGAGTCCCTCGAGCAGAGCCTCGCGACCAGCGAGCGGATCCTGATCCATCGCATCGAGCAGGCGACTTCGCCGAGCCAGTCGGCGAAGCAGGGCATGGTCGATCCGATCGTCGCGGAGGCAGCGCGGCTGGCTGCAAAGGAGCTCCCGGCGCTGATCGCCAGGCGGCTCGAACAGGAGCGAGAGCAGCTGCTCGCGCAGATCGAGACGTCGTTCACGCAAACGACTCTCGGCCCGGCGATCGATCAGGCCACGCGCGGCTTGAAGCGCAGCCTTTATGGGCTGAGTGCCCTGGCCGCCGTGCTCGGGATCGCTGCAGCTGGCGGCGTGTACGCGCTGTGTAGCGGATTGCTGTGAGCCTGGCTCGATTACAGTTTGGACTTGACGGTGGCTTCGCCTGGTAAGCAGACTCAGGGTTTCACGACCAGGAGGAGCGGCTATGAGCACTACGATGCGCGATGTCATGAACCCAGGCGCAGCCGAGCGCGATCCGGAATTCCCCAATGCCCCGGAGGATTGGACTCGAGCGAGGGCCGAGACGATGGCCAACGAGGAAGGGATCGAGCTGATCCAAGATCACTGGGCGACCATCCGCTCGCTTCAAGCCTACTTCGCGCAGAACGAGCGGCCGAACATGCGCCAGCTCCACGATGCGCTGGAGGAGAAATTCCACGCGCAAGGCGGGTTGAAGTACCTCTACGCGATCTTTCCAGGCGGCCCGGTCGCGCAGGGGTGCCGCCTGGGGGGGCTCCAGCCGCCGGCTGGAGCTGTCGACAAGTCCTTCGGTAGCGTCCAGTGACGGGGAGGGGGTAGGGCAACAGATCATCCGCGCAGCGGATTCGATCGGTTGCCCTCCTGGCTGCGGCGCTTGACGGCGGTTGTCAACCGCCGTCGACGTAACGGTCGCGGGCGGCCTTCGCGCGAGTGAAGATCTTGAGCAACCGCTCACCATCGCCGTCACGGATCGTCGCAGCCAAGTCGTTGATCTCGATGGCGAAGCGTTCCAAGGCCGCACCGACGGCCACGCGGTTGGCCACGCAGATATCGCGCCACATCACCGGGCTACTGGAGGCGATACGGGTGAAGTCGCGGAATCCGCCGGCGGCGTAACGAAAGATCTCGTCGTTCTCCCTCATCCGGGCCAATGCATCGACGAGACCGAATGCCAGGAGATGGGGCAGATGACTGGTTGCCGCCAGAACCTCGTCATGGTGAGCGACCTCCATCAACGAAACCTCTGCCCCGCACGTCTCCCAGAGCTGGCGCACGCGGGCGACTGCCTCGGGATCGGTCTCTGGCACGGGCGTCAGGATCACGCGGCGGCCCCGATAGAGCTCCGGAAACGAAGCCTCGACACCAGTGCGCTCGGTTCCGGCGATCGGATGCCCAGGGACGAACCACGGCGGCACAGTGCCAAAGACGCTGCGCACGTCCTCGACGACGCTGCCCTTCACGCTGCCACCGTCAGTGACGATAGCTCTAGCCGCTAACCGACCTCGGATCTGCTCGAGGATACCGCGTACCGCGCCGAGGGGCACGGCGAGGAAGACCAGATCAGCTCCGGCCACGGCGTCAGCGGGCTGGGTGCTGAAGCGGTCGATGACACCCAGATCCAAGGCCCGCTCCAGATTGTCCTGCGAGCGCCCGCACCCGACGACCTCCGCGACGTGGCCGGCCACGCGCAGCGCCCGCGCGAGCGAGCCGCCGATCAGGCCGACGCCGATGACCGCCAGGCGCTCGATCATCCGGCCAGGACCCGTTCCAGCGCGGCGAGAAGACGCGCATTCTCGGACTCCAGACCAACCGTCACCCGCAAATGGTTCGGCAGGCTATAGTTGCCTACTGGGCGCACAATGCAGCCTGCGCGCATCAAGCCTTCGTTGATCGGCCCGGCGGGACGCCCTAAATCGACCGTGATGAAGTTGGCCACCGACGGGATGAAGGCCAAGCCGAGCCGCGCGAAGCCAGCAGCCAGCTGCGCCAGACCGGCCCGATTGACCTCGACCTGGCGGGCAATGTGCGCACGATCGGTCAGAGAGGCGAGCGCCGCGACCTGCGCCAGCGCGTTGACATTGAATGGCTGGCGCACGCGGTTGAGCAGCTCGGCGACCAGGGGATCGCTGAGCGCATAGCCGACGCGCAGCGCCGCCAAGCCGTGCGCCTTCGAGAAGGTGCGAGTCACGATCAGATTCGGAAGCTCGCCGAGCCAGCGGCTCGCGTCTGGGTAATCAGGCTCGGTGACATACTCGGTGTAGGCCTCGTCGACGACCGCGATGCAGGTGGGCGGCAACGAGGCAACAAAGCGGTGCAGAGCTTCCGCGCCGAGCCAGGTCCCGGTCGGATTGTTCGGATTGGCGATCCAGACGACCCGCGTCCGCTCGCTGATGCACTTCGCCATCGCCTCGAGATCGTGCCCGTAATCCCGGGCCGGTGCGACCCGCGCGGTTGCGCCGACCGCCTGCGTGCAGATCGGGTAGACCGCGAAGGCATGCTCGGAGAAGACCGACTCGACGCCCGGCTGCAGGAAGGTGCGGGCGATCAGGTCGAGGCAATCGTTCGAGCCATTGCCGAGGGTCATTGCCGCCGGATTCACGCCGTGATGCTCGGCCAAGGCCTCGCGCAGCGCGAAGCCGCCGCCATCCGGATAGCGACTGAGCTCGGGCAGGGCCTCGGCGATGGCCTCGGCGACCCTCGGGCTCGCCCCGAGCGGGCTCTCGTTCGACGCCAGCTTGATCGCACCCTGGATCCCAAGCTCCCGCTCCAGCTCGGAGATCGGCTTGCCGGGGACATAGGGTGTTAGCCCCGGGATCCCTGGCGCCGCCAACGCAAGGAACGGGTTATCAATCTGGGGCATGTCGTACCCAACCTGATGTGACGGCCTCAGGGCGCGGCGCGAATGATCTCGGAGCCATCAGAGCCATCAGAGGACGGCCTCGGGGTAGGAGCCGAGGACTTTCAGAAAGAGCGTCTCGCGTCTGAGATGCTCCAGTGCGGCGACGACCGCAGGGTCTTCCCGGTGCCCGATGATGTCGACGAAGAAGACGTAATCCCAGATGGCGCGGCGCGACGGCCGCGACTCGATCCTGGTCATGCTGATCTGATGATCGGCGAGAGGCGTCAGCATCGCATGCAGGCCGCCGGCCTCATTACGGCAGGCCAGCAACAGGCTCGTCTTGTCGTGCCCGCTCATCGGGGCGTCGGCGCGGCCGATGATGAGGAAGCGAGTGGTGTTATCGGGCTCGTCCTCGATGCGCTTGGCGAGGACCGAAAGGTGATAGATCTCGGCAGCGGCTTCGCTTGCCACGGCCGCCGAGCGCGGCCGCTCGGCGGCGAGCCGAGCCGCCTCGGCGTTGCTCGCAACCGGGATGCGCTGGGCCTGTTGCAGATGCGCATCGAGCCAGTCGCGGCACTGCGCCAACGACTGCTGATGGGAGTAGACGGCCTCGATCGCAGCCAAGTCCGACTCCCGGCTCAACAGATAATGATGGATGCGGACACAGACCTCGCCGCAGATGCACAGCGGCGAGGTCATGAAGGTATCTAGTGTGTGACTGACGACGCCCTCGGTCGAGTTCTCGACCGGCACGACGCCGAAATGGACCGAGCTCGCCTCGACCTCGCGGAAGATCTCCGGGATGGTGCCGAGCGGCACCGTCACGACCGAGCGGCCGAAGTGCTTGAGTGCAGCGGTTTGCGTGAAGGTTCCCGCCGGGCCAAGATAGGCCACCGCCAAGGGCTGCTCGAGCGCGAGACATGCGGACATGATCTCGCGGAATAGCCGTGTCACCTCCTCGTCTTCGAGCGGACCCGGGTTCTCCGCTTTGATCCGGCGCAGGATCTGAGCCTCACGCTCCGGCCGGTAGAACTGGAAGTCGCCGGCCTTGGCCTTGATCTGCGCGATCTGGCGGGCGCAGTCGGCTCGCTCAGCGATCAGCGCCATCAGCTGCTGATCGATCGCATCGATGCGGTCGCGGACGCGGCCCAGATCCTCCTGCTGAGTCATACGGCTACCCGGATCGAGGCTCGGGGATCGAGGCTCGAGCCTCGATCCCCGAGCCTCAGCAGCCGGCTCCGAGACACCGCACTGAGAGGACACCGTCGATGGCTCGCATGGCGGCCATCGTCGCCTCTGGCACAGGCTGGTCAACGTCGATCAGGGTCACGGCCACCTCCCCACGCGAGCGATTGAGCATGTCGAGGATGTTGAGTCCCGCCTCGGCGAGGTCAGTCGAGATCTGCCCCACCATGTTAGGTACGTTGCTATTGACGACGGCGAGCCGGTAGCCGCCATTCACGGGCAGTTGGATCTCGGGGAAGTTGACCGAGTTGTGCACATTTCCCGTCTCAAGGTAGTCGCGGACCTGATCGGCGACCATCACGGCGCAATTGTCCTCGGCCTCGACCGTCGAGGCGCCGATATGTGGCAGCGCGACGACACGCGGATGCCCTTTAATCCGATTGTTCGGGAAATCGCAGACGTAGGCGTATAAGTGGCCCTCATCGAGGGCCGCCACGGCCGCATCGTCGTCGATGATGCCATCCCGAGAGAAGTTTAGCAGCACCACGCCGCGGCGCATGCGTCGGATGCGCTCGGCGTTGATCATGTGGCGCGTCTCGTCGGTGAGCGGTACATGGAAGGTGACGAAGTCCGAGCGCGAGACCAGATCATCGATCCCGAGGGCCGCCTGCACGTCCGACTCCAGCTGCCAAGCGCGCTGTACCGTGATCGTCGGATCATAGCCAACGACCTGCATGCCCAGCGCCCGAGCGGCGTTCGCCACCTGCACGCCGATCGCGCCCAGGCCGATCACCCCCAGCGTGCGCCCGGGCAGCTCGAACCCGACGAACTGTTTCTTGCCGGCCTCGACCGCCTTGTGGATCGCTGCGTCATCGCCCTCGAGCTCGCTCGCGTAGCGCCAGGCCTGACCGATATTGCGCGCGGCGAGCAGCATCCCGGCCAGTACCAGCTCCTTGACGGCGTTGGCATTGGCACCCGGGGCATTGAACACCGCCACGCCGCGGCCGGTCAGGCGCGCCACCGGGATATTGTTGACACCGGCTCCGGCCCGGCCGATCGCCTTCACCGAGATTGGGATCTCCAGCTCGTGCATGTTGGCTGACCGGACCAAGACCGCGTCGGGGTGGAGCATCTCCGAGGCGATCTCATAGGACTCGCGTGGCAGGCGGTTCAGCCCGGCCACCGAGAGGTTGTTGAGGGTCTGAATCTTGTACATGGTCCCTTCCGTCTTGACTTCTTCTCGGTCTAGCGAGTCGCGCACTCAGCCGTTGCGACGCTCGAACTCCCGCATGAACGCGATCAGGGCCTGCACACCCTCTTCAGGCATCGCGTTATAGATGCTGGCACGCATCCCGCCGACGGAGCGGTGGCCTTTGAGCGTCAGCAGGCCCGCCACCTTGGCCTCGGCCAAGAACCTCTCGTCGAGGCTCGGGTCAGCGAGGGTAAACGGCACATTCATCCACGAGCGGCTGGCCGGCTCGACCGGATTAGCGTAGAAGTCCGACCCATCGATCGCCGCGTAGAGGGCGGCGGCCTTGCGCTCGTTGATCGCCGCCATGGCGCTCAGCCCGCCGAGCTCCTTCAGCCACTCAAAGACCAGGCCGGCGAGGTACCAGGCGTAGGTCGGTGGCGTGTTGTACATGGAGCCATTTTCGGCGTGAGTCCGGTAGTCGAGCATTGTCGGGGTGCCCGGCAGTGGCTCACCGATCAGGTCCTCACGGATAATGACGATGGTCAGGCCGGCTGGGCCGACGTTCTTCTGCGCGCCGGCATAGATGACGCCGTAGCGGGAGATATCGATCGGACGAGAGAGAATCGTCGAGGACATGTCGGCAACGAGCGGGCGCTCGCCGGCATCGGGCACAAAGGGGAATTCGACCCCCTCGATCGTCTCGTTCGGCGTGTAATGCAAATACGCCGCATCCTCGCTGAGGGTGAGCTCGGCGGGCTGGGGGGCACGCGTGAAGCGGCTCGCCTCGGTGGTCGCTGCGATGCCGACGGTGCCGAAGCGCTTGCCCTCCGCGATGGCCTTCTTCGACCAGGAGCCGGTGTTGAGGTAGTCCGCACGGCCACCGGCGCGGAGCAGGTTCATCGGCACCATCGCGAACTGAGTCGACGCACCGCCCTGCAGGAACAGGACCTTGTAGTGGCTCGGGATGCTCAAGAGCTCGCGCAGATCGGCTTCGGCCTGCCCGGCGATCGTCATGAATTCCTTGCCGCGATGGCTCATCTCTGCGACGCACATGCCGCTGCCGCGCCAGTCGAGCATCTCCTCCATCGCCCGGCGGAGCACCGGCTCGGGCAGCATCGCCGGTCCGGCGCTGAAGTTGTAGGCTCGAGACATGGTTACGACCTCCAAGGATTGGTTAGGAATCTGGCTCGCCGCTGGTGGTCTCATCGGCCTCGGCGTCCTCCGCCCCGTCTAGCGCGACAATGCGCTCGACGTAGGCGAGGCGCTCCCCGTCACCGACATTGATCAGTCTGACCCCTTGCGTGTCACGTCCCAGGATCGGAATGCCCGCGACAGCCGTGCGCACCAGCGTGCCGCGCACCGTGATCAGCATGATCTCGTCTTCCGGCCGCACCAGGACCGCGCCGACTTGGGGCCCGTTGCGTGCCGAGGTGCGAATCGAGATGACGCCCTTGATGCCGCGGCCCTTGGTCGGGAACTCGTCGATTGGCGTACGCTTGCCGAAACCGTTCTCGGTCACGGTCAGGACGGTGCCAGGCTCGGCGACCAGCAGCGCGATGACCCGCTGACCAGGCGCGAGCGCGATACCTCGCACGCCGTGCGCGATGCGCGACATCGGCCGGACCTCCTCCTCGCGGAAGCGCACGGTCTTACCCGCCGATGAAAACAGCATCAGATCCTGATTGCCGTCGGTGATGGCCACACCGACGAGATGCTCCTCCGGGTGCAGATCGATCGCGATGATCCCGCGCGACAGCGGTCGGGAGAAATCTTTGAGCGGGGTCTTCTTCACCGTCCCCGCGCTGGTGGCCATGAAGACGAAGTAGCCCTCCTCGTAGCCGCGCACGGGTAGCACGGCGTTGATCCGCTCGCCTTCCTCGAGCGGCAGGAGGTTAACCATTGGCCGCCCGCGCGCGTTGCGGCTCGCCTGGGGCAGCTCATAGACCTTGAGCCAGTACACCCGGCCACGGCTGGAGAAGCACAACACCGTATCATGAGAGTTGGCGACGAAGATCCGGTCGATGAAATCCTCGTCCTTGAAGGTCGTCGCCGCCCGGCCCTTGCCGCCGCGCCGCTGCGCCTGGTATTCGCTGATCGGCTGGGCCTTTACGTAACCCTGGTGGGACATGGTCACGACGACGTCCTCGGGGATGATGAGGTCCTCCAAGGTCAGATCGAGGTGATCGGTCAGGATCTCGGTGCGGCGGGCATCGCCGAATTGGTCGCGGATCGCCACCAGCTCGTCGCGAATGACCTGCATCAGCCGATCTGGGCTCGAGAGGATCAGGAGCAGCTCGGCGATCCGCTCGAGGATCTCTTCGAACTCTTTGAGGATCTTCTCTTGCTCAAGGCCCGTGAGTCGGTGCAGACGCAGATCCAGGATGGCCTGCGCCTGGGACTCGCTCAGGCGGTAACCGTCCGGTCCGAGCCCGAGCCCGAAGGCGAGATCCTCAGGCCGTGTCTCGGTGGCGCCGGTGCGCTCGAGCATGGCCATCACCGCACCGGGGCGCCAGCTGCGCCCGAGCAGTCCGGCCTTGGCCTCGGCCGGGCTCGCCGCGGCGCGAATCAGCGCGATCACCTCGTCGAGATTGGCCAGCGCGACCGCCAGTCCTTCGAGCACATGTGCGCGATCACGCGCCTTGCGCAGCTCGTAGAGCGTGCGCCGCGTTACCACGTCGCGGCGGTGGCGGATGAAGTACTCGAGCATCTGCTTGAGATTCAGCAGACGCGGCTGACCGTCTACCAGCGCGACCATGTTGATGCCGAAAACAGTCTGCATCTGGGTGTGCTGATAGAGGTTGTTGAGCAGCACATCGGGGTAGTAATCGCGCTTGATCTCGATGACGACCCGCATCCCCTCCTTGTCGGATTCGTCACGCAGCTCCGCAATGCCCTCGAGTTTCTTCTCCTTGACCAGATCGGCCATGTGCTTGAGCAGGCGCGCCTTGTTGACCTGGTAAGGCAGCTCGGTGACGATGATCGCCTCGCGGCCGCTGCGCTTGTCCGTCTCGGTGTGGGTCCGCGCGCGGACAAAGACGCGACCGCGCCCCGTGCGATAGGCCTCGCGAATCCCCCTCACCCCATTGATCAGGCCGGCGGTTGGGAAATCCGGCCCAGTGACCTGCTCCATCAGGCCGTCGAGGCCGATTTGCGGGTCATCGATCAGTGCCAGACAGGCATTGGTGATCTCGGTGAGATTGTGCGGCGGGATGTTGGTCGCCATGCCGACGGCGATGCCGGCCGAGCCGTTGACCAATAGATTGGGGAAGCGGGCCGGCAGAACGGCGGGCTCGGTCTCGGTGCTGTCGTAGTTGGGTACCAGCTCGACCGTCTCCTTGTCGAGATCATCAAGCAACATGTGGGCGATGCGCGCCATCCGGACCTCGGTGTAGCGCATCGCGGCCGGGGCATCGCCGTCGACCGAGCCGAAGTTTCCCTGTCCGTCGACGAGCAGATAGCGCATCGAGAAGGACTGCGCCATCCGCACGATGGAGTCGTAGACGGCCGTGTCACCGTGAGGATGATACTTACCGATGACATCGCCAACGACGCGGGCCGATTTCTTGTAAGGCTTGTTCCAGTCATTGCCGAGCTCGCTCATTGCGTAGAGCACACGACGATGGACGGGCTTGAGGCCATCGCGCACATCCGGCAAGGCTCGGCCCACGATCACGCTCATCGCGTAATCGAGGTACGACTTGCGCATCTCGTCTTCGAGCTTGACGGGGAGGATCTCTTTTGCGAACTCCGGCATGGGCGTGAGGAACCGAGGTGAGGAGTCGAGCTAGGCCGCACCGATCCAGTGGCCAGCCAATCACTCCGGGGATCGTTGCAGCCGAGCTGCCGCCGCAATCAGTGGAGGCCGCCATGAGCCACCGCGAGGTGTGGGCAGCTTGCAAGAAGGCCCTTGATCAGCGCGAGGCGCTCGCGTCGACCCGCTGAAGCGGTGAGCGGGAGCTTCGATAAGGTGGCAATTGTACCACGCGGGCCCCCTCAACGGATCCGCGGTGCGCGACGCGACCATCTCATGGCAATAAGTGGTCGGCGCGATTGGCACCGCCCGCAGCGAATCCCGCGCCGGTCCCCGGGATCTCGTGCTATACAGAGAGTATTAGTATTGCTGCGACGGGACCGCAGGAACAACGCTCGGTCCCTGATCCATCCCGACTGGAGGATTGAGCCATGCGTGCATTTGATGCCGAGCCGTCTCTCGTGCAGGACCTCAAGGACGAAGGACAGCAAGTCTTCGTCAAGGAGACCGGGGCCTTCAAGGTGACCGCGGTGCGCCATCCGACCCTCGGCAAGCTCGTCATTGTCGAAAGCTCCGACGGCACGGGGGTCGTGGTCGAGTCCGAGGAATAGAGCGAGCGGTCGGCTCGAGCCGCTTCCCGCGCATCCATGAATACCGCGCCACGGCGTGCCGATGGCTGCGAGTGGGCTTGCGAACTGCACACCGGTTAGGAACACGAGGTACGGCGCCTTCGTGTGCTCTGTACGGCTGAGGCAGACAGGTATGCTGGCTAGGCCGCCGAGTCTGCCGTGCGTGACAGCGTCATGGATCGGTGCAGCAGGATATTGAGCATCCGCATCGTCGCCGTGATGGCGGCAAAGACCTGGTTCGCATGCACGCCCCGCGTCTTGAGCTCGCGGCCCTCGACCTGCCAGGTGATCGTGCATTCGGTCAGGGCGTCGGTCCGCCCACCCTTGGGGATACGAACCTCGAAATCGAGCAGTGGAGGCAGCGCGAGACCGCGCCGTTTGAGTACCTTCGCGAGCGCATTGTTGAAGGCATCGAAGCCACCGTTGCCGCTCCCCGCCCCGAGGAAGGACTCCTCGCCGAGCCGCAGCCGGATGCTCGCGGTAGACTCGAGGTCCAGGCTACTCGAGACCGTGCAGGCCAGCAATTCGGCGTGATCGTAACCCTTGCTCTCCAAGACCTCGGCGATGATGAAGGGCAGGTCTTCGGCGGTGATGACCTTCTTGGAGTCGCCCAACTCGACGATGCGCTTCAAGACCTTGTTCTGGTTCTCTTCGGAGAGCCGGATATCGAGCCACTCGAGGTTCTTTACGAGCGACGCCTTGCCGGATAGCTTGCCGAGCGCGTACTGGCGCCGGCGCGCAAAGCGCTCAGGGCTCAAGCGCGTGTGGTACAGCCGGCCTTTCTTGTCGCCGTCGGCATGGATCCCGGCCGTCTGCGTGAACACATCGGCGCCTACGACTGGGGCGTTGTCGGCAATGCGCTTGCCCGAAAAGCTCTCGACCAGCTCACTCGCCCGGGCTAGGTGGGTCTCGTCGAGCCCAACGGAGAGTCCAAGCTGATCGCGCAGGTTGACGACGACCTCCGCCAGAGAGGCATTGCCGGCGCGCTCACCCAGACAGTTCACTGTACAGTGTACGGAGGTCGCGCCCGCTTGGGCCGCCGCCAGGACGTTGGCCGTGGCCAGGCCGTAGTCGTTATGAGGATGAAAATCGAAGGCGAGCTCGGGGAATCGGCCGATCATATCGCTGAGCGCGGTGTGCACCTGATCGGGCGTCATGATGCCTAGAGTGTCTGGCAGCATGAAATGGCCGATGCCCTGGTCGGCGAGGCGCGCAACGAGATCGAAGACATAAGCCGGATTGTCACGATAGCCGTTCGACCAGTCCTCGAGGTAGAGATTAACGGCGAGACTGGCCTGGCGGGCGATGTCGATGGTCACGCAGACATCTCGGGCATGCTCGTCCAGCGTCTTGCCCAACTGACCGTGACAGTGTTTCTGGCTGCCCTTGGCGAGCAGGTTGATGACGCGCCCGCCGGCCTGGCGGATCCAGTCGACGCTCTTGCGGCCGTCGACGAACCCGAGGACCTCGACGCGCTCGGCCAGCCCGACGCCCTTGGCCCAATCGACGATATTCGCGACCGCATCCAGTTCGCCTAGCGAGACCCGCGCCGAGGCGACCTCGATGCGGTCGACCTGCACCGCCTCGAGCAGGATCCGCGCGATACTCGTCTTCTCCTCCGGTGAGAAAGACACGCCCTGAGTCTGCTCACCATCGCGGAGCGTCGTGTCGAGGATCTTGATGTAGCGGTTAGTCTCGGTCATGGCTCCATCTCATCGGGGCCCCGGCGATACTATGAAACTCGCGCAGCACGTTCGCTCCCTCGCCCTCTGGGAGAGGGTCGGGGTGAGGGAACGATCAGGGGCGAGACGACGTTTCATCGTCCGGTATGGCTCGGCTCGCCCCATGATCGTTAAGCATCCGGAGCAGTGCGGCGACCCGCCTGTATCAACCGAGCAGGTCGGCGAGATAGCCGCGCAGCGCCGCCTCGCTTGCGTCGAGCACATCGCAGCGCGTGGGCTTGTCCATCAGGCCACGTAGGCTCGGCGGTGCTGGCGCCTCGCAACCGATTGCGTCGTGCACCGCCTGGTTGAACTTGGCCGGGTGCGCCGTGGCGAGACAGACGAGATCGGACCAGTCGCCCCCGGCCCGCACGCCGATCGCGGTATGGGGATCGAGGATATATCCGGTTGCCGAGTAGGTCTCGCGGATCTGCTCCAAGGTGGCCGCGTCATCGATAGACGCCGCATCGAAATCAGCCCTGACCTGCCTCTGCTCAGCCGATGTGACGCCCAGCTGGCCGGTCGCGGCCATCTCACCCAGCAGGCTTCGCACCCGCGCCGGATCCTCGCCGACCAAATAATAGAGATAACGCTCGAAGTTCGACGCAATCTGGATGTCCATGGCCGGACTCAGGGTGGCGTAGACCTCGCTGGCGCTATAGACGCCGCTGCGGACGAAACGGGCGAGGATGTCGTTGCGATTCGTGGCGAGTATCAGCCGCGCGACAGGCAAACCGATGCGCTTGGCCAGATACGCGGCGAAGATGTCGCCGAAGTTGCCAGTTGGGACCGAGAAGCTGACGCGATGCTCCGGGTCGCCACGCGCCATCCGCCCCCAAGCGTAGAAGTAATAGGTCATCTGGGCCAGGATCCGCGCCCAGTTGATCGAGTTCACGGCCCCGAGGCTGTACCGCTGCTTGGCGGGGAGATCATTGAAGAGGGCCTTCACAAGACGCTGCGCGTCATCGAAGGTCCCGCGCACCGCGACATTGCGGACATTCGCATCCAGCACCGTGGTCATTTGCCGCTCTTGGATCGGTGAGATGCGGCCCTGGGGGTGGAGGATGACGATGCCGATTCGGTCTTTGCCGCGCACCCCGGCGATTGCGGCCGATCCCGTGTCTCCCGAGGTCGCGCCGAGGATGTTCAGCTCGCCGCCGTCGCGCGCGAGCAGGTACTCGAAGAGGTTGCCGAGGAACTGCAGGGCGACATCTTTGAAGGCCGCGGTCGGGCCATGGAAGAGCTCGAGGACGTGGCACCGGCCAACCGGCACCAATGGCGTGACCTCCGGATGCGAGAAGGTCGCGAAAGAGCGATTGATCAGATCGGTCAGATCGACGCGCGGCAGTGCATCGCCGACGAATTGGCTCATCAGCTCGAGGGCCAGATCCGGAAAACGCAATCGGGCCCAATCGGCGAGCGTCTCCGGGTCAACCGTCGGCAGCGCAGTGGGTACAAGCAGGCCGCCGTCGGTCGCCAGGCCCATCTTGACCGCCTCGGCAAAGCCGACAGGCGCAATGCCACCGCGGGTGCTCGCGTAGCGCATCAGTATGGTGTCTCAGTCATCGGACCGCGGCAGGATTGTCTGTTCAGCAACCTAAATGAATCCGCACTGGGGATCAAGCCGGGGATCAAGCGGGCCTGTCGGATCGGGCAATGGCCTCCTGATTTAATACTCAGCATAGGTCGGGGCTTCGATACTAAATATTGACAGCCATTGGAAAAGGACAACACAATGCCCCGCCCCGGCCGACCCGGCAGAGTCGCCAGGGCTAAAAACTACTACGAGGGGGCCTCTGCCGTCCCGCGACCGCGCTCGCGCCGTCTCGGCCGGCGTTCGCTCACCGCCCCGTCACCCCGGTTACCTCGCCACAAACGGTTACAACAAGCACGGAGTGACTGCCTTATGACAGCCGACAAACGCACTGGCTACTGGAAGGCGAACCTGACCTTGGTCGTCGTTCTGCTCACGATCTGGTTCGTCGTCTCCTTCGGGCTCGGGATCCTCCTGGTCGAGCCGCTCAATACCGTCCGCCTTGGAGGCTACAAGCTCGGCTTCTGGTTCGCCCAGCAGGGCTCGATCTACACCTTCATCGCGCTGATCTTCATCTATGCCTATCTGATGAACCGGCTCGACAAGAAATACGATGTCCACGAAGACTGAGCCCGAGGACTGATAAATGGACCTGCAAACGATAACCTACATCATAGTGGGCGCGACCTTCGCGCTCTATATAGGCATCGCGATCTGGTCGCGGGCCGCAACAACCGGTGAATTCTACGTTGCCGGCAAAGGCATTCATCCTGTCGCGAACGGCATGGCGACGGCCGCCGACTGGATGTCCGCGGCGTCCTTCATCTCGATGGCCGGCCTGATCGCCTTCAAGGGTTACGACGCCTCCGTCTACCTGATGGGCTGGACCGGCGGTTATGTCCTGCTCGCCCTGCTGCTCGCGCCCTATCTGCGCAAGTTCGGCAAGTTCACCGTGCCCGAGTTCAT
>CAZOWL010000102.1:0-14562 GCA_964583605.1 uncultured Chromatiaceae bacterium | reverse complement strand
GGCGAGGCGATCTTTCATCATCCGGGGTGGCTCGCCTCGCCCCATGATCGTTAGCAAAGCATCCGGGATGCCTCGCTTCTTCAGCGCGGCGATCAGGCGGGGCGCGCCGTCGAGCCGAAAATGTACTGTGCCTCGTCGCGACGCAGACCTTCGCTCACGTACTACGTGAGCAGGGCCTGATGGCCAGGGAAGCCCCGTTGCGGGGCGATCTCCTTGAAAGAACAGGGACGCGAGGAAACAGGGCCAGTGCGGCCTGGCAAGGCCGCGTGTTCTAGCGGGTGGGAGTCCCGTCTGGGTGATCGTGAGCCGCGAGCCCAGTATCGAGCCTTGCGGCGCGGCTGGTAACAGCCGTGTCGATGCGTACGCGCGAAAGCTGGCGAGGTGTATGGGTAACGGGTTGTGCCGACCTTGAAGGTGTTGTTCGGCACGCGCGGGCGGCGCGCGCCACCTCGGAAATCACCGCGGCACACACCGTGCCGGAAAACAAGAGACGGCATTAGTCGTCCCAGCGCCCGACGCCCGGGATGACGATCTCGTCCTCGTCGTAGATGCCGTCATCGGCACCGCGATGGCAGGCATCGCACTGGCTGAAGCTGCGCACCTCGGGGTTGCCGCCGACGAGCCGCTGCGGCATCTCGTGATGTTCGTGCAGGAAGTACCGCGTCTCGCTGATCCGCGGCAGCCGCGTGGCCGAGGATGTCGCACCGGCTCGCGATGCTACGGCGAGGGCCCGCGAGCGCTGCGCCTGGTCGGCGGCGTGGTCGACCAGATAGTCCGCGAGCTCCGCGCGCAGCGGCTCGCCGAGGCTGGCGATGTCACCGTAGTGCTCGGCGAGCGCCTCGGGCCGCATAACGACCTCCCAAACACTGCCCGGCAGCAGGCCGGGCTGGTAGGGTATGTGGCAGGCGCCGCACTCGGCTCGGTAGGTCTCATTGGCGACCGGGGCGACATCGGCGCGCGATCGCCAGCCGCGGCGATAGTGGTCGTTGTCATCGTCGTCATCGCTGATCGCCATGCCGCCGGTACCGAGCGCCAGAAGGCCGGTGACCAGCGCGGAAAGGAACACGAACGAATGGGGCATCATGATCATCTTTTGCTCACTGACTCCGGATGTAACTGAGGAAGTCGGCCTGCTCGGGCGGCGTACACTCGCGCCCGAGCGTCCAGCGGCAGTTGCGCAGCAGCCATTTGTCGATCTTGGCCGAATCGGTGAGCCGCTCCGGATTGACCGACGGGGCCAACGGCTCTATCACCTTGCCGGTGACGGCATGGCGGCCGGGCTCGGTCAGATCACGCCCGTGGCAGGTGGCGCAGCTGCGCGGTGGAGCGCCTGCCGACTGCTCGTGCTGCTCGACCCATGCCGCGGCGCCGGCGGCAGGATCGCCGGCCAGTGCGGGCTGCACGGGCACCCCGGCCGCCGCGGCGAACAGTGCGCAGACGAAGGAAGACGGTCCTCATCGCGCGTCCTTCCGCTTGGTCCCGGTGAGCATTGCGCGGACCAGGTTCTCGCGGTGTGCCAGGCTCGAGAAGAGCACACCTGCGATGTGAGCCACGATCAATGCCAGCGTGGAGTTGGCCAGCACCTCGTGGACGTCCTCCAGGGTGTGGCCCCACCCGCGCGGCAGCTCGCTCATCAGCGGCGCGAGCGGGCCAGAGAGCTCCTGCGCGCCGAAGAGCGCGAGGCCACTCACCCCGGTCGCGGCCACTGCCAGCATCAGCGCCACGACCATCGCCCCGCCGGCCGGGTTGTGACCCAGATAACGCGGTGCCCGTCCACGCAAGACCGCCGCGAGGTAGTCGCGGACCTGCCGCGGGCCGCGCACGAAGTCGCTGAAGCGGGCATAGCGGGGGCCGATGAGGCCCCAGAGGAGGCGCACGGCGATCAGCGTCAGGACGAGGTATCCGGACCAGACATGGACCGCCAGCAGATCATCCTCGACGAGGAAGGCGGTGGCGAAGCCGGCCACCAACGACCAGTGGAAGATCCGCACGAGCGGGTCCCAGACACGGACTGGTTGGCGGCTTGGCTTGCAGTCGGTCGTCGCGGCGACCGTCGTCGTTGTCGACATCTGTTGCTCTCCCGTTGCAGGTTTCAGGAATATCGCTTGTGGCGACCTGGAGAGCAGCCTAACGAAGGGCCCCTGACCGGTCCCTGTACGCGATCGTCAGCGAATCGTCAGGAAGGATCAGCTGTAATCTTTGTGCTGTCCGGTCGCACGCTGTCTCAGGTTCCTGGGATCGCGAGGCCTGGGGCAAGCAGGACGAGGTAGACGAATGCCCAAGCTCACAACGCCTAAGCTCACAACGCGATCGCGACCCCTGATGCTCAGCTGTGCGTGGCTTCTCTGCTCCGCAGTCGCCCAGGCCGACCACGATTCCGCGGAGTACTACTACGAGCGCGACCACGACCGTGCCCGCCACGCCTTGGAGCGCGGCGAGGTACGGCCGCTGGTGGAGATCCTCGAGCGGGTCGCCGCGCAGATGCCGGGCGAGATCGTGGAGGTTGAGCTCGAGCGTTGGCACGAGCGCGGAGAACGACGCTGGGCCTATGAGTTGGTGGTGATCTCGCCGGACGGGCGGCTGCGTGAGATCTACGTCGATGCCACGACTGCGGAGATCCTCGGCGAGGAGTACGAGCACTGATGCGGGTGTTATTGGTCGAAGACGATGAACGGCTCGCCGCCGGCGTTTGCGACACGCTGACGGCCGCGGGGTTCCTCGTCGAGCGCGAGCAGGACGGCGAGGCGGCCTGGTTCAAGGGCGACACCGAGGACTATGCCGCGATCATCCTCGACCTCGGCCTGCCGAGCCTCGATGGGCTGTCGATCCTCAAGCGCTGGCGGGCGGCCGGGCAGCGGGTCCCGGTCCTCATCCTCACCGCGCGCGGCGACTGGCACGAGCGCGTCGAAGGCATCGATGCGGGCGCCGACGACTATCTGCCCAAGCCCTTTAAGATGGAGGAGCTCCTCGCGCGCCTGCGCGCCCTGGTGCGCCGCGCCGCCGGGCAGGCCAGCGCCGTGCTCGTCAACGGCCCGGTCATGCTCGACACGCGCCGGATGGCCGTTCGCGTCGACGGCGTCCCGGTGCACCTCTCGCCCCAGGAGTATCGGCTGTTGAGCTACCTGATGCAGCATGCCGGGCGGGTCGTCTCGCAGCTCGAGCTCACCGAGCAGCTCTATGCCCAGGACTTCGAGCGCGAGTCAAACGCCGTCGAGGTCCTGGTCGGCCGCGTCAGGCGCAAGCTCGGCGTGGATCTGATCCAGACCCGGCGCGGCTTCGGCTATCTCATCGAGCCGGCGAGCGCATGAGCGCTCGCTCCCTGCGAGCGCGGCTGTGGATCGCCGGCGGTGTCTCGATTGCGGTCGCGATCCTGGTGGCCGGTATCGGGCTCGTGACCCTGTTCGAGCGCCATGTGGAGCGCCGCGTTGGCGCCGAGCTGCGTGTGCAGCTCAACCAGCTGGCGGCGGCGGTGGTGCTTGGTGGCGCCGGCGACGTGTACCTGACGAACGAGCCTGCCGATCCGCGCTTCACCCAGCCGCTGAGCGGCCTCTATTGGCAGATCGATGCACCCGGCGAAGCGGGGTTGTTGCGCTCGCGCTCGCTGTGGGACACCGTGATCGGTCTCCCCGAAGACGAGCTGGAGCCCAGCGGCGTGCACACGCACTGGCTGCCGGGTCCTAACGGCCAACGACTGTTGGTCAGCGAGCGCCTGGTGCTGATCGAGCAAGTTGGCGAGACCCGGGCGCTGCGCCTGATGGTCGGTGTCGATCGGGCCGAGGTGGCCGCTGCCCGCCGGGCCTTCGCGGCCGATATGGTGCCCTATCTCGCCGTCGTCACGCTGGCGTTCGTCGTGGCGACCCTCGTGCAGATTCAGATCGGGCTGGCGCCGCTAGAGGCCGTGCGCCAAGGCGTCGGGGCGATCCGCTCCGGAGGCGCGCAGCGGTTGGCGGAGCGCTATCCGGCCGAGGTCATGCCCCTGGTTGGGGAGGTCAACGCGCTGTTGGCGGCGCGGGAGCGGGCCATCGAGCAGGCGCGCGCCTGGACAGCGGATCTCGCCCACGGGCTCAAGACGCCGTTGAGCGCGCTCAGCGCCGATGCGCAGCGGCTGCGCGAGGCAGGGCAGGGCGCCCTCGCCGATGACCTCGAGCAGCTTGCTCAGACGATGCGCCGGCGTGTCGAGCGCGAGCTGATCCGCGCCCGTGTCCGCTCGGGCACGCAGCCGCGCCCGACAGGCAGCGACGTCCTTGCCGCACTGCACGGTCTCTTGCGCACCTTGCAGCGCACGCCCGAGGGCGCGCGGCTCGACTGGGCCGTGGCGGCCCCGCCTGCCGCGGCGGCCAGCCTGGCGGCGGAGGACCTGATGGAGCTCCTCGGCAACCTCCTGGAGAACGCGGCCAAATGGGCGCGCACTGAAGTTGCCATCGAGGTCAGGGTCGGCGATCGGGTCTCGATCCGGATCCAAGATGACGGACCCGGCATCCCCGGCGATCAGCTGCCCCGCCTCGGCCAGCGTGGGATGCGCCTGGACCAGCGCAAAGAGGGAACTGGCCTCGGCCTCGCCATTGCGCGCGACATCGTCGATGCCTACGGCGGCGAGCTCAGGTTCGACGTCGCCACCGGCAGCGGTCTCATGGTCGAGGTCAAATTGCCGCCAACCGCTTGATTGCTGCCTGATTGATGATGGCTTCGATCCTTGAACGACCAGCGTCGCGCGGTCACGGGCACAGCGGCTTGGCGAGCTCTCACCTTGCCCGTTCGACGGCCTACCCCCGCCGCAACAAGGCGATGAGGCAGTCTGCCTGCGCTCCATTGAGCACCGCGCGGACGCTCTCGGCGAGATCGCTCTGCGAGATGTGCGGCGTGAACCGATCATCGGCAAGCATCTGGATTGCCAGAATCTCTGCCATCTGGTCACCTCTGAGCTCCAGGACATCCGCGATCTGCTGCAGGCGCCGATCGGCCCCCGAGCGTGACCGAGATTCGGTGCCGACGCATTCAGCGTCCGGCGAGGCCAGCTGCGCATATTCGACCGTTCGCGAGCCGCGCACCTGCCGGGGATTAGCCTGACTCGAGAGGCCTGCCACCCGATGCCGGGGCGGCTCGATTGCCGCCAGAAGCGTTTTGACGGGCGCGGTGACTTCCGCCTCGCGCGCGGCAGGCTCTCCTTCGGAAACGGTCGTTGCCGCGCCGGTTGATACGGCAACCAACGCGACGATGCTGACCGTGGCAACCGCGCGTAACGATGTGTGGAAATGATTCGTGGCGTGCTCCTTCGGGCTGCGCTGAAATGGCTGTAGTCGAGGCCAACCCGTCGCCAACGGTGGCGACGTGTGCGCATCCTAGCTGGCGGGGGCTGACAGGAATCTGTGTGCGCCTGTCAGCGAATCGTCAGGCAGATCGCGGGGGTCGAGAGCTGGATTGTGCTGCCTTGTGGGTTGGCAACGCTCAGAGCGAGCCATCTAGTCCCTTACCTGCAAAATCTTGAACCGAACGCCAAGAAGTTCAGCGTGCGTTTCTCACCAGGCTGGTTGCACGGAGTACTCGCGGATGACGAGTGCGGTGGTGATGACGCGGAGCCCGAGCTTGGTGAAGAGATACTTGTAGCGGTGGGCGACCTTCTCGATCAGGCCATGGGTGCGCAGGCGTTTGATCAGTAGGAGGCGCAGCCCGTAGTGCGCCCGTCGATATGGCGATGCAGGGCCCTACCACACTCCCAAGCGACTCGGACGTGGTCGCAGCCATGGTCGACCACTACAAGGAGAGTGCTGACGGCGGCACTGAAACGGCGGGAGGGGCGCAGGCGGACAGCTATACTCGTTACGAGCTCCAGTTCTCCGGGCTCGAGTGTCGCGTGCTGGGTTCGTTCTACCGCGACGTGAGCGGCAACGTACGGTTTGGGGGCCGATGTTGACAATTTCTACGGTCCCAACAACTACTCCCTCGACAAACCGACCGGGAAAATCCTTGAGCTCATCGTTAACTTCCGCGAAGGTGGCGCTGTTCCGGGCAGCCCGGGCGACCAGCGGATCGGCGAAGTCCGGTATGCCTCGAGTCGCCGACATCCGCCCGGTCCTTCCGTGCCGGTTTACGTTTCGTCTGGGCGGAGCCGCTCCATGTCGTGACCAACCTAGCGTTCGTTGTCGCGGCTCTGGCCGCTGGGTGGCGGTTGTGGCGGACGCCTGACTTCGGCTGGCGCAATGGTTGGGATCTGTGCCCGCTGACTGGGCGGCTCGCCGCCATCGCCAGCCGGCTCCGAGGCACTTTCGCGGCGTCCCCAGGGACTGCTCGCGGATGTGCTCCTCATCACCCGCTTCATCGACCTGTATCAGTTGGCCTTTGCCTGGCACTGCGAATGTTCCTGCTGTTGGACGGGCTGCGGCATGATGGCCGCCATGCCTTCATGGCACGATAGGGGCCGTCCGCGGATGTCTAACGCCCATCCGGGCCAATCGGCGCGGATCGGTTGGTGCTCGATTTCCCAAGCCGTCTGAACAGAGGAGGGATCACCCAGAATGCGGCGCCTCTTGGTTCTGGCCTATCTCGCCAATCTGATCTTGGCGTTGGTCGCATACGTCCTGCTTCCCGCTCAGGTCGCCATCCATTTCGCCTGGCGCGGTGCCGCCGACGGCTGGACTTCGCGCCTTGCCAGCACGCTCTTGGTGATGGGCTTGGATACGCTGACCTTCCTCAGCCTCTGGCTCTCGCCGGCGGCGCTGCGCCGCCTACCGGCCAAGTGGATCAATCTGCCGCATCGCGCCTATTGGCTCAGCCCAGTGCAGCGTGAGCCGACCATTGCCCGCCTCAGCGAACGGCTCTGGGCCTTCGGCGCGGCCCTGTTTCTCTTCCTCCTAGTCGTTGGGCTCCTGACCCTGGAGGCCAATCTGGCGGATCCCGTCCGGCTCGATGAGCGCTTGTTTCTCGTTGCCCTCGCGGTGTTTCTTCTCTACACCCTGTATTGGACGCTGGCGCTGGTCCGCGCCTTTCGACCGCCGAAGGATCCGCATGCCTAGCAGGCGTTGAGACACCCCTCAATCCTTGCGCTCGATCTCTATCGTCAGGCCCACGGCATCGCCTCGGACCGGGTCGGCGAGCGCGCGCCCCGGAAATCCCTCTCCCAAGAACGGACCTTCGGGCAGGACATCATCGATGTCGGGACGGTGCGCGCCAACCTCGTCGAGCTGGCCGAGCAGGTGGCCGCGACAGCTCGCCAGGAAGGCCTCGCCGGGCGGGTCCTGCGGTTCAAGATCCGCTTCCGCGGCTTCGAGACCCATACCCGCCAGCGCCAGCTGGGTCGGCGCTGCGATGAGTCCGCCACCCTGGCCGCCGCGGCCTGGTCCCTCTATGAGACCGGCGGTTGGCATGGCCGGCCGATCCGGCTGCTCGGCTTGGGGCTGGCCGATCTGGGTCCGCCCGAGCCGGCGCAGCCGGATCTCTTCGCCGGCCTGGATGACGATCCGACTCGCCGAAGAGACGATGACCGCAGCGAGCGCCTGACGGCCACGCTCGAGCGGATCGAGGCGCGCTTCGGCGCCGGCGCCATCTGGCGCGGGGCCGGCTCGCCCAAGGATCGCTGAGGCAGCCCGACGGCTGACACCAAGAATGATGATCGGTCAAACCGGCACTTGACCCGACTATCGCTTCACAGCCGAGGCTGGCCCTCGGCGCTCGCCACCCGGTGCGCGGCGAGCCAAACCTGCACGGAGAACGAGATGTCAGACACCCAGATGACCAAGGGCCAGTGGATCGAGCTGTTTCGAGAGATCGGACTCGACGAGGAGACGATGCGCCGTTGGCACGCGTGCTTCGAGGCGCGCTACCCCACTCAACACCAGGCCTTCCTCGAATGGTTGGGCATCCCGGCCGACGAGATCCGCCTGATTCGCGCCGGATGACAGCGGGCAAGATGTTGTAGCCGAACCTGCGATGCCGGGACTGTGGGCAAGGACGCCCCGTGCCGCGGTCGACCCGCTGGAGGGCAGCGCATCGCCTGCAGCCGTTCCATGGCCGCATCAATCTGCCTCGGCTGACACACCATGACCACGAAGACCTGGACCATCGGTCAGCTTGCCCGACGTTTCGCGCTGGCGCGCAGCACGCTGCTCTACTACGACAAGACTGGTCTCCTGCCACCGAGTGGACGAACGGGCAGCAACTATCGGCTCTACACGGATGGGGACTTTGAGCGACTCGAGCGCATCCGCCACTACCGCGCAGCCGGGCTGTCGCTTGAGGCCATCGCGCAAATCCTCGACACGGCAGGCAGGGGACCGCGCGCCGTGCTGGAGCAGCGGCTGCGGGCGATCAACCAGGAGATCCAGCAGCTGCGCTCCCAGCAGGCGCTAATCTTGGAGCTCCTGAAGACCGAGGAGCTTGGATCAGGCTCGCTGGTGGTGACCAAGGCGATGTGGGTCGCGATGCTGCGCGCCGCTGGTCTCGATGAGGCCGGCATGTGCCGCTGGCACTGTGAATTCGAGCGCCTTGCCCCCGAGGCCCACCAGGACCTCCTTGCGTCGCTGGGAATCCCGCCGCAAGAGATCGAAGCCATCCGCGCCTGGTCGGTCGCCGGCGATCATGCGGTGAGCGCGTGACGTGCGAAACCTTGATGAGATCCCGTCAAACGGTCGCGGCAGCCCGCGAATCGGGAGCACAGAGCAACAGGCTCAAAGGCGCAGCTCGGACGGCCCGAGCGTGCGAGCCAGAGCCCGGAAATAGAGGCAGTACAGCTCCTGGCGGTCATCGAGACAGAGTGCCTGCCGTTCGTGTGCGGGAATGCCTTCAAGCTCCGCGACCGCGATGAGCGGCGGCAGGACCAGCGCAAGGTCTGAGATCTGCCGAAGGATCCGCTCCAGAAGCGCATCGGTGGGCGGCTCGGTGTTGGACTGCGGGAAGCGATAGGCGTGATCGGGTCCAGTCACAGCCCAGTCGGGATCCAGGAATGCGGCGTCGCAAGGCTGACAGTGCGCCAGGGTCTCTGCCGCCATGACGTCCCCGGCGATGAAGGTGACGCGATCCGACAGGCCGGCCCGATCCAGGTTCTGACGGGCCTGCTCCTGATGCCGAGGATCGATCTCGACCGTGGTCACGTGCGCGGCCACCCGCGCGAGGGCCATAGTCGTGAAACCCCCGCCCGTGCAGGTTTCGAGCACCCGTCTTCCGGCAAAGCGCGCGGCGATCAAGCGGCTGAAGCGCTGGTCGATGCCCATCCGGTAGGTTCGCTCGGTGGCGATGAAATCCCCGCCGAATTTGTCCACGATGCTGGAGGGCTTTGGATGCATGAGCGGTTTCTCTGATTGGACTTTCATTGCGCGCCTTCCCGCGCAGCAAACGCACGGCGATAACGGGCCAATAGCCTCGGCTCGTTGCGCTCGACGACGGCGTCATGAAGGCGCTTCCTAGTCTGGGCCGTGTCGCGGTAGGCGGCCAGCTCATCGATGATCACCTCGGCACTGGTCAGGTCCCCGGAGGCGACGATCCCGAGCAGCCAGGTGGAAGCGGCTTCGCTGCGATGCAGGGCGGCGGCGCGCAGCAGCATCCGATCCTGGTCGCGCTTGAACGGCTCGGCCTCCCAGCGGGCGCGCAGATGCTCAAGCGCCCCATCCAGCGGAGACGCGCCGAGGGCGAGGGCGGCCATGCCCCGTAGCGCGTCATCCGGTGCGTCGAGGAAGCCCGCGACGAAGTCGAGCGCAATCCTTCGCGGCCACCTCCAGCAAGGCCGCCAGGCAATCTCCTGTGACCTCGGGCTCCTCATCTCCGCCGAGGACCTTGGCGCGCAGCACTGCCTCGGCAGCGAGCGGCTGGGCGCACGCAATGGCGCGTGCGGCACCGCTGCGGGCCCGTGGCTCGGGATCGTAGAACAGATCGACCAGGTGCATCAGGGCCCGTGGATGCGCTGTCGCGACCAGCCCCATGGCACAACTGCGACGCAGATCGACGGCCGTGTCGACCTGGCCGCCCCAGACCGGCTCGAGCTGACGGTAATGGATGCCGGCGATGTAGAGCTCGGCATCCAGGCAGTCCAAGGCCACCAATGCGCGCACGATCGCCCCTTTGGCGATGCAGCCGGCATCGCGCGTGAGCGGATCGACGCGAAAACGTTCAAAGGCCTCGCGCAGATCGGGCTCCAGGTCGTAGAGCAGCCGACTGGCGGTCAGCTCGGCAGCCCGCGCGACGAGCAGCCGGTGGCGTGCCCGCAACGCCGCCCGCAGGGTCTCCAAGACATCCCCCGGCTCCGCGTGAGCGCAGATTGCTTCGAGCGCGGCCAGGCGCTCACGAACATCTTGGCGTGCCATCGTCGTTCGTTCTTCCTGTTCGGCGATTGATGAGACAAATCTGCCGCTTGAGAGGATACCCGCAGTATCGCCGACCGCCTGCGGACGCTGACACGCGCAGGCTGCCCTCCAAGATCCGACTGCCCACGCGCGAAAGATGCCGCTTCGCGAGCACCTTTCGCGCTCTCTCCACTTCGGCGACTCACTGCACCATAGCAGCCATCCGTCCTGACCGGAGGCCGCATGCCCCATCCTGTCGAGATCCCGCGTCACATCGACGATCCGCCGACGCTGCTCCTGTGGCGCATCGACGATCTGGTGCCGGTGGTGCTGATGCTGGTGCTCGGCATCGTCCTGGTGCGCCTCTATGGGTGCTTCCGCGATAGCCGCCCGGATGGCTACGCGCTGCACCGGGCATACTGGGCAGGATTGCTGAGCCTACGCGGTCGGACCACGCCCAATCCCTTCATCCGCCGGTGGCTGCCGCGACGCTCGCGGACTTTCTCGCTACCTGGCGCGGCCTGATACTGGAGAACCGCCTGCACCGTCTGGCGGTGCTCGGGCTGATCGGCACCAACCTGATCATGGCCGTCGCGCTGCTGCGAGCCGACCACACGGTGGTGCTGGTCCCGCCGGTGCTCGAAGGGCAGGTTAGCGTCGCCCGCGACCGCGCGCGCCAGGAGGTCAAGGAGGCCTGCGCGCTGCTCGTCGCCGAGCTCCTCGGAAATGTCAGCCCCTCCGGCGCCGAGCTCATCCAGCGGGCGGTCGACCATGGATATGGCCGAGGAGATGTTCCCCGTGATCGAGATCGATGCCGGACGGCGCATCGAGCTGGTGCTCAACCGCGGCGCGACGCTGCGCATCGCCGGCTGAGCACGCGCTTTGGTTCTGCTTGCACCTGGGGTGCGGCAAGCCTAGCCTTGCTTCATGCGTATCGCGTTCTTTGGCACACCGCAGCAGCGGTGAGTTGAGTGCGAGGGGAGGAAGAAGCTCGGTGGCACGCTCACTTCGATGAAGCTCCGCAAGCCGGTCGGCCAGAGCAGCCCGGACTCGCGAGCCTGGTTGAAAGCCGGCGTCATGGCATCCGACAGGATTGACGCCTTGAGCCTGAGATATACAATGTGTATCGAGGTTGCCGTCTCACTCAAAGCCAAGGTGCGCCATGCCCGCTTCGCCGTTCGCCGCCGACACAGAATCAACCACCCGAGCCGTTAACCTCCGGGTGCGGGAGGAGATTCGCGACTTGATCGATCAGGCCGCCAGGATCCAGGGTCGGTCGCGCTCCGATTTCATGATCGACGCTGCCCGCCGAGCCGCCGAGGAGACGCTGCTCGATCAGACGCTGGTCCGGGTCGACCGAGAGACGTACGAGCACTTCCTCGCCGTACTGGACCATCCTCCCGCGGGAGAGGGCTACAAGCGCCTGATGGCCGCCCCGAGCCCTTGGGAGGCGTGACCCTCGAGGCCCCTGCGCCGCTCTCCTCGACGCATCGAGTCGAGGGTTTTTCCTCGGGTGTCCAGCCGCTTGACGACTGGTTGATTCGCCGCGCTTGGAACAATCAGGTCAGCGGCGCTTCGCGCACTTACGTCGTCTCCGCTGCGGGGGCGGTGGTCGGATATTACTGCCTGGCCTCGGGTGCGCTGGCGCTGCGTGAGGCGCCCGGTGGTATCCGCCGCAACATGCCCGACCCCGTGCCGATGGCGATTTTGGGGCGTCTGGCCGTCGATCGGACCTGGCAGGGGCGGGGCCTCGGTGTCGCTTTGCTGCGCGACGCCGTCGAGCGCACCGGGACCGCAAGCAGGATCCTTGGTATCCGCGGACTCTTGCTGCATGCCCTGTCGGAGCAGGCGGCGGCCTTCTATGCCCATCACGGATTCGTCGCGTCGCCGACGAATCCCTTGACGTTGGTCCTGTCGCTGAAGCGGGTCTAATCGGCCAGGACCATTCTGGATTCAGCCCGCGGCGACATCAGGTTTATCGGTGATCGCCTGCCTTCGATCCGAGATCGACGGTGAGTGGATTGGACCGGTCAGCCCGCCAATCGCGGAAGCGCGAGGAAACCCCGATCGAAACCCTGCCGCCTGAATCCAGGTCCGGCGCGAGGGCGAGGTACAAGGTAAGACCAGACCCCTGCGTTTGCCCGGCCGCCAGTTCGTTGAGTGGACGATTGTGCGGCGGCGGCATCTTGCGCAGCACCGCGCAACGCGGTCCTTACGCCTGATATTGGGCAAGCCTAGCCTTGGTTCATGCGCAGCGCGTTCTTTGGCACGCCGCGGCAGCGGCGAGTCCCCGGGGAGGAAAGCCCGATGAACTGGCGTGACCTGATCACGACCGACCCGCACGTCTGTCATGGCCAAGCCTGCATCAAGGGGATCCGGATCCCTGTCTCGGTGGTGCTCGACAATCTGGCTGCGGGCCTGGCCGAGGACGAGATCATCCAGAGCTATCCGGCGCTGACCCGAGACGGCGTCCGCGCGGCGACCGCCTATGCGGCGGAGCTTGCCCGCGAGTGGATCGTCGCGCTGCCGGGGCGCAGTGCGATTTGAGACTCAAGATCGACGAGGATCCGCCTCAGAACCTCCGGATCGTCACGACCCCATCCCGATTCGCGACTAGGGCAGGCCGCTTCAACCTAAATCCGGCGGTTGAACCACGCCATGAGCGGCAACTTGCGGCCGACGAAGGGAAATCGGCACCGGGGCATCGCACCCGATGGTGACGAGTCGAACTGCTCCGCAGTTGAACAGAGTTTCTCAAAATCAGCATCTTGCGTGATTTCTCGCTTCCCCAACTGCTCTTTCTAGGTTGAAACACTCGCGGACGGAGCGCGATGCGCCGAGCGCATCGGCCTCGCGCGCCTGAAGCTCGATCCAGCCGCCCTCGGAGCACTGGATCTGGGCACAGGTGATGAGGATGTGGTGGTCTTCGTCGACCCGCTTTGCCCGCACTGCCGTAGTCTGATCGAGGCACTTCCCAGCCTCGCGGAGCGCTACCGCTTCCGGCTGGTGCCCCTGCCGGTGCTCGGACCCGATTCGGAGTCCGCGGTCATCCGTCTGGCGTGTCTTGCCGAACAGGACGCGGACGCCGCGCGCCAGACGCTGCGCACCGGTCGCGTCGCGACGCTTCCCGAGGCCACTGGTTCCTGCGGGCAGGCCCAGACGCAGCGCGCCCTGGTGACAGCGCGTTTGCTCGGCATCCGCGGGGTGCACTACCTGATCGCCCCGGACGGGCGCCTGCACCAGGGCGTTCCGGCGGACCTTACAGGCTGACTGGAGGGCAACGAATGAAGATCGCGCCCGCTCTGCCCCTGACCTTGGCTCTGATCGGCATCCTTTCGGGCTGTGCCGGGATCGGCAAGCAGAACTTCGCCTGCTCCGGGTATCCGAGCAAGCCCCTGTGCCTGTCCACCTCCGAGGTCTACTGGCTGACCGACGGCGACCCGCTTCCGCAGGGCGCTATGCGGCCACGGCCGGTCGCCGAGGCGCCACGCTCGGATGAACAGCCGTTGCTGGAGACGCCTTAATGGGGATGAACCGATCCGCTCTGTCAGCTTTCTGCCTGGCCCTCGCATTGGCCGCGAGCGGCTGCGCGGCGACGGGCGCCGGCGGGCCGAAAGCGGCCAAAGGCTCAGCCGCCGGCACGGCTAGAAAGACCGACGTACTCAGTGGCACGCGCGTCGTCGCCGATACCGTTCCGAGCCCCGCGGATCCGTCGGTCCTGCGCGTCCCGCCAAAGGTGATGCGCATTTGGATCGCCCCCTGGGAGGACAGCCGCGGTGACCTGCACGCCCCCGGGCTACCTCTACACCGAGATCGAGCCGCGGCGCTGGAGCATCGGCGCACCCGCCGAGCCGGAGCCGGTCGCGCTGATCCGGCCGCTGCAGATCGAGCGACGCGATACGCAGCCGAACAACACCCGTTCGGGCCGCGGCACGGGTGCGATCCGCACGCCCAATCGGGCGAAGGCGCCTGAGAGGCGCCCGAATCTGTTCGAGAGCTGACCGTGTGCTCCGGCGCGTCTTTGCAGGATTAACCGCTCGGTAAGGCACGCCAACTGTATCTACCCCCCAACTCAAACGGAGAACCCATGAAGCACTTCCTCAAATCCCCCCTCGGCCTCGGCGTCCTGGCGCTGACCGGAATCCTGCTCGTCGCCCCCGGGACCGTCCTCGCCGGGGCCGGCGGCGCCGAGTTCCAAGGCGCCTGCGACCGATTTTCCCCCTTCAGACCGGCCGAAACCCCCCGCCACTACTGGGCTGGCGGGCGATTTCGGATTTCACGTGGGTGGCTACAT
>CAZOWL010000101.1:0-14853 GCA_964583605.1 uncultured Chromatiaceae bacterium | reverse complement strand
AGACCTTAAGGCCCGAGATGGCGCGCCTAACCCAACCTACGTGGCTCGTTATTTCACGGGCCTTGCCTGAGAACGCGTCCGTTACGCTGACTGTTGGTTCGAGCTCTCGTGGGGTGCCAGCGGAATGGCGCCGGACCTGATGCCCGAGATCAGGCACACTCGGACTGCGGCGGCACGGCCGCTCTTAACTGGAGCACAGACCAGATGCAAAAACTCGGAATGCTCGGCCTCGGCTTGATCCTGATCTCACCCGTGTCTTGGACGCTCGCCGGCGATGTACCGAGCATTGGAAGACATCGACAAGATGCTGGCCGAGATCACCGCGGCGGCCGTCGAATAGATCCCGATGCGCGCGATCGCAGGAAACGGTGGCCGCGCCGAAGGAGAGACGCCATGCAGAGGAGCTGACGTGCCCCTTTGCGTCGCCGATGAACATCGACGGCGCCCGCTGCTTGCGTGCGCGTCCCACCCTGGGGCGGCTCGGATGACCCGGCGGGGCCGCATGAGTCCTGCGACCCTGGTCGGCTGGCGCGACGACCGGCGAAGCGCATCGCAGAGTTGGCATGCGGTTCGCATAATCGCTGTGCTGCTCTTGGCGCTCCTGTTACTGGCGCCCGCGTTGGCCCTGCCCGGCGATGCGGACGAGACAGTCGATGCCCGCGACAGGGCCGTCGTGCAAGGCTTGGGGGTCTCCCAGCCGGTCGCGACCGAGCACCTCCGCGCCCAACTCGTCGCCGAGATCGGAACCGTCGCGCCAGGCACCGGCGTCGACCTAGCGTTGGTCTTCGATATCCGCCCGCACTGGCACACCTACTGGAAGAACCCGGGTGATTCCGGCGAGCCGCCGCGGCTGACCTGGAACCTCCCGCCGGGGGTCGAGGCCGGCGCCATTCAGTGGCCCTATCCGTCGCTGATCCGCGTCGGGCCATTGGCCAACTATGGCTACGCTGGACGCGTCGTGCATCTGATCCCGCTCTCGGTCGCGGCCGATTGGCCGGCCGGGGAGCCGATCAAGGTCCGGGCAGAGGCGACTTGGCTCGTCTGCGAGGAGCATTGCATCCCGGAGGAAGGCGAATTCGAGCTGGTCCTGGAGACGCGCGCCACCGCTGCCGAGGCCGCTGATCCAGCCCGCGCGCAGCTCTTCGCGGAGGCCCGCGCGCGGCTACCGAGCAGCGGGCGGATCGCCGCGACCCTCGCGCGCGACGAGGACCCGATGCGCCTCGGCGTGCCGGCCGCGGCACTGCCCGCCGAGCCCACCGCGATCGCCTTCTTCGCCGAACAATGGGGCTTGCTCGAGCACGCCGCGGCGCAGTCCTGGGAGATCGACGGCGGCCGGCTGCTGATGACCTTGCCCCCGGGTGAGGCCCCGGCCTCGGCGGCACCGACCGGGCTGCTGGTCGTCGAGCACACGGGCGGGACCCTTGCGTTGCCCGTGGATGCCTCGGCGAACCCGGCCGACGCATCCGGGCCGATTGCTGAGCTGGCCGCCGGCCCGACGGCGGGCTCGGGTCCGGGCGTAGGCACTGCGGGCGCGCCCGCGGGCGCCGCGCTCGGGCTGCCGCTGGCGCTGCTGTTCGCATTGCTCGGCGGGCTGGTGCTGAACCTGATGCCCTGCGTCTTTCCGGTGCTGGCGATCAAGGCGCTGGCCTTGGCCCAGCAGGGCCAGCAGGGCCTCGCCGAGCGCGCCCGGCATGGGCTCGCCTACAGTGCCGGGGTGCTCGCCTTCTTCGCGCTGGTGGCGATCCTGCTGCTGGCCTTGCGCGCCGGTGGCGCAGCGGTCGGCTGGGGCTTCCAGCTGCAGTCGCCGACCTTCGTCGTCCTGATGGCCTATCTATTCCTGACCCTTGGCCTCAGCCTGGCCGGCGCCATCACGCTCGGCGCCGGCCTGATGGGGATCGGTGCCGCCGGACCGAGCCGCGGCCATCTGGGGGCCTTCATGACCGGCGCGCTGGCGGCCCTGGTCGCGGCACCCTGTACCGCCCCCTTCATGGGCGCCGCACTCGGCTTCGCGCTGGCCCAGCCGTGGCCGGCCGCGCTTACAGTGGTGCTCACGCTGGGGCTCGGCATGGCGCTGCCCTTCCTGTTGCTGGCGCTGAGCCCGACGCTGGCGCGACGGCTGCCGCGACCCGGCCAGTGGATGGAGTATCTCAAGCAGTTGCTGGCCTTCCCGATGTTCGCGACCGCGGCCTGGCTGCTCTGGGTGCTGAGCGTGCAGGCCGGGCCGATCGGGGTCGGCGCCGGGCTGACAGGCCTGGTCCTCCTTGCGCTCGGCCTTTGGCTGCTGGAGGCCTCGCGCGCCGGCCAAGGGCGCTGGCAGCGGGTAGCGCAGATCTCGGCGGGCATCTCTCTGGCCGCGGCACTTTGGCTGGCGATCGATCTCGCGCCCAGCGCCCCGGGCGCCTCGGACGGTGGGCCGGGCGGCGCATTGGGCGAGGAACAGCGGACGGCCACGCCCGCGGGGCGGTCGAGTCCAACGTCGACGGCCTTCTCGGCCGAGCGCTTGGAGGCGGCGCGCGAGGCCGGGCGCCCGGTATTCGCCAACATGACCGCGGCCTGGTGCATCACCTGCCTGGTCAACGAGCGCGTCGCGCTGTCGCGTCCGGCGGTCGTCGAGGCGTTCGCCGCGCGCGATCTGCTCTACCTGAAGGGGGACTGGACCAACCGCGACACCGAGATCACCGAATACCTGGCCAGCTTCGGCCGCAGCGGCGTGCCGCTCTACGTCTACTATGCCCCGGATGCAGAGCCGAAGGTGCTGCCGCAGGTGCTGACGGAATCAATCGTCCTCGATGCACTCGAACGCTGAGCGAGCCCACCCACCAAAGGAGACTCAATGATGTCACGACTCACGACTCGACTGACCGCCGCGCTCGCGGCCCTGGCCCTTAGCAGCCTGAGCGGCGCCGCCCTGGCCGCACCCGAGGTCGGCACGCCGGCACCGGCCTTCACCGGCGTCGATACCGCCGGCAAGACCTGGACCCTCGAAGACCTCGCTGGCCGGCCGGTGATCCTCGAATGGACCAATCACGACTGTCCCTATGTCAGGAAGCATTACGGTGCCGGGAACATGCAGGCGCTGCAGCGCGAGGCGACCGATGCTGGGTACGTCTGGCTGTCGGTGATCTCCTCGGCGCCGGGCACGCAGGGGCATGTGAGTGCCGCGGAGGCCGACGCGCTGACGGCGGAGCGAGACGCCGCGCCAACGGCCGTCCTCCTGGATGCCGATGGCGCGATCGGGCGGGCCTACGGGGCTCGCACCACGCCGCACATGTACCTCATCGACGAGGCCGGGACGCTGGTCTACCTGGGGGGCATCGACGACCGGCCGACTACTGATCCGGCCGATATCCCCGATTCCAAGAATTACGTGCGTCTCGCGATGACCGAGCTCGCGGCTGGCCAGCCGATCAGTCGGCCGGTGACCCGACCCTACGGCTGCTCGGTGAAGTACTGAGGCGACGTGGGCCACCCCGGCACGGGCTCGAGCCGGCCCTGGCGCGGCGACGGGGCAACTCGCCCCTTCCAGAGGGGTGGGTAGCGCGACGCAATGCCCATCGGCTGTATCCCGAACGGAGCTGCGCCAGACGACGGCGCAGGTCGCAGAGTGAATGCCACTGACCTGACCGGCCCGTGATCGCGGCGGACGGCGACCGGCTGACGACCCTGGACGATGCGGTCATCCTCGGTATCCGCGCCCAAGGCGGGGAGCTCGATGCCGAGCCGGCCTGGATCGAGGGCTTCGACCTGCCGCTGGAGCGCGAGCGCGGACTCGAGGATCGCGATCACCATCTGTGCCTAGGTCATGCCTTGCTGGAGGTGACCCCCGGCAGCGACGGCCCCGGCCCCTGGGTCGGGCTCAGCGCCGAGGTCGGACGGGTGCCCGATGGCGAGCTGGGTACTGCCCTGCGCGCCCGGCGCCGGCGCGATCTCGCCCTGATTGAGCAGGCACGCAACGCCACGCCCTTGCCGGCCGGGGGTTGGCGGGGATTCCTGCCGCGGCCCCAGACTGGGTGCAGCGCGACGGTCGCCAAGCTGATCGACGAGCACATCATCTCGCTCGGCATCGATCCGCGGATTCCACCCATCGAGATCACCGACACGGGCTTCGACCAGCACGTCGAGCGGAAAGGCTCGCCGCGCGCTGCGGCGAGCGAAATGGAGCATGCGCTGCGGTATCACATCCGCAAGCACCTCGACGAGGATCCAGCTCATTACGAGAAGCTCTCCGCGCGCCTGAAGGGGATTCTGCAGGGGCTCGAAGGCCGGTGGGATGAAATGGCCGACGCGCTCAAGGATCTGATCGACGAGGCCCGGCAAGGCCGCCAAGAGGACGAGGTGACCGGGCTGGATCCAGAGACCCAGCAGCCGTTCTTCGATCTGCTGAAGCAGGAGGCCGTCGGCGACGCGGTCCTGGCCGACGACGACGGTAAGCGCCTCTGCGCCCTCACCGCCAAGCTGGTGGATCATATCCAGCAGGAGATCGCCATCGTCGGCTTCTGGAGTCGCGCGCAGGCGCAGCAGGGCCTGCGGAGCTGGGTCTTCAGGACCCTGGACGTTACCGATCTGTTCGCCTTCGACCGGCTCGACCCGGTCGCCAACGAGCTGATGGAGCTGACCCGGGCCAACCATTTCCGGCTCGTGCGCTGATGGAAGCCCTGAACGTCGACGACCTCACCTTCCAGATCCGGCGCAGCCCGCGGCGCCGACGGTCGAGATCACGCTTGAGCGCGGCGGGGAGTTGGTCATCACGGCTCCGCCCGACGCCGGGCGCGAGGTGCTCGAAGGCTTTGTCCGGGAGAAGCGTTTCTGGCTCTACACGAAGATGGCCGAGAAGCAGTCCCGGCTGCAGCCGCTGGCGGCCAAGGAGCTCGTCAGCGGCGAGGGCTTCCCCTACCTCGGGCGCAGCTACCGGCTGCTGCTGGTCGCAGAGCGGGACGCGCCGCTCAAGCTGGAGGCGGGCCGTTTCAAGCTGCTGCGCTCACGGGCTCCGCAAGGGCGGGCGCAGTTCGTCCGTTGGTACACCGATTCCGGTGGGGCTCCTGCGGCAAGGCGGGGACCGTCGACTTCCACTGGGCGACCATCCTGCTGCCAGTCAGTCTGGTGGACTACGTCATCGTCCACGAACTGGCGCATCTCATCGAGCCGAACCACACGCCAGCGTTCTGGCTGCGGGTAGGCCGTGCGCTCCCGGATTACGAGCAGCGCAAGACCTGGCTCGCGGCGCACGGAGGCCGTCAGATCGTGCTCTAAGGATGCTCGCTCAACAGCGAGTGCAACCTGCGGGAGATCGCAACCCTGATCAGCGAGCGCTTGGTGGGGCTCTACCGGCGCGATGCCGACGGCATCGTTCCCGCGCTGCGCGCGGACAGCCCCTTCCAGGACGACCCGCATTGGCGCGACCTCAGTCTGTTCTACGAGTATTGAGGGTTGCAAGAGTCATCGGAGACGGCTCGCTGCGAAAGGATTCCATCTTCACGTTTCGATGTAACGAAACGTTATCCGTATCGAAGCATCGTGACGGCTGTTGCGGTTCCGAACGTCTTGCTCAGCTCGGTGGAGGACACGGTAAAATATTGATTGGAATATTTTTAGAAGAGCGCAGGAGGGGGTTGGCATGGCGTCTGCTTAATAGGGATCAAGCCACCGCGGCTGAGCGCGGCGGCTCCCAAGCCAACCAGCAGAATCTGGAGAAAGACCATGACCAAGTACCCCCTCGCCATCGCCGCTTCCCTCTTCGCGACCACCGCCATCGCCGATGATGTCTATCACGGCCTGGCCCAGGGCAATGCCGACCTGTTCGACGGGCACCGGTCTGCCGAGCGCGTCCTCGGGGTGCAGCCCGGCGTCGGCGATCGCTTCGACATCTATGCCGGCCTCGCCGATGGCAACCGTGACCTCTTCAGCCGCCGGGAAACGATCGGGGACAGCAGCCCGCGGCCTGACATCTACCAGGCCTTCGGCGGCTCCTCGGACCTGAGCTACTGATCGCGGAACAGGGTGTTTGGTACCGGGCCCCAGCAGGGGCCGGGTACCTCGCCCCTTTGATCCTCGATCCCCCTGCATGGTTACACGCGCAATCTTGGAGATGACCAATGACAACCGCTTCACACGTCTTCCGCACCGAAGGTGCGGGCGCACAATCCTGGGATATCGCGGCCCACAGCCACTGGCTGCTGCGGGCCGCCTTTGCCGCCGTGTTCCTCTTCCACGGCGTGGGTAAGCTCGTCGACCCGGGCGCCTTTGCCGCGATGATGGGGCTGCCCCTTTCCCAGTCATGATCACGAATCCGCCCCGGACGAGGCACGACCCTGGCTTGAGGCGGCCGAGCGCGCATTCGGCATGCTGCCCAATCTGGCCCGCAAGATGGCTACTGCACCGGCCCTGCTCGAGGCCTACCTCACATTGGGGTCGATCTTCGACAAGACCTCGTTCAGCCCCCAGGAGCGCCAGGTCGTCCTGCTCGGGGTCGGGATGAAGACACTCTCGAACTACACCAATCACCTCGCCGATACCCCGCTCGATGAGGCCTTCGCCCATCGCGCGTGGCAGGACCCCAAGCGCTCGACTTGACCGCGCGGGAAGTCGTGTCCGCCGTGCCGAAGAGGGTATCGCGATGACCTTGAATGCCAAGCAACGGGCCCTGTGCCAAAGGCACGGCTTCGATTTCTCGGGCCTCTCGGCCCTGCTCTTGAACTGCACGCTCAAACCGAGCAGCGCCCTCTCCCACACCGAGAAACTGCTCGATGTGCCGCCGCGTGATCGAGCGGCTCTACGGGGACTCGGGCCAGCTAAACGAGCATGGGCAGTATCGCTACTACGGGCGGGTTGGCGGCTGCATCGTCACCGGCAACGAAGATGGCGTGAAACACTGCGCGATGACCGTCCTCTATGCCCTGCAGCACCTCGGTTACACGATTCCGCCGCAGGCCGATGCGGGCTGGATCGGCGAGGCCGGCCCCGGCCCCTCGCACGCCGACGCAGGCTCGGGCGGACCGGCGAACGGCTTCACCCAACGCAACGCCACCTTCATGACCTGGAACCCGATGCACATGGCGCGCCTGCTGCGCGATGCGAACGGGATTCCCGCCTACGGCAATCAGAGGTCGCAATGGGATGCCGGCTGCCGCTTCGATCATCCCAATCCGGACTATCGCTGACGACCGCGCAGACCAAGATCCCGGTCAGCGCCGGCGCTCAGCCGTGAAGACCTCAGTCTTGGGATGGAAGCCGTACCAGGCGAACCAGAATCCGGGGACCGCGGGCAACTGGCGTCCCGCTGCGTCGTGCGCGGTGGCCGAGCGGTTGATCGGGTCGAAGCGGATCAGGAGGCTGTGCCCATTGAACTGGTCGCGGATCGCGCGACGGCCGCTCTTGGCGAGCTCGGAGAAGGGGTAGGCCTTGAAGCGGCCATCGATCTCGATACCCAGGACCCATTCCTTCGCGTGGAACCGATCGGAATGGGCGCTCACCGGAAAGTAGAGCTCGGACGTCTCGCTGTAGTCGCCGTAGGGATCGCGGCTGTAATCTCGCGCGTGTCCCGTCGCGGTCGATAGGACCAAGGTCTCGGGGTGGGCCTCCCGCCAGGCCCGCCACGTCGTATGCGTCGCGGGTAGGGCGGCCAGCGGCACGCCGCGCAGCGGACCGCCGATGGCCTCCTTGGCGATCTGGCTCCACAGCGATTCGGTCTGGCGGTCATAGAGCAGCACATCGCTGTTGTAGAGCAGGCCCGAGACGCCGAACTCGAGGGTCCTGCCGGCCACGTGGGCGTCGAAGACGATGCCGGTCCCGCACAGCGGGCAATAGGTGACGACGATCGGCTGACCGGCGAGCTCATCGTTGACGATCTCGTGCCAGTTGAGGATCTTGATCGGATAGGCGCGCGCCTCGCCGCGCGCCGCGACGCCCAGCACCCGATCCTTGGCGACGAGGAAATCCGCTTTGGCGGCCGGAACGAGGTCGGGGTCGTCGAGCGCTGGGATGCCATCGCGCGGTGGTCCGCCCGAGTGAATCGCTTCGATCGGGACAAGGCTGTGCTGCAGATCGAAGCCATTTCGCGTCTCGCCCAGGGCGTGGGTAGCGGCCAGCGTGATCAGGATGGCGATGAGCCAGCGATGTCCTTTGGCGCTCTTCATCGGTTCACAGTCCTCGGTGATGGGATCTGCCCCTAAGACCCCGAGCGCATCGGCCTTCTTTCAGGCGGGGGCGACCGGCCGAGCGATCCATCCGGAGAAGCGCAGCCGCTCCCCGCCGCCGACCTGGATCATGCGTACCGTCTCACCGGGGGTGCGGCCCAGGCCGAGAACCATGGCCTCGGCCGGCGAAACGGCGCGCAGCGGCAGATGGATCCTCGCGCGCGAGAGCCGCGGCAGGCGGTAGGCGAGGCAGAGGTGTCCGTGCTGCGCGAGCAGCTCGGTCTCGCGCACCGGAAAGCCCGGATCGGCATTGAGGGTCTCGTAGGCACCCAGACGGGCCTGCCAGGATGGGTTGAGGTCCGGCAGCGGGCTGACCTTCTCGCCGAAACGCGTCTCCCGGCCGGCGCGCCGCGCGAGGAGCACCTCGCGGCCAGCGATGCGTCGCGTCTGGAAGCGCATCCCCGCCAGGGGCTGCAGCACACCCGGCAACGACTCGACGCCCTCGTCGAGGGCGTGCCAGCCCTGGCGCTCGGCGCGTAATCGGAAGGACTCATCGAGCCAGCATACGCACAGCGCGGCCCGCTCCGGTCGGAAGGCGAGGATACCGAGACCGGTCGCGTACTCGCCGGCCAGGGTAATCGGCGCGCTCGGCATACCGCCGAGGACCTGGTCCAGGAGAGCCTGCTGCGGGCCTGGCGCTCGCTCGAGCAGCTCCAAAGTGCGCCGGCCGCGCAGGCCTGGCTCTACACGATCGTCCGGCGCGAGAACGCGCGGCGTTTCGCCCGCCCGCGCCTGGAGCAGACCGACACGCCGCCGGAGGCCATCGCGGAGCGATGCGCTCGCTATGACACGAGCACCGAGGCCTTCGTGCTGCGTCGGGCACTGCGCGCGCTGCCCGCTGAGTACCGCGAGCCGCTCGTGCTGCAGGTGCTGCACGGCTATTCGCAGCAGGAGATCGCTGAGCGACTCGGGCTGAATTCGGCGACTGTCGGCACACGCCTGTTCCGAGCCCGTCAGCGGTTGCGCGACGCCCTTGGCGAGCGCGTGTAACGGAAACGCGTGCATGAGCGAGCTCGAACGCACCGTCGCGGGGTTCGTGCGGCGGCGAGGCCGCCGGCCACGGGTGCTTTTGGTCGAGGATGACCCGGCCCTCGGGCAGGTGCTTGTGTGGCGCTTTGAGGAGGCGGGCGCTCAGGTCGAGTGGGCCGACACCTGTGCCGCCGCCTGGCGCCTGGCGCGGGCGACGGCGCAGGATCTCGTGCTGATCGATGCCGATCTGCCCGATGGCGACGGCGTCGCGCTCGCAGAGTCCTTGGCCGATACCGATCCGCTGACACGCATCGCGATCTGCAGTGGTCGCCACGGCGTGCAGGGGCGAGGGGCCGGGCGCCTCGCCACCAACGCCTTCCTGACCAAGCCGGTCCCAGAGCACGAATTGGCCGCCTTGCTCGAAGCCGCGCTCGACGGCAACAACTAGGCGGGTAATACTCGAGCAGGCCCCATCGCATCGAGTCGCCTGCTGAGGCAAGCAAGATCGACGGGCTCGGCCAAGGCGAGGGCGCCTGCTATGTCATCGGGAGCATGCGCCAGTATGGTCGTCCATCGATCAGGCGGTGACACTGCGAGTCGGCATGAGGCGGCCAGCGCCGGTCGTCGACGAGGCACGAGACAAGGTATCGAGGTTCCACACCGAGGATGGCGCAGCGACTGCTCATCGTCGAGGACGACGAAGCCCTGTTGGAGATGCTCAGCCTGCACTTCGAAGACGCGGGCTTCGACGTTCAGGGCGCGACCAGCTGGCGGGCGGCCTCAGCCCGGCTGCAGGCCGCCCGTTGCGATCTGGTACTACTCGATCAACAGCTACCGGACGGACGCGGCAGCGAGCTGCTCGGCGAGATCCTGGCGCAGGATCCCGACCTGCCGGTGATCATGATCACCGGGCAGCACGATCTGGAGCTAGCGATCGAGGCCATCCAGCGCGGCGCCGCCGACTTCGTGCACAAGCCGATCAAGACCGATGAGCTGCAGCGCACCGTCGAGCGCCTCGTGCGACAGCGGGCTTCAGCGCAACGGGCGACCCCGCCGGCCGAGCCCGCCGATCCTGGCCGTGATCTGATTGGCCGCAGCGACGCGATGCTCACGGTCAGCAAGGCGATCGCGCTCAGCGCCCGCAGCTCGGCGAGCGTTCTGATCACAGGTGAATCCGGCACCGGCAAGGAGGTCGTGGCCCGCTTGATCCACCAGCACAGCGGCCGCAGTGGCCCGTTCGTGGCCGTGAACTGTGCGGCGATCGTCGAGACGCTCTTGGAGAGCGAGCTGTTCGGGCATGAGAAGGGCGCCTTCACCGGGGCCCAGGCACGCAAGCTCGGCAAGTTCGAGCTGGCCGACGAGGGGACCCTCTTTCTCGACGAGGTCGGCGAGCTGGCCGCGACGCTACAGGCCAAGCTGCTCCGGGTCCTGCAGGAACGGGTCTTCGAGCGCGTCGGGGGCACACAGCCGCTCGCGACGCGGGCGCGGGTGGTCGCGGCGACCAATCGCGACCTCCTCGCCGAGGCGCCGGCCGGGCGCTTTCGCGAGGACCTCGTCTACCGTCTTCAGGTCATCGAGATCCCGGTGCCGCCGCTGCGCGCACGGCCCGAGGATATCCCGCTGCTGGCGACGGGGCTCTTGGCGCGGATCGCCGCGCGGCTCGAGAAGCCGCCGCCGCGGATCAGCGAGGAGGCGCTCGGCCGGCTCGCCAGCTACGATTGGCCCGGCAATGTGCGCGAGCTCGAGAATGTCCTGACCCAGGCGATGCTGCAGGCGCGCACCGGGGTCGTTACCGCGGAGCTGCTGCCGCTTGTGCCGCGTGCGGGTCCTGCGCCGCCTGCCGCGGTGAGCCAGGCCGACGACCAGGCCGCCCAGCAGTCACTGATCACCCGCAGCCTCGACGCCGTCGAGGCCGAGCATATCCAACGGGTCTTGGGCCATACCGGCGGACACAAGGGGCGGGCCTGCGACATTCTCGGCATCTCGCGCCCGGCGCTCGACCGCAAGATCCGCAAGTACGGGCTGCAGCTTCCGGGTCGGTGAAATCAGACCTGCACGCTCGGGAGGCGGATCTCCACGCGCGTGCCCTCGCTGGGGACCGAGTCGATGCGCAGCGTACCGCCGTGCCCCTCGACCAGGCGCCGCACGATCGCGAGCCCGAGCCCGGTCCCGCCCGGCTTGGTGCTGACGAAGGGCTGGGTGAGACGCGCGAGCACGGCGGCGGGGATGGGCTCTCCGGGATTGTGAATCGAGATCAGGACCGAGCCCGAATCGGGCGCCGACGCCACCCGCCAGGTCACCTGTGTCCCGGCGGGCGCGGCCTCGCAGGCATTGTCGGTCAGATTGACGAAGATCTGGCGCAGACGATCGACATCGGCCACTACCGTCGCGTGCGGCACGGCGAGGTCCAGCCGCAGTGCGTGCCGAGCGCCGCTCGATGCGTAGCCGTCGATGAGCTCGCGCAGGCTGCTCACCAAGTCGACGGGCTGCAGGTTGAGGCTCAAGGGCTTGGCATAGGTGAGGATGTCATCGAGCAGGCGGCGCATCCGCTGCGCCTCCTGCACGCCGAGATCGGCGCGTCGCTGCGCCCGGTCGGGGAGGGGCTGATCGGCGAGGTACTCCAGCGCCATCGAGACGGTGCTCAACGGCGAGCGCAGCTCGTGCGCGATCCCGGAGGCGAATTCACCGATCGCGGCGAGGCGGCCCTGCTCGACGAACCGCGCCGTGCGCCCGAAGGCCTGAGTCAGGAGCTGTGCGACATTCCCCAGGAGCCGGCGCTGCCCGGCGTCGAAGCCTCCCGTCTGTCGGCTGGCCACGACGATGACCGCCGGGACTGGTGTGCCCGTCTGCGGCGTGAGCGGCAGAAACACCGCGTCGCGCATGCCGATGGCGACCAAATGTCGCAACAGCTCATAGGCCTCGTGCTCGGCGGCCACCGACGTCAAATCGTCAATCTGGCGCGGGCGCTGCGTCGCGAGCACCGCTTCGAGCAGCGTGCCTTCAAGACGATAGAGACGGCGCTCGCTTGGCTGCGGCTCCCCGTCGATCCAGGCCGTCTCGACACGCGCACTCGCATGCGCCTCGTCGATGAGAACGACACCGATCCAATGACAGCCCAAGAGGTCGGCGAAATCGCCGCTCAAGAAGCCGACCAGCGCGTCGAGATCCGTCCCCTGCTGGAGGCGCTGGATCAGTTGGTAGAGGAGATCGAGGCGCACCGACAGGCGATTGAAGCTGGCGATGAGATGGCGGATCTCCGCCGTCCCGGTGACCGACAGGTGCTCGCCGAAATCGCCCTCGGCGACACGCTGGAAGCCGTCCGTCGTCGCGCGCAAAGGCGCCAGGACGCGCCGGTGCATGACGACGAGCAGGAGCACCGCGACCAGGATCGCGGCAGCGCCGGCCCCGATCACGCCCTGGATCACACGGTGGTACTCGCGCGCGGTCCACTCCCGAAGCGTCTGCGTCAGGGCCTCAGTGGCTCGGCCGAGCGTCTCCTGCTCGGCGATGACGTGCTCCGCCGCCCATTCGAGGCGGGGCTCCTGCGGGTCGTCACCCAGGGCGGCGACCAATGCCTGCCGCCATTGGCTCCAGACATGCTCGAGCTCGCGCACGGCCGCAACGACCGCGGCCCCGAGGCGCGGCTGCATCCACGGCAGCGGTGTCGGCACTTGATCGTGGAAGTCGCTGTTCATGAAGGCCTCGACCACCTCGTCGAAGGTGGCCACGTGGGCCGTCAGATCTTGGTAGTAGAGTCGGACATCGCGATAGTAGGTGCGGTAATCGCGCGGGGCGTTCTGCTTGTAGTTCATCCCCTGGGCATAGATCTGCTCGGCAGCGAGCTCAAGACGGCCGGCGATCTCGACCAAGGCATCATAGGCGAGCTGGCGCTGAAAGGCGCCGATGGCGTAGAAGCCGGCGGCCATCAAGAGGGTCAGGAGGCCGAGGAACGCGGCCGTGACATGAAATCTTAGGCTGAGCGGTCGCATTGCCAGTTCGCGTGCCTCGGTGTCGAATCGGCTGGAGTCAAGCAGACCGAGATCGACTCCATCCGCTGCCGATAATCGACGTCGGCGAATCGGGCTCGGATCACCCCGCCGCGGTCGATGACGAAGGTGGCCGGCACCGGCAGCACGTAGCGCCCCGGGCCGTTGCACTCGGCCAAGTCCAGTCCAAGGCGTTGCTGATACACTCTATCCGCAGTCGCTTGGGTCATGACGGCTCGATCACCGGCCGTCAGTGCCGACCCGGATTGCTTGAACCGCTCGCTCTGCAAGGCCTCCAGGGCTTGCCGATGGCGCGGAGCCGATCCTTCTGGAACGGCCGCGGCCGCGGCCACGGCCACGGCCAGCAGTGGTAAAGCGCGAAATCGCGATTGCCGGCGATCGATGAGCCATCTGCAATTTCCTCCTACGACGGTTGACAGACGTGCCCCCGGCGCGTTCGCCGGTCACCATGATGCAGCCTGCGGCGGCCTCCAAAAAGGTGCGCAGGTGTCTCCATGCCGCATCATCCCTCCTCATGCGCGAGCGCAGCGGGTGACGAGGCGAGACGCGCGCGAGGGGCGGCCGGCGTCCGTGGTCTCGTCAAGAATGACATTGGTGTCGGCCAATTACATCAGCTGAACGATCAGCGGCGGGGCGACATGTCATCGTCTGTGGTGGCTCGCCTCGTCCCATGATCGTTACCATGAAATTCGCGCAGCACGTTCGCTCCCTCGCCGCTGGGAGAGGGTTGGGGTGAGGGAACGATCAGGGGCGAGGCGACGTTTCATGGTCGGGGGTGGCTCGCCTCGCCCCATGATCGTTAGCCAGGGCTGCCAGGACGCCGAGAATGCTGGCCTGACCTGCATCGACTGCCACAAGGGGATCGTCCACAGCCTGCCGATTGAGTGTGATCCGGAGCAAGATGCTCCCGGAAAGAGCATCTTCTACTTCGACTTCGTGGAGCGGGCGAACGGGAGCGGGCGGATCGGAGCGGCGGAATGATGGCTGCTCGAGTCTGTCGGGCAGCCCGGCCCGCGTGGATCAGGCGGCTGCCATCATGGCCGCGACATCCTCGTGTACGTCCCCGACCGGCCGGATGTTGAACTGCTCGATCAGGACCTTCGCGACGTTCGGCGACAGGAAGGCCGGCAAGGTCGGGCCCAGGCGGATGTGCTTGACCCCCAGGTGCAGCAGCGCGAGCAGGACGATGATCGCCTTCTGCTCGTACCAGGCGATGTCGTAGGAGATCGGCAGCTCGTTGCAGTCGTCCAGGCCGAATTGGTATCTCCGCCAGATCCTAGGCAACAGGATATGCGTCCAGGTCCGGGCTCAGTGGATCGAGCCGGTCCCAGAGCTCGGCCGGTGGCAGGATGCTGACTGGGGATGACAGCTATGGATGGACGGTACTTGTTTAGAATCTGTATGGCCTGCTCCGTCGTCCAGCCAGTCCTAACGCGAAATCCCGGCCTGCCGAGGGATGCCGCTAAAAAGGGCCGGCGCGATGTCCTGTCCGTGCAGATTGAGTCAAGTCAGGCGCAGATCGTCCTTGATCCTGTTGCACCCGGCTCAGGCTGCGACCGCCGGTGCAAGGCTGTAGCGATTGATCTCCACCGTGATGTGGACCAGCTCTTCGTGAACACGCAGCGCGTGGCGGACCGCCTCCGGCTCGATGGCCTCCGTCACCACCAGCGACAGGATGCAGGCGT
>CAZOWL010000100.1:0-15058 GCA_964583605.1 uncultured Chromatiaceae bacterium | reverse complement strand
GCCGCTCCAGGCGCGGATGATGCTCCGCCGCGCGCTGCTCGCCCTGGCGCTGGCCATTGACAGCGTTTGCCGGCCTCGCCCCGGTTGGTCGCCACGACAGCGAGCCAGACGGACGCGGAATCGCTACCGCTAGCCGCCGTCGCAAGACCTGCCAGCCTGCCGGCCGGCAGCCGCGCGAAAGCAGTGGCGAGGACGTTGCTCGTGTGCATCGCGCCGCGGGTCATTCGTCGATGAAGCGGATCGCGCCCGGGTCGATGTCCAGGACCCACGGGATCGGCTTGCCGGATCGTTGGGGCTTCAGTTCGTAGCGGCTGGCGTGGGGGCCGAGCTGCTCTTCGAGGGCCTTCTTGACGGCCGTCTTGCGCTGCTCGAGGAAGTCGCGGGGGAGGCCGCCGGCATGACGCAGGTTCTTTTCGGTGGCAGGCCGCGCGCCGGCGAGCCGGTATTCGGCCAGGTAGCCGGCCTCGGGTGCGCCGTCGGTCGGGAGGACCATCGGCGCGCTGCCAGCGCGGGTGCGCCGCGCCATCCAGCCGTAGAAGGCGAGGTCAGCGGGCGGCATGCGCACTTCCTGGCCGTCGGCGGTGCACAGCACGCCATTGGGATAGTCGACGACGATGCCGGGGGCGGTCAGCGCCTGCTGGGTGGCGGCCACCACCTCGCTGAAGCGTACCTGCTCGTTCTCCAGGACCTTTAGGTGCCGGGGCAGGTGGTTGCGCAGGCGCACGAAGGGGATGTCGGCGAGGGTGACCTCCGCATCTTTCGCGTCGATGGGGTGTTGCTGTTGGGAATTAACGCCGGCGGTATAGATGACGCGCGAATAGGGCGTCGGATAGTAGAACCCGCGGTTGGCCTCGTAGGCGGGGGAGACTGAGGACGTGGGAGAGCCGGTCCTGGGGCCGGCCGAAGAGCGAAAGGGCGTAGCCCAAATAATAGCCCATGGTCTTGCGCCCGCCGGCGATGAACACGTGCAGCGCGGCATCGGGGTCGCTGGTGAGGTTCCGCAAGAGGTCGACGATCTGGTCGGCGGCGCGGTCGTTCTCGGCGCGGTTGCGGATGTCGGGGAGCGGCTGTCCGTCCGCGTCGACCAGCTCGGCGATATCCTCGGGATCGAAACGGATCTCGGGGAGGTCATAGTCGCGGCGCAGGGCATGGAACCAGCCGGGGTCTTCGCTCAGCAGCGACAGGCGGGCTTCCTTACCATGAAATTCGCGGAGCACGTTCGCCCCCTCGCCCTCTGGGAGAGGGTTGGGGTGAGGGAACGATCAGGGGCGAGGTGACCTTTCATCGTCTGGGGTGGCTCGGCTCGCCCCATGATCGTTAGCGCCTGCGGACGTGGTGATGAGCTTGATCTCCGTGGGCACGAAGGGCCGGTTCTGGCGCACGCCGAGTGCGTACAGGGGTCTCAGTGACGACCTGGGGCGAAAAGCCCGTGACGGTCACGAGGATGCGCCTCGGAAAGGCGTGAGGCGTCCTTGGGTCAGGCGGATGCGTCGGCGTGCAGATGGTCATGGCTTGGCTCCGTGCGGAATCGATGGAGAGCCGGGGCGTCCGTTGCCACCCTGGCGCCTAGGATCCATGGCACCGCCGGCTCGGCCGCAAGGATAGGGTCCGGTGACCGCCGAGTCGGCTAGACGGCAAGCTTGTGGAAGGCCAAGACCGGCGATAAGGGCTAGGTCTCGGCTAGCTGCCAGGATGCGCGTCAGCATCTGTCCGCGGGCAGGGGACGTGTAACGGCGGGCGGCGACCGCGCTCGCTTTCCGTGCGTTGCGGTTTGGTGAGGAGGCGGCGGTCGCGTAGGGGCGCGTGTTGTTGGTTTCCCCGCACCGCGTTCCTTTGCAGGTGCCGTTCGGGGGACCTGGGAGGACTGGGCCGAAGGGGCCGCAGGCAGCGTCGCCGAGAAGTGGAGGCAGCGGGAGATGCGAAGGAGTCTCCGCGCCTGTGGCTTGCGCGGGCGCTCGCCAGAGCCTCGTCGATGCGGGTGCGGTCTGCTTGCTGCGACCATCGGCTTTCCTGTCGATGCCGCTATCATTCCGTGGCCGGGATGGTAGCCTCGCCGATCCCTTTTCCGCAAACGTGGGCGATGTCCGACGACCGGCCGCGGGCAGCGGCGCGACCGCTGCGCGCCAAGGAGAGCGAAGCGAAGGCGCGTAGTCCCGGATAGGCGTAGGCGCGAGCGTGTTGTCGTAGTGGCGAAGGGACGTAGACCCGAAGCCGCGGAGAGAACATGCAGAGCGCATCCGACACGCCGTCAAGCCATTTGTGGGCGCTGTCGTGTCTGGCGTACCAACGGGGAGTCGGACACGGCTGCGACCGCAGGGCGAATCCGGGCACAAAGGCTGTCGCCGAGCACAGTCATTTTGGCGACTTGGACGTCCCAAAATGTATCACGAACGAGCACGGCGACACTCCGACGGCGCGCGGCGACAAGCTTCGCGTCAGCTCCGTGTCGTCGGTGCATCCTGGCTTCGTCTCGTCTCCGCGGCCGCTGCACCCGACGACGGCCCGAGCTTGGCACGCTGCCGCAAAGGGCTGTTGCGTGTGGCAAGGTTGCGGTCGTCCGGTGCCGCGAGTCGGGCATCGTCGGTGGCTGCGTGGCCGAGGCACTCGCCGACCTGGGGGTCGGCGCTCCCGGGGTCGCATCGGGACGGTTGCTATTCTCGGGCGAGGCCGCAAGACGATGGCTGGGTGAAAGGATCGTGCAGGGGAAGGCCAACCGCCCACGCACGACCTTCTCGTCTGCCGCGAACCATCCAGGAACGACTGGTGCGGCTCGACCGCTGTCGTCGGGTTACGCTGCGCCAACCCGCGCGACGAGTGCTCCGGTTTTTTGTTGGGCCGATACCTATGGTCCCTCGATCCGATAACGGCCGAGCCCGAAGCTGGTGGCCTTGCCGACATGCAGCCATTGACCGAGCTCGATCAGCGGCCACAGAGCCGGGATGCCCGATCCGGCAAGCGTGAGATGGCCGATGAGACCGCCGAGCTGCATGTGCGTCTGTTGGCGCGATGACCAGCGCGTCCACTCGTACCAGTGCAGGTCGCGCGCAGCGATCATTACGGCGTCGACGGCGGCGTGCACGGCGGACCGTTCGAGGGGCGTTGTATCGGGCTGGTAGAGCTCCGCGAGCAGCGCGATGCGGGTGGCCAAGGTACCGAGCAGATCGGCGGGTGTCAGCTGCGAGGCACCGACGAAGCGGCCGTGGCGCTTGATCCGGAGCGGGGTCAGGAGTTGCAGCCGGAGCGATTCCGGACAGCCGCTTGGCGCACGCGGTGCCGTGCGAAGCGGCTGTAGGGCGCCATCTTCGGGGCTGTAGATGGGCTGCCAATCCTCGCGGCCGAGACCCCGCTCCTGCTCGAGGCCGACGAGCTTGAAGCGGCCGCGCTCGCGATCGAGACCGCGCTCGCCGGCGCGCTGCAAGGCGTGGATCAGGTAGGGCGTCAGATCGCCGGCCGAGCCGATCAGCGTAACGCCGAGCTGGAGTGCATCCCCTGGAAGGAGCTCGCGGCGGCTGTCGACCTCCGGCTCGAGGACGAAGGGATGAGGTAGGGCGTTGTAGCGCTTGGCCGCTTCGGGCGAGGCCGGCGGGGACTCGAAGAAGGTCGAGTAGACACAGTGGCTCAGGAGCAGGCAGCCCGTGCAGCGCGGCTGGCGGGTGACGCAGACGCTCTGGCGGAGCGCCCGCCCGAGCAGCCCGCGCCAGGCGGAGCCGGCGTAGACGGGCAAGCGAATTATCTCCTCGGAGACGAAGCTGAATCGCAGGCGCTCGATGCGCAGCGGAGGGATGGCGATGGGTCGTGACGAGGCACTTGGCAACATAAGCAAACCCGAACGGTACCGCGCATGGGCGTTGAGGGCGAAGCGCGACGCGGCGTAATTCTTTCAGGTAAGGATGCCAGGCACACTGGTACCGGCCAGAGTCGCAAGCTTGCGGGCAATTCAAACCTGGACGCCTTGTTGCCCTCAGCAACCCAGGCCGAGCGCGTATGATGCTCGTCGGCCTGATTGCGTGGCCGGTTGGTACCTCGCGCATACCCTGGCGGATAAGGAGACCGTTCAGAACGGCGAGAGGTTGCTACCTGGGGACCCTGGCCGCCGCCGGTCTTCGCCGTCCACTCCTTCGCGGATCCGACAGCGGACCGATGCCAAGACCGGAAATACCTGTTGGCATGGCATTGCATGTCGCGATGATTGCCTGTCGAACGATAGGCGAATGGCATTGCATGCAAGCGATGCCCGATAGTCCGCGACGATGAATCGACTGAGGCCCGCCGCGAGCGCTCACCTAGTGGCGCCTGTCTCGCGCCCCGCGATGCCTGGCCGACATACTAAAATGTTACTCTTAGGCGTGGCTGTCATCCGGCGCCCGTTCGCGTGACGTGACGGAAGGCGCTCGGCATGGTGCCCGGGCATGGCGCGCCCAACGCTTCGGACTCGTGGCCGGCGAGGTTCCCGAGGGGATCAGTGAGGGCTACCGTTCGTCGCCAAAAGGGCGGGTAGCTTTGTCGCGAAGGTGGACCGAAAGGTGGACTGACGAGGAGTGGCTATCCGTAAGCGGCTGTTTTCTCAGGATGTTTCGTCAGTGTATGGCGGAGAGGGAGGGATTCGAACCCCCGGACCCTTGCGGGTCAACGGTTTTCAAGACCGCCGCTTTCGACCGCTCAGCCACCTCTCCGAGAGTCTCGCGCACACTGGGCGCAGCCTGGGCTGCGCTCGGGTGAGCCAGGCATTGACGCCTGGCAATCCAGCCCATAAGCATACCGAATGCAACAGGTTATCGCTACAATCAGACCACTTGGTAGTCAGCGCGACCTTCGGTATCCTAACGGAACTGGATCCAAATCCCCAGGTCGAATTCGCCGACATTTATTTAGCGAGAGAGGAGACAAGCTGACGATGGCTGACCCGAGCTATACGACGATTCGCGCGCCGGAGCAGGCGGTCAGTGCCAATAAGGTACTGAAGAACACCTATTTGCTGCTCTCGGCGACCCTTGGCTTCAGTGCGCTGACCGCCATGGTGTCGCTGGCCCTGCAGTTACCGAGCTGGATGTACCTCGTCTCGGTCATCGGCGCGATGGTGATGGGGATCTTCGCCCTACCCCGCACGGCCAACTCGAGCAAGGGGATCGCCGTGATCTTTGCGATCACAGGTCTGCTGGGACTCGGGCTAGGGTCGATCCTGACCTTCTACCTGGCCCTGCCGCACGGTCCGCAGACGGTCGCGACCGCGTTCGGCGGCACGGCGCTGATCTTCCTCGGCCTCTCGGCCTATGCGCTCACCAGCAAGCGCGATTTCAGCTTCATGGGGGGGTTCATCTTCGCCGGGATGATGGTCGTGCTGATCGCGATCATCGCCAATCTGTTCCTGGCCTTGCCGGCCCTGTCGCTGACGATCGCCGCCGCGATCATCCTCTTGATGAGTGGTTTCATCCTGTTCGACACGAGCCGCATCATCAATGGCGGTGAGACCAACTACATCATGGCAACCTTCAGCCTGTACCTGTCGATCTTCAACATCTTCATCGCCCTGCTGCAGATCCTGGGGATCATGGGCGACGATTAACGCGCCTCAGCGGCTTGCAGATCGATTCACAGCCCCGGCCTCGCGCCGGGGCTTTCGTTTCAGAGGAGGGTGATCTATGGAGCTGTTTCTAAAGATTACGCTCGCCGTACTACTGACGATGCTCCTCTTCTACCTCTGGCCGGCCTTCAAGCAGTGGCAGGAGCAGGGTCCGAAAGGTGAACGGAGCGACTGGCTGGCGGCGGCCTTGCCGCTCGGCGGTGTGGTTTTGCTCGTCGTCCTGCTGGTGCTATCGGTACGCTAACCGAAACGACTCGGCAGCGGAGTCACAATCAGGCTCCTTACTATGAAATTCGCGAAGCACGTTCGCTCCCTTGCCCTCTGGGAGAGGGCTGGGGTGAGGGAACGATCAGGGGTGAGGCGACATTTCATGGTCTGGGTTGGCTCGGCTCGCCCCATGATCGTCAGGCGAGCCACTCGCGCCCGCTGACATAGGGGCGAAGTACCTCCGGGATGCGCACCCGGCCGTCGGCTTCCTGGTAGTTCTCGATCAGCGCGACGAGCGTGCGGCCAACGGCCAGACCCGAGCCGTTCAGTGTGTGCACCAACTCGGGCTTGCCCGTTGCCGGGTTACGCCAGCGCGCTAGCAGTCGGCGCGCCTGGAAGTCTTCGAAGTTGCTGCACGAAGAGATCTCCCGATACGTCTCCTGCCCCGGCAGCCACACCTCCAGATCATAGGTCTTGGCCGCAGCAAAGCCGAGATCCCCAGCACAGAGCGCGACGACGCGGTATGGGAGCCCGAGACGCTGCAGGATCGCCTCAGCATGTTGCGTCAGGCCCTCGAGCGCGGCGTACGATTCCTCAGGGCGGACGACCTGCACCAGCTCCACCTTTTCGAACTGGTGCTGACGGATCATGCCTCGGGTATCCTTGCCGTACGAGCCGGCCTCGCTGCGGAAGCAGGGTGTGTGGGCCACCCAGCGGCGCGGCAGCTCCTGGTCCGACAGGATGCAATCGCGGACGAGATTGGTGACAGGCACCTCGGCCGTCGGGATCAGATAGTAGCCTGCCTCATCACCGACCCGGAACAGATCCGCCTCGAACTTCGGCAGCTGGCCCGTGCCGCGCAGGCTGTCCGCATTGACCAGAAATGGGACGTAGACCTCGGTGTAGCCGTGCTCAGTCGTGTGGACATCGAGCATGAACTGGATCAACGCCCTTTGCAGACGCGCCAAGGGGCCATTGAGCACGACGAAGCGCGAGCCGGCGATCTTGGCCGCCGCATCAAAATCCATGGCCCCGCTGGCCACGCCGAGATCGACGTGGTCCCGCACCGGAAAGGAAAAACGGCGCGGCTCACCCCAGCGCCGAACCTCGCAATTGGCGCTCTCGTCTCGGCCGTCGGGCACGCTTGCGTGCGGGCGATTCGGCAGGCCCAAGCCGATACGGGCCAGATCCTGCTGCACGGTTTGCAGCGCCACCTCGGCAGCCTTGAGCCGCTCGCCGAGATCGCTCACCTCGGCCATCAGCGCAGCCGCGTCCTCGCCCTGGGCCTTGGCCCGACCGATCGCCTTCGAGCGGGTATTACGCAGGTTCTGCAGGTCCTGAACCTCGACCTGCAGGGCCTTCCGCTGCTCTTCTAGCGCCACGAGCTCGGCGGTGTCCAACACGATTCCGCGGCGCGCCAAGTCCGCCGCCACTTGGTCGAGCTCGGTCCGTAACAACCTAGGGTCTAGCATCGTCTCTCGCTCATTGGGCCGTACAATGAAAGTCGCAAAGCACCTTTGCTTCCTCGCCCTCCGAGATAGCGGTGGGGTGCGGAGCGTTCAGGGGCGAGACGACATGTCATCATCTGCGATGGCTCGCCTCGTCGCATGGTCGTAACGATTCGATCCGCGCAGCACGTTCGCTCCCTCGCCCTCCGGGAAAGGGTTGGGGTGAGGTCGCGACGCGCGGGACCCACCAAGACGAGCGGTCGCCTATGATCCCTGCGGCAACGCAAAAGCGCAAAAGTGTCGCCCGCATGCGGGTAGGCTCGCGGCCATTCGCTGAAAACGCGCGGCATTGTACATCGCCGGCTTGGCTCGACGCAGGCCATGGAGCAAATGATGATCCGCACAGCGGAGCCTAGGACTTGGTCCTTTGCTCGCTGTCGGAGCCCGCTGCAGCATGGCCGGCGTCACGGATGGCCTGATCCAGCTCCCGCAAGTGGGCGAGCTTCTCGCGGATGCGCTGCTCCAACCCTCGCTCGACTGGGAAATAATAGGTCTTGGGACCAAGACCCTCGGGAAAATAGTCCTCGCCGGCCGCGTAGCCCTCGGGCTCATCGTGGGCGTAGCGATAGTCCCGGCCGTAGCCGAGTCGTTTCAGCAAACGGGTCGGGGCATTGCGCAGGTGTACCGGGACCTCCTGGCTGCCCGTCGTTCGCGCATCCGCCAGAGCGGCGTCCCAAGCCTTGTACACCGCGTTGCTCTTCGGCGCACAGGCGAGATAGGTGACGGCCTGGGCGAGTGCCAGCTCGCCCTCCGGGCTGCCGAGCCGTTCCTGTGCGTCCCAGGCATCGAGCGCAAGCGCCAAGGCCCGCGGATCGGCGTTGCCGATATCCTCGCAGGCCATCCGCACGATGCGACGAGCGATGTACAAGGCATCGCAACCGCCATCGATCATCCGCGCGAGCCAATAGAGGGCCGCGTCCGGGGCCGACCCACGGACCGATTTGTGTAGGGCCGAGATCTGCTCGTAGAAGATGTCGCCGCCCTTATCGAAGCGCCGCACCGAGCCAGTCAGGACCTCGGCCACGACCCCCACACCGATCTCTGGTCCGACGGCGAGCTGCGCGGCGAGCTCCAGCAGGTTCAGTGCGCGCCGTGCATCGCCGTCCGCCGACTGCGACAGCACCGACCGGGCCTCCGCGGTCAAGCTGAGCCCGAACTCACCAAGACCGCGCTCAGGATCGGCCAAGGCCGCACCGAGGATCTCTCCGATCGCCCCTGGAGACAGCGGCCGCAACAAGTAGAGACGCGCCCGGGACAGCAGCGCGTTGTTCAGCTCGAACGAGGGGTTCTCGGTCGTCGCTCCGATCAGGATCAGGGTTCCATCCTCGACGTGGGGCAGAAAGGCGTCTTGCTGCGCCTTGTTGAAGCGATGGACCTCATCGATGAAGAGGATGGTGCCGCGGTCCTCGGCCTCGCGCAGCCGCCGCGCCGCGGCCACGGCATCGCGCACGTCCTTGACACCGGCCAGTACGGCGGAGAGCCTGATGAAGGCACACCCCGAGTGTCTGGCGATGAGCCGCGCGAGCGTCGTCTTGCCGCTCCCGGGCGGCCCCCAGAGGATCATCGAGTGGAGGCGGTCGCTGACGATGGCCTGACGGAGCGCCTTGCCTTCTCCGAGCAGGTGTGCCTGGCCATGGACCTCATCGAGGCCGCGCGGGCGCATCCGCTCAGCCAGCGGTGCGAAGCGGGCGGGCGTCTCCGTCAGTGGCTCTGGTGGGACCGACAAGGTCTCGAAAAACGCGTGTCGCGGGTTCAGAAATCAATCGAACTCGAGAAAATCCCCACCGATCGACCGATCGAAACGAAACAGAGCCTCGTCGAGCGGCGGGTTGCGGCGGATCGCGCTGAAGCGCAGGTGCGTGACCTGGCCGAAGCCATCGACCATGATCAGCGTGTCGAGCTGACCGCCGTCGAAGCCCAGCTCGATCCGCTCGATCTCCGTATCCTCAGCCAACGGCCTGAGCTCCAGCCAATCGCGCTCGCCACTACCCTCGATCGGTGCGACACGGAACAGGCTCTCGATCGGCTCGTCCCCGGTCAGCAGCAGCGCCGGCGTCCCGCGCAAGGCCTCGTTCTGACCGCGGTGATAGACCTGCTCCAGCTCGACATCATGGACATAGACCCGCTTGCCATCGGCAACGATGACCTGGATGAAGGGCGATTGGTACTCCCAGCGGAAACGACCAGGCCGCTGCAGGAAGAGCTCGCCCTCGGACTCGAGCATCTGCGTGCGGTCGGCATTGAAGGTGGTCTGCTGGAAGGCCGCCTGCAAGGTCGTCAGACCGTCGAGATACTCTTCGAGCAGCCGGGCACCGCTCTTCGCAGCTGCTGCACCGGCGCCAAGCATCAGGATACTCGCGAACGCCAACATGAGCCAAAGCGCGCCGCCTCGGCCGAGCGCTTGACGGGTGGGAGCTGGATTGGAGGCGAGGCGAAGACGTGACATGCTCAGGGCGAAAGAGAGTTCGAAATCAAAGGGCCGGGCACACGCGGTCAATCCGCGACTGGAGGCGGAGCGAGGACCTCACGGCTGCCGTTGGTCTCGGCCGGCCCGACGATGCCGATCCGCTCCATCTCCTCGATCAGCCGCGCAGCCCGATTGTAGCCGATCTTGAGACGCCTCTGGACACCGGAGATCGAGGCGCGCCGCGTCTCGGTGACGATCTGGACCGCCTCGTCAAACAGCGGATCTTGATCTTCGGTATCCCCGCCTCGCGGCTCCTGATCGATACCCGGAAGGTACTCATCCGGCTCGCGCAGGACGTCCTCGATGTAGTCCGGCTCGCCGGTTGCGCGCAGATACTCGACGACGCGGTGGACCTCGTGATCGTCAACAAAGGCCCCGTGCACGCGCTTCAGGATACTGCCGCCGGGGCCCAGATAGAGCATGTCGCCGTAGCCGAGCAACTGCTCGGCACCCATCTGATCGAGCACGGTGCGCGAATCGACCCGCGCCGAGACCTGAAACGCCATACGGGTCGGGATGTTGGCCTTGATCAGGCCGGTCAGGACGTCCACCGACGGGCGCTGCGTGGCCAACATAAGATGGATGCCTGACGCCCGCGCCTTCTGCGCGAGCCTGGCGATCAGCTCCTCGACCTTCTTACCGACGACCATCATCATGTCGGCCAGCTCGTCGATGATGACGACCACATAAGGCAGGTGCGACAGCGTCGGCACGATAGGCTCATCCTCGTAACCCGGCTGCGCGCCATGCTCGGCGACGTACATGGGGTCAGCGATCGGCCTGCCGGCAGCCTCGGCGTCGGCGACCTTGCGGTTGTAGCCCCCGATATTGCGCACTCCGAGGTGCGCCATCAGTCGGTAGCGTCGCTCCATCTCGCCGACGCACCAGCGCAGCGCATTGGCGGCCTCTTTCATATCCGTGACCACGGGTGTGAGCAGATGCGGGATCCCTTCGTAGACCGAAAGCTCCAGCATCTTCGGATCGACCATGATCAGACGTACGTCCTTCGGTGCCGCCTTGTAGATCAGGCTCAAGATCATCGCATTGATCGCGACGGACTTACCCGAGCCCGTCGTCCCGGCGATCAGGGCATGGGGCATCCTCGCCAGATCCGCGACGACAGGGTGGCCGGAGATGTCGGTGCCGAGGGCCAGCGTCAGCGGCGACTTGGCGTCCTGGTAGCCGTCGCTGGAGAGGATTTCACGCAGATAGACGGTCTCGCGCTGCTTGTTCGGGATCTCCAGGCCGATGACCGACTTGCCCGGAATAACCTCGACGACGCGCACGCTGATGGTCGACAGGGCGCGCGCCAGATCCTTCGCCAGGCCGGTGATCTTGCTGACCTTGGTCCCGGCCGCCAGTTGCAGCTCGAACAGGGTCACGACCGGCCCCGGATAGACCGCGACGACCTCCACCTCGACACCGAACTCCTTGAGCCGCGCCTTCACCTGCTCGGAGAGGTCCTCGAGCTCTGCGGCCGAGAACCCCTGGCCCGTCTTGCGCGGGGGATCGAGCAGGTCGAGCGGCGGGCGCTCCACCTCGACGGTGGATCCCCGCGCCGAGATGTGCCGCGGCTCGATGGCGCCGCGGACCGGCTTGGCCGGTGCCTTGATCACGGGCTTCGGTGCGGCAGCGGGGCGCCGACCCTTGAGCAACGCCATCAGCGATTCGGTCGACACGAGCTGCCGATCATCGCACACCGCCTCCGACGCGCGGCGCCCGAGCCCCCCGCTCCGCGCATTGCCAGGGCCGGGCTCGTGCACGGCTTCCGCCACGCCTCCGCTCGGCGCTCGGACCCAGCGATAGAATGGCGATAACAACCGCCGGAACAGGCTTGCGTGCGGATCCTTACCGGTGCCGACGGTATGTCCGCTGCGCCGCGACTGGCCCTGGTGGCGACCTAGCCAGCGAAACGCGCTCAGGACGAGGTCGCCGACGCCATCGACGACGGTGAGCCAGGACAGGCCGGTGAAGAGGCCGAAGCCCATGAGGAATAGGGCAACGGTGAAGAGGGTCGCGCCGGCTGGCTTGAAGGAGGCCGTGAGTGTAGATTGAATCAGCTGACCCAGTCCGCCACCAGCGCCGTTCGGGAAGTTCTGACCCAGGTCACCGAGATGGGTACTAGCCAGAGCACAGCCGGCAGCCAAGGTCAGCAGAAAGCCGATCCAGCGCAGGCCAAGCAGGACGGCATGGGTGCTGACCTCCGGCTCGCGGCGGCGAAACAGCAGGTAGCCGCTCCAGGCCAACATCAACGGGATGAGGTAGGCGAACAGACCAAACAGAAAGAGTGCCACATCCGCGAACCAAGCACCGAAGCGGCCGCCGATATTGGCGACCTCATCGCTCGGCCCCAGATATGACCAGCCCGGGTCACGCGTCGAATAGCTGGCCAGCGACAGCACGAGATAGAGGGCGACACAGATCAAGGACCACATGGCCCCCTCCCGCAGCGCTCGCTCCAAATAGTCGCCGAACGATAGATGCCCCTTCCGCGTCGCTTGAGCCACAGAGAAATCGCCTTGAGTTAATTTCGGTGGATTATAGCTTTGCCAAGCCTTCTTCGGGTACTTTCAACTGTGACGATCGCCCGCTTTGCCCGACTCGCCGGGAGCCGGTACCATGACGCGGCGAGTCAGCCGTTGACAGCCCGTCCGGCGCACCCGCCGATCTAGTATGCCCGCTGGCCCCCGAGCCGTGTGCCTGTAGTGCAGGAGCCCCTCCGATGTCCGATGTGAAACATTGCCGATTGCTCATCCTGGGCTCCGGCCCGGCCGGCTACACGGCGGCGATCTATGGCGCCCGAGCGAACCTCCAGCCGGTGCTGATCACCGGCCTCGAGCAAGGCGGACAGCTGATGACGACCACCGATGTCGACAACTGGACCGGCGAGCCCGAGGGTGTCCAGGGTCCGGAGCTGATGGAGCGCATGCGCCGCCATGCCGAGCGCTTTGCGACCGAGATCATCTTCGACCACATCCACAAGGCCGAGCTGGAGAGCCGACCGTTTCGGCTCACCGGCGACTCGGGCGTGTACACCTGCGATGCCCTGGTCATCGCGACAGGTGCGAGCGCCATGTACCTCGGCCTACCGTCTGAGCAGGCCTTTCGCGGCCGTGGTGTCTCGGCCTGCGCGACCTGCGACGGCTTCTTCTATCGCAATCAGAAGGTCGCCGTCATAGGCGGCGGTAACACGGCCGTCGAGGAGGCCCTCTATCTCAGCAACATCGCCGCCGAGGTGACACTGGTCCACCGCCGCGATGCGCTCCGAGCCGAGAAGATCCTGCAGCAGCAGCTCTTCGACAGGGCCGAGAAAGGCAATGTCCGCCTGGCCTGGAACAGCGTGCTCGATGAGGTGCTCGGCGATGCCAGCGGGGTCACCGGCATCCGCATCCGCAATGTCAAGGACGACAGCACCGCGGAGCTCGACCTACACGGCGTCTTTATCGCCATTGGGCACAAGCCCAACACGCAGATCTTTGAAGGCCAGTTGGAGATGAGCGGCGGGTACATCCTGGTACAAGGCGGCCGCGACGGCAACGCAACGGCCACCTCGGTGCCGGGGGTATTCGCCGCCGGAGATGTGATGGACCATGTCTATCGTCAGGCGATCACGTCCGCCGGGGCTGGCTGCATGGCCGCGTTGGATGCGGAGAAATACCTGGATGCGCTCGCCGCCGGCCAATGAGCCCTCGGCGAGGTCCAGCGCACAACGACCGGCCATCTGCTCGGATCGTCGCTCGACACCACGCGCTCGCAGGCGCCGGTCTTTCTCCCGTTGGCTGAGCGCGAATCGCGGCGCTAACGATCATGGGGCGAGACGAGCCACCCCGGACCATGACATGTCGCCTCGCCCCTGATCGTTCCCTCACCCCATCCCTCTCCCAGAGGGCGAGGGAGCAAGCGTGCTGCGCGGATTCCGTTGTCAGGTCTCAGCGGAACGACACCCGGCCGCCGCTCGCCGGCGGGGTTTGGTGATCACGGCGATGCCCCTATCTGCCAGGGGTAGCCGCTTCTCCGTGTCGCATTCGCCATGCTCAACGCCGCAACCCAGACCACGATCGACGCCATCCCGCGCGCGGACTGGAATCGACTCCTCGATGACGATACCCCTTTCCTGCGCCACGAGTTTCTGGCGGCGATGGAGCACCATGGTTGTGTCGGCGAAAGGCTCGGGTGGATACCGCGGCACGTCGTCCTACGCGACCCAACCGGCCGCCTCGTCGCCGCCGCGCCGGTCTACATCAAGTACAACTCCTACGGCGAGCTGGTTTTCGATTGGGCCTGGGCCGACGCCTACCACCGCGCCGGACTGCGCTACTACCCGAAGCTCGTCGTGGCCTCCCCTTACACACCGGCCAATGGCCCCCGCCTGCTGACGGCCGCCGGCCCCGACCAAGGGGCCCAGCGCGAGGCGCTGATCGGCGCGGTCCGGGCGTTGGCCGAAGAGCTCGGCGTCTCCTCCCTGCACTGGCTGTTCACCACCGGCGACGAGACGGACCTTCTCGAGAAGTCCGGGCTGATGCGTCGGCTGGGGTGTCAGTTCCACTGGCGCAACAACGGCTATGACAGCTTCGATCACCTGCTCGAGACCTTCTCAGCTGAAAAGCGCAAGAAGATCAAACGCGAGCGGCGACGGGTCGCCGAGGCCGGCTTCCGGTTTCAGCAACGCCTTGGCCACGAGGTCCGTGACGAAGAATGGGCCGTTTTCTATCGCCTCTACCGCCGCACCTTCGACAAGCGTGGCGGTCTGCCCACGCTGAGCTTGCCCTTCTTCCGCGAGATCGCGCGCACGATGGGCGAGAACCTTCTCTTAGTCACCGCCTACCAGGGCGATCGGGTGGTGGCCGCGGCCTTCGCGCTGGTCGGAAGCCGGACCCTGTATGGCCGCCACTGGGGCTGCTTCGAGGACTACCACAGTCTCCACTTCGAGGCCTGTTACTATCAGGGCCTCGAGTTCTGCATCGCCCGCGGGCTGCAGCGATTTGAGCCCGGTGCCCAAGGCGAGCACAAGGTGAGCCGCGGCTTCCTGCCGACTGCGACCTGGTCGGCGCACTGGATCGCCGACGATCGCTTCCGGGGCGCCATTGCCCATTATCTCGACCTCGAGACGCAAGGCATGCACGATTATCTCACCGAGATGCAGGCTCACAGCCCCTACAAGGCCAATGCGATGCAGCCTGTAGGCGCCTAACGATCATGGGCCGAGGCGAGCCACCCCGGACGATGAAATGTCGCCTCGGTCCTGATCGTTCCCTCACCCCAACCCTCTCCCAGAGGGCGAGGGAGCGAACGTGC
>CAZOWL010000099.1:0-15166 GCA_964583605.1 uncultured Chromatiaceae bacterium | reverse complement strand
GCACAATTCCTCATTATGTGTTCATCTCGAATCTTCCACGCGCCCTTGTGCTCCTTAGACTTGTGGATAAAGATCAGCCCAGAGGGCGAGGGAGCAAACATGCTGCGCGAATTTCATAGTAACGATCGCCCGCCACACCCAACGGCTTATCGGGCGGACAAGAGGGCGCTACGCGAGCTTGGATTCTTGCGCGGTGCCCACCGCACGCCGATGACCGGAGTAACGATGAAAATTGCCTTCGCCGCACTCTGCCTGATCGTCGCGTTCGCCGCCACGGCGGCTGAGGCCTCGCGCCCCCGGATCGGCCTCGTGCTGGCCGGTGGGGGAGCCAAGGGCTCGGCCCACATCGGGGTGCTCAAGGTCCTCGAGGAGCTGAGGGTCCCGATCGACGCCATTGCCGGCACGAGTATGGGGGCCTTGGTGGGCGGGGGCTACGCCGCCGGCCTCAGCGCCGCCGAGATGGAGGAGGCGGTCACGTCGGTTGACTGGAACCAATTCTTCGACGACGACCCCCCGCGGGCCGAGTGGCCCATGCGGCGCAAGGAGGAAAGCCTGCGCCCGACCTTCGGTTTCTCCGTCGGCCGGCGCGACGGCAAGTTCCGCCTGCCCAAAGGGGCAATCTCCGGGCAGGAGGTCCTCCTCTACCTGAGCGAGCTGACCAGCGGCGCAGACGGGGTCAGACACTACGACCAGCTGCCCATCCCGTTTCGCGCCGTGGCCACGGACCTCGAGACCGGCGAGATGGTCGTGATCGATCGGGGACCGCTGCCCCTCGCCATGCGCGCGAGCATGGCCGTGCCGGGCGTCTTCGCCCCGTTGGAGACGGAGGGCCGGATCTACGTCGACGGCGGGCTGGTGCGCAACCTACCCGTCGACATTGCCCGCGCGATGGGCGGGGACAGGCTCATCGTGGTCAAGCTCGACTCCAACCCGCCGACCCGGGAGCAGCTGAGCACGGTGCTCGGCAGCTTCGGGCAGATGATCGCCTTTGTATTCGCCCAGAACGAGGCACGGTCGCTCACCGAGGTCGATCCCCGGCGTGACGTCCTGGTCACGCCGCAGCTCGGTGACATCACCCCCGGCGACTTCGACCGCGGGCCAGAGGCCATCGCGACCGGCGTCGAGGCCGCCCGTCGGGTCTCGGACCAGCTCGCCGCCCTGGCGGTGAGCCCAGCCGAGTACGCCGCCTGGCGTGCGTCGGTCGAGCGCCGCCGTGAGCCCGTCGAGCACATCGACCAGGTCCGCGTCGTCGGTCTGGAACGGGTAAACGCGGGTCTCTTCGCGCCGGTCGTGCACAGATACCAAGGCAAGCCACTCGATCGCTCCCAGCTCGAGAGCGACCTCAACCGCCTCTACGGACGGGGGGACTTCGAGCGCGTCAGCTACCGCATCGAGCGCGAGGGCGGGCGCAACCTGCTCATCGTCGACGCCATCGAGAAGGCCTGGGGGCCCGGCTACCTGCGCTTCGGCCTCGGCCTCAGCAACGACTTCCAGGGCGACAGCCGCTTCGGCTTGCGCGCCACCTACCGTCAGACCTGGATCAACGCGCTCGGCGGCGAATGGCTGACCGAGCTCAACCTGGGCAACGAGCCTCGCATCTTCTCGGAGTTCTACCAGCCCTTCGATGCCACGCGCACGGTCTTCGTCGCCCCCTACGTCGACGTGAGCAAGGTGCCGCTCGGCGTGTTCCGGAACGACGATCGCGTGGCCCGCTACGACATCATGCGCTACCGCGTCGGCGTGGACCTGGGCACGACCTTCGGCCGCTTCGCCGAGCTCCGACTCGGCCTCCTCGCAGGCCAAGTCGACGCCGAGGTGGACACCGGCTCGCCCCTGGTGCCCGAGACAAGCAACACCGAGACGGGCATCCGTGGCCGCCTGCTCTACGACACCCGTGACAGCGGCGGGCTGGCCCGCAGCGGCAGCTTCGTGAAGGTCGACCTGCTCGCGCCGCTCGAGGCGCTGGGGGCGGACGAGGACTACATCCGGACCGAGATCCAGGCCGCCAAGGCCCTCAGCAGCGGGCCGAATACGCTGGTCGCGAGCCTGCGCGGCGGGACCGCGTTTGGCGACGAGATGCCCTACTACGACCAGTTCCCGCTCGGTGGCTTCCTCAAGCTCTCGGGTTACGCGAACGAGCAGTTCCGCGTCAACGAGTACGCCTTCGGCAGCCTGGTCCTCCACCACCAGCTCACCACACTCACCCCGCCGCTCGGTAAGGGCCTATACCTCGGTGGATCGCTCGAGGCCGGGCGGCAGTGGGACGGGATCGAGGAGCTCAACCCGGACAAGACCCGTTACGGCGGCAGCCTCTTCCTTGGGGCCGACACCTGGCTCGGCCCCTTCTACGTCGGCTTGGGGGTCTCCGGCGAGGGCGACGCGTCCGGCTACGTGCTGCTAGGCAAGCCATAGGGGACGGCCGCGCCGGATCACGCCGACTGCGACGCCATTGACGAAATAAGGTCGGGCCTCGCTGTGCCAACCCGACCTAAGAGTGTGCCCGTCACCTTTGAGCCATCGCTTGAGGACAACACGCGTCCGACTTTACCGCCACTTGCGAGATACCCAAGATGGCCAACCTGGCCGAGCAGACCGCCCGCTCTCAGGACCTGACCACCAAGGTCAGCCTGCTCCTTCGAAGGCGCGCCCAGTTGGCGCAAGAACGGTTCCAGCAGCACACCGAACGAGCCGGCCTAGGTGATTGCGACTAACGAAGAGCTGGTGATCGCCCGGCACACTCGGCGGTTGGTCGCCGCACGAACATGCGCGTCAAGGGCTCCTGCTCCGCCCGAAGACCCTTGTCGCCGTGCTCATCGGCAATGCGCTCAGTCGTAGAAACTCCGAAATCCCGCGTTTCGGTTTCAGGGCCACGGGGCGTCGCGTCCGACCAGAATTCACAAGCTACTGTTGCAAATGTTTTTTTTAAAAAATTCTTCGAACTTTGCGCAGTTGGCCGCTTAATTGCTGCTGCGCTGTCATTGTTGGACTCGCGGGACGCGGGTCTATGGCTGATCCAGGACATCTTGTTCGTGTGCCCGGCTGCCAATGACAACTGCAATGACAGGGGCGCCGCCGTCGTCTTCACAACCGCGGAGACCTACCGGTTCCTCGCGGATTCGCTGCGGATGTCACAGGACACCCGCTTCTTTCAACCAATCAACCCCTTCATTCACCCGGAGGTATAGGCATGATGACGAAAATCTGCTTGACCGGGACCGCGCTCGCCCTGGTCTGCGCTTCGGCCGTCGCGGCCGCCGAGCCGGAGGTCGAGCTGCGTGAGGTGCTCGCGGCTCATGAGCAGGCGCTCAGCGACCACGACCTAGACGCCCTAATGGCGCTGTATGCCCCCGGCGACGAGACAGTGGTGATGGGCACCACGACGCCGGAGCGCTGGGTCGGCGAGACACAGATCGCCGACGCCTATCGGCATTTCTTCGAGGACTTCGACGCCGGAACGGTGGAGCGCGACTGCCCGTGGATGCAGATCGGGGCCAGTGGCGAGGTCGGCTGGATCACCGCCAACTGCGCATACGAGGACTCGCTCGCGGGTCAGGCCCGCAGCTTCGCGCTCAACGTAACGGTGTTGATGCAGAAGCTCGATGGGGCCTGGAAGCTGCGGACCATGCACTTCTCCAATCCCACGGCTCCCTTAGATGCAGCGGGAGGATGACATGAGCGAGAAGCCTGAAACCCATTCCGACACCGCGTCGTCGCCGCTCGACGAGGAGCAGCGCGCCCGGCGGGACTTTCTGCTCGGTCTGGGCCGTTGGTCGAAGGTGGTGATCGGTGCCGCGGTCTTCGGCGGGCTCGTCGTGCCTGCCGCCGATGTCCAGGCCGGATGGCTCAACCGCCGCGGTGGCGTTCGCGGTGGCGGCTGGGCCAACAGCTATGGCGGTGGAAGCTGGGCCAATCGCCGCGGTGCCGGCGGTTGGATCAATGGGCGCTAGCCGACCCATCCTGCGCGACCGGTCCCGGCGGCCATGGCTGCCTGGACCGGTCGAGCGCCAAGCGACCGCCCGCGCGGGCTAGGGAGTCAGGCACGTGCCGAAGCCGACGCCCATCACCCCGGAGCGGCCCGTCTTCATGGTCCCGGCCGCGCTGTTGACGCGCTTCGCCGGCCGTCCGGTGATCCTGACCATCGCGGATCCGTCAGAGCCGCAGTCTTTGTTCGGACCGGACACCCCCGTGGGCCTGTCCTTCATCCGGCTGACCGGTCTGGCCGGCGATATGGGACCGCTCGCGGTCTGGGGGAATGGAGTACCCCTGGACCTGGTGATGGCCGATCCGGTGGTGGAGCTGCCATTGCTGTATCGCTGCACGGGCCTCTTGATGCGCCATCCGGTGCGAGTGACCGTGCCCTTTCGTCCCGGTGTGGCACGAGCCGTGAAACTGGCGCTGTCGCTCGGTTACGGGGTGCGCCTGAGCGGCCATCAGCCGACCCCGGAGGCAGTCGGGGAGACCCGCCAGGCGCTGGATGACTATTTGCACAATCCCACCGTAACGCAGGTGGTCGAGCCTTTTCACAGTCTGCTGATCTCCTTCCTCCACGGGGCACCGCTCGCGCTCTGGTCGCTGTTGGAGCGAGACCCGGCGGAGGTGCGCGTGATCGGCGAGCGGGGAGAGCCTGCGCCAGGCCAGGCCCCAACATCCGTCGCCGCTCACCGGGACGCGCTGATTGCGGCAGGGAGCGAGTGTCGCAGCTGCCGCTACCTGTCCCGCTGCGACGGCGACTTCAAGTGGCCGCGTAGCGACTATGTCTGCAACGGCGTGAAACGCCTGCTAGGTGACATCGAGGCAGCCGCCGGCGAGCTGCGGGCGGCCGTCGACGCTCATCGGTTCGGGCAGGGCTGAGCCACTATGAGCGCCCGGACCTTTTCGCTGATCCTGCTGCCGACGTTTGCCGCAGCCCATGATCTGATCGGCGCCGCTGCCGCCGCCCGCGGGTTGACCGTCAGCCATGGGCTGCAAAGCAACCTGATCGGCTACAGCGCGCGCTGGAACGACGTGATCGCCGAGATGTTCGGCAATCAGGTCAGTACCTCGCTGGATTACCCGAACCGCTATCGTCATCGCCACGGCAAGGACGCGGGCGACTACGACCGGATTCTGACCGAGAACATCCAGCATGCGCGCGCGGCCGGGATCGAGGTGCGGGCCATTGCGGTGCCGAACGCGGAGACAGTCGCAATCGGCGCGGAGTGCTTTTACAGCCATTTCGTCGACACGCTCGATGTCCGGAGCTTTCAGGTGAATACACCCTTCCCCGGCGGCAGTGCCAATCCGGCCAAGCGCGAGCTGCCGCTCGATGGCGAGGGGCTCGCCCGTTTCTTCATCGATCTGACCGATGTCTGGCTGGAGCGGGGCGAGTGCGACGGCGCCCAGATCGGCCCCTTCGACGCTCTACTGGCCTACTTTCTCGATAGTCCATCCGTGCTCCCCTGCATCTGGACCGACAACTGCGCCAATCACATCCTCTGTATCGACGCCCGCGGGAATGTCGCCCAATGTGACTGTTGGGTCACGAGCTACCCCGAGCATTGGTTTGGCAACCTCTTCGCTGCGGCCAGCCTCGTTAGCTTGCTCGAAGCCAATCAGGCGCGCGAGCGTTTCTACCAACGGCCGATGACCTTGGTCGCCGGCGACTGTATCGCCTGCGACTACCTGGCCCTCTGTCACGGCGGCTGCCCCGTGCGGGCCTTCTCCGTGCACGCCACGCTGCTCGAGAAGGACCCTCACTGCGGGCTCTATCGATCATTGTTCGCGCACATGGCTGATGCGGCCGCATGTCTCTCCCGGGACGCCCAGAGGTGTTTCCCTCCATTCGCAACCTCGTTATCGGAGACTTAGAGACCATGAAGATCCATCCTGTCGTCGCCCTGTTGGTCGCGCTGGCGCCGCTCGCCGCACACGCCGATCTCTTCCTCGAGGACCTGAAGGAAGGCGCCGCGAAGGCCGCGAAGGCGGTCGGGGATGCGACGAAGGGGGCGCTCGATGCCACAGGCGAGGCCGCCGGCAAGGCAAGCGACGCGGTGAGCGGCACCGTCGAATCGACCCAACAGAGCCTGGGCGACGAGGCCACGCCGGGTGAAACGCGCGCCAAGCTTGATGCCATGGCCGAGGCGACGCTCGCGCGCCTGTTCGCCGAGGAGCCGGGCAGCCGCGACCTGTTTGACCGAAGCGCCGGCTATGCCGTCTTCGACAAGCGCGAGGCGAGCTTCTACGTCGTCGCGGGCTATGGGCGCGGGGTCGCGGTCGATGCCAAGACCGGCGAGCGTGTCTACATGAAGATGGCGACAACAGGCGCCGGGATGGGCTTTGGCCTCGGCGGCTTCGCCTCCCAGCTCGTCATCCTCTTCGAGAACAGCGCTGTGTTCGAGAACTTTGTCGTGAATGGCCTCGATGCCGGCGCCCAGGTCGGCGCCATGGCCGGTGAGGAGAAGGACCGGCTTGCCCTGGGCTTCGATGAAGGCAAGGCCGTGTTCGTGTTGACGGGAAAAGGCTGGAAGGTCTCGGCCAAGCTGACCGGTTCGCGCTACTGGCCGGACGAAACACTCAACTGAGCTCAAGATCGTTGGACTGGCACCCGCGAGCCATTCGTGCCCAGTGAAGACCGAGCCGGCCCGGATCCGCCTGTGATTTCACCTTGATCAGGAGTGCGATATGACCGCCGCCGCGGACGACCGCGAAAAGGAACGCATTCGCGAGGTCGCTCAGCTCTTGCACCGGGGCTGCCGCCCCTTGCGCATCCTTCAGGCTATCGCCTGGGCACCGGAGGTGAAAGAACGCTTCTTCGCTCAAGGTGCACGGGAGCTGCCCGAGGTGACGTACGTTGCATTCGATCCCACCCCGACCATCGACGCGGTGCGCGAGGCGCGCCGCCGAATTGTTGGCGACGCAGCTATCGACCTCTGGCTCGACCGTCATGCCCAGGGGCTCGAGCTCGGGGCACGGATGCTCGCCGCCGTTGGTACCCAGGGCTTCTTTGAGTACGCGCGCCAGGTCTACGGCGAGCCGACGGCACCCACACGCTATGTGCCTGTCACTCCGCTCGATCTGGCGCAGAGCGTGCACGATACGATCGCGCAGCTCGCCCGGGTGGACATTCAGGTCGGGCCGCCTGTTTACCACAGTTCGGAAGTGGTTGCGGAGGATCTCGAGCGGGCTGTGAACGCCCACTTCGGCGATCAGGCGCCCGCCATCGAGCTGGATCGGTTGCGGCGGCTCGCGGACCGAGTATTCGCCATCCAGATGGCCGTGGAGGGCGCGGATTTTCTTGACGTCTACCGCTGGTTCCTGGAGCGCGTGGGCGACACGGACCCGGCATTCGAGAACGCCCGACGAGTATTTCGCGGTGGGCTCGTCACCGGCGGCGCGCCCTTCACCAAAGATGTCGTCTACTTGCTCGGGCTGCTGCAGGTGACAAATTTCGTTCGCGCCAGCTTTGCCGCCGGGCGTGCCGACTGCCTAAGCCTGCTGTTCTGCGGCAAGCTTGATCTGCTCGATATCCCAGCCCTGTGCCAGCTCTACGCCCTGGGGCTTTGCCGCGACTGAACTGGCATTGAACCCTCATGCGTCCCATACCGATGGTTGACTGGCTCACTCAGTATGAAAAGACCTGGCTGCGCCTGGATCTGGTCGCCGGCCTGACCACCGCCGCGGTGGTCGTTCCGAAGGCCATGGCCTACGCCACCATTGCCGGTCTGCCGGTGGAGGTCGGACTCTACACGGCCTTCGTCTCGATGGTGATCTACGCCATCCTCGGCAGCTCGCGGCCGCTGAGCGTCAGCACCACGACCACACTGGCGATCCTCACTGGCGCGCAGCTCGCGCTCGTCGCCCCCGGTGGGGACCCCGCGGCCCTGCTCACCGCCTCCGCGACACTCGCGTTCCTGGTCGGCTTCATGCTGATCCTGGCCGCGGTGCTGCGCCTGGGGGTCGTCGCGAGCTTCATCTCGGAGCCGGGCGCGGGCCTTCGCCGGCCCCGGTGAGCCGCGCCCTCAGCCGAACCGGGAGCTGGTGGCGACCGGTGTGGGCAATCTGGTCGGCGGCCTGTTCAGCGGCATGCCCGCGGGCGGCGGCACCTCGCAGACGGCCGTGAACAGACGCGCCGGCGCCCGCAGCCAGGTCGCCGGCCTGGTGACGGCCGGCGCGGCGCTGGCGACCCTGGTCTTGCTGGCGCCCCTGATGGGTCTGATGCCGCTGGCGACCCTGGCGGCGGTGGTCATCGTCTACTCGATCGGCCTGATCCAGCCGGCGGAGTTCGGCGCCATCCTGCGCATCCGGCGCATGGAGTATCTGTGGGCCCTGGCCGCCTTCGCCGGCGTGGTCCTGCTCGGGACGCTGAAGGGCATCCTGGTCGCGATCATCGTCTCCTTGGTGGCCATGGCCTACCAGGCGGCCAACCCGCGCCTCTACGTGCTCGGCCGCAAGCCCGGCACGCAGGTCTTCCGCCCGAGGTCGGATGCTCACCCGGAGGATGAGACCTTCCCCGGACTGCTGCTGGTCCGACCCGAGGGACGCCTTTTCTTCGCCAATGCCCAGCGCCTCGGCGAGCAGATCTGGCCGCTGATCGACGCCGCCCAGCCCAGGGTGGTGGTCATGGACTTCAGCGCCGTGCCCGACATCGAGTACTCGGCGCTGAAGATGCTGATCGAAGGCGAGGAGCGGCTGCGCGAGCGCGGCGGCATGCTCTGGCTGGCGGCCCTCAATCCGGAGGTCCTAACGATGGTGCAGCGCTCATCGCTCGGCGAGACGCTGGGTCGCGAGCGCCTGCTCCACAATCTGCCGATGGCGATGGAGCGGTACCTCGCTCAGACCGTGAATCAGGACCAGCCCGATACCAAGGCCGACCGATCTGGATGAGTAACCGTGCAACGACAACCTGAACAGGCTCCCGCAGCGCTCTCCCCTCACCCCAACCCCTCTCCCCGCTGGGGAGAGGGGTCCTCGGTCGAGCTGTGCCGGTTGTTCTCGAGCCGTTCCCGAAGGTCCCTGAAGGAGGTCATGCATTGAGGCTGTTTCAGTCCATCTTCGGCGGCCGCGAGACGGTCGGCCGTTACCCCGAGACCCTGATCGAGATGGCCATCGACCGGGCGGTGGATGGCACCGATCCGCGGCTGCGGCTCGTGTCGGGTTACCGCAAGCGGCTGCGTGGGCCGGTCATCCACGCGATCGACCATGTTGTGACCCTGGTGGACAGCTTCCCGGCGCCTGTGGCGGCCGGGCCGGACGGCTATCGTGACGATGTCCGACTCGCCGCACTGTTCGCCTCCATCCAGGACATGCTGCAGGTCTTCGGACGCGACCGGGCACTGACGGATTACCTTGCTGGCAGCGAAGGGCGGGGAGTCGAGCAGGTCAGCGCACTGCTCCTGGCGCGCCGTGCGGAGCGCAACATCCTCGGCATGGATCTGGTGGGGGACCAGGTGCGGCGCGACGTGGCCCAGGTGTCGGTGAGCTTCTCGGGGCATCGCCTGCTGGAGCCCCGAGCGAGCGCGGAGGAGTCCGGGCGCTTCCTGAAGCGACGTGCCTTCGATCACCTGCTCGTCCTGGCTCTGATCCAAATCACCGAGGCAAGCGTGCAGCGGGCGGACCTCAAGCGCCAGCGTGACCTGTTGCAGCGCAAGCTGCGAGCCATGCAGCGCGGCAGCCTGAGCTTCGATACGCCTGAGGCGGGCAGCGGCGAGCAGGCCGCGCTGCAAACCGACCTCGACGCCGTCTCGCAGCAGCTCCAGGCGCTCGGGGCCGATGCGAGCGTGCTGACAGCGCATCTGGACGTCGTCGCCGAGCGGCTGGGACAGGCTGAGCATCAGGTCTCCAAGCACGAGGTGGACCTTTGCTTGAGCGCCATGAACATTCGCCTCGATCCCGCCGATCCATCGGCGCGCCGGATGGTCTTTCAAGAGCTCGAGAACGCTCGCGGGGAGCGCGCCACCCTGCTGCCGGTCACGATCGCCACGCGGGACCTGCCCCACCGCGAGGACCTCGTGACCGCGGCGGGGCGTTATCTGTGACGGTTTTCGCGCTCGCGAGGCACAGTACAGCGCAACAGTCCCTCTATCGCAGCGACGAAACCGTCCAGGGAGCAGGTCAAGGCGGTGGTGCCCCTCGCGCTCTATCTCGCGCTGTTCCAGATCCTGATCCTGCGCCAGCTCATCGACGACTCTTGGGTCGTCACCGGCGGCCTCTTCGCCGTCATCGTCGGTCTGATGCTCTTCATGGAAGGCTTGAAGCTCGGCCTGATGCCATTCGGCGAGCTGATCGGACATACGCTGCCGCGCAAGTCACCGCTGCCGCTGGTGCTCTTCATCACGCTGCTGCTCGGCATCGGCGTGACCTTTGCTGAGCCCGCGATCGGTGCCCTCAAGACTGCCGGGCAGAATATCTCACCGGAGCAGGCACCCTACCTCTGGGCGCTGCTCAACGAATGGACGATGGCCTTGGTGCTCGTGATCGGCGCGAGCGTCGGCCTCGCCGCGGTGCTGGGGACCTTTGCGCTTCCTGCACGGCTGGAGCCTGAAGCCGCTGATCTACGCCTCCCTGGTCCCGGTGCTCGGCCTCACACTGTACGCCGCGGCCGATCCGGAGCTGACCAAGGTCCTCGGGCTGGCCTGGGATGCCGGCGCAGTGACCACCGGCCCGGTTACCGTGCCGCTGGTACTGTCGCTCGGTATCGGCATCGCGGCCGCCGCCGGCAGGGCCGATTCCGGTCTCTCCGGCTTCGGCATCGTGACCCTGGCCTCGCTGTTTCCGATCGTCGGCGTCCTGCTGCTAACCTTCTATGTGGCCGGGACCGTCACCCCGACCGCGATCGCCGCCGCTGCAGCGACGATAGGCGCCGAGACGGAGACCCTCGCCTGGTATGAGCGCAGCCCCGGTCTGGAGGTGGTGATGGGCATCCGCGCCATCCTACCGCTGGTGCTGTTCCTGCTGCTGATCCTCAAGCTGGTGCTGAGGGAGCGTCTGCCGCGCCCGCGGGAGATGGCCCTTGGCATCGGGTTGACCGTGCTCGGCATGTGCCTCTTCAACCTCGGCCTGACCTATGGGCTCTCTAAGCTCGGCGGCAGCGCGGGCTCGCTGGTCCCGGCCGCCTTCATGGAGATTCCCGGGGCGGACGACTCACCGCTGTACCGCTATGCGGTCGGGGTGACCATCGCACTGGTGTTCGCCTGGGTGCTGGGGTTCGGGGCCACCATCGCCGAGCCGGCGCTGAACGCGCTGGGGGTCACTGCCGAGCAGTTGACTAATGGCTTCTTCAAGAAGCGGACGTTGATCCTGGCCGTCTCGGTCGGGGTCGCCTGCGGCATCGCGCTGGGCGTCACCAAGCTCGTCTTCGACCTGCCACTGGTCTGGCTCATCGTCCCGCCCTATCTGCTCGCCGCCCTGCTGACGGCCGTCTCGTCGGAGGCCTTCGTCAACGTCGCCTGGGACAGCGCCGGCGTCACGACCGGCCCCATCACGGTGCCGCTAGTACTGGCGATGGGGCTCGGGCTCGGCAATGCGACCGCAGCCGTCGAGGGCTTCGGCATCCTCTGCCTCGCCTCCATCGGTCCGATCATCAGCGTGCTGCTGACCGGGCTCTGGGCGCGTGTGCAGGCCGGCCGACAGGAACGGGCTGCCCGCGACCAAACGGTCATTCACCACGCGCAAGAGGTCCAGGCACTGGTATGAAGGACAACAAGATCACCTATCTGACCGATGTGGCGCTGATCACCTGCGCCGTCGCCGCCGGGCGCGGCGATGCGGTCATCGAGGCCGCTCGGACCATGGGGGCCGCCGGGGCGCTGATCCACCACGCCAGGGGCATTGGCCCGCGGGAGCGGCTCGGGCTGCTGGGCATCGCCATCGAGGCGGAGAAGGACGTCGTCAGCATCCTGGTCGCCACCGACTATCAGGACGCGGTCTTCGAGGCGGTCTATCGCGCCGCGGGACTCGATGTGCCCGGCGCCGGCCTGCCCTACGTCACGCCGGTTGAGCGGATGGCCACCTATGTGCCGCGCGAGGTCCTCGCCCGGGTACCGAGCCAGGGGGACGCGCAGTGAGCCAGGTACAGCTAGACCCACGGGTACCGGGCCAGGCGGCCAAGCTGATCTCCTGCATCCTGCCGGACGACGGCACCGAGCGGCGGCTGCTCGCCTGGCTGCGGGACGAGGGGATCACCCGGGCCGATAGCCTTTACTGTCGCGGGCATTCGGTGCTGCGCGAGGCCGTCACGCGGCGGGGCAAGCTCCCCGAGCCGAATCTGGTGCGGCTGGTCCGGATCGTCGTCGATGCCGAAGACGCGGAGAGGGTCTTCGATCGCATCTACGAGCAGGCCGACCTCCATCGACCCGGCGGCGGCGCCCTGTTCATGACGCCGCTGCTGTTGGCCACGCCCTTCAGGCTGCCGGAAGGTATCGCCGACGAGCCGGGCGAGATCTAGGCAATCTTGGTCAGTACGGGTCAGTCTTCGTCCCCGAAGACGTAGCGCAGGTCCATCTCGATCTCTTCGAACGGGGGGACTCGCACCTTATTCGCCGCCGGCTCGACGCCGCACTCCACCGAGAACACGACGTGATACTTTGCGTCGACGAGTCGATAGGCGATCAGCGTCTTGTCCTCTGGGGAAATGATCCAGTAGTAGGGGACTGCAGTGCGCTGCAGGAGCATGAAGTGGTGAAAGAGGTCCTTCCGCTCGTGCCCTGGCGACGTAATCTCACACACCCAGTCCGGCGGAATATCCATGATGCCAGTCGGTCTGCGGGGCAAGCGCTCCCGTCGCCATCCGGCCAAATCATGGCTTGGGCATTCCGTCTCACTGTACTTGACGCTGATCTCGGGCATGATCCACCAGCCCCCTGGGCCATCCTTTCTCTTCAGAACAGCGACCTCGTCGGAGATGCTGGATTGCACCAGCGCGTGATCGGAGCGGGCCATCGGCCGCTTGACGATCTCGCCGTTGATCAGCTCGACGCGCTCTTCGGCACATCGCAGCAAGTCGTCGATCGTATCGAGCTTCTTGGCTTCCACGGCGTTACCTGAGAGAAACCGCGCGCCGCACCGGCAAGCCGGTGCGTCTGGCGCGGGCAGATCGTTGAGCACTCCGATTGTTGCCGATCATGACACTGCCGGCAATCGCCGGGAGCCGGCGCGGGTACCGGTCAAGACATACGGATTTTCCGAGGGAAAGAGATGGCTGGAATTGCGGCATCGAGCGACCTAGCGACAACCCGTAGATCGAGACCCTACGCCGCCGCTAAATCAAGAACCTCCTCGTGCTCAACCTGATCGCGCTCGGCACGCCCATGCTCCTGATGGGCGACAAGGTGCGGCACACTCAGCTCGGCAACAACGCTGCGCTTGGAGCTGCCGTCGCCCGCGGTGGAACGGGTGCTCGCTGGCATCGCGTCATCGACACCGCACTGCAGGCACCCGAGGACATGGTCCCGCCTGAGGAGTCGCAGTCGATGCCGGAACCTGACGCCCGACAAGGCGTGTTTCCCCAGCAACGTTGGAACGACGACGCGCAGCCGGTCGATCCATGTTGATCCCCGAATTCACCCCTCAGGAGAGAACGATGAGCGACGCCCCGAGTGCCCAGCCAGCCAAGCTCCAGCCCTCCCGATCCCAACCCCTGACCGCGGATGAGCTCAAGCGCCCCGACGCCTGGTGGCGCGCCTGTAACTACCTCTCCGTCGGCACGATCTACCTGCGCGACAACCCGCTCCTCAAGGAGCCACTCGCGGTCGAGCACGTCAAGCACCGCCTGCTCGGGCACTGGGGCGCGAGCCCGGCGCTCTCCTTCGTCTGGGCGCATCTGAACCGCTGCATCAAGCACGAGGATCTCGACATGATCTTCATGGCCCGCCCCGGTCACGGCGCCCCGGGCGTGCTCCATCCGACCTACCTCGAGGGCACCTACTCCGAGGTCTACCCAGACAAGAGCGAGGACGCGCTGGGCCTCAAGAAGTTCTTCAAGCAGTTCTCCTTCCCCGGGGCACATCGGCTCCCACGTCACCCCGGAGACCCCTGGGTCCATCCACGAGGGCGGCGAACTGGGCTACAGCCTGTCCCACGCCTACGGTGCCTGCCTGAATAACCCTGACCTGATCGTCGCCTGCGTCGTCGGCGACGGCGAGGCCGAGACGGGGCCGCTCGCCACCGCCTGGCATTCGAACAAGTTCATCAACCCGATCCGCGACGGGGCGGTGCTGCCGATCCTCAACCTCAACGGCTACAAGATCGCCAACCCGACGATCCTTTCGCGCATCAGCCATGATCGCCTCCAGGCGCTCTTCCACGGCTACGGCTACACGCCCTATTTCGTCGAGGGCGATGACCCCGAGACCATGCACCAACAGATGGCGGCGATCCTCGATACCGCCATCGCCGAGAGCCGCCGGATCGAGTCTCCAAGGACAAGCAGGCGGTGACCCACCCTCAGTCCTGGTCGGAGCTGTGGTCCTCGGATTCCCCCAGCAGCGCCTTCAACTGCTTGATGCGTCATAGGGCCCCAGCATGGCGCTTGCGCTGGGCGGGTGTCAGATCCTCTTCCAGTATCTCTATCGCCCTGAAGACATCAATGGTCAGCCCCAGCTCGCGGGCAGGGTGGTCCTTCGGCAATCGATTTTTCCAGTGCTGGATGCGACTCAGGAACCGCTTCTTCTTCTGCGTTATCCACCTTCTTCCGCTGGGATCAGCGCCGCCAGGCGGCTGATGAACTCCAGTGGCGTGAGCGTGAGGCGAGTCTGCCCGTCGGGGATCGGCTTGGGTAGGTGGTAGACGATCCGCTCCTCATCGATCCGCTCGATGCGCTCCAGTGGCGAATGGTGGACTGCGCAGCGGCGACCGTCGGCGCATCCATGGGCTCGGCTGCGAAGAAGGCGATGGGTGAATCATCCTGTGCCCCTGCTAAAGACGCCGTCGATGACGCAGATGTGGAAATGGGTGTGCTCGTTGAGGGAGGTGCCGAAGTGGTGGATGAAGGCGACGGCGCCGATCTGGGCGTCCGGACCGGACCCGGGGCTTTGCTCCCGGAGCGCCAGTTCGATGACGCGCAGCAGATGCAGCGCCAGCGGGCAGGGTGATTCGCCCGCGCGGCAGGCTTCGGTGGAGGCCGGGGACCTCGCATTCCTTCCGCCTGTCGTCGGCATTTCAACCGCGGTCGCTTCCAGAACCCAGTTACACG
>CAZOWL010000098.1:0-15369 GCA_964583605.1 uncultured Chromatiaceae bacterium | reverse complement strand
GGTGCTGCGCGACCGCGAGCTCCGCTCGGCACGGGAGGCGCGTGAGACGACGACCAAATTCGTCGTCATCATCGTCATCGCGGTCTCTCTGGAGGCGCTGGTGTTTATCCTGGGCGCGGCGAGCCAAGACCTCAGCTTGCTCGTCTACCCGGCCGCCCTGCTCGCAGTGTCGGCGCTGCTCATCATGTCCCTAGCCGTGTACCTGCGGCTCAGCAGCACGGCCGAGCAGAAGTTGGGCGAATGCGCCGAGGGAGAGGAGGGAGAGTAGCCCGCGCAATGCCGGGTCGACGATCACGAGCCGCCGACCGCAGCACGACAATGGCCCGGTGCTCGACTTCCTCGGCATGACCAAGAGTTGCCAGCGGCACCGTCGCCCGCCCGTGGCGATCGCGAGAACCTAGAATGAGCCAGCTCGGGCTGGTGAGGCGCGTGCTGCTCGAGCAGACACCGATTGCCGCATCCGTCTGCTCGACTTCCCGGCCAGCGCCGTCTAGTCGGCCTGTGCGAGAGGAGGAGTCGGGCTCTCTCCGCCTCCACCCTGAGGACTGGCTGCTACTTGGTGCTCTTCCCCACGGTTCTCCGCCAGATGATACTTCTGAACGCGGTAGCGCAGGGTCTCCCTGGTCGTGCCGAGGGCCCGTGCCGCGGCCGTGACGTTGTACCCGGTGCGCTCGAGCGCCGTGCGGATGATGTAAGAGTCCATCTCATCGAGGGCCATGCTACCGTCCAGGGGGATGATCAGTCGGTCGCCGTCGACGTCTGGTCCGGCCCGGCGAGTCGAGCAACCGCCCTGACCGAGCTGTAGCCACTCGATCGGGAACCGTTCGTCATCGGCAAGCAGGACTGCTCGCTCGATCACGTTGCGCAGCTCGCGGACATTACCGGGCCAGGTGTAGTCGCGCATCAGCCGATAGACCTCGTCGGGAACTCTGCGCACCCGTCGACCGGCGCGGGCGTTATATTCGTCGATCAGTGTCGGGACGAGCTCGGCAAGGTCGTCGAGGCGCTGCCGCAACGGCGGCAGATCGAGACGGAAGACGCTGAGGCGGTGGAAGAGATCACTGCGGAAGCGACCCTCCTGGACGCACCGCTCGAGGTTGTGGTTGCTCGCGGCGATGATCTGCACATCGACGTCGATCGTCTTCTCGCCGCCGAGGCGGCGCAGTCGCCTGTCCTCGATCACCGTCAGGAGCTTGCTCTGGAGCTCCAGGTCCATCTCTGCGATCTCGTCCAGAAAAAGGGTGCCCTGGTGCGCCTGCTCCAGATACCCCCGGTGACGCCCTTTCGCACCGGTGAAGGCGCCGGCCTCATGACCGAAAAGCTCCGATTCCAGCAGCTCTCTCGGCAGCGCTGCGCAGTTGACCTCGACCATCGGGCCCGCGGCCCGCGGTCCTGAGTGGTGAAGGATCCGCGCAACCAAACCCTTCCCGGTGCCTGTCTCCCCGCCGATGATCAGCGCGCTGAAGGGCACCTCGGCGAGCTTGGCGATCATCCAGCGCGTCTGCGCTGTGATCTCGCTCGAGCCGATATAGGATTCGGGCGTGTAGCGGCGCCCGCGGGCGTCACCTTGCGCACGCACCCGCCGCTGGGCCAGCGCGCTGCGGCAGGCACCGGTGACGACGAGCTCTAGTCTTGCGATCGGGCAGGGCTTTTCGATGAAGTCGTAGGCGCCGAGGCGGAGTGCTCGCACCGAATCGGGTACGCTGCCGTAGCCGGTGAAGAGGATCCACTCCCCGGACACCTTGGCCTCGCGCGCCGCCTCGAGCAGATCGAGGGCATTGCCATCGGGTAGGCTCATGTCGGCAACGATGACCAGAGGCTCCTCCTCCTCGAGGACGGCCTTGCGTGCCTCGGCAAGGGTCGTGGCCAGACTCACGTCCCAGTCGCGCCGCTCGAAATGCCGCACCAGCTCTCGCCCGAAGGCCGCATCGTCTTCTATGATAAGCAGTGAGTTCGCCATGAAAAGCCTTGTGTGAGAAGGGCTTTCAGCCGCCGGCCGCCAGCCTCCAGCAACTAGATTAAGGAATTAGGCCGCTAAGCTCAGGGTGGGCCCCGCTCGACACCATCCGATGGCTGGGGCTTGGAGCTCTCCAGCTTCTCTAGGGAAACGGCGGTGTGCCGGCCGCATCCGATCCGAGGAGCGGTACATCCGGGTGCCGTTCGGAGAGCCGAACCTCGAGCCGTTCGACCTGGTCCCGCTCGAGCGCGAGTGCTATCACGAGCTCGCCCCGCTGCAGCGCAGCACGCTGCGGGTGCACCAGGCCGTTCACCGCCTCGTTGCGCTGATACCACCAGGCGCCACCAAGGCTAGCACCGAGCGCCGGCAGCAGCGCCAAACCGGGGGCAGGGATCTGACTGAGCAGGATCAGGGCCAGGGCGGGGGCGAGCAGCGTCGCGGCGCCGATGATCGCACCTTGCCTTAGCGCTTGCCCAGGCGTCCGGTAGGTGGCGCGCGGTACGGGCAAATCGGGCGGTTGACGGGCGTGAACCCGGATCCGCTCGGCCTCGATTCCATCCGCGAGGAGCTCTTCGACGAGGCCCCGCGCGGCGGTGGCCTGGCGGGCTCTCAGATAGATCTTCGTTATCATGTCAGTCCTAGTTCGTCAATGCGTTCGTCAATACCGAGCCGTGCTTGCATGATCGGAGCACGGCCGCGGGGCTGCGATTCCCGTTGGGCCAGCAAGAGCAGTGCCGCCGCGTGCTCAAGCTGGCGCTCTGTGGTCGTCCAGCGCCGGGGTATTGCGGATCGATCAGATGCTCCGACTGCCAACGCGTCGGCCCGGACCTTACGATGAAATCCGCGCAGCACGTTCGCTCCCTCGCCCTCTGGGAGCGGGCTGGGGTGAGGGAACGATCAGGGGCGAGGTGAGTTGTCATCATCTGGGGTGGCTCGGCTCGCCCCATGATCGTTAGAGGGTCGAGGGAGATCATTCTGCCTCCGTGGTCTGCCGCTTGCTAATCATCATAGGGCGAGGCGAGCCACCCCGTCCGATGAAACGCCGCCTCAGCCGGCGGGCGGGGGAGCGAGCGTGCTTCGCGTCGTTCATAGTTCAGTTCTGCGCGGAGGACCGGAATGTCCAAATTGACGGAAGCGCGATGAGCCGTGACCCCAGAGTGACCGACGACGACAGCGAGAACGGGCAACGGGAGGCCCGCGGGGGGCCAAGCGCAGCGGGGACATCCACTGAGCCCACTGCCATGGCCGGAGATCGACTGCGCAAGGCGTCTGACGACGTGCTCGGGGGACCACATGCCGCTCTCAAAGACCGTCTCGCCGAGCTGGAGCGGCGGTCTTTGCTGGCAGAGCAGGCGCGGCAGCTGGCGCACCGGATGCGCACTCCGTTGAACGTGATCGAATTGATCTGCGAGAGCCTGCAAATCGAGCTGCAGCAGGACGAAGAACAGGTCGCGCGGTTGGAATCGGCGCTCGATGCCGTGTCGCGCCTGGCAACGATCCTGAGCGAGACAGTCAAGTCGAACCGTTTCGTCCCAGGGCCGCAGCGAGCGCTCGATGCCGCCGGCATCGCCGCGCGCTTGGTGCGGGTGCATCAGGGCACCGTGGGATGCTTTGACGCGGCGCAGCCCCGGCCCCTGGTTGTTCTCGAGCCGCGCGCGTTCGAAGCGGCAATCATGCACTGCCTGCGTCTCATCGGTCTGAGCCCGGGGCGGGGAGCTTGCAACCTGTCCCTGAGCTGCGACCTCAGTGATGACCGCCTCAGCTTGAGTCTCCGGGCGCAGGGCGATGGCGACCTCGATTCGGCCTGCCTGGGCGCTGATCCGACCCTAGTGCTGCAGGCCGCCGAGCGCATCGTCCGAGATATCGGCGGCACGCTGTCGCTCGCCGAGGGCACGGCGACGCTGCGCTTGCCGATAGCGGAGCCCTAACGCTTCGCGCTTCGATCCCAAGCCGACGCGGGGACTGGTGGAAAACCCCCGTCGACGGCGGCATTTGCCCCGGTGGTCCCAGCCAACCCTGCGCTCAGGCCCGGATCCCTCGCCACGCCGAGTCGCCCCTCTGCTCGGTGCCTGATCGGCCATCGTCGAACCGTTGGAGGCTGGAGGCCATTTTCGGGCGAGACCGGGTGTAGGGCGCATGGCCGCGGAGCCGACGGCGGTGCGGAGGTCCCGCGTGAGGACTTGTGGTCCGCGGTTTGCTGCCAATGTTTGGTGACCAATCGACGTGACAACGCCTCCCGGGAGCACACCGATGAGCCGACTTGCCGAACTCAGAGAGCATGGCCAGAGCTTCTGGCTCGATAGCCTGTCGCGCCAAATGCTGCAAGACGGCACTCTGGCCAGGCGGATCAACGAGCAGGGGCTTTTCGGCATCACCTCGAACCCGGCGATCTTTGCCAAGGCAATGGGCGGGTCGCCCGACTACGATGAGCGTCTGCAGGTCGCGCTCGAGTCCACCGACGACCCCGAAGCCCTCTACGAGGCCTTGGCCGTTGCCGATGTGCGCGATGCCTGCGACCTGCTATTGCCGACTTATCAGGCCAGCGATGCGGCGGATGGCTTCGTTAGCCTCGAGGTCTCGCCGTACATTGCCTACGACCCGGTCGCCACGATCCGCCAGGCACGAAGCCTTTGGGATCAGGTCGGGCGGCCGAATCTGTTCATCAAGGTCCCTGGCACCGTGCCAGGGCTGCATGCCGTGGAGGTCCTGCTGTACGAGGGGATCAACGTCAACATCACGCTCCTCTTCGGGCTCGATGCCTATCGCGAGGCGCAGCAGGCCCATCTGCGCGCGATGCAGCGCCGCCTCGAGGCCGGTCGCGAGCTGCGCACGGTGACCTCGGTCGCGAGCCTCTTTCTGAGCCGCATCGATGTCGCCGTCGATCGTGAGCTGCGCCAACGGCTCTCGCCGCAGGTCGATGAGCGGATCCGCACCAAGGCGGCGGAACTGCTCGGTCGGAGCGCGTTGGCCAACGCCCAGTTGGCCTACGCGGAGCTGTGCCAGATCTTGTCGAGCGAGCGCTGGCAGCGTCTCGCCGACGCCGGCGCGCATCCGCAACGCCTCGTGTGGGCGAGCACGGGCACCAAGGACCCGAGCTACTCCGATGTCCTCTACATCGAGCCATTGATTGGGCCGCACACCGTCTCGACGATGCCGGAGGCGACGGCGGCGGCCTTCGAGGACCACGGCCGGGTCGCGCGCACCTTGGCGGAGGAGGCGCAGTCGGCATCCGAGGTCATGGATCGTCTGAAGCAGCTCGCGGTCGATTTCGGGGCGGTTACCCAGCAGCTGATTGGTGAAGGGGTGCAGAAGTTCATCGATCCCTACCAGGCGCTTCTCGACCGTTTGGCGGAACGGGCCGCGCGAGTGGCGCGCGCCGAACAGGGCCGAGCCTTGGCCGGCACAGCCGATCGGCTCCGCGCCGCGGTCACCCGCATGACGACGGCGGCCGGCTCCGGGCACCTGACCTCCTGTCTGTCTTGCGCCGAGATCGTCGCGGCGCTTTTCTTCGAGGAGATGCGCTGGGATCCCCGGGCGCCAGGGGCCCGCGACATGGACCGTTTTCTCCTCTCCAAAGGGCACGCGGCACCGATCCTCTGGGCTGCGCTGCACGAGGCCGATGCGATCGAGACTGACCCCCTGACGCTGCGCCAGCTCGACAGCGACCTGGAGGGACACCCGACGCCCGCGAATCCATGGGTGCCGGTCGCGACCGGCTCGCTCGGACAGGGGCTATCAGTCGCCAACGGGCTGGCCCTGGCCGATCGGATGGATGGGATCGAGGCCCGGATCTTTTGCCTGCTCGGCGACGGCGAGTGCTCCGAGGGATCGGTCTGGGAGGCGGCGCAATTCGCCGCCGACAACCGCTTGGAGCGCGTCGTGGCGATCGTCGACGTCAACGGCCTGGGGCAGAGCGGTCCGGCACCTTATCGACAGGATACCTCGGTGCTCGCCGGGCGCTTCCGGGCCTTTGGCTGGCTGGCCATCGAGGTCGACGGACATGACCTGGGCGACCTGCTGCTTGCCCTCGAGCAGACGCGGGAGCCAGGGCCGACAGCCATCCTCGCGCGGACCATCAAGGGCAAGGGCGTTTCCTTTCTCGAGGGGGCCGACGGGTGGCATGGCAAGGCCTTGGACGAGGCCGTGCGCGACCGGGCCCTGAGCGAGATCGCTGCACCGGAGGCGCGGATCGAGATTGCGCCGCGGCGTGTCCCAGGCCGGTCGGTCGAGGCAAGCGCGGCCGCGGCGCCGATCACGCCGATCACCATCGGTTATGCGAAGGGCGAGCAGGTGGCCACCCGCAGCGCCTTCGGCGATGCGTTGAAAGAGCTCGGTGGCCAGCTCAGCGACCTCGTGGTGCTCGACGGCGACGTGAAGAGCTCGACGAAGACGGAGCTCTTTGCCGAGGCGTTTCCCGCGCGCTTCATCGAGGCCCAGATCGCCGAGCAGAACATGATCGGCGTCGCCCTTGGGCTCGCGGCCAGCGGCAAGCGGGCGTGCGTGGCGACCTTTGCCGCCTTTCTGACCAGGGCCTGCGACTTCCTGAGGATGGCGGTACATTCGCGTCCGCCCCGGCTCCTCATCTGCGGCAGCCACGCGGGGGTTTCGATCGGCGAAGACGGCCCGTCGCAGATGGGGCTAGAGGACATCGCCATGTTCCGCGCCCTCGACGGCGTGACCGTACTCTACCCATCGGACGCCGTGAGCGCCGCGCGCCTCACCGAGGCGGGCCTGGCCCATCCGGGCATCGTCTATCTGCGCACCACGCGCGGCAAGACACCGGTCCTCTATGGCCCTTCGGATGCCTTCCCGATCGGCGGCAGCAAGACACTCGTTGAATCGAGCGATGACCAGCTGACCTTGGTCGCGGCGGGCATTACGGTGCATGCTGCGTTGGACGCCCATCGCCGACTCGGCGAGCAGGGGGTGCGGGCCCGCGTCATCGATGCCTATTCCGTCGAGCCGCTCGATGTCGAGACATTGCAGCGCGCGGCGCGCGAGACGGAAGGCCTGCTGGTGATCGAGGATCACAACCGCCGTGGCGGCCTCGGCGAGGCCGTGGCCGCACAGGTCGGCCGGCTGGGGCGCGTGTTCCACCTCGGCGTCACCGGGGAGCCCCACTCCGGCACACCGCAGGAGCTTATGGAGCGCCACCGGTTGTCGAGCTCGGCGATCGAGCGTGAGGCCCTGGCCATCGCGGCCTGACAGGTTGGACCTGACAGCTTGGAGAAGACAAGATGACACCAAACACCACCTCCGGACCAGCCGTAGCCACGCCAGGCAGAGCGAGCGGGCTGCTGGCACGCACTGACCTGAGCCGCGAGGAGAAGGTCGAGATCCTGCACCAATGGGAGGTCGACCTGCGCGAGGCGATGGTCGCCGAGGACGAGAACATGCCGGCCTCCGAGGACGAGGCCCTGACCCTCGACGAGGTGCTCGATGCGCTGCGCACGCTGCGGGCGAACTCGGCGTTCCAGGACGGCCCGACGAAGCATGGCTGAATGACGATGGCGAGCGGGCAGAAGATGCTGCACTGCATCAGCTCGACGCATCCGCAAAGATCGAGTGCACTCAAGCTCTCGAGTGGTTACCCTGATCCCGAAGCTCTCCCGTAGGGCGAGGGAGGTGCGGAGCACGTTGTGCGCGGGTTTGTTCTCAAGCGCTCGGAGGCCACCATGGCGAAGCAGGGCAAGGCCGGAACGACACCAGAGACGGTCGAATGCGCCGTCTGCAAGAAGCAGATTCCCGCCTCGGCGGCGGTCTCACCCGAGGCCGATGACTATGTGCTCCATTTTTGCGGTGGCGAATGCCGGGCGCAGTGGGAGCGCGAGCAGGCAAAGAAGCTCGAGGAAGCCTTCGCGCACAAGAGCGGCGTGAAGCGCTGAAGGCTCACGAGAGGAGTCGCCAGGCCGTGCGGATGCTTGCAGAGGTCCTCGCATGGCCTCGTGGCGCCACGCCGGGATATAGGTTCTCGTAGGCTCGGCGTCGAGATTCCTCCCGTCTAACGATCATGGGGCGAGCCGAGCCACTCCGGACCATGCAATGTCGTCTCGCCCCTGATCGTTGCCTCACCCCAGCCATCTCCCAAGCCATCTCCCAAGCCATCTCCCAGAGGGCGAGGGAGCGAGGGTGCTGCGCGGATTTCATCGCAACGTCTCGCCCCACCGTCCCATGAGCAGCCTGCGCTCGGTCTCGGCCTTGATGCATGCCGCGCGGCCGTCGGTCGTCTTGATGACCGTTGGGCAGCTGCTGATCGGTCTCGGCCTGCTCTCGGCGGTGCCGGCTCTGGCTTCGTTGCTGATCGGCGGTGTGGCCTTGGCTTGGCGGCTCCTCCTGGTGGCCGCCCTGGAGCTCGTCATCGGCCTTGCCCTCGCGCGGCGCAGACGGGCGGTGGACATCCAGTGGAACGAGGCCTTGGCCGTGACCGGCATCGCCTTCCTAGCGGCCCCGATGGCGATGGTCTGGCCCTTGACTGGCGTCGGGATCGATCCGCTCGACGCCTGGTTCGAGGCCGTCTCCGGGGTTACCACAACCGGCCTGACGACCCTGCGCGGCATGGCGGAGCGGCCGGCCGATTTCCTCTTCCTGCGGGCCTGGATGCAGTGGTACGGCGGCCTGGGGATTGCGGTTCTGGCTGTGGCCCTGATCATGCGGCATCACGCGAGCGGCCGGCGCCTGCTCGAGACGACCGGCGAGACCCTCAGCCATGCCAGCGCGCGCGAGCACGCCCGCCGCGTCTTCCTGGTCTACTTGGCGCTCACGGCGCTCGCGGTCGGCGGGGCCTGGGGGAGCGGCCTAGTCCCATTCGATGCGCTGATCCACGGGCTCGCCGCCGTTGCCACCGGCGGCTTTGCCGCCTCGGACCGCAATATCGCACCCCTGCCGCCACTGAGCATCGCCGTGCTGACCACGATCAGCCTGCTCGCCGCCATCAGCCTGCCACTGTACGCGGGCCTGCGCCAGCGCGGCCCGAGTGCTCTGCTCGCCGAGCCCGAGGTCCGGGCCCTGCTCGCCGCGGTATTGATCACGGCCGCGATCCTGGCGGGGCTCCTAGTGGCACTCCATGGCGTGGACTGGCGACAGGGGCTCGCTGATGGCTTGGTGCTGGGCGTCTCGGCGCAGACCGATACCGGCTTCAGCAGCCGCGACATCGCTGACCTCCCACCCGCCGCACACCTGGCGCTGATGGTCTCGATGACCGTCGGCGGCTGCACGGGGTCGACGGCAGGCGGTATCAAGCTCATCCGGCTCCTGATCTTGATCCGCCTGATCCAGCTCGCGCTGCGCCGCACGGCGACCCCCGAGCGGGCCGTCCTCGCTGCCCGGATCGGTGGGGCGCGTATCGAGCCGTCGATGATCAGCGGCGCGCTACAGCTGCTTGGGCTCTGGGCGCTCGTCGTCGTCCTGTCCTGGCTCGTCTTCCTGGTGCACGGCGAAGCGCCGTTCGCGAGCCTGTTCGAGATCATCTCGGCGACGGCCAACGCCGGGCTCTCGGTCGGCGTCACAGCTCCGGACCTCGCGCCGCTGCTGAAGCTCGTATTGAGCGCCGACATGCTCTTCGGCCGGGTCGAGATACTGGCCCTCTTGGTCTTACTCTATCCGCCGACCTGGCTCGCGAGGAGGCGCGCGACGTCGTGAGGATCGCATTCATCGGCACCAATTCACTGACGCTCACAACCGCCGAGCTACTGCTCGAGGATGGGCACGAAGTCGTCATCATCGAGCGCAGCCGCGAGCGCATCGAGGAGCTCACCGAACGGCTCGACGCCGGCTTCATCCACGGCGATGGCACCTCGCCAGATGTCTTGCGCGATGCCGAGCCCGAGAATACGGCCGTACTCTTCTGCCTGCTGGAGAGCGATCAGACGAATATACTCGCGAGCTTGATCGGCCGCTCGCTGGGCTTCGAGCGCGTCGTGCCGCGCGTCAACGACCCACAGTTCCAGCACATCTGTATCGAGCTTGGACTCAATGACAGCGTGATGCCGAATCGCGCCGTTGCCCGCCATCTGAAAGAGCTGCTCGGGGGTGAGGAGACACTCGAGCTCTCCTCAGTCATCCGCGGTAATGCCGCCGTCTTCGCATTTGTCGCGACCGAGGACGAGGCTGGGCCGGTCGCGGAGCTATCCTTGCCTGAACGCACCCGAATCGTGTGCATTTACCGGGGCGAGGCCCTGTTGTTGCCCGACGACGGTCCCAAGCTGAAGCCGGGCGATGAGGTCATCCTCATCACCCAACGCGCGCGCCTCAAGCAGCTCCGCAAGCGTTGGGGAAACGAGGCTAGTCGGGCCTGACGGGGCAGCCCCCGAACGACCTGGGCGCTTGGTCAGGGCCCGGCGCGATTGGTGATTATGAACCAGCCGCGGGGACTTTTCGTCCTGTCGCGGACAGCCGTCCTGAGCCCAGGCGGCGTCGCGACGCCGTGTCAGGTGTAAGATTCGGTCTTGACGAGCTGATCGGTACGACTGCGGTGAGCCAGATGACGACCCAGATCGAGAACCTCGAAGCCTTGCTACAGCGAGGACAGGACTCGGCGCTGCTGCGCTACGGCCTCGGCACTGCCTATCTCAAGGCGGACCAGCCGGCACGGGCGATTCCTCACCTCGCCGAGGCCGTGCGCCAGGACCCGGGCTACTCTGCCGCCTGGAAGCTCTACGGCAAGGCCATCGCCGAGAGCGGCGAGCACGCCTCAGCGATCGCGATCTTCGATCAGGGCATCGCTGCCGCCGAGGCCAAAGGCGATCGACAGGCCGCCAAGGAGATGGAGGTCTTTCGCCGTCGTTCCGAGAAGGCCCTCCTAGGGTCGGGTGGGGTAGGGTAGGGCACGGTAGGGCGGGGTAGCGCCGGCTAGATGGCGCCGGCGTAGGAGCCCCTTTTCGGCGTGAGCCGCATCGCCTGCGATTATCGAAACGCCGATCGCCCCGCTCCCGGGCGTCGATGCCGTCCCCTCGGCGACCCGCGTGTCCGCGCGTCCTCACACTGTCGATCGTCCCACTGTCATGACCACCAGAACACCATGATCGCGGCGAGTGCGATCAGGGCGAGCGACAGGCAGCGATCGTTGCGACACCAGCCCCGCCGTGTCTCCTCCCCGTCCGACGTGGGTCCGGCGCCCGCTGACCAGGTCCCGCGGCGCACCTGCTCCGCGCCTGGTGGCGCCGTGGCCAGGCTTGCGACGACGAACAGCAGCACACTGGCCGCGAACAGCACGCCGCTGGCATAGAGATACTGGATCGAGAGCCAGCCGAGGATCTCGTTCGCCATCCAGGCGAGCACTCCGATCGGGATGCCAACGGCGAACGTCGCCATTGCCCCGGCGAGATTGCCCCGCTGCCAGAAGAGCCCAAGCAGGAACACGGTCACCACGGGTGGCGTAACGTAGGACAGGATCGACTGCAGGTATTGCCAGAGCGTCGGGAAGCTCGCGATCTGCCGGCGCCCAGATGGCCGCCAGGGCCATGAAGCCGAGCGTGGCCAGGCGGCCCGTCCAGACCAGCGCGCGGTCCCCCATCCCGGGCTTGACGGCGCGCGCCAAATCCATCGTGAAGAGGGTCGCGGCCGAGTTCAGGATGGCCTCCAAGCTCGAGAAGATGGCCGCCGCCAAGGCCGCGAGCATCAGGCCCCGTAGCCCGACCGGGAGCAGGTCGAAGGCCAGCTTCGGGAAGACCGTGTCAGGGTTCTCGAGGTCCGGATACAGGGCGGTCGCCATCACGCCGGGCAGGATCAGTAGGAACAGGTTCGGGAGCTTCAACAGCCCGGCAAAGAGCGCTCCGCGGCGCCCGTCGGCCAGCGAGCGCGCCCCTAGGGCCCGCTGGATGACGAACTGATTGGTGCACCAGAAATAGAAGCCGATGATAAGGACGCCGGTCAGGAGGCCCGGCCAGGGCATGACCGGATCATCGGCCGGACGAATCAGGTGGAGGGCCTCGTCGGTCGTCGCCGCACGCACCGCGGCCCAAGACCCAACCTCCTCGAACGTCAACCAAGCGAGCAGCCCCCCGCCGACGATGATCAGCGTCGCCTGGATCGCATCGTTGAGCACGACGGCGCCCAGCCCGCCGAAGAAGATGTAGACCCCGGCGACGAGCGCGGCCACGGCAATGGTCAGCCACAGCGGGATCGCCGGAAACAGCGCCTGCATGACGACTGCGCTGGCGTACAGCGCGGCGGCTGCGTCGATGAAGATGTTGGCCAGTAGTAAGAAGATCGAGAATCCGGTCCGTGCCGGCGGCCCGAAACGACGCTCGAGGTACTCGGGCGCCGTGTAGATCCGCTCACGCAGGAATAGGGGCAAGACAAAGGTGGCGAAGAAGACCAGGAGCAGCGCTGGCAGCCACTCGTAGTTGTAGACCGCGATACCCTCGTGGTAACCGCTGCCTGGTAGCGCGATGAAGGTGCTGCCGCTCATGTTGGCGACGTAGAACGACAGACCGATGATGGGCCAGGACATACGCCGCCCGGCGAGGAAGTAGTCCTCGGCGCCGCCCTGGCGGGCCCGGCGCGCGAACCACCAGCCCAGGACGATCCGCGTGCCGAGCACATAGGTGACCAAGATGGCGATGTCGATCGTGGCAATCTCGAATTCGGACATGGACCATCATCCCCGGCGGATCGTGGTGGGCCCAGGCTCGCCTGTTGGCAGTCGCCCCTGCTCGGGTGAGCCGTTGGCGAACGTGGCGATGCAACCGCTACCCGCTCAGCAAAAGCCGGCTGATCATTGGGCGTCATCGGGGCGTGCCTCGCGCAGCCAATTCCTAGCACAAGGCGGGCCAACGACCCCGAGGCGGCGAGGCCTTGTGGTTCCGCGACGACCCAGGTGACCGAGCCACCTATCCTCGCCGACTCCTCGCCGACGACGGCGTCATGGCATCTCGGTTGCTTAAGCCCCAAGGGACACCCATGCATGCGAAGGTGGCGTCCATTGCCCCCTCGCCGGAGGATTCCATGACGCTAGTACAAGCGATGCGCGCCGATGTACCCTCGCTGCAGCCTGATGCGTCGCTGCGCGAGGCCGCAGCGCAAATGCGCCAGGCGAAATGCCTGGTCGTGCCGGTGCTCGATGAGCAGGGGCACCTGGTCGGCTCACTCTCCGTCCAGGATCTGGCCTATCGTCTGGCCCATTCCCCGCAGCCGGCGCTGCGGACCATCCGACCCGCGGTCTGCTTCGAGCCGGTCTGCTGCGGCAGTCAGGCAAGGCTGGAAGAGGTGCAAGCGCTGATGTGCGCCCACCGCCAGCCGGCCGTGTTGGTCACCGACCCGAAACGCCAGGTCCTGGGGGTGATCGACGTGTTTCAGCTGATGGAGGTGCTTTGCAGCCCGCAGGCCGCGGCCGGCCCAGAGCCGGAGTACAGCCGCCGCGTGCGCGGTGAGCCGTGAGGCGATGATCGACGCGGACCTGCTCTCGCTGCCGGCGACCCTATCGATCTTCGCCGTCAGCACCCTCGTCATCGCGCTGGTCGGCTCGCGCCTGACGCGAACTGCCGATCGCCTCGCGGACCTGACCGGCATGGGCGAGGCGGTGTTCGGCGCCGCCCTGCTCGGCGCCAGCACCTCGTTCCCCGGCACCATGGCGTCGATCTTTGCCGCCGCGGCGGGCCGCCCCGATCTCGCCGTCGGCAACGCCGTTGGCGGCATCGCCGCGCAGACCGCGTTCCTGGTCATCGCCGACCTGGCCTTCCGCCGCGCCAATCTCGAGCACGCCGCGGCATCGGTGCCCAATATGATCAACGGGGCGCTCCTCTGTGGCATGCTCGCGCTGCCGCTGATGGCGGCCCTGGGACCCGAGATCAGCATCTGGCAGATCCACCCGGTCTCGCCATTGCTGCTGGCTGTCTACGCCTTCGGCCTGCGACTTGCCTCTCAGAGCCATCGCCAGCCCGCGTGGCGCCCGGTGCAGACGCGCGACACCCTGGTCGATGCGCCGGAGCACGAGGTCCCGGGCCAGTCTAGCCAGGGGCGCCTCTGGCTCAGCTTCCTGGGCAGCGTGGCCATTGTCGGTGTGGCCGGGTGGCTCGTCGGCGTCTCCGGTATCGCACTGGTGCGGCACACCGGGCTCTCCGAGACCCTGGTCGGTAGCCTGTTCACCGCCGTCGCCACCTCGCTCCCCGAGCTCGTGACCGCGGTTGCAGCGGTGCGCCACGGCGCCTTGACGTTGGCGGTCGGCGGCATCATCGGCGGCAACACGTTCGACGTCCTCTTCCTCGTCTTCGCCGACGCCGCCTATCGGGACGGCTCGCTCTACCACGCGGTCAGTGCCCAGCCCTTGTTCATCATCAGCCTCACGATCCTGCTCACGTCGATCCTGCTCCTCGGGCTCATCCGTCGCGAGCGACGGGGGGTCGCCAACATCGGCTTCGAGAGCGTTGCCGTGCTGGTCTTCTACTTCCTCGGCATCGCCGTGCTCGTTGGCTGGGGCGCAGCCGCCGTGTGAAGGCCGGCGATAGGCGAGCTTGCATTGAGGGTTTCGATGGCTTCGGCCAACCTATTTCGCTTGTTCCGTGTGCAAGCGGCTACACAATGATTCTCACTCGTCTCAGGCACTATGGAGGCACTGACACCGATGTCTGAAGCCGCAACTACTGACACACAAGGCGCGCCGCTGAGCCAATTGGCCCGCGACGAGGAGGGCTTTCTGCTGGACGCCAGCGACTGGCACCCGCAGCTAGCCGATGCTCTGGCTGCGGAGATGGGTCTGGAGCTGACGCCGGAGCGGCGCGAGGTCGTGAGCTTCGTCCGTAACGTCTACGACGAGCAGGGCCGAGTCCTCGAGGCGCGGACGCTGCTCAAGCACCTAGCGTCAATCTGGGGACCGGAGCGAGCCACGCGGCGCGAGCTCTACCGGCTCTTCCCTCACGGCTACGGCCAGCAGGCCTGCAAGATCGCAGGCATGACGAAGCCGCGCAAACTGATGCTCGATGTCTGAGCGGGCGCGTAGGGTGCCGAGCTGGGCGTTCGTCGCCTGGCGCTCAGTCGGATCTCGGCTCTGGCCCCCGCGTCAGGTCTCACATTGCGGAGCCCGACACCAGGCGCTCTGCTGTTCGGCACGCGCATATTTGGAGAGGGCCGCGATGGCACGACCTCTGCGGCTGGAGTTGCCCGGGGCACTGTATCACGCGATAGTCCGCGGGAACCTTCAGTGCGAAACGCTTCAGTTTCATTGTCACGGTCAGAGTCCTCTCAGCATAGGGCCGTGTTGTCTCTTTGACGTTGTCTCAGACCGCCACCCCTTTGCTCTGCCCGCGTTACCAGGTGTCACAGCTCGTATGGGTGGCTCCGACTTCCGCACACCACCGCCCGCGTCCTCGCTGTTACACTTGTTCGCAGGTGCCCGCCTCCAGCGGACCGATGTGCGGATCTTCCTGGTTACCACGTGCTCTCAATGTCAGGCTCGATACGGCCTCGGACCCCGGGGA
>CAZOWL010000097.1:0-15875 GCA_964583605.1 uncultured Chromatiaceae bacterium | reverse complement strand
TGTTGGGGGTTCGAGTCCCTCCTGGCCTGCCATGTAACCCCAAACGCGACCCTTTTGTCTCGCTGATGAATTCACGTGCTGATGTCTCTGGCGGTCGCCTTGACGCCGCGAAGCTCGTTGTCGGGGCGCTCCTGTTGCTCGGCGGGATCTTTGCCTTTTACTTCTTCGCGGATTACTCGATGCTGCTGCGGGTGATCGGCCTCTTGGTCGTGAGCGCGGTGGCTGCGACTATTGCTTTGCGGACGGCCCAGGGGCGAAGGCTGTGGCAATTCGCTGCCGACTCGCGAGCCGAGGTCCGCAAGGTCGTGTGGCCGACGCGCCAGGAGACGACGCAGACGACCCTGGTCGTGATCGCGATGGTCTTTCTGTTGGGCCTGATCCTGTGGCTTTTCGATACCGTGCTCATGGGGATTCTGCGCTTCCTGATCGGCCAGGGTGGCTGATGTGGGGAAGCGCTGGTACGTGATTCATGCCTACTCGGGCTTTGAAGGCCAAGTGAAACGGTCCCTGGAGGAGCGAATACGCCGTGCTGGCATGGAAGATTCCTTTGGTCCAATACTGGTCCCCACCGAGGAAGTGGTGGAGATGCGCGCCGGCCAGCAACGCAAGAGCGAGCGCAAGTTCTTCCCGGGTTACGTCCTGGTCAACATGGAGTTGACGGACGATACCTGGCACTTGGTCAAGAGCGTGCCCAAGGTCATGGGTTTCATCGGGGGCACGGGTGATCGTCCGGCGCCAATCCCGGACAAACAGGCGGACGCCATCTTGCAGCGTGTGCAAGAAGGTGTTGAAAAGCCTCGGCCGAAAGTGCTCTACGAGCCTGGCGAGGTGGTTCGTGTCGTAGACGGACCGTTCACGGATTTCAACGGCGTCGTCGAGGAGGTCGACTACGAGAAGAGCCGCCTGAAGGTCTCAGTGCTGATCTTCGGTCGGTCGACCCCCGTGGACCTGGAGTTTGGGCAAATCGAGAAGGGCTAGTGCAGCAGGGCGGGAATTCCGAGCCGCAGAGCCGCAGGGGAGCTGCCGGGCGAGCCTATGTACGCGGCTTGACGGTTGTGGAATACGAGGGCTGCCTGCCTACTTGGGCAGGATCGGGGAGCCGGATGCCATCCGGCGCTTGCACCCGTTGGAGACGTTGAATGGCAAAGAAAATCACAGCTTACATCAAGCTTCAGGTGAAGGCGGGTGAGGCGACACCGAGCCCCCCTGTGGGACCGGCGCTCGGTCAGCACGGCGTAAACATCATGGAGTTCTGCAAGGCTTTCAACGCGAAGACGCAGGACATGGAGAAGGGGATGCCGACCCCGGTCGTGATCACCGTCTACTCGGATCGGAGCTTCACCTTCATCACCAAGACGCCGCCGGCGTCCATCTTGCTGAAAAAGGCTATCGGGTTGGCCAAGGGCAGCCCGAATCCGAACCTCAATAAGGTCGGCACGGTGACTCGGATACAACTCGAGGAGATCGCCCAGATTAAAATGCCGGATCTTACCGCGGCAGATCTGGACGCTGCGGTTCGCACGATTGCTGGTAGCGCTCGAGCGATGGGTCTGAACGTGGAAGGAGTCGACTGACATGGCGAAGGCGTCGAAGCGACTCAGGGCAATCCGTGACAGGATTGATCGCAGCCGGCTGTACCCAGCCGACGAGGCGTTTGCCCTGCTGAAGGAGGTCTCCCGCGTCCGATTCTCAGAGAGTGTCGATGTGGCGGTCAACCTCGGGGTTGATCCGCGCAAATCAGATCAGATCATCCGTGGCTCGACGGTTCTGCCCCATGGCATCGGCAAGCAGGTGAGGGTTGCGGTGTTCTCGCAGGGCACCGCCGCGGAAGCAGCCAGCGCTGCTGGTGCGGATCGGGTCGGGATGGAGGATCTCGCCGACGACATGAAGGGTGGGGACCTCAACTATGATGTGGTGATCGCCTCACCCGACGCGATGCGCGTTGTGGGTCAGCTTGGCAAGCTACTCGGTCCGCGGGGTCTGATGCCGAATCCAAAGGTCGGCACGGTGACGCCTAATGTGGCGGAGGCTGTGAAGAACGCGAAATCTGGCCAGGTTCGCTATCGCACGGATAAGGCTGGCATCATCCATTGCCCTCTCGGGAAGGTCGAATTCGAGCCGCAAGCGCTACGCGAGAATCTCGAGGTCCTCTTGGCCAATCTCATCAAGGCCAAACCCAGTACCTCCAAAGGGATCTACATGCGTAAAGTGACCGTATCGACGACGATGGGGCCAGGCATCCCAGTCGACCACGGTGCCCTGAACATTTGAGATGCGGTCGGCGCCTACCCGCCGACTGCTCGCATGACTTTGAGGCCTCGGTCCGGAGCGGCCACGGCCGTCAAAGACCGCAGGTAGCCAGCATCGGTGCCCGCCGGGCGCGGATGCTTCGCGTTAATCCGTGAGGGCCTGCGTAGACGGTGCTCCTGATCCAGGCTCAGTCCTGGGGACGATGCACGATTAGGCCGGTGCCGCCTCATCGCGGCGTCCGGAGACTGTAACCAGGAGGTCACGATCGTGGCGCTGAATATTGCGCAGAAGAAGGCCATTGTCGCCGAGGTCGCGGAGGTCGCCAAAGGCGCGCATTCGGCGATTGGAGCAGAATATCGAGGCTTGAGCGTTGAGCAGATGACGCGGCTGCGCGCGGAGGCCCACAAGGAAGGGGTCTACGTGCGGGTCGTTAAGAACACCCTCGCACGCCGGGCGCTGATCGATACCGATTTCGCGTGCATGCGGGAGGGTTTGACAGGACCGTTGGTTCTGGCGTTCTCGCAGCAGGATCCGGGCTCCGCGGCCCGCGTTGTCGAGACCTTTGCGAAGTCGAACGATAAGCTCCAGGTCAAGCTTATCGCCATCGGCGGGAAGCTGCTTCCCCCCACCGAGTTCGCCACCTTGGCGAAGATGCCGACGTATGACGAGGCGGTAAGCCAGTTGATGGCGGTGATGAAGGCCCCGGTCCAGAAATTGGCCGCAACGATCAATGAGGTCCCTGGCAAGTTTGTGCGCACCCTGGCGGCGATTCGCGATGCCAAAGAGGCCGCTTGATCGCGCGGCTCGGGCTGCGATTCGGTATGTGATTTGAAATTCGGAGATGACAATGGCTGTCTCGAAAGACGAGATATTGGACGCCATCGCCAACATGACTGTGATGGAGGTCGTCGACCTCATCAGTGCGATGGAAGAGAAGTTCGGTGTGACGGCGGCTGCCGCCGTAGCTGCGGCGCCTGTCGGGGCTGGCGCGGCTGACGCGCCGGCTGCTGAGGAGCAGACGGAGTTCAATGTGGTTTTAACCTCGTTCGGTGCGAATAAGGTTGCTGTGATTAAGGCCGTACGCGCGCTGACTGGCTTGGGCCTCAAGGAGGCAAAGGATGCCGTCGAAGGCGTCCCGACCGTCCTGAAAGAGGCAGTGTCCAAAGCGGATGCCGAGGCGGCGAAGAAGCAGCTCGAGGAGGCGGGCGCCGCAGTGGAGGTCAAGTAGAGCTCGCTTGACTCGCTCCCGTCATTGCTAACGTGAGTGCCATGGCTGGCGGCATTAGCCGCCGGCCTTTTGGCGTTTGTGAAACCCACTCACCGCCCTTACCCGTCTAGGGTTGGGGAGGGACCCGAGGCACCGCGATAGGTTACGCCCAAAACGACAGCCGCGACGCGCAGTGGGGTGCGGGCGTCAATTGTCGCCCGACTGTCGGTGACCGAAAGAGCTCAGCCAGCTCGAGAGGTCATCCCGGCTCACCAAGTGCTCGGGACCTCGCGGCTGACACGACTTTCGAGCCGGACCGAGCCGGCCGCTTGAGCCGCCTGGCCTCTCTGAAACCAGGCACGCATCGACGGATCCATTTCAGCACTTTCGAGGGAAGGCAGTATGGCCTATTCGTTCACCGAGAAGAAGCGTATCCGCAAAGATTTCGGCAAGCGCCCGGGTATCCTGGACGTGCCTTTCCTTCTCGCGACGCAAATCGATTCGTATCAGGATTTCCTCCAGGCTGCCGTGGCGCCACGCAAGCGTGCGGACAAGGGCCTCCATGCCGCCTTCCAGAGCGTCTTCCCGATCGAGAGCTATTCCGGCAATGCGGTGCTGGAGTACGTGAGCTATCGCTTAGGGGAGCCTGCGTTCGATGTGCGCGAATGTCATCTGCGTGGCGCAACCTTTGCTGCACCGCTGCGTGTCTTGCTGCGCCTGGTGATTTACGACAAGGAGGCCCCGGCTGGCTCCAAGGTTGTCAAAGATATCAAGGAGCAGGAAGTGTACATGGGGGAGCTCCCCCTGATGACCGAGACGGGTACCTTCATCATCAACGGCACTGAGCGCGTCATCGTCTCTCAGCTGCACCGTTCGCCGGGTGTGTTTTTCGATCATGACAAAGGCAAGACCCACTCGTCGGGCAAGCTCCTTTTCTCGGCGCGGGTCATCCCCTACCGTGGCTCCTGGCTCGATTTCGAGTTTGACCCGAAGGACAACCTTTACGTCCGGATCGATCGGCGGCGCAAGCTGCCGGCGACTGTGCTGCTGCGTGCCCTCGGATACGGCGTCGAAGATATCCTGGACTGCTTCTTCGATACCGACGTTTTTCATCTCGAAGGCGATGTCATCAGCTTGGCGCTCGTGCCCGAGCGCCTGCGCGGTGAGACGGTCGGGTTCGACATCTGGCTCGGCGAGCAGGTGCTCGTCGACGCGGGTCGCCGAGTGACGCAGCGCCATATCCGGGAGCTCCAGAAGGCGGGGATTGAACGGCTAGAGGTGCCCGTGGACTTTCTGGTCGGGCGGGTGCTGGCTCACACCCAGGTCGAGGCGGACACCGGGGAGATCCTGGCCGAGGCCAATGCCGAGCTGACGGTCGAGCTGATCCAGATGCTGCGCGCGAAGGGCGTCTCGCGGCTCGAGACCCTGTTCGTTAATGATCTGGACCAGGGGCCATACGTCTCGGAGACGCTCCGTATCGATCCGACCACTAATGAGCTCGAGGCCCAGGTCGAGATCTACCGGATGATGCGTCCCGGGGAGCCACCGACCAAAGATGCCGCGCAGAATCTGTTCCACAATCTATTTTTTACCTCGGATCGTTACGACCTGTCCGCGGTCGGAAGGATGAAGTTCAATCGTCGCCTCGGACGTGAGAACGAGGAAGGGCCAGGAATCCTGTATGACGGTCGATACTTCAAGGGGCGCGGCGAGGAATCGGCTCAAGCCCTTTACCAGCAGCTCGGAGACACCTCGGATATTGTCGACGCCATGAAGATGCTGGTGGAGCTGCGCAATGGGCGCGGTACCGTCGACGATATCGACCACCTCGGCAATCGACGCATCCGCTGCGTCGGGGAGATGGCCGAGAATCAATTCCGGGTTGGCCTGGTTCGCGTCGAGCGGGCTGTGAAGGAGCGGCTATCTCTGGCGGAGTCCGAGGGGTTGATGCCGCAGGAATTGATCAACGCCAAGCCGGTTTCGGCGGCGATCAAGGAATTCTTTGGCTCGAGCCAGCTGTCGCAGTTCATGGACCAGAACAACCCGCTCTCCGAGGTGACGCACAAGCGGCGTGTCTCGGCACTCGGGCCAGGCGGACTTGCCCGCGAGCGCGCTGGATTTGAGGTGCGTGACGTGCATCCGACGCACTATGGACGGGTGTGCCCGATCGAGACGCCGGAGGGTCCGAACATCGGTCTGATCAATTCATTGGCCGTCTTTGCTCGGACGAATAAGTTCGGCTTCCTCGAGACCCCGTATCGGAAGGTCGAAGATGGCCAAGTGACGACGCAGATCGATTACCTTTCGGCAATCGAGGAAGGTCACTTTGTGATCGCGCAGGCTAACGCGACGCTGGATGACGCCGGTCGGCTGACCGATGCCCTGGTCTCCTGCCGACACATGAACGAGTTCACGATGAAGGCCCCAGAGGAAGTCCACTACATGGATGTCTCGCCGCGACAGATCGTCTCGGTGGCGGCCTCGCTGATCCCCTTCTTAGAGCATGACGACGCCAACCGGGCATTGATGGGCTCGAATATGCAGCGGCAGGCCGTGCCGACCCTGCGTGCCGAAAAACCCCTGGTCGGCACAGGCATGGAGCGGGTCGTGGCCAAGGATTCCGGCGTGGTCGTCTGGGCGCGGCGTGGGGGGGTCGTGGAATCCGTCGATGCGGCACGTATCGTGGTACGCGTCAATGACGACGAGGCGGAGCCTGGTGTCGCCGGTGTCGATATCTACAATCTCACCAAATACACGCGCTCGAATCAGAATACCTGTATGAACCAGCGTCCGCTGGTGCAGCCCGGCGATGCCATCGCGCGCGGCGACGTGCTCGCCGATGGGCCCTCGACCGATATTGGAGAACTGGCTTTGGGCCAGAACCTGCGTGTGGCGTTCATGCCTTGGAACGGCTTCAACTTCGAGGACTCGATCCTGATCTCGGAGCGCGTCGTGCAGGATGACCGTTTCACTAGCATCCACATCGAGGAGCTGACCTGCCTCGCGCGCGATACCAAGCTTGGCCAGGAGGAGATCACTGGAGACATTCCGAACGTCGGCGAAGCGGCCTTGTCCAAGCTCGATGAGTCCGGAATCGTCTACATCGGGGCCGAGGTGCGAGACGGCGATATCCTGGTCGGCAAGGTCACGCCGAAAGGCGAAACGCAGCTGACCCCGGAAGAAAAGCTCCTGCGGGCCATCTTCGGGGAGAAGGCTTCGGATGTGAAGGACACTTCGCTACGCGTGCCGTCCGGCATGGCCGGCACCGTCGTCGATGTTCAGGTCTTTACACGGGACGGCGTGGAGAAGGACAAGCGCGCGCTGCAGGTCGACGAGATGGAGCTGAACCGGGTCCGCAAAGATCTGGCGGATCAGCAGCGCATCATGGAAAACGACGCCTTCCAACGCGTCGAGCGGATGCTGATCAATAAGGTGGCTGACGGCGGGCCACGCGGACTGCGGCCGGGCGGTAAGGTCACCAAGAGCTACTTGAGCGACCTGGCGCAGAGCGACGGCCGCGACGCTTGGCTCGAGATTCGCCTCCACAGCGAGGAAGCGGCAAGCCTGCTCGAATCCGCGGCGAGCCAGATCCAGCAGCTCCGCGAGGATTTTCGCCAGCGTTACGAAGTGAAGAAGCGCAAGATCGCGAGCGGAGACGATCTCGCCCCGGGCGTGCTCAAGATGGTCAAGGTCTACGTGGCCGTCAAGCGCCGTGTTCAGCCGGGCGACAAGATGGCCGGCCGGCACGGGAATAAGGGCGTCATCTCGAGGATCGTCCCGGTTGAGGACATGCCCTTCTCGGATGACGGCGAGCCGGTCGATATCGTCCTCAATCCACTTGGTGTCCCATCGCGGATGAATGTAGGACAGGTCCTGGAGACTCACCTCGGCTGGGCGGCGAAGGGGCTCGGCCGCAAGATTGACCGGCTGCTACGCGCCCAAGCCGAGATAAGCAAGATCCGCGCGTTTCTTGAGGAGGTCTACAACACGAGCGGGAAGACCGAGGATCTGGCGGCACTCAATGATGCCGAGCTCTTGGAGCTGGCCGGCAATCTGACCGGTGGCGTGCCATTGGCGACTCCCGTTTTTGACGGTGCGACGGAGGCGGAGATCAAGACGATGCTGCGGCTGGCGGGTCTCCCCGAGACGGGGCAGACCATCCTCTACGACGGCCGAACCGGAGATCGCTTCGAGCGGCCCGTTACGGTCGGCTACATGTACATGCTTAAGCTCAACCATCTTGTCGACGACAAGATGCATGCCCGCTCGACGGGCCCTTACAGCCTGGTGACTCAGCAGCCCCTAGGGGGGAAGGCACAGTTCGGTGGCCAGCGGTTCGGCGAGATGGAGGTCTGGGCGCTCGAGGCCTATGGCGCCGCGTATACGCTGCAAGAGATGCTTACCGTGAAATCCGATGACGTGAATGGTCGCACCAAGATGTACAAGAACATCGTCGACGGCGATCACCGAATGGAGGCCGGTATGCCGGAGTCTTTCAACGTATTGGTCAAAGAGATCCGCTCGTTGGCGATCAACGTCGAGCTCGAGCAGGACTAGTCGGAATCCAGCCGCTGAACAACGCGTAATCCGGAGGCAAAGTCTTGAAAGACTTATTGAATATCATCAAGCAGCAGGGCCAGGCGCTGGAATTCGATGCGATCAAGATCGGCCTCGCGTCACCAGACATGATCCGTTCCTGGTCCTTTGGTGAGGTCAAGAAGCCGGAGACGATCAACTATCGCACGTTCAAGCCGGAGCGCGATGGGCTGTTTTGCGCCAAGATCTTTGGCCCGATCAGTGACTATGAGTGCCTCTGCGGCAAGTATAAGCGCCTTAAGCACCGCGGTGTCGTGTGCGAGAAGTGCGGCGTCGAGGTGACGCTGGCCAAGGTCCGGCGTGAGCGCATGGGGCATATCGAGCTCGCTAGTCCTGTGGCTCACATCTGGTTCTTGAAGTCGCTGCCGTCCCGTATCGGGCTTCTCCTCGACATGACGCTTCGCGACATCGAGCGCATCCTCTACTTCGAGTCGTTTGTCGTTGTCGACCCCGGGATGACGCAACTCGAGCGCGGGCAGTTGATGACCGACGAGCAGTATCTCGAGGCGCTTGAAGAGAACGGCGACGAATTTGACGCGCGTATGGGCGCGGAGGCCGTGTTCGAGCTGCTGCGCACGATCGACATGCCGAAGGAAGTCCGGCAGATGCGCGAAGAGATCCAGGCAACGAATTCAGAGACCAAAATCAAGAAGCTCTCCAAACGCCTCAAGCTGATGGAGTCCTTGTTGGAGTCGGGTAACCGCCCGGAGTGGATGATCCTGACCGTCCTGCCAGTTCTGCCTCCGGACTTACGCCCTTTGGTACCCCTCGATGGTGGGCGATTCGCGACTTCGGATCTAAACGATCTCTATCGACGCGTCATCAACCGGAATAACCGCCTGAAGCGACTGCTCGACTTGGTGGCCCCGGACATCATCGTGCGCAACGAGAAGCGCATGCTCCAGGAGGCCGTCGACGCGCTGCTCGACAACGGTCGCCGCGGTCGCGCCATTACCGGTACCAATAAGCGGCCGTTGAAGTCGCTGGCTGACATGATCAAGGGCAAGCAGGGCCGGTTTCGGCAGAACCTGCTCGGCAAGCGTGTCGATTACTCCGGCCGCTCGGTCATCGTCGTCGGCCCGACGCTGCGTCTGCACCAGTGCGGCTTGCCGAAGCGCATGGCCCTCGAGTTGTTCAAGCCTTTTATATTCAGTAAGTTGCAGTTGCGTGGTCTGGCTGCGACGATTAAGGCGGCGAAGAAGATGGTCGAGCGCGGGGCGCCAGAGGTCTGGGACATCCTCGAGGAGGTGATTCGCGAGCACCCGGTCATGCTCAACCGGGCGCCGACTTTGCACCGCCTGGGTATTCAGGCGTTCGAGCCGGTCTTGGTCGAGGGCAAGGCGATCCAGCTGCATCCGCTCGTCTGCACGGCCTTCAACGCCGACTTCGATGGCGACCAGATGGCGGTCCATGTGCCCTTGTCGTTGGAGGCGCAGATCGAGGCCCGAGCGCTCATGATGGCCTCGAATAACATCCTCTCGCCGGCCAATGGCGAGCCCATCATCGTGCCATCGCAGGATGTGGTGTTGGGCCTCTACTACATGACCCGGGAGCGGGTCGGGGCGAAAGGCGAGGGGTATGCCTTTGCCGACATCGACGAGGCGCGACGGGCCTACGAGACGGGACAGGCGAATCTGCACGCGCGTTGCCGTGTCCGGATCCGCGAAGTCGTCAAGGGCGAGGATGGCACGATGCAGGAACGGGTCGCTGTGCGCGAGACAACGCTCGGGCGTGCCCTCGTCTTCGCCATCGTGCCGGCGGGCCTGCCGTTTGACCTGATTGACCGCCCACTCGGTAAGAAGCAGATCTCGCGCCTGATTAATGCCTGCTACCGGCGGCTTGGGCTGAAGGAAACCGTGGTTTTCGCCGACAAGATCATGTATTTGGGCTTCCGCATGGCGACCCGAGCCGGGGTCTCGATCGGTCTCGAAGACATGGCGGTCCCGGAAGAGAAGGCCCGGATCCTGACGGATGCGGAGGCCCAGGTGAAGGAGATCGAGGATCAGTATGCCTCAGGGCTCGTGACCAACGGCGAGCGTTATAACAAGGTCGTCGACATCTGGTCGTACACGAACGATCAAGTGGCCAAGTCGATGATGGCGAAGCTTGGCAAAGAGCGGGTGCTCGACAAGGATGGACGCGAGGTGCTGCAGGACTCGTTCAACTCGATCTACATGATGGCGGACTCCGGGGCTCGAGGCTCAGCGGCGCAGATTCGCCAGCTCGCCGGGATGCGCGGTCTGATGGCCAAGCCGGATGGCTCGATCATCGAGACGCCAATCACAGCCAACTTCCGCGAGGGCCTGAATGTCATCCAGTACTTCATCTCCACACACGGTGCGCGAAAGGGTCTCGCCGATACGGCCCTTAAGACGGCGAACTCCGGGTACCTGACGCGTCGGCTGGTCGACGTCGCGCAGGACATGGTGGTCCTCGAAGAGGATTGTGGCACCGAGAAGGGCCTATTGATGACGCCCATCATCGAAGGTGGGGACGTCGTTGAGCCTCTGCGCGAGCGCATCCTCGGGCGCGTCGCGGCCGTCGATGTCTATCAGCCCGGTACAGACGAGATGGTCTGCTCCGCTGGGACCTTGCTCGATGAGCATTGGGTCGAGCGGCTGGAGCACTGCGGCATCGATCAAATCTATGTCCGCTCACCGATCACCTGCGAATCGCGCCTTGGCGTGTGCGCCCAATGCTACGGGCGTGACCTGGCTCGTGGCCATCCGGTCAATCTTGGGGAGGCCGTCGGCGTGATCGCGGCCCAATCCATCGGCGAGCCGGGAACCCAGCTGACGATGCGCACCTTCCATATCGGCGGTGCCGCGTCACGGGCGGCCGCGGTCAACAGCATCGAGATCAAGGCCGCTGGCACCGTGAGGTTGCACAACATGAAGACGGTGCAGCACCACAGCGGCAATTTGGTCGCGGTGAGCCGCTCCGGGGAGCTGACGGTCTCTGATGACAAAGGGCTCGAACGCGAGCGATATAAAGTGCCCTATGGGGCGACGCTACGCGTGAACAGCGGTGATCAGGTCGAGGGTGGCCAGGTCGTGGCCACCTGGGATCCTCATACCCATCCGGTCGTGACCGAGGTCGCTGGCCGGTTGCGCTTCGAGGACTTCATCGATGGCGTAACGGTCCACGCGCAGACCGACGAGATGACTGGTCTCACCTCGCATGTCGTGATCGATCCCAAACAACGTCCCGCGACAGGGCGAGATCTTCGCCCGTTGGTCAAACTGATCGACGAGGATGGGGCGGAGCTCAATATCGCTGGCACCGAGATGCCGGCCCGGTACTTCCTGCCGACGGGGGCCATTGTCAGCGTTGCGGATGGCGCTGAGGTCAGCATCGGCGATGTGGTGGCACGCATCCCGCAAGAGTCGAGCAAGACCCGCGACATCACCGGTGGCTTGCCCCGCGTCGCGGATTTGTTCGAGGCCCGCAAACCGAAGGAGTCGGCACTCCTCGCCGAGGTCTCGGGGACGGTCAGCTTTGGCAAGGATACCAAGGGCAAGCAGCGGCTGGTCATCACCGGTGATGATGGTGAGGCATACGAGGACCTGATTCCGAAGTGGCGGCATGTCAATGTCTTTGAAGGCGAGCGCGTGGAGCGCGGTGAGGTCATCTCCGATGGTGAGCTTGCCTCGCACGACATCCTGCGGTTGAAGGGCGTGCGTGCGCTTGCTGAATACCTCGTCAAGGAGATCCAGGACGTCTATCGACTCCAGGGCGTCAAGATCAACGACAAACATATCGAAGTGATCATCCGCCAGATGCTCCGTAAGGTGGAGGTGATCGACCCGGGCGATACGAGGTTGCTGCGGGGTGAGCAGGTTGAGTATACGGCGCTGCTCGCGGAAAACGAGCGGGCGATGAACGACAACAAGATGCCTGCCCAGTGGCAGCCCTTGTTATTGGGCATCACCAAGGCATCCTTGGCCACGGAGTCCTTCATCTCGGCGGCCTCGTTCCAGGAGACAACGCGTGTTTTGACAGAGGCGGCTGTACGTGGCTCCACGGATCGGCTGACCGGACTGAAAGAGAATGTCATCGTCGGCCGCCTGATCCCGGCCGGCACAGGGCTTTCCTACCACAAGCAACGGCGTCGTCAGCGCCAGGCCGAGCGCCTCCACGAAGCGGCCGTCCATGGTAAGGTTGAGATGACACCGGAGGAGCTAGAGCAGGCGCTCAAACAGGAGTTCAACGTTTCAGAGAGCTGATCGGCTTCGTGCCATCCGTATCGTTGACACCCACTCACAGTGTCCTCTGCCGCGCCGGGGCCGCTTAGACCCGACGCTGCCGTCGGTGAGAGGTGCGAGGCTCGCGCCGCTGACCGGGAGCGGGCTTCTCAAGCGGCGCGGCCAGCCTTGCGGTCTAGCTGTGAGGCAGTTCCCACTGCTGCCGACCGGACCGAGGCGGAGAGTCCGGCCGGAGAGAGTTGACTCGCGCACCAGGCTTCCTTAAACTGGTGTGTCTTAGCTCAGCCGGCGTTACACGCCGGCTTGCTTGTTTCCCGAGCTGGGTGCCTTGGGCGCCCAACCGCAACGTCACGTAACCAGGTAACAGTTTTAGTCCGCCGCCGCAGTGGTCGGCTCGGTGGTGATGGGCTTCGTCTATGATGCCGCTTGGCGGAATGGCGCCACGGAGGCGGCGGAGAGCAATTGCATGACGACTATCAATCAGTTGGTGCGCAAGCCGCGAAAACGACGGGTCGCTAAGAGCACGGTCCCGGCCTTGGAGGCCTGCCCGCAGAAGCGCGGCGTCTGCACGCGCGTTTACACCACGACACCGAAGAAGCCCAACTCGGCCTTGCGCAAGGTCGCGCGGGTTCGTCTCACGAATGGCTACGAGGTAGCGTCCTATATCGGCGGCGAAGGGCATAACCTGCAAGAACATTCGGTCGTGCTGATCCGTGGGGGTCGAGTCAAGGACCTGCCAGGCGTGCGTTACCACACCGTTCGCGGGACACTGGACACGACCGGGGTTGAGAAGCGACGCCAGGGTCGGTCCAAGTACGGGGCGAAACGCCCGAAGAAGTGAGGCTGGTCGCGGCGCGCGGCGGATGCCTGCTGGCCGCCGATGCGGCCGTTGAGAGCTTTCGAGTCGGAGCTTTGAGTCATGCCGAGAAGACGCATTGTTGCCCGTCGCCAGATCCTGCCGGATCCCAAGCACGGTAGTCAATTGCTAGCGAAGTTCATCAATATGATGATGCGGGACGGGAAGAAGTCGACCGCAGAGCGATTGATCTATGGGGCGCTGGATCAGGTATCGGATAAGAAGGGTGTCGAGCCGGTCGGGCTGCTCGAGCAGGCTATGGAGAACGTTCGACCCGTCGTCGAGGTGAAGTCGCGCCGTGTCGGCGGTGCGACCTATCAGGTGCCCGTAGAGGTGCGGCCAACGCGCCGGAATTCGCTGGCGATGCGCTGGATCATCGATGCGGCGCGAAAGCGCTCCGAGAAATCCATGGCCCACCGCTTGGCCGGGGAGTTGATGGATGCCGCGGATTCGCGTGGCGCGGCCGTGAAGAAGAAGGAAGACACGCACCGTATGGCGGAGGCCAACCGGGCCTTCTCGCATTACCGCTGGTAGGCATGGCCGAAAGGCCTAAATTGACTGTCGGCATCGACTAGGGCGGAAAGAGTTGTGGCACGTAGCACACCCATTCAACGCTACCGGAATCTCGGCATCATGGCACACATCGATGCCGGCAAGACGACTACGACCGAGCGAATCCTGTTCTACACCGGTGTCTCGCACAAGCTCGGTGAGGTGCATGACGGCGCGGCCACGATGGACTGGATGGAGCAGGAGCAGGAGCGTGGTATCACCATTACCTCCGCTGCCACGACCTGCTTCTGGAAGGGCATGGATCTCGACGGTCCGGAATATCGGATCAACATCATCGACACGCCGGGGCACGTCGACTTCACGATCGAGGTCGAGCGCTCGCTCCGCGTGCTCGACGGGGCGTGCGCCGTCTTTTGCGCGGTCGGTGGTGTGGAGCCTCAGTCGGAGACCGTCTGGCGCCAGGCCAATAAGTACCGGGTGCCGCGGTTGGCGTTTGTCAACAAGATGGATCGAATGGGCGCGAACTTCCTGCGTGTCGTGCAGCAGGTCAGGGATCGTCTAGGCGGTAACGCTGTGCCGATCCAGCTGCCGATCGGCGCGGAAGAGCATTTCAAGGGGGTCGTCGACCTGGTGCGCATGCAAGCGATCTACTGGGATGACGAGTCCAAGGGCATGAAGTACGAGCTTGCGGAGATCCCTGGTGAGCTGCGCGAGCAGTGTGACGAGTGGCGTGCCCACATGGTCGAGGCCGCCGCGGAGGCCAACGATGAGCTGATGGAGAAATATCTCGAGGGCGGCGAACTCAGCCAGGAGGAGATCAAGGTCGGGCTTCGCGCCCGTACGCTCAAGAACGAGATCGTACCCATGCTCTGCGGATCGGCCTTCAAGAACAAAGGCGTTCAGGCCATGCTGGATGCCGTCATTGACTATCTGCCATCGCCGACCGAAGTGCCGCCGATCCGCGGTGTGCTGGATGACGCAGCCGAGAGCGAAGCCGAGCGTCCGTCGAGTGACGACGCACCGTTTGCGGCACTGGCCTTCAAGATCGCCACAGACCCCTATGTTGGGACTTTGACCTTCTTCCGTGTCTACTCGGGTGTCCTAAGCTCCGGGGACACTGTCTACAACCCGGTCAAGACGCGCAAGGAGCGGGTTGGCCGTATTTTGCAGATGCATGCCAATGAGCGTAAGGAGATCAAGGAGGTTTGTGCCGGCGATATCGCGGCGGCGGTGGGGCTGAAAGACGTCACGACCGGTGACACGCTCTGCAGCCTCAACGACGTCATCACGCTCGAGAGGATGGAGTTCCCAGATCCGGTCATCTCGGTCGCGGTCGAGCCGAAGACCAAGGGCGACCAGGAGAAGATGGGGATTGCGCTCGGTAAGCTAGCCCAAGAGGATCCCTCGTTCCGCGTACACACCGACCAGGAATCGGGTCAGACGATCATCTCGGGTATGGGTGAGCTGCATCTGGAGATCCTCGTCGACCGCATGCGGCGCGAGTTCAAGGTCGACGCCAATGTCGGGGCGCCGCAGGTGAGCTATCGCGAGACGATCCGCAGCGCTGTCGAGCACGAGAGCAAATTTGTGCGTCAGTCCGGTGGCCGCGGACAGTATGGCCACGTCTATCTGCGCCTCGAGCCGCAAGAGCCCGGCGCCGGCTATGAGTTCGTCAATGCCATCGTTGGCGGTGTCGTGCCTAAGGAGTACATCCCGGCGGTAGACAAAGGCGTGCAAGACGCCATGGCCAATGGGGTGCTCGCCGGCTTCCCCCTGGTCGACGTGAAGGTCACTTTGTATGACGGCTCCTATCACGAGGTCGATTCGAGCGAGATGGCGTTTAAGATCGCCGGCTCGATCGGGCTCAAAGAGGGGGCAGCGAAGGCGCGCCCGGTGCTGCTCGAGCCGATTATGAAGGTCGAGGTGGTCACGCCAGAAGATTACATGGGTGACGTGATGGGTGACCTGAATAGTCGCCGCGGGATGGTGCTGGGCATGGAAGACGCCCCCTCGGGCAAGATCATCCGTGCCGAGGTGCCATTGGCTGAGATGTTCGGCTATGCCACCGACCTGCGCTCGGCCACCCAGGGCCGTGCCACCTACAGCATGGAGTTCGCCAAGTACAACGAGGTGCCGGCCAGCCTAGCTGAGGCGGTGGCCAAGAGACAGTAACGCTTGACAGGGGTAGGGCCTCATGTCCAAAGAAAAATTCGAGAGAAAGAAGCCGCACGTCAATGTTGGGACGATT